>JAFZPH010000044.1 GCA_017550405.1 Bacteroidales bacterium
AACTCGAACAGGCGAAAGAACCGAAAAGTGTAAACCGATACCGTGATGGTGTAAGCCGGATTAGGGATATGGCCTAAATATTGTAAACCAATTCAGTTTAACCGTCCCAAATCTGTCAACCAATTCTAGGGAAAGTCAATGAAAAGTGGACACATGTTCATAAAAATGTAATTAGTGAACAGATTTTCGTTCATTTTTTTGTAGTTAATACGTGATTATTCGTTCATTTTTTTGTATATTTGCATTGTAAAATATTACAAGGAAGATGTATAGAAATGTTGTAAATCAATTGATTGAGTGGAAAAAATCGGATGAAAGGAAGCCGCTTATTGTGCTTGGGGCTCGGCAGGTCGGCAAAACATATAGTCTGCTTGACTTCGGGAAACAGCACTATAAGTATGTCGCATATATCAACTGTGATGAAAACGAGCAGGCAAAGAATCTCTTTGTGCAGGACTACAACATGGAGAGGGTCCTTTTTGCCATTGCCGCCATTGCGGGTGTGCCAGTCGTGCCCGGTGATACGCTAATCATTCTGGACGAAATACAAGAATTACAAAAAGGTTTGGCTTCGTTGAAATATTTTTGTGAGAATGCGCCTGAATATCATGTATGTGTTGCTGGCTCGTTGCTTGGCATCACGCTGCGGCACGGTGAGTCGTTTCCTGTTGGGAAGGTCGATATGATAAGGATGTTCCCCATGTCGTTCACGGAATTCCTCATTGCACGAGGGAGGAATTTGATGGCAGAGCAATTGCAGAAAAAAAACTGGTACATGTTGACAGGTCTGCACCTGACACTCGTTCAAATGCTACGTGAGTACTATTTGGTCGGAGGAATGCCGGAAGTTGTAAAGACATATTTGAAAACAAATGACCCAAATTCGGTAAGAAAAGTCCAAAATAAGATTCTGATTGCGTACCGTAATGACATTGCCAAACATACCACAGATGAAGAGTCGAAACGTATAGGAATAGTGTGGCGTTCTATGCCGTCACAGTTGTCAAAGGAAAACAAGAAGTTTATCTATGGTGTTGCCAAGAAAGGTGGCCGGGCAAAGGAATTTGAGGTGGCAATACAATGGCTCATAGATGCGGGGCTCGTTATTAGAGTGGGTCGAGCGAGCAGTCCAACGATGCCATTGAAGGTGTATGAGGATTTATCAGCCTTCAAACTATATCTACTGGATGTAGGCCTGCTCGGAGCAATGGCAGAAGTTGACCCGGCCACACTGATTCTTCCTAACGATATGAAAGAAGGTAAGGGCATGTTTACTGAAAATTTTGTCTGTACTCATCTGGCAGCGAGTATTGAGCAGTCCATTTTTTATTATAGCAAGGATAATAGTCCAATGGAGATTGATTTCATGATACAGCATGGAACTAATATAGTTCCTATCGAAGTAAAGTCAGAAGAAAATCTAAAATCAAAATCGTTGAGTGTGTTCCTCCAACAAAATGAGAATATGCACGGTGTCCGCTTCTCGATGAGCCCGTACCGAGAGCAGGAGAGAATGACAAATGTACCCCTTTATGGGGCAGGAGTGTACTTTGCAAACGACTAACGGTGGTGGAGGTGATGGTGTTGTTGTGCTGGGAAGTATGGGTGTTCTTATCCAGACATGGTGGCGGAGGACTATTTTATTTCAACATTGAAATCCACAAAAGTTTAAACATTTGTGGAATGAAATCCACAAATGTTTAAACTTTTGTGGATTTAATTCCATAAAAGTTGTATCTTTGCATTGTAAAATACTGCTACAATGATACAGAGAATATTGTATAAAGATATTGAAGACCAATTGTTTAAAGGCAAAGCCATTGTGCTGATGGGGAGCCGGCAAACAGGGAAAACGACGCTTTTGCGACAGATATTTGAGAATTCGGAGGATGTTTTGTGGCTGTGGGGCGACGATGTGGATACTCAGGCGATGATGGAGGGCATGACTGCGGCACGGATGTATAGCCTTCTGGGTGAGAAACGTGTTTTGGTGATTGACGAGGCTCAACGGGTGAAAGATATCGGACTGCGAATGAAGGTTATTACTGACCAGATGCCGGATGTCCAGCTTGTTGCAACAGGGAGTTCTTCTTTCGAGCTTGCCAACCGTTTGAATGAACCATTGACAGGCCGCAAATGGGAGTATAAACTCTATTCGCTTTGTTTCGGTGAGATGGTTGCCCATCATGGACTGCTGACCGAACGGCGACTTCTTCCCCATAGGCTGGTTTTTGGATACTATCCAGAGGTGGTGACATCGGCCGGCAACGAGCAGAGGGTGTTGAAGGAGTTGACGGATAGTTATCTGTATAAAGATGTGTTGACGTTGGGACAGGTTAAGAAGTCGGATAAGTTAGTGGCAATCATGCAGGCATTGTCTTATCAGGTGGGGTCACAAGTGTCGTACTCCGAATTGGCAAACACGGTGGGGATTGATGTTAAGACCGTGGAGTCGTATATTGATGTGCTTGAGAAGTCATACATTATTTTTCGACTCCCATCATTCAGCCGCAATATGCGCAATGAACTAAAGAACAGTAAGAAAATCTATTTTTACGATAATGGAATACGCAATTCGCTCATTGCAAACTTTTCTCAGGTTGAGATGAGAACGGATGTGGGTGCCTTGTGGGAGAATTTTATTGTTTCGGAACGGCTGAAGTACAATGACTATACTCATCGTTGGTGTAATCGCTATTTTTGGCGAACCCGTGAGCAGAAAGAAATAGACTATCTGGAGGAGTGCAATGGGGTTTTGAGTGCTTTCGAGTTTAAGTATAATCCACGGAAACCCACAAATGTCCCCAAGGGGTTTGCAGATAATTACCCAGATGCCAGTTTTAAGGTTGTAACACCCGAAAATATGGAGGAGTTTATACTACACTAATCTGAAATCGCGTACCCCTCTAGAAAGCAAGTTTATGTAGTTATCTTCGGAAATAACGCAAATAGCCTTGTTTTTTCGTTGGTAGCGTCTTTCTTTTAAGAAAACACAGCAAGACCTTGTGGGTGTTGCTGTGTTTTTGTGCTGTTTAAATAGTTATTTCCGGAGGAGGCTGTCGACGGGCCAGTTCTGGTACCACAGCTCGCAGGCGCCGTTGGGGTTCTCTTCGAGGAATACGCCCACGCTGCCGTTCTTCAGCAGAGTCATAGAGGAGTAGACCGAGGGGCCGTTGAACAGCAAAACAGGGTCTTGCCAAGTGTTGCCTTCATCATAGCTGACGAAGATGCTCACGTTGCGGCGTTCCATCGAGTTGGGAATGCTGTGCAGGAGAATGTTACGGCTGTCGCCACGGTCGGTGGCCGCTAGACGGAGGATGTCGCCATTGCAGGCGTTGGTCTTCATGCAATCCCATCGTCCTTGGGTGCCCCAAGTCTTGCCGCCGTCGGCGGAGTGGTTGTAGCCACGCGCACCGCTTTGGCGGACGCTGATAAGCACCCGTCCGTCGGTCAGCTCCATCAGTTTGGCCTCGTCCCCACCGCTGTAGGCGCGGTCGGACACCTGCCAGGTGTGGCCGTTGTCGTCGCTGAAGACCACGAAGTTGTCCAGCGTATTGCTGTTGCCCTTGCGGCACATGGCGGCGGCAAACATGATGCGGCCGGCATGCTCTCCGCGTGTCAGCCGTAAGCCGTTGCCCGAGCCGAAGAACGAGGCACGGTAGTTGCGGCAGACAGTATTGGAGGCCGAGCTTCCCCACAACTGGGCTGTGATGTCCTCCGGCTCCGACCAGGTCTGCCCTCCGTCGGTGCTGCGGCACACGTAGCTGCTGATGGGGTCGGACTCGGACGAAGCGAAGAGGCCGTTCCCGCCAACAAACACACATACCACGTCGCCATTCTCACACACCACCAAGGCGGCATCGCCGAAGCCGTGCTTGCGGCCTGTACCCTCGGCAATGGTGACGGGTTCGCTCCAGGTGCGGCCGTTGTCGGTACTGCGGCGTGACACAATGTCAATGTCTTCGGGCAGGTCGGACTCGTTGTACTTTCGGCGGTCGCAGGTGATGAGCAGCGTGCCGTCGGGCAGGCAGCAGATGGCGGGAATGCGCCAGTTAGTGCTGCCGTAGTCGCCGGGACGGAACAGGCATTGCTCGTAATACGTTATGGGTTCCACCACGGGCGGTTCGTCGGGGGTGGCGGGTGTCGGCTTCTTGCATCCCCACATCATCAAGGGGATTAAAAGCAAGAACAGGGTGTACTTCATGATTATGTAACAGGTTTAATTTTAATGGAATGGGCGAATGGGTAAATGTGTGAACGTGTCAACTTGTCAATGAGCCAATTCGATTCAAGAATTGACATATTAACGAATTCCAAGTTCATTTACTCCTCCTCTTCGGGGCGGAAGCGGATGACGTCGATAAGGCGTACGCCGTCCAGCCATACGGCAATGCAGCCCACCACGCCTTCACTGTCTCCCCAATCCTCGATAGGCTGGAGGGTGACGTCGTTCACTATCTCGAAATATTCGGGCTCGAAACGGAGGCTTTCGTCCAGGCCGTTCACCTCGTGGAACGAGCTGAGGGTGTCCATTACCCACAGCTTCACGCTCTCCACGTCCTCAAACTCCGACATCTCCACAGCCTGCATCAGGGTGGCATAGATATTGGGGGCCACCTCGCGGGCCTCCTTGCTGAGGCGCATATTGCGGCTGCTCAATGCCAGTCCGTCGTCGGCGCGGACAATGGGGCAGGGCACCAGCTCGATGGGGTACTGTATTTGTTCCAGCAGATTGCGGATGATGGCAATTTGCTGAAAGTCCTTCTCGCCGAAATAGGCGCGTGTAGGCTGAGCCAGGTCGAAGAGGCGGCGCACCACCACTGCCACACCGCTGAAGTGGCCGGGACGGCGCGGTCCCTCCATCACCTCCTCAAGGGGTCCGAAGTGATACACCGTGTTCACGGGTTCGGGATACATCTCCTCCACCGTTGGCACGAAGGCGATGTCTGCTCCCGCCTCGGCCAGCAGCTTGCAGTCCTGCTCCACCGTGCGGGGATATTTGGCCAAGTCTTCCTTGTTGTTGAACTGAATGGGGTTGACGAACACGCTCACCACCACCACATCGTTCTCGGCGCGGGCGCGGCGCACCAGCGACAGGTGTCCCTCGTGCAGGGCTCCCATGGTGGGAACCAGTCCTATGCTTTTTTTGTCTTGTTTTGCTTGGTTGATGGCTGCGGTCAGTGCAGCCACAGTTGTTACAGTATTCATGATTGCTATTATTTATTGTCGTCGGTAATTTCCTCGTATGGGGTAAAGCCCTCCTCGTCGGTGTCGGTGTGGTAGTCGTTCTGTTGCTTGTCGGAGGGTTGGTATTTCGGTCGGTGTTCCAGCCTGTTGGGAATCTCCAGCAGATAATTGATGCCCGTCAGCAGCAGGCTGAAGAGCAGTGCGTTCCAGAATCCGTTCACGTGGAAATGTGGCACCAGCCCTGCCGTCATCATGATGATGATAGCATTGATGACCAGCAGGAAGAGCCCCATGGTCACAACCGTGAAGGGGAGGGTGAGCACGATAAGTATGGGGCGGATAAAGTTGTTGAGCAATGCAATGACTGCCGCCGTCAGGATGGCCGCGCCCACGGTGTCCACATGCACCCCGGGCAGCAGGTAGGCAGCCAGGATGGTGGCCAACGTCATCACCACCACTTGGGCTACAAAGCCCCAGGGTCCGCTATAGAGGTTTCGGCCGTCGCCTATCGTTATCTTCATCTTGTTGATTGTTTATTTCAAGCTTTGATTGCTAAAGGTATTACGGATAATCGGTGTTGCGTATTGGAAGATTAGGGTATGAATATGATGAAATCGTTTCCGAGTCCAACCGGTTCTGTTACAAATCTTGTAGCAGGCGTTCGCCTTCCGGGGTGTTCTTGCCGTGGCGCATAATCTCAATCTCGCCGCCGGCACAGTTCAGCACCGTGCTGGGCTCGTCCTCGCCCATGCCGCCGTCCACCACCAGGTCCACGCGGTGTCCCCAGGTCTCGTGTATCAGCTCGGGGTCGGTCAGGTATTCTGCCTCCGTCTCCTCGTCCACGCGACGCACCGACGTGCCTATCAGAGGGCACCCCACGGCCTCCACCACAGCCTGCAGTATGCTGTTGGCCGGCACGCGCACACCGATGGTCTTGTTGGGGTTAAGGTAATTGCGCGGCACATTGTTGTTGGCGTCCATAATGAACGTGTAGGGGCCGGGCAGACAGCCTTTCAGCAGGCCGAACAAATCCTTGTCCATCGGCCTCACATACTCCGACACCATGCTCAACGAACTGCACAGCATCGAATACTTGGCCTTTTTCAGCGAGAACCCTTTGAGCTGGGCAATGGTCTCCACCGAGCGTTTAAACTCCATGCTGCAAGCAAAGGCATACAGCGTGTCAGTAGGCAGCACCACGATGCCGCCCTGCTGCAGCAGGTCTGCCACCCGCCGCACCTCCCGTTGGTTGGGATTGTCTGTATAGATTCTTGTTATCATTTTCGGGGTGCAAAATTACAAACTTTTTTGTACATAAACGGTTTTTTTATACTATTTTGCCCGTTTTTGCGTTTTTAGTATCGATATGAAGATTATAATTGCATCCATCCTGCTCTTTTCCGCCCTCGTGTCGGACAGTGCTCTCCAGGCTCAAAACGTAAAGTTCAACGACTATTTCAGCGATAGCACCCTGCGCATAAACTACCTCCGTGTCGGCAACCGTCAGCACGACACCGTTCAGCTGCAGTCGCACGAGTGTATCGGGCATTGGGCGGGTTCGCTCACGCAGCTTCTCGACCCCTTCGACAACGGGGCCTACTGCATTGTGGTCAAAGACCCGCATACGGGCCGTGAGCTCTACAGCCGTGGATACAACTCACTCTTCCACGAGTATCGCGACACCCCGCAGGGCGCCGACAGTGTGGCTGTGTTCGAGGAGGTTGTGCGGGTGCCGTGGCCCAAACGGCCTGTCGACATCTGTTTCCTCCAGCGCGGCAGCGACCAACGCATGCATCCCCAGTTCAGCTATCGTTTCGACCCCGACTCGGCCATGGCGCAGCTTCGGCGCAGTTCGGTGTTGCACCTTATGGCCGACCCCGTCAGACTTCAGTACAAAGGCGACCCCCACAGCAAGATGGATGTGGTGATAGTGCCCGAAGGCTACGGCCCTGCCGACAGCCTCAAGATGATGCGCGACATGCAATCTTTCTGCAAATTCCTGCTGGGGCAGGAGCCTTTCAGCAGCCGCTCGGACGACTTCAACGTGTGGGGCATCCCCCTCATGGGTGAGGCTTCCGGCATCACCGACCCCGGCAAGGGCATCCACGTCAACAGCCTTGTGGGCTCCAGCTACAACACCTTTGGCGCCGACCGCTACCTCATGACCATGCATCTCTTCCAGCTGCATGACGCCATCAGCGCCACTCCTTGCGACCATATCATCATCATGGCCAACAGCACCACCTACGGTGGTGGGGCCATCTACAACTTCTACGCCATGAGTTCCCTCAACCAGATGGCCTACGTGGTGCTTCCCCATGAGTTGGGGCACTCCATCGGCGGCCTTGCCGACGAGTATGTCGATGAGGATCTCAGCTATGGCGACATCCACCTCCTTGACCAGGAACCCATTGAGCCCAATATCACCACGCTGGTCGACTTTGCCTCCAAATGGCAGTCCATGCTCCCTGCGGGCACACCTGTACCCACCCCGCCGAACAATAGTGTTCCCCGCGGAAAGAACGGCCCCCTAGGTGTCTACGAAGGTGCAGGCTATCACAGCAAAGGCATCTACCGCCCCACCATGCGCTGCATGATGCGCGACTACGCCCCGTTCTGCCCGGTGTGCAGCCTCCGGCTCAACCAGGTGTTCGACCTCTATGTCAAATAGCGGCTGGGCGAGACGGCCTCCCGCTGTCCGTTCTTAGCAGTAACGTCCTTCAATCCAGCATCCTTCCTGTTTCGTTCCGGCATCGTTAGCCGTTGCCTAATCGGACAACGATGCTGTAATGAAGCAGGAAGAATACAATATTGAAGGGACTTACGCCCTTGGAGGGGTTCCACCGGTGAGTGGCCGCACGGCTGGGGTGGCTGCGGAGGCTGGCCGCTGACGCGAAGAAAAAAATAGCTGTTATAATAATAATCGGGGGGCTTTTGCGTTAATAGGTACAGAATGCTTAGAAGGTTATTCTTTATAGTCCTGACTGTGGCAGTGTTGCTGCCGGGAATGTTGGTGTCGTGCCAGAAGGAAGAGCGGTTTGCCGGAAGTCTGGACGCGCTGGAATTCTCGTGCGACACAATGGCGTTTGATACGGTGTTCACCCAGATGGGCACCACCACACGCCAGCTGAAGGTGTATAACCGCGGCAGCGAGGCAGTGCGTCTGGAGTCTGTGACATTGGCTGAAGGGTATGGTTCGCGTTTCCGTCTGAATGTGGACGGGGATACGAGCATGGTGGCAAAGGATGTGACCATTGCCGCAGGCGACAGCATCTTTGTCTTTGTGCGTGCCAACATCAAGCCCAATGTGGCCACAGAGCCTTTTTTGATAGAGGACGCCATGGTGCTCCGCAGTGGCGGCAGCATCCGTCGACTGCCCTTGACAGCGTATGGGCGCAATGCGATATACCATGTGCCGACGGACACGATACACTATGCCGACGGCACGCCGTTGATTGACTCAACCTTTGGCAAGCCCTACGCCTATAGCGTGATAGACTGCGATGGGTGGCGGCATGACCTGCCGCATGTGATTGTGGGGTATGCAGTGGTGGACTCGCGTCAGACACTGCATCTGCAGGCCGGCGACGAGCTCTATTTCTATAACGACGCTGTGCTGTGGGTGTACGACAGTGCGACACTGGTCGTGCAGGGGACCGAGGAGCAGCCTGTGCTCTTCACCTCGGTGCGGCAGGACGGCAGGTACAAGACCCTGCCCGGGCAGTGGGGCTATGTGTGGCTGTCGGCTGGCAGCCGCGACAATGTGATTGACCATGCCCGGATTGAGAACGCCTACGTGGGCTTGCGGGTGGACAGCTGTGCCAGCGACCGTCCCACACTGACGGTGAGCAATACGCAGGTGGCCAACCATGTGCTGGCAGGCCTGCTGTGCCAGACGGCCACCGTGGCAGGTGATAACCTGCTGGTGTATAACTGCGGCGTGGCCACAGTGGCCATGCAGTATGGCGGCGACTATGCTTTCAGCCGCTGTACTTTTGCCGACTACTGGCGGTATGACAACCGAAAGGTGGGCAGTGTGTTTGTCACCAACACGATGAACTACAGGGGAACGCTGTATGTGTGGCCCATGCAAGCCTGGCTGGGGGATTGCATCATCTATGGCAGCCGCTCCGACGGCGAGATGTATGTGGATTTGGATGAACGCGGAGGTGCATCGCTGACGATAGAGCATTGTCTGGTGCGCGGCGGCGAGTGGGACGAGGACCCCATGTTTGTTGACCCCTACGAGGGGGACTTCCATCTCCAGCCCGAATCACCCGCCCAGGGCATAGGATACCAATACGCCGAAAGCGAGCCTCCGCAGGACTTTGGCGGCTTCGGCTCGTGGGGGCCGTTGCCGGTCACGTCCCATCCGTTCCGCTACAAGATAAGTAAATAATACGTTGAAAACGAGAGAAACATGTACGAGTATATATCAGGAAGACTGTCGTCGGTAACGCCCGCCAATGCAGTGGTAGACTGCTGCGGGGTGGGTTACCTGCTTGAGATAACGCTGAATACCTACAGTGCCATACAGGAGAGCAGCGAGGTGAAATTGTGGGTCCACGAAGTGATAAGGGAGGATGCCCATCTGCTGTATGGTTTTTTCTCCACGCAGGAGCGGACCATGTTTCGGCTGCTGTTGGGGGTGAACGGAGTGGGTGCCGCCACTGCGCGGATGATGCTCTCCTCGCTCTCGGTGGAGGAACTGACGAATGCCATTGCCGGTGGTGACGCCAAGACGGTGCAGCGGGTGAAAGGTGTGGGTGCCAAGACAGCGCAGCGTATCGTGCTGGAACTTCAGGACAAAGTGGGAGACACCACTATGGGCATCGGTCTACCCCAGACATCGGTGGGCAAGGCCGGCAATGCTTCGGTGAAGAAAGAGGAGGCGGTGAGCGCCTTGGTGATGCTGGGATTCCCGAAGACCGCCGCCGAGAAGGTGGTCATAGCACTGGACAACAATATGACAGTGGAGGAGATGATCAAGGAAGGGTTGAAAAGGATTTAAGACTATAAGGGTTTTTAAGGTATAAGTTATCAAAAGGTTTGAGCTTGGCGATACATAGACATACGATATTCGGGTACGCTCCATCCCACCGTCCGGTCAGGATGTTGGTGTGCCTGCTGCTGGTTCTGCTGATAGCGGGAGCCGGAAGCACGATGTATGCCCAGTCGCCTGACAACGGTCCAGTGACCACAGTGGAGTATGATGCCCAGACCGGCTCGTATGTCAAGGTGACACGGTTGGGCGACATGGTCATCAACCGCGAGTATATGACCTTTGACGAGTATCAGAACTACCAACTGGACCAGTTGATGAAGAAATACTGGAATGAACGGTCGGCAACAGCGGACACGGCCTCGGACGACGGCTTGCTGAGCCGTATCCCCGGCTTCAGCGAGATCAGCAAGAAGGTGGACGGATTGCTGCAGATACCCAATATCAGCATCAACCCTTCGGGCAGTGCTGATTTGACGTTCCAGATAGTGAACAACTTCCGCGATGACTACAATATCGATGCCGACCGCCGCAGTGTGACCACGTTCGATTTCGACGAGAACATACAGGTGAATATGAATGCCAAGATTGGCGACCTCTTCGATTTCGACATCAACTGGAATACACAGGCTACATTCGACTTCGAGAACAAGATCAAGCTGAAATATGAGGGCAAGGAGGACGAGATTATCCAGCTGTTTGAGGCGGCCAATATCTCCTTCCCCTTAAACACCACCCTTATCCACGGCAGCCAGGAGTTGTTTGGAATTCACACCAAGCTGAAGTTCGGCAAGCTGACGGTGGATGCCGTGTGGTCGCAGAAAGAGACCAGCACGGAAAACATGCGTGTGCAGGGCGGTGCCTCGACACGTGAGTTCCAGATCCGTGCCGACGAGTACGAGGAAAACAGGCACTACTTCATCTCGCAGTATTTCTATGAGAATTACAACAAGGCGATGTCCACTCTCCCCACACCCAATACGCCTATCCGCATCATCAGGATGGAGGTATGGCGCACCAATGTGGGTGCTGCGGTGACCAACAACAGGAACATCCTAGCTTTGACTGACCTTGGCGAGAACAGCCCCTCGAGCAATCACCTGATTGGTGGCCGTTCGGTCCGTCCTACCAACGGAAGTAACAATATCTTTGAGGTCATCAACCGCAGTGCCATCCGCAGTGTGGACAATATCACCTCCTATATGCAGGGAGCAGGCTTCACGGCCGGATCCGACTACGTGAAGGTGGAGAGCGCCCGCCTGCTGAACAGCAGTGAGTATACCTTCAACGCCCAGCTTGGATTCATTACCTTGAGCCAGCCGCTGAGTGCCGACCAGGTGCTGGCCGTGGCTTTCCAGTATCAGGTTATCGGCGACACGACAGTCTATCAGGTGGGTGAGTTGACCACCGACGGTGTGAACGACCCCAATACCTTGGTGGTGAAACTGATTAAGGGTACGGGTGTGGACACCCGCAGTCCGCTGTGGCGACTGATGATGAAGAACGTCTACTTCCTGCGGAGTACACAGATAGGCCGTGAGAATTTCCGCCTGAACATCCTCTACGAGAGCCGTGAAGGAGGCGTGGGCATAGGCTATTTCACCTCCGGTCCAAAAGAGGGCATCCCCCTAATCGAGCTCTTCGGGCTGGACAGGATGGATGCTTCGCAGAACTATTATTACGCCGACGGTGTGTTTGACTGGTTCGACAGTGCCGCCTTCAAAGGAGGTATCATCCAGGCCAGTACGGGCCGCATCTTCTTCCCCTATGTGGAGCCCTTCGGACGCGACCTGCGCGAGTTGATAGGGAACGACGAGTTTGCGCAGGAATACTGTTTCGACTCGCTCTACACCATGACGCGTACCCTTGCACAACAGTATGCCGACAAGAACAAGTTCTATATAGAGGGCTATTACTCCTCCACGGTGAGTGGAGAAATATCGCTGGGCTACAGTGTCTCGCCGGGGTCAGTGACCGTCACTGCGGGCGGCGTGCCGCTGATAGAGAATGTGGACTACACCGTCGACTACACCATGGGAACAGTGCGCATCGTGAACGAGAGCATTCTCAGCAGCGGCACCCCCATCAGTGTCAGCAGCGAGAATAATTCGTTCAGCATGATGACCAAGACCATGACAGGCGCCCATGTCAACTACGAGATAGAACCCGACTTCAATGTGGGTGCCACCTTCATGAATCTGCATGAGAAGCCGTTGACCCAGAAGAACAATTTCGGCGAGGAGCCTACCAGCAACAGCATATACGGCTTCGACTTGAGCTACAGGCATGAGGCTCCCTTCATCACTAAGTTGGTGGACATGCTGCCCGGTATTGACACCAAGGCGCCGTCGAACCTCACCCTCTCCGCCGAGTTTGCACAGTTTATCCCCGGCATCTCCCGCACGGGCAGTAAAGAGGGCAGTGTTACATACGTCGACGACTTTGAAGGCGCCGAGAGCAGTATCGACCTGAAGGGTGTGATGTTCTGGCATCTTGCCTCCACTCCGCAGGACTACAAGCTCTCCCTGCCCCAGTTCCCCGAGACAGCTCCCTCTACAGGTCTGGCCTACGGTTTCAACAGGGCGAAACTGGCGTGGTATCGAATAGACAACATCTTCTATAACAGCGACAGTCCCCGCAATATCACTCCCGACGACCGCTCAAAGCCCTATGCCCGACGCATTGCCGAGCGCGAGGTGTTCCCCAACAAGCAGCTGGCCCAGGGCGAGCTGACCAATATCTACGAGCTGAATCTGGCGTACTATCCCTCCGAGCGCGGCCCCTACAACTACGATGTGGCTCCCACGCCATACAGCGCCGGTCTCAATCCCGACGGAACACTGGCACAACCCCGCAGCCGCTGGGGTGGCATCATGCGTCCGCTCGACTACACCGACTTCGAGACACAGAACATCGAGACCATCGAATTCTGGTTGATGGACCCCTTTATTGAGAACCCAACCCATTCGGGCGGCAAGCTGTATATCAACCTCGGTGACATCAGCGAGGATATTCTCCGCGATGGCCGCAAGGGCTTTGAGAACGGACTGCCCACCAGCACCGAAATCACAGGTGTGGACACCACGATATGGGGACGGGTGCCCAACACGCAGCCTATTGTCAATGCCTTCTCGGGCGACGAGGCCTCGCGTAAGTATCAGGACATCGGCTACGACGGACTCAGCAGCACCTATGGCTCCAACGATGAGCAGAGTTTCTTCTCCGACTATCTCGACCGGATTGCCATTGAACTCGGCATTGAGTCGCAGGCCTATCTGCTTGCCAATGTCGACCCGTCGGCCGATGACTTCCACTATTACCGCGGCACAGACTATGACGAGGCCGATGTGAAGATCAACGACCGTTATAAGTATTACAACAACCCCGAAGGCAACTCCACCGTGGATGCCGACAACCCCGAGTCGTATACCACAGCGGCATCCATCTACCCCAACGTCGAAGACATCAACAAGGACAATACCCTCAGCGAGGGTGAGAACTACTACCAGTATCTGATAGAACTCGACCCTGCCCACATGGAGATTGGCCAGAACCACATCGTCGACATACAGGAAGCCACCAATATCATGCTGCCCAATGGTAGCACTACCTCCTGCAAGTGGTATCAGTTCCGCATCCCCATCCGTGAGTACGACCAGTTGGTGGGCAAGTTGAACGGATTCCAGTCAATACGTTTCATGCGTATGTTCCTGAGCGATTTCGAGGAGCCCATCATCCTGCGTTTTGCCACCTTGGAACTGGTGTATGCCACGTGGCGCAAGTACACCGAGAACTTGTTGCAACCGGGTGACTATCCCACTGGCACTGGCTCCAACACATCGTTCAGCATCAGTACCGTCAATATCGAGGAGAACGGAAGCCGGTATCCTGTACCCTATGTGTTGCCTCCCGACATCGAACGTGAGGAGTGGTACAGCTCGTCGTCGGTGGCCATCAAGCTGAATGAACAGGCACTGTCGATGAACATCAGCGACCTCGCCTCTGGTGATGCACGTGCCGTATACAGGAGCACCCAGTATGACCTGCGCAACTATGGAAAACTGAAGATGTTTGTCCATGCCGAGAAGAAGAACATCTCCGACCCCATGAAGGACGGCGATTTGGTGCTCTTTGTGCGTCTGGGTAGCGACTATACCAACAACTACTATGAATATGAGGTTCCCCTGCAGTTTACCGACTGGGGAGTCAGTCGCGATGACCCCTATGCCATCTGGCCTATTGCCAACAATGTGGAGATAGACCTCACCAAACTTGTCGACATCAAGACCAACAGGAACCGCCTTATCCGCAATGGCGACTTGGCTTACAGCAGTCAGCTGCTGTACAGCGAGTATGCCGATGGCCGTAAATACACTGTGCTGGGCACGCCCAATCTTGGGAAGGTAAAAGTCATCATGGTGGGTGTCCGCAATCCGAAGAAAGAGGCGCTGGATGATGGGAACGACATGCTTCCGAAGTCGTGCATAGTATGGCTGAATGAGTTGCGCCTTACCGATTTTAACAACCGGGGCGGATGGGCTGCCATGGCCTTGGCTCGCACCAACTTGGCAGACTTGGGCAACCTATCGCTTTATGGCTCTTACCGTACTTCGGGATTCGGCAATCTGGAGGAAAAACCCACATCGCTTGAGTTGGTCAACACCCTCCATCTGCAGAGTACGATGGATTTGGAATTGGGCAAATTCCTCCCCGAGAAATGGGGTGTACACATCCCCTTCTATCTTGACTACAACAAGCAGGTGGGCAGCCCTGAATACAACCCCCTGGATCCCGATGTGCGTCTGTATGAAGATTTGAAGACCTATCCCACACAGGCCGACCGCGACAGTGTCCGAGCCATAGCGCAGGAACGCCATACTACCACCAATATCACGCTGACCAACATCAGGAAAGACCGCACTGGAAAGTCGGCATTGAAACCCCATTTCTACGACATCGAGAACTTCACCTTCTCCTATGCCTACAGCCGTGAGCGTTCGTCGGATGACGAGTTGAGCCACTACAACAAGGACCAGCACCGCGGCAGTTTCACCTATGCCTTTACCCCCAAGGAGCCGGGATTGTTTGCACCTTTCGAAAAGTCGTCGTCGAAGTTTATCAATAGCAAGAACGGAAAGTTCATCAAGGACTTCAACCTCTACTACAAGCCCAAGAACTTCTCGTTCAGCACCGAGGTGTACCGCGACTATGAAGAGACCCTTTTGAGGAAGAAGGGTGCGGCACTGGTAATCATGAAGCCTACATACTACAAGCAGTTTACATGGCGGCGCGAGTATGGTTTGCAATGGGATATTAGCAGGAGTCTGCATCTGCAGTACAATGCCATTGCCAATGCCCGGATTGACGAGCCGGTAGGCCGAGTGGATACGCGCGAGAGCAGGGAGGCCATACGCAACTCGTTGATGCAAGGCGGTACAATGCAGAATTATCAGCAGACATTGAATGCCACGTGGGAACTTCCTATCAGCAAACTGCCTTATCTCGACTTCCTGCGTGTCCCGGTCAGCTACAGGGCTACCTATAATTTCATGGGTACCACACAAGCCTTGGCCTCGATGGGTAGCACGTTGAACGGTTCGGGACAGTTCCAGGCCTCAGTGTCGGGCTCGATGCAGACCCTTTACAACAGGTTCCCGTTCATCAAAAACGCCTATAAGCAGAAGACTCCCGCCCAGCCGAAGGACCCCAAGCGTATGACTAAAAAGGAACGTGAGAAGGCTATGCAGGACTCCATCGCCCGTGTCAAGAACCCCGATTCGGTGCGCAGGGCAGAGATGCTTGAAACACTCTCGGAGATAGGTAACTTTGCCATCAGGATGGTCACAGGCCTCAAGAGTTTCTCCGTACAGTTCTCCAACAATGCCGGCTCCGTGCTTCCTGGATATATGGGTTCGGCCAGAATACTTGGTATGGACCCGAGAAATGGCTGGCAGCCGGGTCCTGCGTTCGTGGCGGGATATAACGACGGCCTTGTGGAGCGGCTGCGAGAGAGCCGACTATTGAGTACCGACACCTTGATGAACAGCGCACACCAGAACACACTCACACGGTCGCTATCGTTCCAGGCAACGGTGGAACCAATACGTGATTTCCGAATAGAGTTCACCGCCTCGCAGAATACCCAGTCGCACGAAGAGTATTATTATAAGTTCATGAGTCAGCTGGACGATGTAGAGGGCCCCCTGAGTTATGTAATGGCCGGGTCGTTCAATAACACCTGCTGGAGCATGGCCACGGCCTTCATATCGCCAGACGACCTGTATAAGACCTTTCTGTCGTATCGTTCCATTGTGGCAAACCGCTTGGCCGAAGCCAACAGCGACCCCCGATGCAGGGAGATGGTGCTTGACACCATGAACGGCGAATACTATCCCTTTGGCTATGGAGCCAACCAGCAAACCGTGCTGCTGACCAGTTTCCTCGCTGCCTATCTGGGCAAGGATGTAGAGAACTATCCCTTCTCGCCGTTCATGCGGATGCCTCTCCCCAACTGGTCGGTGAACTACAATGGACTGAATAAGATAGCCTGGTTGAAGAAATGGTTTAACAACATCTCGCTCTCGCACCGCTATTCCTCCACCTACAGCGTGGGCAATTACTACACCGATGCAGCCATCTCGGGACGCAGTGGCTACGACTATGGTAAAGAGACCGTGTTGAACGGTAGCGATGATTTTGTTGCACCGCTGAGCATGGAGTCCGTCCAGATTAGCGAGCAGTTCAATCCCCTCATCCGTCTTTCGGTGAGTATGAAGAATAGTGTGCAGTTGAACTTCTCCATGCAGCGTAACCGCACGTTGAGTCTCAGCTTCGCCAACAACCAACTTACCGAGACCACCCGTCAGGGTATCACCTTCGGTGGGGGATACAGATTCAAGGATGTGGCCTTCGATGTGAAAGTGGGCGAGAATGTGCAGCACCTAAAGAGCGATATTGTCCTGCAGTTGAATTTGACATACAACAGCAACAAAACCAATATCCGGAAGATTAACCAGAATTTCAGTCAGGTGTCGTCGGGAAGCGAAGTGTGGATGGCAGAGCTGTCGGCGGAATATGCACTCTCCACCACCCTGACGCTGCGTGCCTTCTTCCAGACCAATATTAATAACCCGTATATTCGCAACGCCTATCCCAACTCTACAACCAAGGGAGGCATAACTGTTAGATTTAGTTTTTGAGAGATATGAAGATGGATCGTTTTAAGGATTTCGACCGCGATGTACGCGATGCAGTGCTCCGTTTTGAGAAAGGACGTGACGGGGCAGGCACTTTCTTCGACGTGGAGGAACTCTTGATGATAATAGATTACTACCTTGAGGTGCAAGATGTGGAAGGACTTGAGGCTGCGGTGGTCAGTGCCGAAGGGCTCTATCCATCCAATGTTGAGGTGAAACTGCGCAGGGCTCATCTATTAAGCATACAAGGCCGTTATACCGAGTCGATGAAGATGCTGCAGGAGCTGGAACAGACCGAGCCCGACAACACCGATGTGAGCTATGCCAAGGGCGCTGTTTACAGCATGATGGACCAGTCGGAGAAGGCTATTCAGTGCTACCTGCGTGCTGCCGCCGACGGGTATGAACTGGATATGATATATGGCAATGTCGGCGATGAATATTATAAACTGGGTCAGCGCGACAAGGCCATCCACTATTATCGTAAGGCGATAGCTGTGAATCCCGACGAGCGACGGTCGCTTTTCAATCTGGCTTGTTCGCTTGAAGAGAACGACGAGGGGGACAAGGGTGTCGACTATCTGAAAGAGGTGGTTGACCAGCACCCCTACAGCAAATGGGCATGGTACAGTCTCGGGTGTCTGTACGAGTGGAGGCAGCTTTATGAGCGGGCAGCCGATGCATTCGAGTTTGCCATTGCTATCGACCGCACACTGGGAGAAGCGTATGAAGGATTGTCGAAGTGCTATGCCTCGTTGGGACAGAGTGGCAGAGCTGCCCAGGCTTTGCGCGACTGGCTGGAGGTGGCCGATGACCGTGCCTATGTGCTCTTCTGTATTGGAAGCCTCTTTTTTGATGACGCTAATTACCATACAGCCTCTGTCTATTTCCAAAAGTCGCTTAAGGAAGATGCCTGTTACAGCAGTGCATGGCGTTATTTGGGTCTCTGCTCGGAGAAACTGGGCTATTCCGACGATGCTGCAGGTTATTATCGGCGTGCTATCGATGTCAACCCCGATATTGATATCAACTGGCTGTGCTTAGCCGACCTGTATATATCCCAAAGCCGTTTTGCCGAAGCACTGAGTCTGATGCAAAGCGGGCGTCATGAAGCCGAATGCCCTTCCGATTTTGATTTGAGGCTGTGTTATTGCCTGTTCCGTTTGGGTAAACGTGAGCAAGTCAAGGAGATGATTAGAACCCTCGAAGGGGATGAACCTAGTTTATTTGTCTACATGCTGTCAATCTATCCAGATATGGCCGAAGACTCCGAGATAGCTGCGCTCGTCTACCATAATACCAAAAATGAAGATAAATGATTGTATAATGTAAATAATATGGAAATGAATAATACTATTATGAAACGACTGATGTTCTTTCTGTTGATGGTTGCCATTTGTGGATGGACTTTTGCGCAGGAACCAGTGCCTCACACTACGATCGCCGAGCAGGTGCGCGGCACCGACAGCACCTCATCGGGTTTTGTGGCCGATGTTCTGACATGGTACGATGCCCACATGAACTATACCACTGTGGGGTTGTTGATGGCTTTGGAGAGCTCTTTTGTCCCGTTCCCTTCGGAGGTTGTGATTCCTCCGGCAGTATATGTGGCCTGCAATCCCGACTCACGGAGCGGAATGACGCTATGGCTTATAGTGGTGATAGGCACTTTGGGTGCTTTGATAGGGGCTTATATCAACTATTTTCTTTCGCGCTGGTTGGGCCGTCCGATTATCTATGCTTTTGCCGAGAGCAAGGTGGGTCATCTGCTTAATCTCTCCAAAGAGAAAGTTCAGCGGGCAGAGGTCTATTTCAACGACCACGGCAGTATTTCCACCCTTGTCGGTCGACTGATACCTGTCATCAGGCAGCTTATCTCCATTCCTGCAGGTCTTTCCAAGATGAATCTCGCAGCCTTCTCGCTTTTCACCTTCCTTGGTGCTGGAGTGTGGAACTGTGTGCTTGCCTTGCTGGGATGGCTGGCCTATCAGGCTGCCGACCCCTCGGTGATTGAGAAGTACAGCCATCAGCTCTCGATAGGGATTGTTGTGCTTTTCGTTCTGGTGGTATTGTTCCTTGTGGTCCGTGCCCTTGTGAGGAAGAGAAAGCAGAAGAGCGGGGTTGGCAGTGTAGACCGTGAGAGTTGATAGTTGAAACGCTGAATTCAAAATGGAATATAGATATGAGTGAGAACGATTCCGACATCGACAGGAAAATAGAGATAGCCCGTCTCTTCATGAGGAAGGACCGCCCCCTGCCCAAACGCGGGTGCAGCTGGGCTTTCTTTATCTTCCTCGGCCTGCTGACACTGGGGCTTGTGGTAATGTATTTTTTCTATAAAATGAACTGAATACTCTTCTTCAGGTTTCTAAACCCAAAGTTGAAAAGAAATGAATAATATGATGGATTTTCCTATACTCGATACACAGGTATACAATCACCGACTGGTTTATCTGGACAATGCCGCTACAACACAGAAACCGCGTGCTGTCATTGATACGCTGACCAACTACTACTTGACACTCAACAGCAATATTCACCGCGGAGCCCACTACTTGGCTTCCCTGGCGACGGAGCGTTATGAAGGCGTGCGACGTCAGGTGCAGGCGTTCATCAATGCCCCTAGCAGCAACGGGATTGTCTTCACTCGCGGCACAACGGAGAGCATCAATCTAGTGGCCTCCTCCTTTGGGCGTGGATTCCTCAAGGCCGGCGACGAGGTGATAGTGTCGGGTATGGAGCATCACTCCAATATTGTTCCTTGGCAACTGGCCTGCCAGCTGGCGGGAGCCTCTTTGCGGGTCATCCCGTTCAGCGACGAAGGTGTCTTGGACCTCGAAGCCTACCGCTCGCTTCTCTCTCCCCGCACCCGTATTGTGGCCTGCACACATGTCTCCAACACGCTCGGCACAATCAATCCAGTCAAAGAGGTTGTCGACATAGCCCACAGCCACGGCATCCCCGTGCTCATCGACGGTGCCCAGGCTGTAGCGCACATGAAGGTGGATGTACAGCAGATAGGGTGCGATTTCTACTGCTTCTCGGGACACAAGATGTATGCCCCAATGGGGGTGGGGGTGATGTATGGGCGTGAGGAACTCCTTTCGCAGCTGCCCCCATATCAAGGCGGTGGCGAGATGATAAAAGATGTCACCTTTGAACGCACTACCTACAATGAGTTGCCTTTCCGTTTCGAGGCGGGCACACCGTCGGTGGGAGATGTGTTGGGACTAGGTGCTGCCATCGATTTTATGCAAGAGCAAGGAGTTGAGAATATCGCCTGCCATGAAGAAGATCTGCTGCACTATGCCACCGAACGGTTGCTGACCGTCCCTGGTATGCGTCTCTTTGGCACAGCACCCCACAAGGCAGGTGTCATTTCTTTCCTGATAGGCGAAGCACACCCCTACGATGTCGGTACCCTGCTCGACAAACTGGGCGTAGCCGTCCGTACGGGGCACCACTGCACACAGCCCATCATGGACCGCTATGGCATACCTGGCACGGTGCGCGCCAGCTTTGCCTGCTACACCACGCACGACGATGTCGATGCGTTGGTGGCTGCCCTCAACCGCATCGCCCCGATGCTGGAATGACCTGCTTTATTGAACAACCCTTGTGCTACGATATGAACATCATACTAAATATAGAACATGCTGAAAACCTTACATATTGAGAACTATGCACTGATACGCGAAACCGACATCTCGTTTGCCGGGGGCTTTGTGGTCATCACCGGCGAGACGGGGGCAGGCAAGTCTATCTTGCTTGGAGCCTTGGGATTGCTTCTTGGTCAGCGGGCTGACACCCAAGTGCTCTCGGACAAGGAGCGCAAGTGCGTGGTGGAAGCAACGTTCGATATTGCCGACCTCGGCTTGGAGCCGTTGTTTGCCCGCTACGATGCCGACTACGACGATGTGCTCATCCTCCGTCGCGAGATACTCCCCAGTGCCAAGAGCCGTGCGTTCGTCAACGATTCGCCTGCAAACCTGCAGTTCCTCAAGGAGCTGGGGCCGCACATTCTTGATATCCATTCGCAATACCAGACCCTCACGCTCACCGAAAGCACTTTCCAGACACAGTTGCTCGACACCCTTGCCGATCATTCTCCCCTGTCGGAGTATCAGGCGCAGTACCGTGAGTATGCTTCGTTGAAACACGAATTGGAACAACTCACCGCCCAAGAGTCTGAGAACAAAAAGGCTTACGACTACAACCTGTTCCTCTTCAACGAGCTGAAAGCGGCCCGTCTGGCCGAGGACGAGCAGCAGGAACTGGAAGATGAAGCCCGTCTGCTCGAACATGCCGAAACGATAAAGGAGGCCTTGGGCAACGTGGCCGCCTTGTGTGACGGCAACGAGGGTGACGGAGTGGTGAGCAGACTCTCCTCCTCTCGCGGGTACCTGTCGCATGTGGCTTCCTTCCACGAGGGAATAGAGTCGCTCTATCAGCGGCTCGACTCTTGCCTTATCGAGGTGCAGGACATCCTCTCTGAGGCGGCAGATCTGGACGACAAGATACAGTATTCCCCCGAACGTCAGGAGGAGGTGAACAGCCGTCTCGACCTTATCTATAGGTTGCAGAAGAAACACAATGTAGGCACCGTCGCCGAATTGTTGGAGATAGAGCGCAACCTCGACAGTCAGTTGCAGGAGGCCGACAGCCTCGACGACCGTATACGAGGCTTGATGGAGCGGGTGGACAAAGCCTTCTCGCAGATGCAGCAGACGGCCGACCGCCTCACCACGAGTCGCCGCAAGGCTGGCAGTATGCTCGAAAAGCAGTTGCTGCCTGTCCTGGCGCAGGTAGGCATGGCGTCGGCACGTATAGTGGTCGGCATCTCCCCCTCGCAGGACTATGGCCCCATGGGACACGATACGGTCCGGCTGCTCTTCAACGCCAACCAGGGCGGAACACCCCGCTTGCTGTCCGAGGTGGCCTCGGGAGGTGAGTTGTCGCGTTTGATGCTGGCCATCAAGTCGCTGGTGACCCGTCGCAGTCTGTTGCCCACCATTATCTTCGACGAGATAGACAGTGGCGTCTCCGGCGACATATCGGTGGCCGTGGGCGGCATCATGCGTCACATGTCGGAGCACATGCAGGTGATTGCCATCTCCCATCTCCCCCAGATAGCTGCCAAGGCTGGGCAGCATTTCAAGGTGGCCAAGGCTGTGGAGGACGATTCGACGGTCTCCCGCATACGCCAACTGTCGCCCGACGAACATGTCACCGAGATAGCAGTGATGCTCTCGTCCAATCCCCCCACGGCAGCGGCCCTCCAGACTGCCCGCGAACTGATAAAAGAAAGCGAACGCATTTAAACGATATTATTAATACTTAATTTTAATCTATAATTTGTATCATGCCCTTCATAAGATTATTATTCCTGTTGTTGTTCTCATTATGCTCTATGGGAGTGTCGTCGCAGCAGAGACAGCCGCAGCTGGACAATCCGCTGCATCTGCCCGCAGCCCCTTCGGGTACCTTTGCCGAGATACGCACCAATCATTTCCATAGTGGTATCGACCTCCGTATCGGTGGCGACGAAGGCGTGGGGACACCTGTCTATGCTCCCGCCGACGGCTATGTGTCGCGTCTCCGCATCTCCGCCTACGACGGAGGCAAAATGCTATACATCAACCACGAGGGGAATATCACTACCGTGTATCTCCACCTCGACGGCTACCACGGCGACATCGCCAAGTATGTGCGCCGCTATCAGGCGGAACACCAGTGTTACGCATTTGATACCACAGTTGCCGAAGGGGTGCTCCCTGTCAAGAGGGGCCAGCTTATAGCCTATGCTGGGAACTCCGGCATGAGCGGAGGACCCCACCTGCACTACGAGGTGCGCAACACCCGCACACAGCAAAGCCTCAATCCCTTGCAGTACGGCATCACACTTGCCGACAACAACCCGCCCGCCATCAAAGGTATCCGCCTGCTGCCTGTGGACAAGAACAGTCGCGTCAACGGAGGCAAAACCCCCTATCAGGTAGACCTCAGCGGCAAGGCCGACCGCCTTGGCAGTGCCGTCAATCCCATTTCCGTGTTGGGACGCTTCTATGTAGGTGTGTATGCGGCTGACCAGTCCGAGGGCTCCACGCAGAACAACGGCTACGACCGCATCGACATCTGGGTGGACGGGAGGCCTTTCTTCCAATACAAAATGGATGTTATCACCTATTCCGAGACCCGTGCCATTAACGCCCAGCTCGACTACGACTATTATCTCGCCACCCGTCGGCCATACATCCTCACCCGCCGCCTGCCCGGCGACCCCGTCCGTCCGGCACGCACCTTCGGCGACGGCAGCGTTGGGTTCATCTCCTCCGACACCATGCTCCACCGTATCACCGTGGCTGTCTCCGACTACAACGGCAACCGGACAGCCCGCAGTTTCTATGTCCGTAATAGCTTGGTAACATTAGTGCCCATGCACGATGTGCCAGAACATCCATCCTATCACCTCTTTACGGACAGCCTCACCGTGCGCTGGCCTGTCAGTGTCAGCCGCGGCGACTATCAGATTGACATGCCCGCAGGCATGGTCTACTACGACGACCTGCTGGTACACGGCAAACAAAGCGACCGCCGTTACATCTCGCCCATCTACACCGTCAAACCGTGGCGCAGTCCCTATCCTCCACACCGCACCTGGCAGCTGCGTGTTCCCCTCGTGGTGGGATATGAACCCGAGCAGCTGGTGCTGTGCAAACTCAAGGATGATAAACTGTCTGCGCTGCCCACACGTGTCGTCGAGCGCAAGGTGGAGGGTAAGCCCGGCCGCTGGCTTGAAGCCGACGTGCGCGACTTTGGCAACTTCGTCGTGGCCAACGATGTGACACCACCCTCACTTAAGCCGCTCAACTTCAAGGCAGGGGGAAAGGTTTCTGCCCGTGTATTGCGCATGAAGATGAGCGATGACCTCTCAGGGGTGCGTGAATATCGCTGCTTTATCAATGGCGAGTGGGTGCTGGCCGAGTTCGACGGTAAATACGCCACCCTCACCATCGACCTCAATCAAGTGGACAAGAATGTATCCACTCTCGACCTCCGCATCTTCCTTACCGACTGCTGCGGCAACGAGGCCGAACTCTCTTACAGTCTGAGAAGGTAGAGGAAATGACTGGGGAACCCCTATATTCTGAATACTCGGAATACTCAGAATAATCGGAGTACTCTGAATATTCTGAATATTCTGATTACTCCGATTATTCCGACATTAACACATTCACTTAATCTCAATCCCCGAGAAAACACACGAGCCGGAGATATAGAGCGTGTGAGTGTGGTCGGAGACAAATACATGGCGTTTGTCATCCACGCCGCCGAAGGTGGCATTCGCCGTCACCTTAACAAGCAGGTCGCCGGGGGCTGAGATGACCAATCCTGCAAACTTGCAATCCACATTGAGCTCTACATCCTCGTTGATGACAGCTCCGCGCAGGTCCAGATGCACCGAGGCGAAAGAGGCAACCACATCTGCCCCCTCAAATACCTCGCCGCCGAAACACAGGTTCTGCTCGCCAAACGAGGCATTCACCACGCGGATATTCTTCCCGTCGCGGGAAAGCGTCTTCACTGGCGGAAGGTCGGCATCCTTTCTTTTGTTGCCAAAAATCATACCGAGTCCCAGTGCGATGACAAGCACGGCCAAGCCTATCTTCCAGAACATGTCCCAGTCGATGACATTCTGTTCGGCAAGCAGAAGCAGCACACCCACGCCCAAACCGATGGCGGGTGCAGTCTTTTCCCGTTGTCCCAGAAGTCCGCAGATTGAGGGCACGATAATGAAGAGCGTCCACCAACCGTTGAACAGGACATTAATGTGAAGGCAGATGCACACAATCCACACAATGCCGCACACGACCAGTGCCGAGCCCCAGATTACTTTGTTGTTTCGATTCATACTATTTCTTTTAAGTTAGCAAATTATACAAACAAGGGAGGATAAATACAAATACTCTTCCCGGCTGCAAAGATACGAACTTTTTTTGAAAGTGTGAAAGTGTTGGTGTGTCGGTTCGGAGTGCTGATGTTTCATTTGCGAATTCACGGTGTCACCCAAGTGAAGACAACTCCGGAAGTGGGCAGGTCTGTCCCGTGTTCCAAGGCTGTCCGCACTGCTGTCGGGCAGGTGATGGTACAGGCACCGGATGAAGTGGAAAGGCAATGGCACATGCCTTGTTTATTGGACACGCCACTCATGTCAAAATGAGAGAGGTTCAGGTTTGTCATGTTTGAGCAAGCCCAAAACATTGATTCCATATTCGTCACCTTCCTGGTATCGAAGCTGGACAGATCGAGGGTTGAATGTTGATAGAATGTAAACATCCCGTGCATATTTGTAACATTCGAAGTGTTGAAGCTTGAGAGGTTCAAGTTCTTTAGGCTAATACAATCATAAAACATACCACTCATATCCGTCACCTTCTCGGTGTTGAAATTGGAGACATTTATTATCTGCAGTCCAGTGCAACCAGCGAACATCCAACTCATATCGGTGACATTGGAGGTGTTGAAGTTTGAAAGTCTTATAGTCGTCAATTCCCCGCTTCCCTCAAACATGTGGCTCATATCAGTTACATAATCAGTGCGGAATCTGTCACCGTATATGATTCTTTTCAATTTGAGATCTTCATAATATGCACGTTCATGTGGATTCTCATAATAAAAACCATAGGCAGACTCAAACATGTGAGAGCAATTCGGATTTGCTTGAATCTGGCTGGCCCTTGTCGAGACCCTCCATGTGGTACCGTCAAGGTTGCCATAGATGGGGACAGGGGAGTCAGGAGTGGAGAGCAGGGTGCCGGATGTGACAGGACTGTTGTATTCAAAAACCACCGACTTGGTCTTGTCATCTCTTGGGATTGCGGCATTGAAATCCGGGCCGCTTATCAATTTGGCATGAGGGGCTTCGGCCAACTCCGTCACATTCAGCGTCACCGTGTCGATGGCGTTTTGAGCCAATGCCACCTTCTCTTTCCTTGCTTCGCACATGTATCCGTCTGTGGTGTAAAGCGTGAGTGTCATGTCGTCGGTAGTGAAAGGTGGAACTACGATGTCGAATGTGCTGGTGCTCTGTGCTTCCACCGAGGCGGGGAAGTCGTTGGTGAAGGCCAGAAAAACGGTGTTCGACGCGTTGTTGGACATGTCGATGTGGCTGGACTCCTGTCTTACCACCGTTGCAGTACCTGCCCCGCTGAGTTTGGCCGTCTGGGTCCTGACTTCTATACGGGCCAGCGGAAGCACTCTGTCCAACGGGTTGCTGACGGTCACTCGCACGATGGAGCAAAGACTGTAGAACCGCAGTGTGTTACCGCTGGTCAGGTAGGCTGCCATCGGCATTTCAACCCTTTGTCGGCCGTTTGCTATTCGGTAGGTCTGTTTCGTGGGTAGGATGACGGGAAGGCTGCTATTACTGCTCTTGCCGCTTTCTGCCACTATGCCGGCGGGAAAAATGGCTCGGTAGGTATTGGCTGACGCCACATTCTCAATCCGAGCTAGGACACCTGATGCCGCTGTGACGGGGTAGGCCGCGTTGTTGATAAACACCTCGTCGCCGTTAAGCCAGTACAGCGCAGATTCGTCGGGGTGTAGCCCGACGTTGCCATTCAGGGGTTTCTGTATTTCTACAACCAGTGTGACGGACTCTTCGTCCTTCTGGCAGCCCGCTGTCAGCACAGCCATAACAGCCACGATAAGTGTAAAAAATACCTGTTGACGGCTCATACCATTTTAATTGTAGTTTCACATCTTTTCTGCTTGCATTAAGTATGTATGCGACTGCAAAGATACAAACATTTTTTCATAATATTCGGATTAATTGAAAAATTGGATGAAAAATAATCAGAAACTGGATTAGTATGGTGTCATAATGTGCAGGTTATAAGTGGATTCCTTGTCGATTCTTCGTTTGTCCGTACGTTATCCGCTTGAGGGAGTGAGGTTTGAACGGCGGAAGAACGAGGGTAGAACGACGTCACAGCGAAGGCAGAGCGAAGCAACAGGGGAGAGTTGTTGTGACGGGCAAGTTGCCCGTAGTCCATCGGGCGGGGATTTCTTAATGAATGATAAAAAATGCGGGATTTGAGAGAAAAAGTTTGTGGATTTGAAAATTAGTTGTATCTTTGCAGTCTGTTTCGTGGAATGTATATGTCCACAAATATGCAATAAATCAACAATATAAACAAAATAAGACAATGTACGCAATCGTAGAAATCGCAGGAAAGCAATTCAAGGTCGCACAAGATCAGAAGATTTTCGTGAACCGTCTCCAGAACGAAGAGGGCAGCGAGGTTTCTTTTGACACCGTGATGCTTAAAGACAATGACGGCAACGTTCAGGTTGGACAACCCTACATCGCCGGCGCTAACGTAAAGGCCACCGTGCTGAAACACCTCAAGGGTGACAAGGTTTTGGTCTTCAAGAAAATCCGCCGCAAGGGCTATCAGAAGATGAACGGCCATCGCGACTATCTGACTCAGATCAAGATTGACAGCATCAACTAAATCAAAGTATTGTAAAACCTTTTAAAAACAACATATTATGGCTCACAAAAAAGGTGTAGGTAGTTCCAGTAACGGTCGCGAATCCGAAAGCAAACGCTTGGGCGTTAAAATCTTTGGTGGTCAGCATTGCATCGCTGGCAACATCATCGTCCGTCAGCGCGGCACTGTCCACAACCCCGGCAACAACGTGGGAATGGGCAGAGATCATACCTTGTTCGCACTGTGCGACGGTACCGTCCAGTTCAAGAAAGGTCGCGAAGACCGTTCGTATGTGTCGGTTCTTCCCGATGCAGCCGAATAACAGGCAACAAATCAATAAGATTGAGAATGAAAGGCGCACTCGTCAGTGCGTCTTTTTTTTGTGTGCAGTATTTTCTGGAGACCGAAGCCCTGCCAAGAAAAATAAAGGCGTGGTGCAATAGAATATGTTTTTCGTCGTTATAATTGCGTATGAGTAAAGGTGTGCCATATATTGTCGCAGGACCTTGCAGTGTGGAAAGCCACCAGCAGTTGGGTGCCGCCGTCGAGGCGTTGGCACGCGAGCGGCGGGTGAACATGGTGCGCTGCGGGGCTTGGAAGCCGCGCACGAGGCCGGGAGGCTTCGAGGGGTGCGGTGAGCAGGCTTTGCAGTGGATTGAGGAATGCCGTGGGGTGGCAGATGCCATCAGGCACGAGGCTGGGGGCAAAAGGTTGCTGTTCTGCTGCGAAGTGGCAATGCCCGAGCATGTGGAGAAGGTGATGAGCCATGGTATCGATGCGGTATGGATCGGGGCAAGGAGCACAGCCAGCCCCTTTGTGGTGCAGGAACTGACAGAGGCCTTGCGCGGCACGGGGTTGCGGGTGATGGTGAAGAATGCACCGAGTCCGGATGTGAGGCTGTGGATGGGGGCAATAGAGCGTTGCCAACAGGTGGGTCTGGATGATGTGTGGGCTGTGCACCGCGGTTTCGATGTGTTCCGGAATGATGCGTACAGAAATAATCCCTTGTGGGAAGTGCCCATTGAGTTGCGTCGGCAGATGCCAGAGGTGCCGATATTGTGCGACCCGAGCCACATAGCCGGCAGGCGGGAGCCGATAGCGGCATTGTCGCAGACGGCCATGGATTTGGGCTTCGACGGGTTGATGATTGAGACACATCCGCATCCCGACGAGGCATTGACCGATGCGGGGCAGCAGTTGACACCCGAGGCATTATCGCTGTTGCTTGACGGTATTGTGCTGCGGAGCACGGACAGCGTGGTGGCCGACGAGGAACTGCGCCTGCTGCGTGAACAGATTGACCACCTGGACAGCAGGCTGCTGCAGCTGTTGGCGGCACGTTTTGACGTGTCGCGGCAAATAGCCCGCGTGAAGGCCCAGGGCAATTTGGCGGTGTTCCAGCCCAAGCGGTGGGACGCAATGCTGAGGCATCGGATAGAGACAGGGCAGGAGATAGGACTTGACGAGAGGTTTGTGAAGGGGATTTTCGAGAAGATACATGCCGAGAGTGTGAGGGTGCAGGAGGAGAAGATAGGCGACAAGCAACATATTGAATGAAAATCATTAATACTATAGCTATATGAAAATCCGTTTTTTGAAACTGAAAGACTGGCTGCTGATGACGGTGATGGGCTTGATGGGCCTTACGGCTTGCCACAGCAGCAAGGATGTTGCCCAGCAGCCTGTGGAGCCCGAGGACGACAAGCCTGCGGTGGCTCCGCGCAGCGAGGCGGCACTGATGTACGGTGTTCCCACGATGGACTTTGTGCTGAAAGGCCGTGTGATCGACACCAAGGGTAAGGGCGTTGAAGGAATGCAGGTGATTCTGGTCAACGGCACCATCGATATTACACCCGACGACATGCATCTGGACAACAAATATGTGCAGGAGTATATCCGCGAGTCATCAGACACGACCGACGCCGAGGGCTATTTCAGCTGCCACATGAAGGATTTCCCCAAAGATTCGCAGAATGTGATCATACGCGATGTGGACGGGAAGAAGAACGGCGCCTTTGTCGACCAGATGGTGGAGGTAAATTTTGCCGACGGTGTGCAGAGCGGCACCCGCAAGGGCTGGTATCATGGCACCCGCACCAAGGACGTCGACATCACGGTGAAGCGGGTGAACGAGGACTGATGTCCTCATGCCGTAGTGAGTGATGTGTCCGGCGGTCGCCATGCCGCCGGGGAATGATGATTATTGTACGCAGATGGATTTGAAACAAGAGGTGTGGCGGTCGTATCGTCACAATCAGGCCAAACTTCATCCGTTGCGGACACTTTTCTGGGAGTGTACGCTGCGGTGCAACATGCATTGCCGCCATTGCGGGAGCGACTGCAAGGTGGACAGTGCCACCCCGGATATGCCTGCCGAAGACTTTTTCAGGGTGATAGACGATATTACGCCGCATGTCAATCCCCACGAGGTGTTCGTCATCTTCACCGGAGGCGAGGCCTTGTTGCGTCGCGACTTGGAGGCCTGCGGTCTGGAACTATACCGCAGGGGATACCCATGGGGGATTGTGAGCAACGGCTACCTGCTTGATGCCAATCGGCTGGAGCGGCTGTTGAATAGCGGTATGCACTCCATCGCCATCAGTCTCGACGGTCTGGAGGAGGAGCATAACTGGATGCGCCAGACACGCGGGAGTTTCGACCGTGCAAGTGCCGCCATCGGGTTGTTGGGACAGACACCCGACGTGCTGTGGGATGTGGTGACGTGTGTCAACCCCCGCAACTATGGGCAGTTGGAGCAGATAAAGGAGCACCTGATTGCTTTGGGGACAAAGCGTTGGAGACTGTTTGCCATCTTCCCGATGGGACGGGCGGCCAACGACCCCGAGCTGCAGCTGAGTGATGAGATGTTCACCGGTGTGCTGGATTTCGCCAAGCGTACCAGAGAGGAAGGTCGCATTGTGTGCAACTATGCCTGCGAGGGGTATCTGGGGCCTTACGAGCGGCAGGTGAGGGACAATTATTTCTATTGCCGGGCAGGTATCGAGGTGGCCTCGGTGTTGTGCGACGGCAGTATCTCGGGCTGCACGAGTATCCGCAGCAATATGCACCAGGGGAATATCTATAAAGATAGTTTCTGGGACGTTTGGGAGAACCGTTTCGAGGCGTATCGCAACCGCCAATGGACCAAGAAAGGGCAGTGCGCCAAATGTAAGGTGTGGCGTTACTGCGAGGGGAACGGGTTGCATTTGTACGACGACAACGGCGACTTGTTGTCATGCAGTCTGCACCGCATCAACAGCCTGAACCGATAAGGTCGACCAGTTGGTTGAGGTCGGGTTTGTCGGCAGGGAAAATAATCTGGGCTTTCCGATAGTAAGGCATCCGGGCATCGAGTTGCCTCTGGATGTATTGGGCGCGTTCCTCCTCGGTCATACCGGCCAGGATGGGACGCGGTTTTTTTGATACGGCTGCCCGTCGCAGAATGGTTTCCACCGACACATCGAAATAGACCGATTTCCCGTGTTGGTTTATCCAGTCGATGTTGTCGAAATGGCAAGGGGTGCCGCCTCCTGTGGAGATTACTATATTGTCCTCATCGGCAGTGGTGTGCAAAAGTTTCTGCTCCAATTTGCGGAAGGCTTCCTCGCCATAGCGTTTGAAGAAGATGGGGATAGAGGTGTGGTAGAAGGTTTCAAACACTTGGTCGAGGTCAAGCCATTGGTAGTCCAACATGACGGCAAGTTTGTGACCTATGGTGGTCTTGCCACTGTACATGTAGCCTATGAGGTAGATACGCATGGACTATTGTTCTTGTGGGGGTGGCAGAGTGCCGCCTGTGATGGTGATGAGGGGGAAAGTGCGGCGCGCGTTGGCGGCAAAGATGCCGAGGGCACCGTTGACGTTGCTGTAGATGGCGGGGGGCTCGGTGATGAGCTGGATTGGGCTGGTAGCGGTGGAGATCTCCTGAAGATAGCGGTATCGCTCGGGACTGACGGTTTCGACGTCGAGAGTGTACTGGTGGATGTAGGGCACTACCTCGTTGGTGTCTGTCAGGCGTATGAGCGTCAAGGTGGTGTTGTGGTTCTCACCATTGAAGTTGTCATCGGTTGTAAGCAGTTGGGTAAAGGGTGAGAATCCCGACACCGAAAGGTTGGTGGCAATGTACGGGTCGATGAGCGCTTTGTCGTTGCAGAGGAAGAAGGTGGAGTAGGTGGTGTCGATGGTGTCGTAGCGCTCGAAGTAGTGCCTATAGCGGCTGCCACTGTCACGCTGCCGCAGGGTGATGCAGTAGTAGTCCTTGTGGTCGGGGTAGTCGTCGATGTTGAAGTTGACAAGCAGCAGATGGAAGGCGCCTGTGTCATTGGTGATGGCCAAGGGCTGGCTGATACGCGGCATGCGCGGCACGGTGGTGTGTGCGGTGACGGTATGGTCGCCTGCCTGTATGCAGATGGCAAGGCTGTCCTCTTCCTGCACGGTGTAGTCGAAAAAGTATCTGCAGCGGTCGACAGAGGTGGGACGGTAGTCGATGCCGTTGATTGACATGACCATGTCGATGCCCCCAAGGGGCTGGTTGTTGGTGGAGTCGAGGAAAAAGCGGGTGTTGGCGAAATAGACAAAGAGCTGTTTCTCGACTGACGGGACGGCATTCAGCACCATCTCGTGTTCGGAGATGGAGGTGTCGAATGGGATGACTTTCTCGCACGAGGCGAGGAAGAGAATAATGACGGCTATAAGTGAATATCTTTTCATGGGTTAGAAATAAAGGGTGTAGGCAATGGATGGCAAGATGGGGAAAATGGAGAGCTGCACGAGGGCTTTGCTGTAGCCCTGGTAGGAGTATTGGCTGCTGGTATAGGTGAGGTAGGGGTTGGCGCGGTTGTAGAGGTTATATACGCTGATGTTGATGGTGCGGCGCATCTTGGGCCTCCATACGGAAGCGTCTTGGTCCGGGGTTTCGGGCAAAGAACTCTTGCGTTGGTTGAAAGTGCGGTGGAAGTTGACACTGATGTCGGCACGGTGGTAATTGGGCATGCGGAAGTTGTTGCGGCTGCTGACGTGCGACAGGGTGTTGCTTGTGCGGGGAGGGTTGTCGTATGCATCGGGGTCGTCGGAGGCGACGGGGTATTTCTCCATGGAAAGGGTGGCGGTGTTGCCAGTGCTGAAGACCCATGTGCCGCTGATATCGAAGTTCTTGTTGAACTTATAAGTGAGCACGATGGAGAGGTCGTGGCGGCGGTCGTATTTGGCGGGGAAGGGCTTGCCATTGTTCAGCTCCTGTCCAGGGCGGTCGAAGAGATGGGTGGTGCGGCTCCAGGTATAGGCTATCCAGCCCGTCAGGTCGCCATAGTTGCGCTGGGCAAGGAACTCCACACCGTAGGTCCAGCCATTGCCCAGACAGACCAGCTCTTCCCAGCCTAAGGTGCTGCCGAAGGAGGTGGCGCCGTCTTTGTATTCGATGATGTCGCTCATGTGCTTGTAGTAGCCTTCCACCGAGAGGTCGACTCCAATATCAGTGTTATAGACAATGCCTGCTGCCATCTGATGGGCGGTCATGGGCGGAATGCGCTTGGTGGAAGGTACCCATAGGTCGGTAGGCAGGCTGATGCTGGTGGTGGAAAGGAGGTGCATATACTGGGACATGTAGGCGTAGCCCACCTTTATCGACAGGTTGTCGCCTAGCAGTGCACGTCCTGAGATGCGTGGCTGCACTGAGGGATAGAATGCGTTTTCTACACCGAATCCACTGATGTGAAGGCCATAGTTGAGTTTGAATACATCGTTGATGCTCCAGTCATCCTCAGCAAAGAAAACCGCCTCGTTGGCGCGCACGGTGTCTTCCTGTATGACGGTGTCCATCTGCCAGGCTGAGTTCATCTGTATCTGGTCGAAATAGTCGATGCTGCCGCTTGCCACGCTGGGGCGGATCCAGTGTCGGGTGTAATAGGCGCCAAACTGTATGTTGTGGTCGGGGGTGGGTGTGTATGAGAAATCGGCGCGGCCGGTAAGGTCGTAGATTGACGACAGATAGTTGCCCTTTACGGTTGACACCTGTTCGCTGCCGTCATCCAGTATGGCATATTTCTCAATGCCCACCACCATACGGTTGTTGTATTGCGTATAGGAGGCGGAGAGATTCATGAACAGCTTGGGTCCCAACACATAGTTCCATCGCAGTCCGCCCACGGTGTTGCCCCAGTTGTTGGCAAAGTCGAGGTATTGGTCTTCGGCCAAGCTGCTCTCGGTGCGCACCTTGGTATAAACGTCGTCGTCGCCGTGATAGAAGGTGGCGTAGAGGTAGCTTTTGTCAGAGAACCTGTGTGTCACCTTTCCGTTGAGGTCGTAGAAATAGTAGCCGGCCACAAGTTTTGTCTTGCCATCTACATCGGTGGCGAGCTTTCTCACCAGCGGCCGCATCAGGAAGTCGGCGTATGTGCGCCGTGCGGAGAAGCAGAACGTGGTTTTCTCTTTGACAATAGGACCCTCGACATTCAGTTTGGCCGAAATGAATCCGAGGGATAAGTTGCCGTGTATCTCGCGGTCGTTTCCATTGTTGGTGGTTACGTCCAACACACTCGACAGCCTGCCGCCAAAGCGGGCCGGGAAGCTGCCCTTATAGAGTGTCACGTTCTTGACGGCATCAGCGTTGAAGGCGGAGAAGAAACCGCCCAGGTGGTTTACGTTGTACAATGGTATGCCGTCCAGGAGGAAAAGGTTCTCGTCGGGGCCGCCGCCGCGCACATACATGCCACCGGTGCCCTCGTTGCCACTCTGCACACCGGGAAGCAGTTGCAGGGCTTTCATAATGTCGGCTTCCCCAAACAACACGGGCACGGCTTTCAGCTGCTCCACGGGAATCTCGATGGCACTCATCTGCGACGACTCGCGCGAGTTGATGCGTTGCGCCCTCACCACCACCTCTTTCAGCTGGATGCTGGAATGCAGCGCATAGTTGCGGCTTGTGTTGCCGTTGAGGGGCACGGTGTCGTACACCGTCACATATCCTACATACGACACCCGCAGCCGAGCCTCCTTCCCTTTCAAGGTCAGCGAGAAGCGCCCGTTGGCGTCGGTTATCGTCCCCTTTCCGCTGCCCGATTCGAACACGGTGGCGCCTATCAGGGTTTCGCCCGTTGAGTGGTCTGTCACTATCCCGCTGACGGTGCGTTGCGCCATCAGCATTACAGGGCAGAGCAGTAGACAGAGCAAGAACAATTGTCTTCGCATATCGATAATAATTGTGAAATGGTCTTCTTCAAAACAGGATGAATCGCGTCGGGGGCGATGTCGCAGAGCGGTTGCAGCACAAAACGCCGCTGGTGCATGCGCGGGTGGGGGATGGTCAGGTCGGGCAAGGATATCACCTCGTTGTCGAACAGGATAAGGTCAATGTCAATCGGGCGGCTGGAATACACACGTTTCGCATCGTTCGGCGGGGTGTTTCCCTTCCGCTGCCGCCCCAGTTCCTTTTCAATGGCAAGGCACTCCCGCAGACAGTCGTGGGCGCTGAGGCTTGTCTCCACCTGCAAGGCCATGTTCAGAAACGGTTGTGTCTCCATTCCGTCAAATGTCCCCCATGGTGCGGTCTCATATAGCTGCGAACAACCGACAACAGACCCGACACGTTGCCGTATCAGGTCTGTTGCCTGTTGCAACAGGGCTTTGCGGTCGCCCTGGTTGCCGCCTATCAGCAGATAGAGGGATGACATTGCTTTGCTTGTACTAGAATGCACCCGTGGCGGGGTCAACCGCAGTGGATAAAGGATTCAACGAGTTCCAGAATCTTGTGCGGGTTGGTACCGATTTCGGCGCGGAGGGTGCGGTCGTTGTATGAGCGCAACTCCTTCAGTATGCCGTCAATCAGCGCAGGGGCAAAGATACCCTTCTCCTCGTAAATGGCGCGGTCGCGCTCCAGTATGTCGGCACTCGCTGCGCAGCTGTCGGGCAGCACATCGAGTCGGCTGAGGACATCCTCATGCTCGAAGATGTTCACGCTCACATAGCGGTCTTTGGCATACTGCACAGCGTTCTCCATCTCGAAACCGTGGCGGGCTGCCACCGTCATGCCGGCCAGCAGCAGGTATACGTTGGCGCTGCCGTCGGGGGTGCGCAGCTCGATGGTCTGTTTGTGGCTGAAGTCCACAGCCTCGTTCTTCTCCAGTGGGTTGCAGTGGGCCATCATGTTGCCGCTGCCCTTGGTCCATCCCAGTGGTACACGCACCATGGCACTGCGGTTGCGGTCGCCCCAGCAGATGTTGGTGGGAGCCTCCTGGTGAGGCACCAGACGGAAATAGCTCGTCGGGTTCGTGTCGCCGAAAGCAGTGAGCGAACCGGCCAGATTCAGAATACCGGCAATGGCCTTGTGGGCCACCTCGGTCAGTCCGTTCTCGCCAATGTACATGTTCTTGCCGTCCTTGGTGATGCGGGTGTGGATATGCATGCCGCTGCCGGCCTTGCCCACGGTAATCTTCGGGGCGAAGGTGACGGTGATGCCGTACTGGTAGCCCAGGGTGCGCATAATCCATTTGGCTATCACCAGCTGGTCGGCGGCGTCCTCCAGGGTGGTGGGCAGGAACTCGATTTCGTTCTGCTCATACATCAGGTCGTCCACGCTGAAGTTGCCCACCTCGCTGTGGCCGTACTTGATCAGGCCACCGCATTCGGCAATCAGTTTCATCGCCTCGGTGCGGAAGTTCTCAAACTTGCAGAAAGGTGTCGAGGCATGGTATCCGCGCTGGTCGGCGGTCAGGTACTGCTCCTCCTTAGGTGCGATGACGTAATACTCCAACTCGCCCATCACCTCAAACTCCATGCCGCCGGTGGTCTCGCGGAAAGCCTTGCCGGCCTTGGCCAGGGTGTACTCGGGAGCCATGTCGAACGGCTCGCCGTCCTTAGTGTAGAAATTGCAAAGGATGTCGAGAGTGGGAATGTCGGCAAATGGGTCGATAAACGCCGTGCGGAAACGCGGAATGACATACAAGTCGCTGCTGCCGGCCTCCAGGAAGGGGAACAGGCTGCTGCCGTCCACACGCTCGCCGCTGGTCAGTATCTCGTCGGCGTGCTCCATGCTGTTGATGACAAAATTCAGCGTTTTCAGCCGTCCGTCATACGCCATGTAGCGGAACTTGATCATCTCTATTTCAAATTCCTCGATGACCTTGAGGATATCAGCTTTGGTGAATTCGCACATCGGTTTCTGCAGAAACTGCACCAAGCGGTTGGGATTGTGTTTTAACTGGTCTTGTTTCATATCGGAAATTATTTTCAATTGGGACTGCAAAGATACAAAAAATATTCGTATCTTTGCATTCTCAAACAAAAATATTTTTATTATGTTCAAAAAAGAAACTTATATCGCTCGCCGTGAACAGTTACGCAAAGACTTAGGCCACGGGCTTATCATCATTCAGGGCAACCACGAAGCCTCCTGCAATTACCCCGACAACACCTATTGGTTCCGTCAGGACAGCACGTTTCTCTACTTCTTCGGACTCCAGCGCGAGGACCTGATTGGTGTCCTCGACTGCGACAACGGGAAAGACTATCTTTTTGCCAACGATTATGACATCGACGATGTCATCTGGACAGGCCCGCTGCCCAGTGTCAAAGAGCTTGCCGCCAGTGTGGGCGTGGAGAACAGTGGTGATCTCGCCGCCCTCCAGACCCTCTGCACCAAAACCATTGGCGAGGCTCGCCGTATCCATTACCTGCCGCCCTACCGCGCCGACAACCAGCGTCAGCTCAGCCTGCTGCTCGGCTATAAATTCGACGCTGTGAAGAACTACGCCTCCATGGAGCTCATCCTGGCCTGCGTCAAGCAACGCAGCATCAAAAGCGCCGAGGAAATTGAGGAAATTGAGCGTGCCATCGCCACCGCCTACAACATGCATGTGGGAGCAATGAAGATGGCCATGCCCGGTCGTTATGAATACGAGTTGGCAGGCTTCATGCAAGGCGAGGCCTGGAAAGGCAACGGCCCCGTCTCCTTCCCCGTCATCATGACCATCCATGGCGAAACCCTCCACAACCACAATCACAACCACATGCTTGAATTGGGTCGAATGCTTGTCATGGATGCCGGCTGCGAAACCCCGATGAACTACTGCTCCGACATCACCCGTTCCGTTCCCGTGGGAGGCCGTTTCGACGACCGTCAGAAGGCCATCTACCAGATTGTCCTCGACGCCAACCTCGAGGCCATCCGTGTCACCCGTCCTGGCATTACCTATCAGGAAGTCCACACCGCCGCCAGCCGTGTGCTGGCCCAGGGCTACAAAGACCTCGGCATCCTGCGCGGCAACCTCGACGACATCGTCGCCAACGGTGCCCACAGTCTCCTCATGCCCCACGGCCTCGGCCACATGATGGGTCTCGACGTCCACGACATGGAGAACTACGGCCAAATCAACGTCGGCTACGACGAAGAGACACGCCCCAGCACCCAGTTCGGCCTTGGTAGCCTACGCTGCGGCCGTCGCCTGCAACCCGGCTTCGTCATCACCGACGAGCCCGGATGCTACTTCATTCCTGCCCTCATCGACCAGTGGCACGCCCAGGGAACCAACAAGGACTACATCAACTTCGACGAACTGGAGAAATGGAAAAACTTCGGTGGCATCCGTATCGAGGACGATATACTCGTCACCGACAACGGCTGCCGTGTCCTCGGCAAACCCATCCCCAAGACCATAGCCGAAATCGAGCAGACCATGAACAGCTGAGCCATCCTCTGCTGAAATATCGAAAGGGTGCCGTGCAAACATGTGCGGCACCCTTTTCCTTGCTCTGCCTACCCGCCCTGCGCAGTGGAGCGGCAACGTTTTCCCCTCGCTACGGAGAGGGGCCGTTCAATCCTGCATCGTAATAGTATCGTTATAGCATCGTTACTCGAAGTGGTAACGGAAAACAAGCCGGGAAGCAGGCAACATCGAGCCGAGATTGAACGACCCCAGTGGGGTTAACCCAAATCGGTCATTAGGCCGACTTTTCAATCAATCTTGGTCTCGGCAGAGCAAGCAAAAAGGTCAGCAGCCGTGCCGGTCGCAGTGGGAGGCGGTGGTCTCCAGCTCCAGTGTGCTGTGGGCGATGCCTTGGGTGGCAAGCATGGTTTTGATGGCATGGGTGGTGTCGTCGAGAAGGGTAATGTCGGCGATGACGATGTGGGCGGTGAGGGCCGTCTCGGTGGTGCTGATGGGCCAAATGTGGATATGGTGCACATCGAGCACCCCGTCGGTCCGGCGCATCATGTCGGCGATGCTGTCGGGGTCGATACCCTCAGGCACGGCGTCGACGCTCATGCGCAGGCTTTCGGCCAACAGTTGCCATGTCGAGACAAGTATCACCACAGCGATGACAAGACCGATAATAGGGTCGATGACTGTCCATCCCGTGTGGGTGATGACAATGCCCGAAACCACCACTCCGGCCGATACGAGCGTGTCGGCCAGCATGTGGAGGAAGGCGCCGCGGGTGTTGATGTCATGCTGCTTGCGCGAGAGCATCCACGCGGTGAACCCGTTGACGACGATGGCCGCCGCCGCTGTCCAAGTGACGAGCAGGCCGTTGACGGGTGCGGGGTGGGAGAATTTGTGGATGCTTTCCACCACGATTCCCCCGACGGCTACAAGGAGGATGATGGCGTTGAGCAGCGAGATGAGGATGGAACTCTTGCGGTAGCCATAGGTGAAGCGTTTGGTGGCACGGGTGTGCGACAGTTTCAGTGCCACCATGGCAAGTAGCAGGCAGAAGACGTCGCTGAGGTTGTGTCCCGCATCGGACAGTAGACCCATGGAGTGGCCGATGAGTCCGGCCACGGTCTCGGCGGCTACGAAGAGCAGGTTGATGACTATGGCCACAATATATATGGTGCCCATCTGGCCGGGGTCGACATGATGGTGGTGGTGGCTGTGGTCGTGGTGAGCGTGGTGGGGTGCGCTATCGGCGATAGAATGGTGGTGTTGCATGGCTTTGTGTGTTTGAAGTTATGTTGCAAAGATAGCTCTTTTTGGCAACATTGGCTGTCACGATAATTAGGTATTTTGTATAACGCGAGAGAATGAAAGGCTTTGATGGGGGGGTAACAATAATGTAACGATTATTTAACGGAAACGCAACTGTGGTGTTGGTTTTGGGGCGTATTTTTGCAGTGTTTAAATAGGCTGCGGCTATTGATGCTACGGTGTTGAGAACGACACAGTTAAATGTTGAATACTAATTATTGATGACTATGAGTTTTACAGAGATTCTGATTGTGATTATTAATTTTGCGGGAGCCCTGGCGGTGTTCCTCTTCGGCATGAAGCTGATGAGCGGGGGGCTCCAGAAGTTTGCCGGTGGCAAGATGCGCACCGTGATGGGCAAGGCCACGGGCAGCCCGCTGCGGGGCATACTGACGGGTGCGGCCGTGACGATGGCCATACAGAGTTCGTCAGCCACGACGGTGATGGTGGTGTCGTTTGTGAATGCGGGGCTGTTGACGCTGGGCGGGGCCATAGCGGTGATTATGGGTGCGAACATCGGCACGACGGCCACGGCATGGATTATTTCGCTGCTGGGGCTGGGCGGAGGGGAGAGCGCTTTCAGTTTGCCGATGTTGCTGGGCGCGCTGTCGCTGCCGCTGATGTTTGCCAAGCGTGACAAGCCGCGTGCATTGGGCGAGTTTGTGGTGGGGTTGTGTCTGCTTCTGGTGGGCATGGGGCTGCTGAAACAGGCTATGCCCAACCTGGAGGAGTATCCGGCTTTTCTCGAGGCGCTTGCTCGGCTGGAAGGCTATGGGTTCTGGTCGGTGTTGCTGTTTATTGCAGTGGGAACCGTGCTGACATGTGTGGTGCAGGCGTCGGCGGCGATGATGGCTATCACGCTGGTGATGTGCTACAACGGATGGATAGGGTTCGATGCCGCTGTGGCGTTGGTAATGGGCGAGAATATCGGCACTACGATTACGGCCAATCTGGCGGCCATGGTAGCCAACACTAATGGCAAACGGGCGGCGAGGGCGCATCTGGTGTTCAACGTGGTGGGGGTGCTGCTGCTGCTGACCGTGTTCCGCCCGGTGTTGGATTTGATAGCCCACGCCACGCAGGCCATTATGGGCAGCAATCCCTACACGGCTGTTGGTGAGCCGGGCTATAATGCTGCGGCAATCCCCTTCGCCTTGCCCCTGTTCCACACCTTCTTTAATGTGACCAACACTTTTATCCAGTCGTGGTTCATACCGGTGCTGATACGCATAGTGAACTGGCTGGTGAAGGACAGCCCCGAAGACGAGGAGTATGTGTACAGACTCAAATATATAGGGTCGTGGATGAACACCGCCGAAATCAATATGCAGGCGGCTGAACGTGAAATCGGTGAGTTCTCCAAACGGGTGCTGCGGATGTTCTCCTTCCTTCCGGCTCTGAGGACGGCCAAGGATGATGCCGAGTTTGAGAAGACGCTGGAGCGCATAGAGAAATACGAGGAGATTACGGACAGGATGGAGATGGAGATTGCCGGTTTCCTGACCCGCATTGCGGAGGGCGACCTCTCGCACAAGGGGTCGCAGCGCATCAGCGCCATGCTGTGTGCGGTGGATAACCTGGAGAGCATCGGCGACACGATTTACCAGATAGCCCTGACGCGGCGCAACAAGCGCGAGGATGCAGTCCATTTCGACCAGCATCTCAACGACAATCTGGCGCAGATGACCGCCCGGGTGCAGCATGCCCTCGACATTATGGATGCAAATATCAACACGGAGTACAGCCACATAGACCTCGCACCGGCCGAGCAGGCTGAGACCGAGGTGAACGAGCTGCGCGACCAGCTGCGCAACGAGCATCTCGAGGCTTTGAAGCGGGGTGCGTATGGGTTCGGTGTAGGCAACGCCTACAGCAGCCTGTATGCCCTGTATGAGAAGTTGGGCGATTACGTGATCAATGTGAGTGAGGCCCTGACGGTGAAGTTTAAATGAGGAGATGGCTCTGTTTGAGTATGGATTAACATGATGTCTGGCTGTCTGGGCATCCTGTCATTCGGAATGGCGGGGTGCCTGGACGGTAACAAAAACGTAACAATTTTTTAACCGAAACGCAACAGGAGTGTTTCTGGAAGGATGTATTTTTGCAGTGCGATACCTTTTGGGATGATGTGAGTCATTATCCTGATGGTTAGTATATTATATGTAAAAATAAACACCACATACAGATGAGTTTCTCCGATATTCTTATCGTGATTATCAATTTTGCCGGAGCATTGGCGGTGTTCCTTTTCGGCATGAAGCTGATGAGCGAAGGCCTGCAAAAATTCGCCGGCAACAAGATGCGTGCCATCATGGGCAAGGTGACCGGCAGCCCGTTCCGTGGAATCCTGACCGGTGCCGCCGTGACGACGGTGATTCAGTCGTCGTCGGCCACCACGGTGATGGTGGTGTCGTTTGTGAATGCCGGACTGCTTACGCTGGGCGGGGCCATCGCCGTCATCATGGGCGCCAATATCGGTACCACGGTCACGGCGTGGATTATCACGCTCTTCGGCCTCGGCGAGAGCGACAGTGCGTTCAGCCTGCCCATGCTCTTGGGTGCCATTGCGCTGCTGTTTATGTTCGTCAAGCGCGACAAGCTCCGTTCCATTGGCGAGTTCATCATCGGTTTGGCGTTGCTGCTGGTGGGCATGGGCTTGCTGCAGCAGGCGATGCCCAATCTTGAGGAGTACCCCGAATTCTTGGAGACACTTGCACGCCTGTCGGCTTACGGCTTCTGGTCTATCCTTATCTTCGTGGTTGTGGGTGCGCTGCTGACCTGTCTGGTGCAGGCCTCGGCGGCCATGATGGCCATCACGCTGGTGATGTGTTACAACGGTTGGATTGGATTGGATGCCGCCGTGGCGTTGGTGATGGGTCAGAACATCGGAACAACCATCACGGCCAACATTGCGGCGATGGTGGCGAACACCAACGGTAAACGTGCCGCAAGGGCGCATCTGGTGTTCAATGTGGTGGGTGTGGTGCTCACGCTTATCGTCTATCAACCTATCTTGTCGCTCATCGCCAACATCACCGAGGGTATTGCCGGCAGCAATCCCTACACCCCTGTGGGTGCCGAGGGCTACGCTCCGGGTGCGATACCACTGGCATTGTCGCTCTTCCACACTTTCTTCAACGTGGTCAACACCTTTGTTCTGGCTTGGTTCATCCCTGTGATTATCCGCATCGTCAACTGGCTGGTGAAAGAGAAGCCCGAGGATGAGGAGTATGTCTACAAACTGAAGTATATCAGCAGTTGGATGAACACGGCCGAAATCAACATGAAGGCGGCGGAGCGCGAAATCACCGAGTTCTCCAAGCGTGTGCTGCGCATGTATACCTTCCTGCCCGGTCTGCGTGTGGCCAAGGACGACGACGAGTTTGAAAACATTGTGGAGCGGATTGAGAAATACGAGGCCATCACCGACCAGATGGAGATGGAGATAGCCGAGTACCTGACCCGCATAGCCGAGGGCGACCTCTCGCACCAGGGCTCCCTGCGTATCAGTGCCATGCTCTGCGTGGTGGATAATCTGGAGAGTATCGGCGACACGATTTATCAGATTGCCGCCACCCGCAAGAACAAGCGCGAGACGGCTGTCCATTTCGACCAGCACCTGAACGACAATCTGAGCCACATGACCCAGCTGGTGCAGCATGCCCTTGATATTATGGACGAGAACCTGAAGATGGACTATGATGCCATCAACATCGCTCCCGCCGAGGAGGCCGAAGAGGCCATCAACCGCTATCGCGACCAGCTGCGCGAGGAGCACCTCAATGCACTGAAGAAGGGTACCTACGACTTCGCCATAGGCAATGCCTACAGCAGCCTGTACGCCCTGTATGAGAAGTTGGGCGACTATGTAATCAATATCAGTGAGGCCATAGTGGTGAAATACAAATGAAAGTGACCATTCTCTCGGCCTTGTTGGCCACACTGCTCTCCACCTGTGGCGCCACCCAAACAGTGGGCGACACTGCCGTGGCCGTTCAGCGGCTGGAGTACCCCGACTACGCCGATACCGAACACATTGTGGAGTATAGCGGTTTCACCGTATCGTACAATCACACTACCCTTGTGCCCGACTGGGTGGCCTACGAGCTTACCGCCGACGAGCTGGTGGTGCATTACTCATCGAAGAGTTCTAACTTCAGCCGCGACCCTCACCTCAAGGGCAGACAGGCCTCGCGCGAGGATTACTCCCGAAGTGGTTGGGACAAGGGCCACATGGCGCCCAAGGCCGACCTGCGCTGGAGCGAGCGTAGCTACTGGGAGAGCCATTACTTCACCAATGTCTGTCCCCAGAACCACCAGTTGAACGGGGGCGACTGGAACACGCTGGAGAATACCATCCGCCGTTGGGCAAAGAAGTATGGCCGGGTGTGGGTGGTATGCGGCCCGGTGTTCGACTCGTGCCGCTATGGCATCATAGGCGACGCGGGTGTGCGGGTTCCCGATGCCTTCTTCAAGGCTGTGGTCATCCCGAAGGGAGGCGGATATGTCGGCCTGGCGTTCGTGATGCCCAACGAGGGCAAGCACCACAGCATGAGCCATTACGCATGCTCCATCGACCAGTTGGAGGAACGCATCCATCGCGACCTCTTCCCGAATCTTGACGACGAAACCGAAGCCGCAGTAGAGGCACAGGTGGTTTCGATGCAGACGCTATAAGAATGCGTTAATGCGTTAATGTGTGAATGTGTTATTGTGTTAATGCGTTAATGTGTGAATGTGTTATTGTGTTAATCCGACTAACGAATTAACGAATTAACACATTAACGCATTCACTACCGTCCTTCACCGACCGATTCCTCGGTGGCACCGGTCTTGGCACGGCTTTCGAGCTCCATCTTGCCGAAGCGCAGTGTGGCGCCAAAGGTGATGTAGCGGCTGTTCCACTTGTTAATGAAGGTAGAGCTGTAGTAGGGATTGTCCGTGGAGGAGCCCCAGTTGTTCCAGTTGAAGATGTCGTTGCAGTTGAGGTAGAGGGAGAGTTTGCGGTTGAAGAAGTCGGCACTGGCACCGAGGTTGATGCCTTTGCGAGGTTCGCTGATATTCATCAGGCCCCATGGGCTGATGGAGCGGCTGCTGTAGTCGCCGGAGACAAAGAGCTCTACTTTCTCCCACAGCTTGGTCCATATTTTGAGGCGGACATTCCACGAGGGCATACCCTTCTCGGTCCATTCGTCCGGCCTCACCTGGAGCCGGTACCAGCGATAGGCCACGCCGCCATTGAGTCGCACATTGAAGAAGCCCGAGGGGCGGTACATGACGTTGAAATTGAGGTCGGCATTGCGGGTGTCGCCCACGTTGTAGGGCTTGGAGTAGTTTACTACACGGCCGAAGAAAGCGACGTAACGGGCATCGGGGAGATTGCCGAATCGGTTGTTTTCAGCCCTGTAGGAGCTTGAGATGCCCACGGAACCGAATTTGTCGAAGTATTTACTCCACGATGCATCGATATTGTGGGAGTGGGAGGGCTGGAGAAGCGGGTTGCCGGTTGAAAAGCTTTCGATGCCATAGGATTCGTATTTGCTCAGTCTTTCGGCTGAGGGGTGGGAGGTGCGCATGGTGTAGCTGAGGCTGAAGTTGTGCATGTCCTTGGTGCGGTAGCTCATGTGGATAGAGGGGGAGGCGGAGAGGGGGTGGGTGACGGTGTCGTATTGCGGCAGACCTTCGTGGCGTGAGGAGCTGTAGGCTAAGTTTCCGCGCATGCCCAGTTTAAGGGTGAAGCCACCCCATTTGCGTTGCCATGTGACATAGGCCGCCAGAGAGTGATCGCGGGAGTAGTTGGAGTCGGACCGCAGAATGTCGCAATAGTAGTTGCCGGAGGCGTCGAGGGTGTCGCGCAGATAGAGCTCATGGCCGAAACTCATATTCAAGTCCACTCCGGTGGATATTTCGCCCTGCTCGCTGTAGGGGAGGGAGTAGTCGAAGCCAATAGAGCCGTTGCCGTTAAGGTCGTTGCTGTTGACGCGGTGGTCGTAGCTCATTTGGGGTTGAAAGGTGTAGTGCTGCCAGCTGGTGCTCTTTTCTCCCCATCCCCACCAGTTGCCGCTGGCGTTGATGGAGTATTGGTGTCCCTTGTTGTTGAATTTGTGTGTGAACCACATCCCGCCGAAACCACCGCTGTTGCGGTTCAGTTCTTGCGAATGGCTTATGCTGCTGAAGTCGTGGGGGGTGCCTTGCAGGTCGTAGTCGGTGCGGATGGTGGTGTCGTTGCTCTCTTCGCTGTTCCAGCTGGGGTAGGAGCCGAACCAGCCACTGATGCTGTTCATCGAGTCAAACTCGTAGCTGGCGTTGAGGTTGATCCACATATTGTGGTGAAACGATTTGTTGAGGCTGTTGGAGCTCCATTTGCGTGCGGTGTCCATGTTGTCGTGCAGCATGGTGCCTGATGTGGTACTGTTGCGGGAGATATTGGAGCCGTTGTAGCTGACGTAGGCACTGATATGGAATTTCTCGTTGCTGTAGACGTATGAAAGCCAAGGGGAGATGGAGGGGCGCGACGAACCGTTGGCGCCGAAACTGATAAAGGAGTTTTTCAGCATTTTCTGGTTGGTGACGATGTTCACTACCGGGCCGCTGCCGCCGTAGCGTGCCGAAGGGTTGCGGATAACCTCGATGCGGTCGATGCTGTTGGCCGGGAGCGTTTTGATGTATTGTTTCAATGCCTCACCCTCCAAGTGCGATGGGCGGTCGTTGATCCACACTGTCACTGACGAGCCGTTGAGGGTGACATTACCCTCCACGTCCACCTCCACGCCGGGGGCGTTCTGCAGGGCGTCGCTGGCGTTGCCGGTCTGAATGCTGGCGTCCTCGCTCACGTTGTAGAGGTCCTTCTCGCCGTCGACAGCGTACATGGGTTTCTCACTCACAATCTTTACTACGTCAAGCAGCATGGCACCCTCGCTCAGTGTGGTGGTGCCCATGTCGATTTGGCCGAGCCCTGTGGGGCCGCCGTTGCGGGTGTTGGGAACATCAACGAACAGGGTGGCGTAGCCCATGGCCGAGAATCGGAGGATGGTGGCGACGGTGTCGTTCTTCAAGGTGTATACGCCTTTCTGGTCCGTCACGGTACCACGGATAAAGGTGCTGTCGTCCGCCCGCAGCATGGCAACATTGGCGTACATCACCGGCTGGCCGTCCTTTCCTTTCAATAGTCCGGTGACCAGATGCTGTGCGCTGATGCTGGCGTTGCCGCCCAGCAACAAGATGATGGCTATCAGAGTGAGTTTTTTCATGGGTGTATTGTATTATGCATATAATCCTTTATTTACGGCAAAGGGCAAAGGACTTGGGGTTTGTGTCTTTTGTATCGGCAGCCCCATTCCATTCGACACCTTTGTTACTGTTTAGAAATTGCAAAAATACAACTTTTTTTTCAATTGGTTGATTATTTCGAAGTGTTTCCGGGAAATCCTTCCCGCATGCTGACGCGAACAGCCATCTGCCTTTTGACCGACCGGGGACGTGACACCAGCTGCCTGGCGCCTTTTTCCCGGGTGTTTCCTCTCCACGTTTCGGGGCATGGCAGAGGGTGTACGTGGCGTGTCGGAACCCATTGCCGGGGAGGTGGGAATTGTTTTTATTGTTAATATTTTCATGATATTCGAAAAAAAAGTGCTATCTTTGCAGCGCTGAATAGTGTTGAGGTATGGGTGCAAGGGTTTATAGAGTAAAGAGATGCAAGGCAGGCTTGCTAAGAGTACAAGGATGAAATTATGTGGGAACGGCCTGCAGGGCGTCTGTTTTGCCCCTTGTGGCCGGAAAGCGGCGGGCACGGAAGTGGCACCGTTTTATTTGGATAGAGAACTAAATTAGTATTGATATGATAAAAATAAAGAAAGGCCTCGATTTGCCGATAGAGGGTGTGGCGGACTGTCGCGTGAGCGATGCCCGCGACATCGCCCTTTATGCCGTGAAGCCTACCGACTATGTGGGGTTGGTGCCCCGCCTGTTGGTGGCCGAAGGCGACAAGGTGTCGGCAGGCGATGCACTGTTTTGCGACAAGAATGACGTCAGCCTTCGTTTTGTCGCCCCCGTCAACGGGGAGGTGTGCGCTGTGGTAAGAGGCGAGAAACGCAAGCTGCTGGCCGTGGTGGTAAAGGCTGACGGCAGTCAGGTGCAACGGCCTGCCGAGGCACCTGTGGCTGTGGACGGCGACTTGAAGCAGCGTATGCTGGATGCCGGGCTGTGGAGCCTGCTCCGCCAGCGTCCGTTCGGCACGGTGGCCAACCCCGCCGGCAAGGCCAAGGCGATAGTGGTGAGTTGCTTCGACAGCGCCCCGCTGGCACCGGACTACGATTTCGCCCTGCAGGGAAGAGAGCGCGAGCTGTGCGACGGTCTTGAGGCATTGGCTTCGCTGACCGAGGGCACAGTATTTGTCACGTTCCGTCCCGGGCAGCGACTGGCCAAGGTGGTGGAGCAGCATGTGGCTTCGCATCAGAAGCGGGTCAGCGTCCAGTATTTTGAAGGACCCCATCCCGCAGGGAATGTGGGCACACAGATTGCCTGCCTCTGTCCCATCAACAAAGGCGAGACAGTGTGGACGATGACTGCCCAGGATGTTGCAGTGCTGGGCGACTGGCTGCACACGGGTGTCTATCATCCCGAGCGCATGGTGGCCGTGGCCGGCCCCCAGACCAAGAATCCGCATTACTACCGCGTGATAGCGGGTGCCTGTGTGGAGAGTATCGTGGAGGCGCAGGTGCTCAATCCGGCTTATCCCATGCTGGACGGCGGGATGAAGGCTGAAGGTGTGCGCGTGGTGTCCGGCAACGTGCTGAGCGGTGAGCAGATTGCTCCCGACGGCTATCTGGGAGCCTACGACAGCCTGTTGACATTCCTGCCCGAAGGCGACTACTACGACTTTATGGGCTGGCTGTTGCCCGGCTTCAACAAGCATAGCTTCTCGCGCACTTTTGCGAGCGGTTTCGTGCCGCGCTGCATGGGCGGTCTGTATCAGATGCTGCCCGAGTTTATGCGGCCCAAGTTCGACACCAATCTGCACGGCGGAGTGCGTCCGCTGGTGTTTACAGGCAATTTCGAGCGGGTGTTCCCCTTCGACATCTATCCCTTGCAGCTGCTCAAGGCCTGCATCATCGGCGACATAGAGCTGATGGAGAAACTGGGCATCTACGAGGTGGAGCCGGAGGATTTTGCCCTGTGTGAGTATATCGACCCGTCGAAGACGGATATACAGCCCATTGTCCGACAGGCTTTGGAGACGCTGAGAAAGGAGGCTTTGTGATGTTTGACAAATTAAGAAGCTTTATTGATAAGATTAAGCCTGACTTTGTGGCCGGCGGCAAGTTCGGCTGGCTGCAGAGCACGTTTGAGGCTTTTGAGACGTTCGCTTTCACGCCCAACACCGTGACCAAGCGCGGAAGCCATGTGCGCGACGGCGTCGACATGAAGCGTGCCATGATTACCGTGGTCATCGCTTTGGTGCCGGCACTGCTGTTCGGTATGTGGAATATCGGTTTCCAGACATCGTTGAACTCCATGGACTGGCCCTACGAACTGGGCACGGCCGCCAGCTGGTGGTACTGCCTGTGGTTCGGATTCCTGCGTATGCTGCCCTTGATAGTGGTGAGCTACGTGGTGGGCTTGGGCATTGAGTTTATGTTTGCCCAGATACGTCACCACGAGGTGAACGAGGGCTACCTGGTGACCGGGTTGATTATCCCGATGATTGTGCCGGTGACCACGCCCCTGTGGCAGCTGGCATTGGCTGTGGCCTTTGCCGTGGTGATTGGCAAGGAGGTGTTCGGCGGCAGCGGAATGAATTTCCTCAACCCCGCACTGGTGGCCAGGGCATTCCTCTTCTTCAGCTATCCCACCCACATGTCGGGCGACAGTGTGTGGATAGCGGCCGACCTGTGGGGCACCGACGCCATTGCCGGAGCCACACCGCTGGGTGAGCTGGCGGCAGGCTCGTGGCCTTCGGACACCGCCCTCGACATGTTCATAGGCATCGTGACGGGCAGCACCTGCGAGACATCGGTGATTGCCATCCTGCTGGGTGCCATCGTGCTGCTGGTGAGCGGCATAGGCAGCTGGAGGATTATGCTGAGTGTGGTACTTGGCGGTGGCATCATGGGACTGCTGTTCAACCTTATCGGTGCCAACAGCTATATGCAGCTGCCTTTCTACTACCACTACTTGATGGGCGGATTTGCTTTCGGCGCAGTGTTTATGGCCACCGACCCCGTCACCTCGGCACAGACCAATGCAGGCAAATGGATATACGGTTTGTTGATAGGTGTCTTCGCCGTGTTGCTGAGGGTATTGAATCCTGCCTATCCCGAAGGAATGATGCTCAGCATCCTGCTGATGAACTGCTTCGCCCCGCTGATTGACCACTGCGTGGTGTCAAGGAATATCAAGAGAAGAGAGCGGAGAGGCTCCGCTGTCGAAAACACAAGAAAGGAGGTTGTGAGATGAAAACCTTTAGCAACCGATATATGTTTATCTACTCGGCAGTGCTTGTCGCCGTCACGGCACTTATCCTTTCGGTGGTGTCGGTCAGTCTCAAGCCGCGGCAGGAACGCAACCAGGCCGTGGAGAAGAAACAGATGATACTGAAAGCCGCCGGCATTGCCGCCACCCCTCAGACTGCCGAGCAGCTGTATGCCGACAATATCAAGGAGGTGAACATTCTGGACCGTGACAGTCTGCCCGCCTATCTGTATGAGACAAGCTGCATCATCCCTGTGCGTGGAACAGGTCTTTGGGGGCCCATTTGGGGATATATCTGTTTCAACGAAAACTGGGTGATTGAGGGAGCTGTCTTCGACCACAAAGGGGAGACCCCCGGTCTGGGCGGTGAGATTTCGACAGATGCCTTTGCACGGCGTTTTGTCGGCAAGAGCTGCACCGACTCGCTGATGACCCGGTTTGTACCCATCGTGCTGAAGAAGCATGCCGACCCCGGCTCGCTCCATGAAGTGGATGCTATCTCGGGCGGTACAATGACCAGCAACGGCGTGACGGCTATGCTTGAAGCCTGTCTGTCGCGATATGAAGAATATATGCTAACAAATGCGGGGACTGAACTCCCCAGTGGAGAATAGAAAGCTATGAGCACTAAGAATTTTGACTTAATAAAGATGCCGTTTAACAAGAACAATCCCGTCACCGTACAGGTGCTGGGTATCTGTTCCTGTCTGGCTGTTACGGCGCAGCTGAAGCCTGCTGTGGTGATGGCAATTTCGGTCACCGTGGTGGTGGCCCTGGCCAACCTAATCATCTCCCTGCTTCGCAATACCATCCCGCCGCGTATCCGCATCATCGTCCAGCTGGTGGTGGTGTCGATGCTGGTGGTGCTTGTCGACCAGGTGCTGAAGGCCTACGTCTACGATGTCAGCAAGCAGCTGTCGGTCTTTGTGGGGTTGATTATCACCAACTGCATTGTGATGGGCCGTCTGGAAGCCTTTGCCATGAGCAATCCCCCGTTGCCCTCGCTATGCGACGGTATCGGCAACGGCCTTGGCTACAGTATCATCCTCGTTATCCTGGGGTTTGTGCGCGAGCTGTTCGGCAGTGGTAGCCTCTGGGGGTATCCTGTCATGGAGAGCTTGGGCTTCTACAACTTCGGCTACGAGAACAACGGTCTGATGATTATGCCGCCGATGGCACTTATCCTGGTCGGCATAATTATCTGGATTCAACGTACACGCAACAAAGATTTACAAGAGAATTAATACCCGCGGTGTTTCGCCGCACTATAGAACATGGAATACATCAATATCTTCATCAAGTCTATCTTTGTAGACAATATGATTTTCGCCTTCTTCCTGGGCATGTGCTCCTATCTGGCAGTGTCGAAGACGGTGAAAACCTCGGCGGGCCTGGGCATTGCAGTCACCTTTGTGTTGATTATCACTGTGCCTATCAACTGGCTTGTCAACAAGTACTTTCTTGCTCCGGGAGCCTTGGCATGGATTAGCCCTTCGTTGGCCGGGGTCGACCTCTCGTTCCTCAGCCTCATCATGTTCATAGCGGTTATCGCCGCTATCGTGCAGATGGTGGAGATGATAGTGGAGAAGACGTCGCCTGCGCTGTACAACTCGCTGGGTATCTTCCTCCCCCTTATCGCCGTGAACTGTGCTGTGATGAGCGGCTCGCTCTTCATGCAGGAACGCGCCTACAACTTCGGCGAGGCTGTCAGCTTTGCAGCGGGCAGCGGCATCGGCTGGTTTCTGGCCATTGTGGCCATTGCCGCCATCCGCGAGAAACTGCGCTACAGCCATATTCCACCGGCATTGAAGGGAGTGGGCATCACGTTTATCATCACCGGCCTTATGGGTCTGGCATTCATGAGTTTTATGGGTATTAAACTATAACCCGGACAAATACAAACAATCGATATGGCTACAACAATACTTACCGCGCTAATTGTCATCGTTGTCGTTATCCTGCTCTTGGTGGCTTTGCTGCTCTTTCTGCGTGCCAAGCTTATACCGCAGGGCAACGTCACCATTACCATCAACGACGACAAGAAACTGACCGTACCCACGGGCAACACACTCATCTCCACGCTTGCCGAGCAGAAGATTTATCTGCCCTCGGCATGTGGCGGCAAAGGCTCGTGCGGGCAGTGCAAATGCCGTGTGCTTGAAGGCGGCGGATCCATCCTCCCGACAGAGGTGGGTTTCTTCACTCGCAAACAGATACAGGACCACTGGCGCCTGGGTTGCCAGGTGAAGGTGAAAGAGGATCTCAAGATTGCCGTGCCGCAGTCTATTCTCAGCATCAAGGAATATGAGTGTACGGTGATTTCCAACCGCAATGTGGCTACCTTTATCAAAGAGTTCAAGGTGCAGCTGCCTCCAGGCGAGCACATGGATTTCGCCCCCGGCTCGTATGCCCAGATTAAGATTCCCAAGTTCAACATCAGTTATGCCGATTACGACCGCGGCTTGATAGGGGAGGAGTATGTGCCGGCATGGGAGAAATTCAATATGTTCTCGCTGCGTTGTGTGAACACCGAGCCTACGGTGCGTGCCTATTCCATGGCCAACTACCCCGACGAGGGCGACGTGTTCATGCTTACCGTGCGTATCGCCACGCCCCCATTCAAACCCGACCGCTCGGGCTTTATGGATGTCAATCCCGGCATCGCTTCGTCCTATATCTTCTCGCTCAAGCCGGGCGACAAGGTCATCATGTCCGGTCCTTACGGCGAGTTCCATGTCAAGGAGCACCCTGCCGACATGGTGGACAAGCCCGAGATGATATGGGTTGGCGGTGGTGCCGGTATGGCCCCGCTGCGTGCCCAGATTATGCACATGACCCGCACGCTGCACACTACCGACCGCGCCATGCACTACTTCTATGGTGCCCGTGCGCTGAACGAGGTGTTCTATCTCGACGACTTCCACCAGTTGGAACGTGATTTCCCCAACTTCCATTTTCATCTGGCGCTCGACCGTCCCGACCCCGCTGCCGATGCTGCTGGCGTGCCCTATACCGCCGGCTTCGTGCACAACGTCATGTACGACACTTACCTCAAGGACCATCCCGCCCCCGAGGATATCGAGTACTACATGTGCGGACCGGGACCCATGAGTTCGGCGGTGGTCAATATGCTGGACAACCTGGGCGTGGCACCCGAAAACATCCTGTACGACGATTTCGGCGGCGGTGCCCCTGCCGGTAAAAAATAACAAGTGTCCCTTGACGGTAAATAAAGTCACTAACACATTAACACGTTCAATAATTAACACATTTAAGAAATATGAATTTACCCAAAATCCATTCCATCTCCAAGAAGATATGTGTCGCCCTGTTGGGCGGATTCCTGCTCATCTTCTTGCTGTTCCACGCCAGTGCCAACCTGCTGGTCCTGCGGCACGACGACGGTGTCTGGTACAGCGCATTCTGCCATTTTATGGGAACCAACTACATCGTGAAGGTCTTTGAGATAGTGCTGCTCGGTTTCATCGCACTGCACATCTGCTTCACTGTGTGGCTCTGGATTACCAACCGTCTGGCCCGTCCTGTGCGTTACCATCAGGAAGGCAAAAGCAAGACCCATCCCGGCTCCAAGCTGATGATGTGGACCGGCATCCTTATCTTCAGTTTCCTCGTCATGCACTTCTGTCAGTTCTATTTTGTCAAATTGGGCTGGGTGAAAGGTGAATACATGGTCAAGACCGAGAATCTGCAGGACGAAGAGATGATGCAGTGGGCACAGCTTGCCGACCAGATGGAAATCTCGCTCGACGAGTTTATCAACCAGCTCGAGGAGCGTTCCGCCACGCTCACCGACGAGAACGAGGACGCCGCCGAGACCGAAGAGTATATTGCTCATCTCCGCAGCAAGGCTGCCGTGTTGGATATTGTGCAGCGTGCATACGCCGAAGACAATATCACCGCGGATGGCAAGTGGATACGCCACCTTACCTACGACGAGCGGAAAACCCTCCGCGAGGCATTGCCCGACAGCGACCCCGAGCCCGACTTCTACTACATGGTGCGAGAACTCTTCCAGAACCCAATCATGGTGATCCTTTACCTCATCACCTTCGTGGTGCTCTTCATCCACATGCGCCACGCTTTCCCCTCGGCATTCCAGACCCTCGGCCTGAACAACTACAAGTATGCCAAGGCCATCGACATCCTCGGACAGATTTATGCCTGGGTGGTGTGCCTCATGTTCGCTGCCGTGGTCATTTTGGTCTACCTCGGCCTGTAATCGATATTGTTCATCCTTTAACAGTAAACAAGAATGATTTTAGACTCTAAAATACCTGAAGGTCCTCTTTCCGAAAAATGGACCAACTACAAAGCCAGTCAGAAGCTTGTCAATCCCGCCAACAAGCGTAAGATTAATATCATCGTGGTGGGAACAGGCCTTGCCGGTGCCTCCGCAGCCGCTTCCCTCGGTGCCATGGGCTTCAATGTGGACATCTTCTGCATTCAGGATTCCCCTCGCCGTGCCCACTCCATCGCTGCACAGGGTGGCATCAATGCCGCCAAGAACTATCAGAACGACGGCGACAGCGTCGAGCGTCTGTTCCGCGACACCATCAAGGGTGGCGACTACCGCGCCCGCGAGGCCAACGTCTACCGTCTGGCCGAGGTCAGCGGTGCCATCATTGACCAGTGTGTGGCACAGGGCGTCCCCTTTGCCCGCGACTATGGCGGACTGCTCGACAACCGCTCCTTCGGTGGCGCACAGGTCAGCCGCACCTTCTACGCCCGCGGCCAAACCGGCCAGCAGCTCCTCCTCGGCGCCTACGGTGCGCTGAGCCGTGAGATTGCCCGCGGCAGTGTCAAACTGCACGAACGCCACGAGATGATGGAACTCGTTGTTGTCGATGGCCGCGCTCGCGGCATCATCGCCCGCAACCTCGTCACCGGCGACCTCGAGCGCTATGCCGCCCATGCCGTCGTGCTGGCTACCGGTGGTTATGGCAATATCTACTACCTCTCCACCAATGCCATGAACAGCAACGGCTCCGCCGCCTGGGTCTGCCATAAGAAAGGCGCCGCCTTCGCCAACCCCTGCTACGTTCAGATTCACCCCACCTGCATCCCCGTCCACGGCGACTACCAGTCCAAGCTCACCCTCATGAGCGAGAGCCTCCGCAACGATGGCCGTATCTGGGTGCCCAAGAAGAAGGAAGACGCTGAAGCCATCCGCCGTGGCGAGAAAGGCCCCAACGACATTCCCGAAGAAGACCGCGACTACTATCTGGAGCGTCGCTATCCCGCCTTCGGCAACCTGGTGCCCCGCGATGTGGCCTCCCGTGCCGCCAAGGAGCGTTGCGATGCCGGCTACGGCGTCGGCCCCACAGGTCTAGCCGTCTACCTCGACTTTGCCGATGCCATCCAGCGTCTCGGCCGCGATGTGGTGGAGCAGAAATACGGCAACCTCTTCCAGATGTACCAGAAGATTGTCGATGTCGACCCCTACGAGAATCCCATGATGATTTATCCCGCCATCCACTACACCATGGGTGGTCTCTGGGTGGACTACGAGCTGCAGACCACCATCCCCGGCCTCTTCGCCGCTGGCGAGGCCAACTTCTCCGACCACGGTGCCAACCGTCTCGGTGCCTCCGCCCTGATGCAGGGCCTGGCCGACGGCTACTTCGTCCTGCCCTACACCATGCAGAACTACCTGGCCGACCAAATCTATGTGGGCAAAATCTCCGACAAGACCCCCGAGTTCGACCAAGCCGAGCTGGCCGTCCGTGAGCGACTCCAGACCCTCCTCAACATCAAGTCCGACAAGTCCGACCAGTCCCATTCCGTCGACCATTTCCACAAGGCCTTGGGCCGCATAATGTGGGAGTATGTAGGCATGGCCCGCAACACCGAGAGCCTCACCACCGCCCAGCGTCTGGTTGCCGACCTCGAAGCCGAGTTCTGGAAAGAGGTCTTTATCCCCGGCTCCACCGACGAGTTCAACCCCGAGTTGGAGAAGGCCTACCGTTTGGCCGACTACTTCGAGCTGGCACGCCTCATCATCACCGATGCCATGCACCGCGAGGAGTCCTGCGGCGGCCACTTCCGTACCGAACACCAGACCGAGGACGGCGAGACCCAGCGCGACGACGAGAACTTCATGTATGTCGCCGCTTGGGAGTACCAAGGCCACGACGTCACCGAGACGATGACCAAAGAGCCTCTCAACTACGAACACATCAAGATAGCAAAACGTAATTATAAATAAGCCATGAAATTCACATTACATATCTGGCGGCAGGAGAATGCCCGCGCCAAAGGCCATTTCGAGACTTACCATCTCGACAATATATCGCCCGATTGTTCTTTCCTTGAGATGCTCGACATCCTCAACGAACAGCTTGTCAATGACCGCATATCCCATCCCGTCTGTTTCGACAACGACTGCCGCGAAGGCATCTGCGGCATGTGCGGCCTATATATCAATGGCCGTCCCCACGGCAACGACGACGGTGTCACCACCTGCCAGCTCCACATGCGCAAGTTCCACGACGGCGACGAGATTTGGATTGAGCCCTGGCGCGCCAAGCCCTTCCCCGTCATCCGCGACCTTGTCGTCGACCGCACCGCCTTCGACAAAATCATCCAGGCCGGAGGCTACATCAGCACCACCACCGGTGGCGTTCCCGACGCCAACACCATCCCCATCCCCAAGCACAAGGCCGACCAAGCCATGGATGCCGCCGCCTGCATCGGCTGCGGTGCCTGCGTGGCCGCCTGCAAGAACGCCAGCGCCATGCTCTTTGTCGGTGCCAAGGTCAGCCACCTTGCCCTGCTCCCGCAAGGCAAAGTCGAGGCCGCCGACCGCGTCAGGAAGATGGTCATGAAGATGGATGAACTCGGCTTCGGATCCTGCACCAACACCTACGCCTGCGAGGCTGAATGTCCCAAGGAAATCAAACGGCAGAACATCGCCCGCCTCAACCGCCAGTGGATCGGCCAGCTCTTTGGCCGCGACCGAAGAGACTAACCGTCCTCAGCAGGTGGCTCTTCGGCCGCGACCACCGCGATTGACCGTCCGCCGATTGCCTGACAAACTGCAAAACAAACTACAACGCGGTTCCCCGCAACCGCTGATACACTATCCCGCACCGTCTTGGATTTGCGAATCCAAGATGGTGCCTTGTTTTGGCTATGCCCCGCCTACCGCCACCCAACCCCTGTTGTTTCCACACTTGTTCTGCACCATAAAAGTGTAAAACAAGTGTGGAACAACCGCCCTTCAACCGTTCAACGCTCGTTCTATACTGAATGGATATAGAACGAGCGTTGAACTTGCGTTTTCCAAACCTCTTTGTAGCAATACATCAACACACAAAAACCACCATCAGTTCAACCCAAATGCACCGCCCGTGGCAATAAATTCTTGCGGAATGGAGAAAAAGTTGTATCTTTGCATCTGATAAGCAAAAACATTATTAAGATGTAATATATAAAACAGTATAATATAAAACATTGAGCTTGACGCTCTTGTTCCCGTATTGAGAAGTCTGGTAAACTTAATCGCGATGAGAATAAGAATGCGTAAGGTTCACGTCAGGGGCGTGGATTTTCGTATCACTTATTTATCGCATGGGTAATACCAGACACCCTCAATACAAATAAGGCAGTTTTGACGAAAGAATCACGCCTTTCTTCATGCCCCTTACTTCACGAACAAGACTTCTGGCCCAGTAAAGCAGGGAAGCCGAAAACTGCATCCAAGAGTAGGCATAAAACATCAAAACCTATCAATTAAGGCTTTATAAGTGAGGTAAAGATGCCAAGTTCCATCGTTTAGTTTTAATTGTGAAACATGATGATGTTCAATGTTGTATTAATTATTTTTAAGTAGTTTTATATAAACCTATTACAATGGGTTTGAGTCAAGATTAATATGGAAACAACTGTGTATATTAATAAGGCTGATAGGGCAAGGTATGAGGAACTTGGAAAGAACCCAGTATTCTTTCTAAAATTCTTTGAAGATGTGCATTCTTACAGCAACGGAAATAAGATAGACTATTCTGCTTGGAAATCTATAGATAGTGGCCTGAATATTAGTGTAACAGAACAAGAATTTGCTAATCGAGACTTGGGATATGCACTATGTATTTTAGATGGATGTCAGGATAGATTTGTGGATGATAATGGAAATAATTATCCAAACGTTATTGCCATCAATTTCCATTGTGTAAATCCAACTATTGTAGACGATTGGGTCACTATCATTAACTGCTTTATATATCGCACCCAAAGCCAAGAAGATAAGTATGCTTTCATGGAACTTCTATGGGCATTGGACAAGTTGTCGTGGGATAAGACTACTCTTATTTCTGCATTGTCGCGCTATCATAAATCTACAATACCTTCCCTTGTTAGAGAATTTCAGAAATTTGGGAGAGTTCTATCATATAACAAACAACAAGTTTTACGGGATGTTCTAACTACCTGTAACGGAAATTACAATGTTTACTCGCCTGACATTATTAGACAAGCATATAATTGCTTTTGCGTCGAATCAGATCAGTATCTTAATCAGAGAAGTCCGAATTATGATTCGCTGAATCTTTATACTATTGTTGATAAAATATTTAGCAATAGTGGGCTGTTGGTCAAAATTGAAGAAGATGTCTTGCTTAATCCTTTAATGCAATTATATTTCTGGTTAAATGGAAATTATCAGCTCGATGACTACACTCCAATTGTGGAGGTATCTCCATTGCTTCCAGAAAAACTCCGTATGCAAATTGTGAAAAGATATTTCCATGATATAAGGAATAATTACACATCTTTTGATATTGACATCATCAAGGAAATCAAGGATAGTAGGTATGGCGATTTTATACGGTATAGATATTGCATTGAACGTCCATGTGAGCCTGTTGATCTCACTGTTCCACTTTTATGTGACACGCTTATTGCCCTTAATAATTCAAACGGGAATTCCTTCCAAACATTCGGGGGTGTCATGGATTTTGCAATGACTCGCTGCGACATTGCTCACCCAGCCATTGATTTTGGACTCCAACACTTAATTCCCATATGTAAAGGTGGAGCTGTGTTCAATAGCAGATTTAAGGGTTTCATAGATTATGCGCTCATTCGCAAATTAAATGAAGGCTTGATGACAGATGAACATTTGAGAGAAGCTCTTGTTTGCTTAATGGACAAATATGCACGCAGACAAGAATACCCTATTTGCTGTTACGGTGATGGTTCTAAAATTCCAGATGATATTTTCGATAATTGCAGAAAACAACGAGAATGTTGTGACACTAAGAGTGGCCAAAAGTTTTCTTTTACCTTAGAATGCTTTAGATACCAACAATACAATGACAGATGGACTGTAAGGGATGAAGAGATGAAGCATATACGAGACTATATGCAAGACGATAGTATTCAGCGTAGTAGTGAGTATAACATTTCTCTCAATGATCTTTCTATCAGCAAGCTGAAATCGTACATTATGAGTTTGCCTCAGAAGTTCGTGCAGCTTCAAGATGGAGAGTTTCTTGTTAACTCATATAATCGGCAAGAACTAGATGGTAACTTTGACCTCTATTTAATTCAAGAGTTTTCCGATACCTTGAGAATGAGGATATTTCCTCAGCAAGGTGCTCTTGTCGGACTTAAGTTTGATGTTTTTGGTTACTTGAAAGAAGACAAGCAGGCCGTACTTTTAGAACTCTGGGGGAATCCGGAACGCACCGAATTTAGTCCCGCTCTCAAAGAATATGGAGAGAAAGAATCGCAGGAGGTCAGGAAGAGATGTATTGATTCGCTATCAAAGGAGCTTAATACAGATATCACCACTGACGGTTACTTTGAGATTCCTTATGACCGTGGTTTGCTTTCTGATATGTTAAAGCGGTTCTATTTTAAAGGTACTATGGGTAAAGATGAAGGATTTACGCAGCGTGAGTTCTTGACTCGCTACAATCAGAGAGACCGTTTCGCTTTGTTTTGTTCTCCAGAATTGTCAAATGCCACTAATCCTGCAATTGGTTTGCCCTATTTCTGGTGTAGAGGGAAAGAGTGTTTTCATAATAGCCTTGATGCACAAACCTTAGAAGAAGAGAATAATTGGATGAATTATACGTTATTCCACCTTACAGAAATCATGGGGTATCCCAAATTGCATAAGACTGATGCTGGATATGAACCAGATCTTTCTGTTAGGCAATTTGTTGCTATCGCAAATAAGGTGATGAAGAAATTTCGACGATTGAAATGTGAAGCCTGTGGCCACATGTTGTTCCCTGAGCGTACATCAGGTTTCGATATGCATAACTACTACGAATGTATAAACCCAATATGTGCGGATAGGGAAAATCCTGTTTATCTTAACTACTGTTACAGGTGCAAGAATGGTTTGATAGACTCACGAGATACTAAACAATGCCCAAATGAATGGTACATCTGTCCAGAATGCCTTGCATGTTGTGATGATGACCTATATGAGCGGCTGGCACAGAGATATATATTGGAAAACCGGCCTGTACCTATAAGAATCCAGGGAAAACGCGGACAAGGCCATAATGATAAAGGACTCTATTATTGCCCAAAATGCGGCGGTCCCATTATGGAAATAAGTGATGAATCCGGAAACAATTTTCGGGAATGTCCAGTATGCCACATAAAATACCACATGGATTTTCAATATCGGAGGATTTGGAGTCCGACGCAATCGTGAGTTTGTTTTAGCAATTGATGTTTTACAATATAGTTATGGCAGATGCGGCTTTAGGGTGCATCTGCCATAGTTTTGTAGTGGTGTTGAAGTTGTGCGAGGAATTGCAAACCGTCCTAATGACCGATTTGGATTTAACGCGTCCTCCTTCCCCGCCAACAGGGAAGGAGGACGCTTGTTTTATGGTTGACAATCATTCATTCCGTAGTGGTTTCCATTTAATAACCAGCGACATACACCTCCCAAATTATACCCCATAGGATTCTAATGGTCTATTTGTGTTTATTTTCTCTCTTAGAAACAATGTAGAAAATAAATAGAAAGTAAATAGAAAAGAAAGGCCGATGAATCAGGGACTCCCGTAGTGTGTTTTCCTGAAATCGCTTGACAGATTTTTGCCGGCCCCGTTGTGGCGGATTTGCAATCCGCCACAACAGATTATAAGGATTTGCAATCCGCTTTAAATTAAGATACAATACGTTACGGATTGCAAATCCGTAACAACAGAGGCGCGACGCGTCCAAAAGATGCTATAGTCCATACTGTGCAAACAATTGTTCGTGGCTTACACACTGCCTTTTCTCATAGTCGGCTTCGGCCTCATGAAGGACGTTGGCAAACTCCTCATGGGTGTATGTGCAAGGTAGCTTGATACCACTAAGCATTGCAACAACTTCAGCCAGCAGTTCCTCGTTCTCGGATTGAATGGCTAACTCCGTTGCTTTTTTGCGCAGGTTTATTAGTGTTTCGTTGGTATGGACAGGTGTCCTTGTTGCAGTGTTCGTGTCTGACATGCTTCAATGAGTTTGTAGATAATTCCAAAATGCAAAGGTACAACTTTTTCTTGACATGGCATGAAACTTTTTCTTGCTGTGTGGAAAAATAGTTGTATCTTTGCACCCGCAAAGTGGATAGATTTGTAATGATTGCAACCACTGAAAAATAATGCTAAACACATGATTTTCACACCTAACAATCACGCCTTTCCGTTCCCTTTGTCAGTGTGCCCCTAAGGGCAAAATTTATTATTTAAACTATTTAATGTGAGCCCGGACACCGGGCAGAGAACTATGAGCTATTTTTTCACATCTGAATCAGTAAGCGAGGGCCATCCCGACAAGGTGGCCGACCAGATTTCGGACTCGCTGTTGGACGAGTTCCTACGTCGCGACCCCGACAGCCATGTGGCCTGCGAGACATTGGTGACCACTGGCCTTGTGGTGGTCAGCGGTGAGGTGACCTGCGACGGGTATGTCGAGATACAGGACACCGTGCGCGATGTCATCCGCCGCATTGGCTACACCAAGGGCGAGTATATGTTCGAGGCCAACTCGTGCGGGGTGCTTTCCACCATCCACGGGCAAAGCGGCGACATCAATCAGGGCGTAAGCCGTGCCAAAGCCGAGGAGCAAGGCGCAGGCGACCAGGGCATGATGTTCGGCTATGCCTGCAACGAGACACCCGAGTTGATGCCGCTGCCCATCACCTTGGCGCATATCTTCCTGCAGGAGCTTACCCGCATCCGCAAGGAGGGGAAACAGATGCGTTACCTGCGTCCCGACGCCAAGAGCCAGATAACCGTCCAGTACAGCGACGAGGGGAAGCCCCAGCGCATCGAGGCTATTGTCATCTCCACGCAGCACGAAGAGTTCGACGAGGAGAAGGCCATGCTGAAACGCATCCGCACGGATGTAAAGGAAATCCTTATCCCGCGTGTGCTGGCACGTCTGAGCGACGAGAACCGTGCCCTCTTTGCCGGGGAGGACTACAAACTGTTTGTCAATCCCACGGGCAAATTTGTGATAGGCGGTCCGCACGGCGACACCGGATTGACGGGACGCAAGATTATCGTCGACACCTACGGCGGGCGCGGTGCCCATGGCGGCGGTGCCTTCAGCGGCAAAGACCCCTCCAAGGTCGACCGCTCGGCAGCCTACGCCACCCGCCACATCGCCAAGAACATGGTGGCGGCAGGCGTGTGCGACGAGGTGCTGGTGCAGGTGGCCTACGCCATCGGCGTGGCCGAGCCGGTGGGTCTGTATGTCAACACCTACGGCACGGCACACGTCCAGATGACCGACGGCGAGATTGCCCAGCATATCGGCCACCTGTTCGACATGCGTCCGTATGCCATCATTGAACGCTTCGGCCTGAAGAACCCCATCTATGCCCCCACCGCCGCCTACGGCCATATCGGGCGCGACCCCTACACTGCCGAGGTGACCATGTACGAGCCTTGTGGCAAAGCCTACACCAAAACCGTCGACTTCTTTGCCTGGGAGAAGCTGGACTATGTTGAACCTATCCGCAAAGAGTTCGGGCTATAATTGCATGAATGGAATATGAATCTCACAGGACTAATCATCGGGGTGTCGGCGTTCCTATGCATTGGGGTGTTCCACCCAATCGTTATTAAGGCTGAATACCACTGGGGTGTGCGATGCTGGTGGCTGTTTCTGCTGTTTGGGCTGGGATGTTTGGTGGCGTCGCTGTTTGTCGACGGTGTGGTGATTGCCGCCTTGCTCGGTGTGGCGGGGTTCTCAAGCCTGTGGTCAATCATCGAGCTGTTCAAGCAGCGCGAGCGAGTGAGGAAAGGCTGGTTTCCGCGCAATCCCAAACGAGACAGTGATAAGGGTTGATTGCTTGATTGTTTGATTGTCTGAGTAATGAAGACGCGCCAGCCATTCAAACAATCAAACATTCAAACAATCAAACATTCACGCATTCACACATTAAAGCATTATTACAAAATGACAAAACTAAGTGTAAACATCAACAAAGTGGCCACCCTGCGCAATGCGCGCGGGGGCCATGTGCCGGATGTGGTCAAGTTCGCGCTGGACTGTGAGCAGTTTGGCGCGGAAGGCATTACCGTCCATCCCCGTCCCGACGAGCGGCATATCCGCTACAAGGATGTGTACGACTTGAAGCCGGTGCTCACTACCGAGTTCAACATCGAGGGCAATCCCGTGCCCCGCTTTGTGGAGCTAGTCAAAGAGATCAAACCCGCTCAGGTGACGCTGGTGCCCGATGCCGAGAACGTGCTGACCAGCAATGCAGGCTGGGACACCGTGAAGAACCAGGCTTTCCTGCATGAGATGGTGGCCGAGTTCAAGGCCTGCGGCATCCGTGTGAGCATCTTTATCGACCCCGTGCCGGAGATGATAGAGATGGCTGCACGCACGGGTACCGACCGCGTGGAGCTCTACACCGAGGCCTATGCCCGCCAGTATCCTGCCGACAGGGCCAAGGCCATAGCCCCATACCTCAAGGCTGCCACTGTGGCACGCGATTGTGGCTTGGGGCTTAATGCCGGGCACGACCTCTCGTTGGAGAACCTCCAGTATTTCCACCAGCAGATACCCTGGCTCGACGAGGTCTCCATCGGCCACGCCATCATCAGCGATGCCCTCTACCTGGGCATTGAAGAGACCATCCACCGCTATCTGCAGTGCCTGCGTTAGAAGTTTTAACCCATCAATATCTGAGTTATGAAGAAAACAATCCTTTCATTGGCTGCTGTCGCCCTGTTGGCCGCAGCCTGCCAGACCGAACCCCAACCCGTGGCCGCTGACCCCGCCGAGGTGGTGATGGCCAACATCTTGAGCCGTAAGAGCGTCCGCTCCTACACCGCCGACACCATCCCCGCCGCGGTGATGGAGAACCTGTTGCGTGCCGCCATGGCAGCCCCTTCGGGCAGGAATATCCAGCCGTGGAGCTTTGTGGTGTTGAACGACACAAGCTGCTACGACGAGATTTTCGGCGACAACCACAACATGACGATGTTCAAGCAGTCGGCTGCGATAGTGGTGTTGTGTGCCGACACGACCGTGGTGCGTCCTCCGCGCGACAATCCCGATGCCCCCGCCGTGCAACAGCCCAACGGCATTTGGCGCGACGACATGGGTGCCGTCACCGAGAACCTGCTCCTTGCTGCCGAGGCTTACGGCCTGGGTGCCTGCTGGACGGCCTGCTATCCCTACGTCGACCGCATGGCCCCCGTCAAACAGGCGCTTGGCCTTCCCGCCACCGTGGTGCCTTACAGCGTGGTGCCCATCGGCTACCCCGCCGGCGACGAGCAGCCCAAAGACAAGTGGGACCCTGCCCGCATCCATTACGGAAGATGGTAACACACAATAAAAAAACAGTGGGAGCCATAGTTTGGCTCCCACTGTTTTTTATTGCCACCTACGTTTATTTATACTTAGTGCCTTTTTTGGGGGAGGGGTCTCGGTCTATGATAAATCCTTGAATCTGTAGAATGGTGTTTGGCGCGTTTTCTGCATTAGACCTAACCACAATTGTTTTTCTGAAATGTCCTTTTTGGTGTCCATAGTATACTATTTTTATGTTTCCCCATCGTCCGGGCAATAATGGTTTACTGCTCCAAATAGGTGAAGTGCATCCACATGAGGCTTTGACTTCAGAGACAATAAGCGGTGCAAGTCCCGTGTTTTTGTATTGAAAGATACATGTATCACCTTTCCCCAATGGAATCGTGTCAAATGTATGAAGTGTCTTTGTAAAATATATCTGTGCTCTCGATTTTTAGTGTTATTTTGAGCAAATGAGGACAGGCTGCAAAAGAAAGCTATAAAAATGATAAGAAAATTTTTCATTGTAGTTTCTTTTCATATTCTGTTTTGGCCTGTAGCAGTTCGGAATAGTCTCCAAGGTCATGGGATTTGTAAACTATCTGCTTGTCGGGAGAAATAAGGTAGTATTGTGGCATCACATGCATGTCGAGTATCTTGCCTATCCCTTTGGCATGATACATGATGTCGGGTATTTGGCTCCTGCTGTCATTTGCTTTCTGGCTAAGGTAGTTGACATTGTCCGACAGACAGTTGATGCACATGATTTTGATCCCATTCTGTTCAAGTATCCTATATCCCAACGTCTCTTTCTCTTTGCCCAATGTGTGAAACCATTTGATGCATCCTGTGCATCCCGAGAACCAGAAGTCAAGCAATATCCAGCCGTCTTGTTTCGCTATATTGGTGGTGTCGTTGGAGAGTGAGACGATAGGGAATTTCTTCACACTGTCCGTCAGACTCTCATTCCCTTGCATGGATAGCGTGCTGTACCCGACAGGCTCCGAGTCGGTTCCTTGTGAGTATGGGGCATACCTTGGACTGGAGCGGTCAAACGTTGTGTACCATCCTGTTGTGTCGGCATCAAAATAGTAGTTTACATAATATTCCTCAGGCCATGCACGGTTCCTTTTCCGTGAGGTGGGTGTTTCTTTGATATACTCAAGCCTTTTGGATGCGGTGTTGTAGTAATAATCAATCTGCAGTTCGTTAGGTATGTCAAACTTTTTTGTCTCTTGGTTGTAAAAGTATTTCAGGCTTATCCTTTGCAGTATCTTGTATGCAATGTCGTTTATTGTGGTGTCGTAGATGTATCTGAATGCTGTGGCATTTTGTGGTTTGTTGTTTGGGAAGATGAGGTTCTTAATATTCTCTAAATTGCCTTGGAATACCTGGCTATAGAAATCGTCATAGAAACTTGCGCCGCGTTCACTTTCTATGTAGTTTCTATCGATAGAATCCACACAGACGAGGTTGTTTTCGCTCATCAGGTACTCGACACTGACATCTTTGACATATACTGAATCATTGATTCTTACGATTTTCCAGTCAGATTTGTTAATGCCATCTGTTGTATTGAGAGGTGTATGGGAGTAATACAGAGTGAAAGCTGGGTTGACTTGAAAAGGTTGTCGTATTTCTGTTTGCCAAAACACGGTGGCTTTCAGCCATCCTTTGCGATTGCTGCGGGAAGATGTTTGGGCAGATGTATAATAAACTCCACCCAGCAAGACGAGAAATAGGATTGCCTTCCGTGTCGAAGGCAATCCTATTGATAGGTTATTTAATTTCATGATTTGTTGGAAAATAACATCAGTGTTTGCTTCTATTTTTTTGTTGAACTTGCAATTGCGGCGATGATAGCGGAGGCAATTGTACCAATAGCAGTTCCGATGGCCTGCATGGCAGGAGTCTCTGTTCGTTCACAAGTTCCATCAGAATTAACACAAGGAGTGCAGTTTTTTCCATCCCTTTTGCAGCCACTTTCTGTGTGATCCTGGTTGGCATAACAGTTCGTCCCCTTACAAGTCACAAAAGTCCATGTACATCCCTCCTGTCCAGGTAATGCTGTAATGTATTTTATAGTGTCATTAGTGTTTATTTTGTCAATATCATAGAAAATATTCAGGGAAGCCCCTTCTGAAATTTTAAATACAGCAATTTTAAGATATGCGGGATTGTTCAGGTTGTACGGATAATCGTCAAAAATGGCAATGTCCTCATAAATATAGTCATCGCCTATGTTGTTTTGTATTTTAGGTCTAAATTGAATCTCAAAACTGTCAAGATTGAACATGAAAGAGGCTTCCACACCATTCTGTGTGTAATAGGCTATTTCCATCGTTGAATTGTTTCCTGTGCTTTTGCATGGTTGCGATGAATTGGAAGAATTGTTCAAAGTGATATTTGAATCTTTGTTGCATGATGTTTCTGCAAAGATGAAAAGAGTGCATAATAACGAAACAAAAATTGTTTTTTTTCGTATGCCACTATGGCATTTTAGCGTTTTTTGAAGGTTCATTTTTTTTTAATTTTTTTGAATAATAAATGATTAGTTTAAACAAGTACTTGATTTCAGTGTGCAAAGATACATCTTTTTTTCTATTCCTTGAATCGTTTTAAACATCATTAACTTTTTCGATATTCTCCCCAGTTGCCTTGCAGGGTGTTGTCGCCACGGATGGCGTTCAACTCCATGAGGTATTCGCTGCGGGGGATGGGACGGGCGCCGAGGCTGGCAAGATGGGGCGTCTCCTGCTGGGCGTCGATAAGGCGGAAATAGTGCGCCCGGCAGAACTCCACGAGCCGCACAAAGGCCACCTTCGAGGCATCCGTCATGGTGTGGAACATCGACTCGCCGAAGAAGAAAGGCCCCAGGCTCACCCCGTAAAGCCCGCCGACAAGCTGCCCTTGGTAATAGGTCTCGAACGAGTGGGCAAGCCCCAACCTGTGCAGACATACGTAGGCTGAAACCATCTCCTCGGTAATCCAGGTGCCACTCTGTCCTTGTGCCGTGCGGTCCACGTTGCCACAACTGCGCATGACCTCCTCAAAACGGGTGTCGATTCTCACCTCGTACTTGCCCGACTGCACCACGCGATGCAGACTCTTGCTATAGCGGAACTCGTCGGGGAACAGCACCATGCGGGGGTCTAACGACCACCACAGTATCGGCTCGCTATCATCGTACCAGGGGAATATCCCGCAGCAATAGGCATTGATGAGCCGTTCGGGCGACAGGTCGCCCCCGATGGCTATCAGGCCGTCGGGCTCCGACTCCTCGGGGTTGGGAAAGCCGGGATAGTGCGGGTCTAACTCGTATATCATGATGAGTTGGGAATTCGTTAATTCGTTAATTCGTTAGTCGGGGTGGCTGACACATTCAACACATTTGCTGTAATAAGGCGCGGCAGCCCACGGTGATGTCCTCCCAGGCGGCATCGAAGTTGCGGGTGTACCACGGGTCGGCCACATCGCGGTTGTGGTGTGCTTTGTCCGACGCAGGAGTGTGGTCCAGCAGCAGGCTGATTTTCCCTTCCGGGTCGTCGGGAATGATGCGACGGATGCCATACAGGTTCTCTCTGTCCATCAGCACCAGGTGGTCGTAGTGGTCATAGTCTTGGCGTGTCACTTGCCGGGCAGCGTGGCGGGCGCCGTGTATGCCGTGCGCCTCGAGGGTGCGCAGGGCCATGGGGTAGATGGGGTTGCCGATTTCCTCGCGGCTGGTGGCGGCGGAGTCCACCTCGAACAGGTGCCCAACTCCCGCCTCCTCGGCCATGCGGCGGAAAACGAACTCCGCCGTCACACTGCGGCAGATGTTGCCGTGGCAGACAAAAAGTATGCGTTTCATGTGTCAATGCTTAAATGTGTCGCAATCATAACGTCGGGCACCCTCTTTTATTGTGAGAGCCTGATGCATGTTGTCTGTGCGAAGATCAGCGATGATTTTTTTGTACAGAAAATGTGTTGTTACAATATTTTTTTGTACTTTTGCATTTCGGTTGCGTGACGCAATGCCGCGTACCGTCTCATATCATATCAACTAATCTGCATCTCAATATGAAGAAAATAGTATTCGTTCTCCTTCTTGCCGCCCTCCTTCCGCTGTCGGCCCAAAAGAATTATGTCAACATCGGTGTCATCCCCTCGCCGCAGCGTGTGGAGATGGGGCAAGGCACGCTGACGGCCACCCGCTTTACGCCAAGACGCAATTTTGTCGAGCATATCGAGGGGGCACAGAACCAGCAGCAGGCCTACCGTCTCGACATCACACCCGATGGGGTGGTGGTGACCTGCGTGGCCAATGAGGGGTGGGGCTACGCCCTCAAGACGCTCGACCAGTTGAAGAAACTCTATCCCGCCGGCATCCCCTGCATGACGATCACCGACTGGCCGGCCTACGAGTACCGTGGATGGCTCGACGACATCAGCCGTGGGCCTATTCCCAACCGCCAGTTCCGCCGTCAGACACGCTCTTTCTCTGAGCGATACAAGCTTAATTTCGGCAACTATTATACCGAGCATACCCTCTACAATGAGCAGTATCCCGACATCTCGGGTAACAGCGGGTTGAACAGTTTCGAATATTCCGACGACCCCTTTATGATGGCCAACCTCCAGTGTTTTGCCCATTTCGAAAAGACCCTGCGCATACCCTACTACCAGAGCATCATGGACGGCCCGACCAATGTCAACCCCGCCCGCGAGGAGACCTATACCTTCCTCCGCGACCAGATAGAGAATGCTGTGGCCGCCTACCATAGCAGCCGCTTTTTCAATATCAACTGCGACGAGACCGAGGGTCTCGGCAGCGGCCGCGCAAAGCAATATGTGGAGCAGATTGGTGCCGACGAGGTATATGTGCAGCACATCAACCGCGTATACAACATCGTGCAACAGGCCTACCGCGAGGCCCACAACGACGGCCGCAGGATGGAGGTGCTTATGTGGGGCGACATTGTAGCCAAGAATCCTGCCATGCTCCGCCAGCTTCCAAAGGACATGCAATATATCGTGTGGAGCTATGGCGCCAGCGAAAGCTATGCAGATATGATCGAGCCTTTTGCCCGTCTCCACCGCGAACAAGGCAATGCCTTTTGGGTCGCTCCCAGTGTCAGCCATGCCAGCGGAGCCCCCTCGGTGCGCAACTACATCGAGAATATCGCTTTCCTGGCTCGCGACGGCTACCTGGCAGGTGCACGCGGACTGATGAACACCTCGTGGGACGACAGTGGCGAAGGCCTTTTTGCCGACGGTTGGCATGCCATGGCCTGGGCCGCCGAGATGGCTTGGCGTCCCCTCAAGTCCACCAACCCCAAGGAGGCCAAGCGCGAACTGGCAGAACGCGAACGCATCTTCAACCAGAACTACGACCGCCTGTTCGAGATAGAGTACCGCAAGCTTGACCCCGAAGCCTCCGGTAACCCCTCTGTCACCCGGATGCTTAACACTGTTGGAGCCTTCAACGGCAATCCCTGGGTGGGCGACTGGTGCAATACCGTGGCACTGATGCAGCCCCTTATGGAGTTCAACCCCATTGATGTCAGCAACGACATGCTGAAACGGTGCGACAGCGTCGAGGCCATTGTGCGTCGTGCGCTGGCTGTGGTCGACAGCAACCGCCTGCCCCACTATGCCTACACCTGCCACCGTATCCTTTGTGTGGCAGAGAAGAGTCGCCTCCGCATTCAGCTTTACCGCACCCTGATGCAGGACGATTCGGCTTCGGCCGCCAAATACGACATCCAGGCTGCCTCCCGCCGCTATTTCCTCCACCTCCACAACCTCAAGCTGGAGTATCTGCGACTCTGGGACGAGGAGAACACCGACTACAGCCGCGACATCGTCTGCGAACGTTTCGACCGCCTGGGCCGCGAGGTGCAGGAACTGCGTCAGAAAGTCTTTATCACCAACGACTATCGCGATGGCAAGATGTATGTCTCGCTCCGTTCAATATTCAAAGACCGTCCCATCTACTTCACGGTCGATGGCCGCAAGCCCACGCAGGGGGCCAATCTCTATCGCCGTCCCTTCACCATCGGGCGTAGCTGTATCGTCAGGGCGGTCACCTATAGTAAGTGGGACGAACCCGTCTACAGCGACCAATACCTGCTGTTCCATAAGGCCATCGGCAAGATGAAAAAGCTCAACACTCGCTACAGTGACTATCAGGCCAAGTACAGCGGAGGAGGCGACAACGCACTCGCCGACGGAGTGATGGGAAGCGACGAGACCTATACCGACGGCCATTGGCAGGGCTATTGGGGCAAGGATATCGACATCAGTCTCGACCTCGGCAGCAGCACTGCGGTCAAGTCTATCACCATGCGCTTCTTCCACAATGCCAACGACTGGATTCTTACCCCCAAGACGATAGAGGTCTATACCTCCAGCGACGGCACTTCGTGGAAACTGGCTCATACCGAGCAATTCAACCCCGATTTCCGTGACCGTGGTGGCTTTGTCCGTACCAATACCCTCCGTAATCTTAAACTCAACACGAGGTATCTGCGTGTTGTGGCCAAGAACCCCGGACCACTGCCCGAGTGGCACCTCGCCAAAGGCAGCGACAGCTGGCTTTTCTGCGACGAAGTGATTGTGGAATAATCCCTGCTCCTTTTTATAACACCTCGTAGATAGTAGTTGAACGGTTGTCCAATGTTTTTTTTGTCATTGAACAACCGTTCTTGTATACGCTTATTCTGGATCCTCCTAACGTGCAGTTGTGGCTGCATTGTTTTTCTGTTACGCAGTCAATGCAACAAGGCACTCCATTCGGGGTGCCTTGCCTTTGGGAGCACGGGCATCCTGCCCGTTTGGGAGTAAGGGCACCTTGCTCGTTTTGATGGGGTACGGGCAACTTGCCCGTAAGGGAGGACGAGCACCTAGCCCGTAAAAGTGTCTATTGCTTCACCACACGGCGGACTTCGATGCGTTCGGGCAGGGTGATGCGGAGTGTGTAGAGACCTGTGGCGAGACGGCCGAGGTCGATGGTGGACTGCCGCTCGAATGAGGCCACGCAGCGGCCAGTGTAGTCGAAGACATCCACGCGTACCACCTCTTCGTCAGCCTCGACGGTGAGTTTGTCGGAGGTCGGGTTGGGATAGAGGGTGAGGCGGTGCTGGCTGGGAGTATCGAGGTGTGTGCTGCCGGATTTGTCATCCTCCAAGTAGGCGGCGGAGGGCTGACGGAGGGTGATGTCGTCGATGTAGTTACAACTGTAGTCGCCAGAGTTGCCAGGTGCGAGGATGTTGCGGAAGGCGATGTAGTGGCCGTTGCCGGTGTAGGAACTGAAGTTGACCACATGCCGTTGAGAGGTGGTAGTGTTGCTGCCGTTGTCGAGAGTGGCGATGGGGACAAAGGTGGTGTAGTCGCTGATGTTGGAGAGTACACCGACTTGGAGCTGGTACTTGGTCTGGGTTTGGCGGACGTAAAGTTCCATCTGGAGGGTGTTGACATTGGCGATGACAGTGGGCAGGGCATAGAGGCATCGTTTGTTGAGGATGAGGCTGTAGTTGCCGCTATGGGCGCAGGAGGACTCGTAGTAGACCATGGGCTTGTATTCCGTTGTCATGGATACGTCTTGATGTACGAGGGTCCAGCAGGCTGGTTCGACACCGGTCTTGGCAGTTGTGGAGGTGGTATGGTTCTCGAATCCTTCAATCCACGGCAGCTCGCTGTTGTGGATGGCGCAGCGGACGGAGAGTGTAAGGTCGTCGATGTAGTTGCAGCTGTACTCGCCCGAGTAGCCGGAGGCAAGCACGTTGCGGAAGGCAATGTAGCGACCGTTGCCGGTGTAGCGGGCAAAGCTGACGGTGACATGTTCAGATGCGGTACTGCCGTTGTCGATGGTGGTAACGGGTACAAAAGTGCTGGCATCGCTGAGATTGGTCATGACACCGACCTGGAGTTGGTATTTTGTCATGGATTGTTTGACGTACATGCTGATTTGGAGGGTGCTTACATCGCAATCGACAGTGGGCATGGCATAGATTCCCCGTTTGTTAAGGATAAGGCTGTAGTTGCCGCTATGGGCGTTGGCACTGCTGTAGTAAATCATGGGCTTGTACTCGTCGGACATGGCTACGTCTTGGTGGACAAGCGTCCAGCAAGTGGGTTCTACTCCAGTTTTGGCTGTTGTGGAGGTAGTGTAGGAATCGAAGTTGTCGGAGTAAGGCATGTCGGCGGCATGGATGGCACATGAGGAGGAGCTGAGAGAGAGGGTGAGGTCGTCGATGAAGTTGCAGCTGAAGTCGCTTACGGCGGAGTTGATGTTGCGGAAAGCGATGTAGTGGCCGTTGCCGGTGTAAGAGCTGAAGTCAACTACATAGTGTTCGATGGCGGTGGTGGAGGAGTTGTAGAGAGTAGTCACAGGGACAAAAGTGGAAGGGTTGGAGAGGTCGCTCATGACACCGACGGTGAGGCCGTAGGTGGACTTGGTCTGCTTGAGGTAGAAACTGACCTGCAGGGTGCTGACATCGCCGGTGTACTGAGGCATGGCGTAGATGCCGCGTTTGTTAAGGATGAGGGAGTAGTTTCCGCTGTGTGCGTTGGCGCTGCTGTAGTAAATCATGGGCTTGTACTCGTCGGTCATGGTGACATCCTGGTAGGCGAGAGTCCAGCAGGCGGGTTCGACACCGGTCTTGGCGGTGGTGGAGGAGGTGTAGGAGTTGAAGTTGTCGAAGTAAGGCAGGCTGGAGGGCTGGATCTGGCAGTTGGGTGTGTAGGTGAAGTTGGCCTTGAGGGTGCGGTTGGCGGTCACGGTGAAGGAGTAGGTGGCGTTGGTGGATACCACGGTGGAGCCGCTTGTCCAGTTGGTGAAGGTGTAGCCGGAGGCGGGAGTGGCGCGGAGCGTGCATGTGCTGCCGCTGGTATAGGTGCCGGCACCTGAGACAGAGCCGCCCGCTGTCGGGTTGGCAGTGGCGGTGATGGTGTAGGTGGCGGCGTTGGAGAGGGTGAGGTCGTCGATGTAGTTGATGCTGAATTCACCGGTGTTGCCGGAAGCAAGGGTGTTGCGGAAGGCGATGTATCGGCCGCTGCCGGTGTAGGAAGAGAAGCTGACGGTGTGGAGGACATAGCCTGTGCCGCTGTTGTTGATGGTGGCGATAGGAGTGAAAGAAGAGGCGTCGTTGAGGTCGCTCATGACACCCACCTGGAGTTGGTATTTGGTCTGAGTCTGCTTGACGTACATGCTGAGCTGGAGATTGCGGATGCTGCCATCGATGTAAGGCATGGTGTAGATGCCCCGCTTGTTGAGGATGAGGGAGTAGTTGCCGCTGTGTGCGTTGGCGCTGCTGTAGTAAACCATAGGCTTGTACTCGTCGGTCATGGTGACATCCTGGTGGGCTAGGTTCCAGCAGGGAGGCTCGACGCCGGTCTTGGCGGTGGTGGAAGTGGTGTAGGAGTCGAAATTGTCAGAGAAAGGCAGGTTGGAAACATACAGGGAGCAGGCGGAAGTGTTGACGGAGAGGGTGAGGTTGTCGATATAGTTCAGGCTGTAGTCACCCGTGTTGCCGGAGGCGAGGATATTGCGGAAAGCGATGTAGTGTCCGAGGCCTGTATAGTTGGAGAAGGTCACGGTGCGCAAGACAGACTCGGTGGTGCTGCTGTTGTTGATGGTGGCGACAGGGGTGAAGGTGGAAGCATCGTTGAGGTCGGTCATCACACCCACCTGGAGCTGGTACTTGGCGGCAGTCTGTTTGACATAGAACTGGAGTTTGAGGAGGTTGACATCCATGGCCACGCGGGGCATAGCGTAGATGCAACGCTTGTTGAGGATGAGGGAGTAGTTGCCGCTGTAGGAATTGCCATAGTACACCATGGGCTTGTATTCATCGGTAATGGTGACATCCTGGTGGGCGAGAGTCCAGCAAGGGAGGGTGTAGCTGGTCTTGGCGGTAGTGGAGGTGGTGTAGGAATCGAAATTATCGGTATAGGGGAGGTCGCTGTTGTCAATCCCACAGTTGGCGGTATAGGCGAAGTTGGCCTTGATGGTCTTATTGGCGGAGACGGTGAAACTGTAGGTGGGGTTAGTGGACAGGACAGTGGAGCCCGTTGTCCAGTTGGTGAAAGTATAGTTGGCGTTGGGAGTGGCGCGGAGGGTGCAGGTGGCACCGTTGTTATAGGTACCGCCGCCAGTCACGGTGCCGCCAGTGGAAGGATTGGCCGAGGCGGTGATGGTGTAACGGCGGACGAAGTTGGCCTTGAGGGTGCGGTTGGCGGAGACGGTGAAAGAGTAGGTGGCATTGGTGGAGACCACGGTGCTGCCGCTGGTCCAGTTGGTGAAGGCATAGCCCAAGGCAGCGGTGGCGCGGAGGGTACAGGTGGCACCGCTGTTATAGGTGCCGCCGCCGGTCACGGTGCCGCCAGCGGTGGGATTGGCTGTGGCGGTGATGGTGTAGGTAGAGGTGTTGGAAAGGGTAAGGTCGTCGATATAGTTAAGGCTGTAGTCGCCGGTCTGTCCTGAGGCGAGGATATTGCGGAAAGCGATGTAGCGGCCACTGCCGGTGTAGGAGGAGAAACTGATGGTGTGGAGGACATAGCCGGTGCCGCTGTTGTTGATGGTGGCTATGGGAGTGAAAGTGGAGGCGTTGTTGAGGTCGCTCATGATACCCACCTGCATTTGGTATTTGGTCTGGGGCTGTTTGACATACATGCTGAGCTGGAGGTTGCTGACGCTGCCGTTGATGTAAGGCATGGCATAGATGCCGCGCTTGTTGAGGATGAGGCTGTAGTTGCCGCTGTGGGCGTTGGCACTGCTGTAGTAAATCATGGGCTTGTATTCGTCGGTCATCGTCACGTCTTGGTGTGCGAGAGTCCAGCAGGGAGGCTCGACACCTGTCTTGGCAGTGGTGGAGGTGGTGTAGGAGTTGAAGTTGTCGGTGTAGGGGAGGCTGGACACTTGCAATGTGCAAGCCGTGGTGTTGACGGATAGGGTGAGGTCGTCGATGTAGTTGCAGCTGTAGTCACCCGTGTTGCCGGCGGCGAGAGTGTTGCGGAAAGCAATATAATGGCCGAGGCCGGTGTAAGTTTCGAAATTGACGGTCTGGAAGACGGAGGAGGTGGTGCTGCTGTTGTCGAGGGTGGCAACGGGCACAAAGGTGGACTCATCGCTGAGGTCGCTCATTACGCCCACCTGCAACTGGTACTTAGTCTGGGTCTGCCGCAGATAGAAAGTAAGTTTGAGACGGTTGACATCCATGGTGACATAGGGCATGGCATAGATGCAACGCTTGTTGAGGATAAGGGAGTAATTGCCGCTGTGGGCGATGGAGTTGTCATAGTAAATCATGGGCTTGTAGGCATCGGTCATGGAGACATCCTGGTGAGCAAGGGTCCAGCAGGGAGGCTGAACGCCAGTCTTGGCGGTGGTGGAGGTAGTGTAACTATCAAAGTTATTGGAGTATGGGAGGTTGCTGTTGGTGATGTCGCAGTTTCCGGCATAGGCAAAGTTGGCTTTTAGTGTGCGGCTGGCGGTAGCGGTGAAGGAGTAGGTTTGACTGGTGGATACCACGGTATTGCCGACAGTCCAGTTGAGAAATGTGTAGCCAGACCTGGGGGTGGCGGAGACGGTGGCAGTGGATGAGGTGCAGGAGGGCTGGGTGACAACCCTTGCTGTACCCATGGTTGTATTGGACGAAGAGACACTTATATGTACGTCCGACTCTTCAATGAAAATGCGGAAGCGACTCCAGTTTGAAGTCGAAGAGTAAGTGGCCGTGGAGCCACATGGGATGTATACGGGAATGTTGGTAGGGGCATTGAAAGTATAGTTGGCTATTGAGGGAGGAGAAGCCCGTTTGACAGTGATGCTGGTCAGTCCATTGCAGTTATAGAATGCGTGGTTCCCGATGGAGGTGACGGAGCTGGGGATAGAGATGGAAGTCAACCCGGTGCAATTTTGAAATGCGTAGTTCCCGATGGAGGTGACGGAGTTGGGGATGTTGACGGAAGCCAGTCCATTGCAGTTATAGAATGCGTAGTTCCCGATGGAGGTGACGGAGTTGGGGATGGAAATGGAAGTCAACCCGGTGCAATTTTGAAATGCGTAGTCATAAATGGAGGTGACGGAGTTGGGGATGTTGACGGAAGCCAGTCCGCTGCAGTAACAGAATGCGGCGGACCCGATGAAAGTGACGGAGTTGGGGATGGTGAGTGAAGTCAGTCCGCTGCAGCCATAAAATGCGCCGTCATAAATGGAGGTGACGGAGTTGGGGATGGAGACGGAAGTCAGCCCGGTGCAGTCATAAAAAGCGTCGTACCCGATGGAGGTGACGGAATAGGTGGTCCCTCCATAGGTGACAGAGGAGGGAATGGTTAAGCTACCTGTTGGTTTTGTATATCCGCTCCAAGATGTTGATATAGCTGTATTATTTGGCCTTGTCACCCATACGGTGTGTGTAACAGGGTCGAGGACGGTGTAATACAGTGTCTGCCCTGTGGGTGCCACGGCACTGAAGTCGTAGGCGTGGGCGGCGGTGATGCCTGCAAGGAGCAGGAGGACGAGGGATAATATTTTCTTTCTCATAATGTTTGATGTTTTATTTCGGGATAATGATTTATTAAGTGCTTTCAGGTGTTTGTATGACAGGATTTTGGGCAACCATGCCTACATACCATGTGGACTACAAAATTAAGTATTTTTCCCGAATAATGAAGAAAAAACTATTATCAAAAGCAAAAAAATAAATGCTTCTATGGAAGGCATTCTACGTCAGTCAATGATGCACAATGGTTATCCCGTCTCCCCCTATGGAACGGGAGGGATGGACGGGATGTCTGTGTTAGAAACAGGTATTTCTGTCGGAGGAGGCGGAGCGGGTCAGTAGATGAAGCTGCTGCCGCCGAGGAATTCGCGCATGATGCTGGTGGGGGGGATGTAGGTGGGATCGATCGGTTCGATGATGTCGATGAAATTGAGCAGCCGCTGAGCCTCGGCATATTCCGGGCAGTTCTCAGGTATCTTTTTCAGCTGGGGTCCGGCGTAGAGTTTCAGCACGCCCAGTTCGTAGAGGAGGGCGGAGTTGAACATGATGTCGGCCTGTTCCTGGTAGGGGAAGATGTTGACTTCCTCGCCGTGGCGCACTTCGTGCCAGCGGTGCAGGGTGTTGTAGGCGTCCCATCCGCGGAAGTTGTTGTCGCGCACAATGCGGCGGAGCATACGGTTCTCGCTGCTGCGGATGCTGTTGAGGTCGTCGATGGCTATCTGGGTGAGCGTGGAGACATAGACTTTGAATTTCAGCTCGTCGGCAATCTGTGCAGTGAGCTTGGGATTGAGGGCGTGGATGCCTTCGACCACCAGGATGCTGTTGGGGCCAAGCTGGATGCTCTTGCCGTCGTAGTAGGGGTCGCCTTTGAGGAAGTCGAAAGTGGGTATCTCCACCCTTTCTCCAGCGAACATTCGCTGCAGGTGGTCGTTGAGCAGGGGGATGTCGAGGGCGTCGATGGACTCGAAGTCGTACTCGCCGTTGGGCAGTTTGGGTGTACGTTCGCGGCAGACGAAGTAGTCGTCCAGCGACAGCTGTTGTACATCAAAGCCCATGACGGTGAGCTGCACGCTGAGGCGGCGGCAAGAGGTGGTCTTGCCCGAGGAGGAGGGACCCGCCACGAGCACCATGCGCACCTGGTCGCGCTTGTGGTAAATCATGTTGGCAATCTCGGAATAGCATTTCTCATGCAGGGCTTCGGAGATATGGATGAGCTGTACCTGGTTGTTGTCGCGGACGATGCGGTTGAGGTCGGTGATGGTGGAAACGTGCAGGCGGTCGACCCACAGGTGGTGTAGCTTGAAAATGTTGAAGAGTTTCGGGGTCTCGGGCAACAGGGGAGGCCTGTCCAGATGATGGGGGTCAGGCATTTGGAGCAGGTAGCCTTCGTCGGCATACATGCGGAAATCCCACGATTTGAGGCACCCCGTCGAGGGGACGAGCTTGGATGCCAGCTTGTGCATGGTGCCGTCGAGCACATGCATGGTGATGTAGAGTTGTGAGAGGGACTGCAGGAGGTCGAGGGTCTTAGGGATGTTCTGGTCTTTGATATGCTCTATGGCATCGGCAAGGAGCATGGAGCGGTGCTCGAAGGGGAGGTCCTGGTGTTGGAGTTCAATCATGCGGTCGCGGACGGTGCGGGCGACGGTGATGCGCTCGTCGTCGATGCCGTCGATGTTGCAGTAGAAACCGCCCTGCATGGAGTGCTTGACGGCAAGGCGGGCTTTGGGATAAGTGTCGCGGACAGCCTTGTAGAGCATGAAAGTGAGCGACGATTGGTACATGCGCCAACCGTGCGGGTGGTGGATGTCGAAGAAGAAGACGGTCTTGGGGCTGTAAAGCCGGAATTGCATGTGTTCCACTTTGTTGTTCACAAGTGCTCCAAGAATGGGGTTCTGCAAGGGCATGCGGCCCAGTTCGGTGTAGTATTCCTGAGCCAGTTGGGCGAGGCTGATGGCGCGGGGTACTTGGCGGCGTTCGTGGGTGTTTTCTATGATGACTTCGATAGTGTCCATGATAAAATAAGGGTAAAAATTTGTTGTAAATAACGCGTATGGATTTTTTTTAGTATCTTTGCATCGCGAAAAATATACGTTTATAGATGAAAAGATACTGCTTTATCCTGTTAGTTATGGCTTTGTTGCCGGCATTTACGCAGGCACAGGCCGACAAGAAACTTATCGACAAGGCCCATCAGGGCGACGTTGCCGCCATGGTGCGGCTGGGCGAGTGCTATGAGAACGGCGCCGGTGTGCAGCACGACTCCACCCTTGCCCTGCAGTGGTTCCGCAAGGCCGCCGACCTGGGCGACGGCGAGGCATGGCTTCGTATTTCAAAATATCACCTGCATGGCACGCTCGTGCCCAAGGACACCGCACGCTATTTTGCCATCCGCAAGGAGTGGGCCGACAAAGGGCTGCCCAACGGACTGGCCGCTCTGGGCGCTTGCTATGAGAACGGCATCGGTTGCAAGGTAGATACCGCCAAGGCCAACCAGTTGTATCAAGAGTCTGTGAAAAAAGGCTCCGCGTGGGGTTACTTCTTCTTGGGCGACAACTACTATTATGGCATTTGCGGTGTGAAAGAGGATATGAAGAAGGCGCTGGCGTATTACGAGAAAGCCCTCAAACTGGGCGAAACCGATGCCGCCGTACGCCTGGCACGCTATTACGCATATAAAGGCGATACCAAGAAGGCTTGGAAATATGTTGCCGAAGGCATGAAGTGGGGCGACCCCGATGCCGTCACTGCAGCGATAGAGTTCTATTGGAGCGGTGTGGGAGTGCCGGAAGACGAGGCCAAGGCCCAGCACCTGCTCGACTCGCTGCTGGCAGAACACCATACCCTGAGATATACCCAGTCGCTTGCGGGTCTCTATTACATGTACCCCACCAACCCCGGTCTGCGCGACAGCACCAAGGCCATGCGCTATTGGCTGCAGGGCGATGCCTTTGGCAGCTCGCATTGCCAGCTGCGTTTGGGCCGTTTCTTCTACGAGCAAGAGCAGTATCCCGAGGCGTTGGCCTATTTCCGCAAGGTGGCAGTGAAGGAGGGCATGTACGAGATGCAGGACGATGCTTGCCATCTGATGGGTGTGATGGTTTACAACGGTATTGGCTGCGAACAGAATGCCGACTCGGCCATCTTCTGGCTCAAACGCGGCGCCGACCGGTTCGAGAGTGCCGAGTGCGCCTCTTTCCTTGCCAATATCTATGAGAGCGAGGAGCATAAGGACATGCCCCAGGCAGTGAAGTATTACCGCATGGCCAACGAATTTGGCGACACCACCGCGCTGGTGAACCTCGGCCGCCTCTATGCCAACAACGGCAACAACGACCGCGCCGCCGAGTGCTTCCAGCAGATGATTGACAACGGCCAGGCCGACGGCTACTATTGGCTGGGCATGCTGTATGAGTCGACAGGTGACAGCAAGACCTGCAACGAGTATCTGGTGAAAGGCGACAAGAAGGGCAGCCGCATGTGCTCTGAGGTGCTAGGTACCATCTACGAGTTTGGTATGGATGGCAATAAGGTGGACTGCAAAAAGGCCGCCAAATACTACGAGCGTTCGGGTTCCTCCAAATCGCTCTACCGTCTCGGTCTCTTCTACCTCAACGGCGAATTAGGCAAGAAGAAAGACAAGGATATTGCCAAGGGTCTGGAATTGGTGTCGCGGGCTGCCGACGAGGGGCTGATTGACGCCATCTATGCCATGGGTTATTGCTACGAGACCGGTCGCTATGTGGACACAGTCGACCACGTGAAGGCGGTATCCTACTACAAGCAGTTGGCCGATAACGATATTGCTTCGGGTCAGTTCAAGATGGGACTTTACTACGAACTGGGCGACGGCGGCATCGAGGCCGACAGCGCCAAAGCCATTGAATATTACCAGAAGGCCGCCGACCAGGGGCATGGTGAAGCCATGTGCTATTTGGGCGACTTCTATCGCATAGGGCAGTATCTTCCCATGGACAAAGCAAAGGCCTTCGAGTTGTATACCCAAGCCCACGAGGCGGGTGAGGAGACAGGCACATATTATGTGGGCCGCTCCTATCTCGAGGGTTGCGGGGTGGAGGTCGACACAATCGCCGCCATCCCTTATCTGAAGGCCGCCTCCGCACAGGGCGTGGGCAATGCCGCCTACAAGATGGCCGACATCTATAACTTCGGTCGTGCCGGTGTCCCAGCCGACGGCGACTCCGCCTTGCATTATTATGTCATGGGACATGAGAACGGCAGCGGCGATGCCAGCAACTTCCTTGGCCGTCTGCTCCTGAATGAACAGAATTACAGCCAGGCTTTCGAGTATTTCTATACCGCTGCCCAGCGCGGAAATGTCGACGGTATCATCTCTTTCGCAGTCATGCTGCAGCAGGGGATAGGTGTTGACGCCGACCCCGCAACGGCATACCGTGTCTTTGAGAACTGCGCCCGCTCGTCGCACGACAGCCGCGCCTATTGCCAGCTGGGTATCGCTTGTCTGCAGGGCAACGGATGCCCCGAGGACGAAGCCCTCGGCAAAGCCTATCTCGATACGGCTGCAGGCATGGGTAATGTGCTGGCTATGTACGACCTTGGACTCTGTTACCTGAATGGCTACGGCTGTGTGACAGACACGGCTATCGCCATCTCATGGCTGGAAAAGGCCGCCGACAACGGTCGTATCGACGCTATCAATACGCTCGGCGATGTGTACGAGGCTCAAGGCGAATTCAAGAATGCCGTACTCTATTTCGAGAAGGCCGTCACCATGGGAAGCCTTGAAGGCTATTGCAATCTTGGCTACTGCTACGAGCAGGGACAGGGCGTGGTGCTCAATTCGCAGAAAGCTTACGAGCATTATCTCTATGCCGCCGAGCATGGCTCTGTGCGTGGGTGCATGAATGTGGCCAACTGCTATATCAACGGCATCTATGTGGAGAAGGACATGGCCAAAGCCCTCGAATGGTATACCAAGGCCGCCGAAGGCGGCAATGTGCTTGCCATGTACTATTGCGGAATCATCCTCGAGAATGGCGACGAGGGCGTTCCCGCCAACAAAAAACAGGCCAAGAAGTGGCTCAAGATGGCTGCCGATGCAGGCTACGACCCTGCCGCCGCCGCTTTTGGCCGTATGAAATAAAAACCATCATTTCTATTGTATCTATTATATCTATAAAATCTATCCCTCTATAAAATAATGAATGTAGAAGAATATATCGTTGCCAGAGTCAACGCCTTGATGCATACCCAAGATGCTGCCATCGTCAAGCGTCTGGAGGGAGGCATGAGCAATTACACTTATGTCGTCGAGACACGCGGCAAACGCTATACCTACCGTGTGCCGGGCAAGTACGCCGAGAAGTTTGTGGACCGTGTGGAGGAGTGGGACAATATCCAGGAAGTGAACAAACTGGACCTTAACAATGCCACTTCATACGTCGAGATTATCTCCGGCGAGAAGTTGGCCGAATATGTCGAGGGTGTCATCATGTCCGAGACCGATGTGGTAAGCTACAACGACCTCTCGGTGCAGGCGCTGAAAAAGATTCACAACAGCGACCTGCGTTTCAAAGATTACAATGCCTTCGGACGCCTGTCCGACTACGAGCGCTACTGCCGCGAGATGGGTTTTACCCATCCCAAGGAGTATATCGAGTTGCGCGAGAAACTGGAGCAGATGCGTCAGGCTCATTCCGATGTGCCCATGGTGCCTTGCCATTGCGACTATCAGCCTACAAACCTTGTCATCAGTGGCGACAAGCTCTATGTGCTCGACTGGGAGTTTGCCGGGATGAATGACCCCTTCTACGACATCGCCTGTTACGGCAACGCCGGGTTCGACAAAGCGCTCTCACTCCTCGAATCCTACGTGGGACATAAACCTACTTCACAGGAACTTAGGCGTCTCTACTACCACCGCGCATTCCAGTGTCTGCAGTGGTACAACGTGGCCATCTACAAAGACCGTGTAGGCCTCAGCCGCGACCTCAATATGGACTTCAACCAGGTGGCTGCTTTCTTCTTCAACATGGCACGCGACCTTGTCGCCCAGTACGACAACTTGTAATGTTTTCATAATGTTGAGTATGCCGCACAGCCCATTTGTGGTTGTGCGGTTGCTTTTTTTTGTCTTTTTGGCTGTGTTTTCTTAGCATGATGTGTTTACTATCAGCATATTTACATCGATTTTTTTATTTTTTTCGAGGGCGTTGAAACCTTTATAGGACTTGGCTTTCCCTTGATTTAATAGTATCTTCTTTTATGAAAAATGACTTAAAAAAAGTATTAAATAATAAAAAAGTTGTATTTTTGCATCCGTTTTTGAGTTAAAAATATAACACAAAATCAGTAAAGTAATTAACTTAATAATGGATATACAAATTACAAAACACTGTTATCTCCCGCCCAAGGTCCAGACGGTCGAGTTCCTCGTCGAAGGTGGATTTAACAGTTTCGCGCGGCTTTCTCTTATGGACCTAGAGGATAGCGGCACCGGAGAGTCTTATGTCGAATCAGCCAACAGCGGAGAGGGGTTCTTCGGGGGTACAGGAAATTACGGGACAGGTACAGAGTCGTACCAAACTGACTACAATAATCCATGGCAATGGTAATTAATAAATTAGCAATAAATAGTTTGATATGAAAAATATGAGATTTTGCAGCCTTCTAGTGGTTGCTCTTTTAGTTTCGATGGTTGTGTCGGGGTGCAAAAAGGACGGTACCGTCTCGCTCCGTGCAAAGATAGCCAATTTCGGCAACGAATCCAAGGTGTATCTGGACAACCGCACACCGCGCTGGTCCGCGAACGACCCGGTCAATGTCAACGACAGTCTTGTCCTTCTCAGGTATTCTGGTAGTAATCCCGTATTGGATGTGTCCCAGGCTCCTACGTACTGGGCTGTGTATCCTAGCCAGATAGTCTCCTCTTTCTCCAACAGTCGGATTAATCTTTCTATCCCACAAGTCCAGACTTACGAGGAAGATGCCTCGGGTCAACAAGTGGTCAAAGCCCCCATGGCTGCTTATAGCAGGGGTGAGGAATTGTCGTTCACCAACCTTGGTGCTCTGCTTGCCATCAATATTGTAAACAACGCATACAGTTCAATTACCGTAAGCGAGGTTCGCGTCTCCGCTTCCGACATTGCTCTTTGGGGCGATGGCTATGTGGATGACTATCAGAGCGACAACCGCAAGATGGTGCTTACCTCCACGCCTCAGGACCACAACGAGATTATCGTCCGTGGAGCCGACAACGCATCGCTGAATTTTGTGATAAGCAGGAATAACTCGAAGACAGTGTATGTCTATGTCCCCTCAACCGAGTTGGCCAACAAATACTCTATCACTGTAGTGGCGACATCTATCACAGGTGCTGACGTTTCCTTCACCCGTACACAAAGCAATTCTCATGGCGGCACCCTGCCCAGGAATTACTTTGCTATTGTTCCTTTCAATATCGCTGATGAGGTTCTGCCCGAAGGTGTAGTGGATGGCATTTTTAGTCTGTCAGCAAATCAACGTGTTCGATTTGCAAAAGGTAATCTCCAGTATCAGGCCTCGTCGGGGACTTGGCGTTTTGCCACCAATCAGTGGGATTATGTAGGCGATGCCACTCACGGCAATGTGTATGAAAATGGCGTGAAGTGCAATAATGCTTTGATAGGTGAAGATTATTCAGGATGGATAGACCTCTTTGGTTGGGGCGCCAATGGTTATAATGGTAGGGAGCCCTGGACTAACACTAAAACTAATTCTGATTATGGTGATGAAATGCCTAATTATCTATTGGATAATTATGACTGGGGGAGGAATACTATTGAAAACGGTGGAAATGCCGGTAATACTCAGCTTTGGTATACATTATTGGGACCACAATGGCGTTACCTATTAGTTGATAGAACGGTCAACGGGGGGCAAGGGCTAGGTTATTCGTTTTCACATGTGACTATCAATAATGTGGCAGGAATAATACTATATCATGATAATTTCTTCCTTCAATCTTCATATAATGAGAGAACAGATTTAACTGAAGTCCCAGATGGTTGTGTATTCTTGCCTTATGCAGGAATGAGGACCCCGCCGAGTGGCACGGTTGCTCTTCGAATAGATGAGTGTGGGAGCAAGGCTAATTATTGGCTGGGCACCTATAGCGAGAGAAATAGTAATCCATTACAGGTGCTGATGACAAATACCTCTAATCCAAGTCAGTCCACAATGTCTACGAATAAATATTTGGGTATGTCTGTTAGATTAGTACAGAATGCCCAATAAGAGTTGGTTGAGTCATTACCACACAGATATCAGGAGTGCCTTCCCCTTCGGAGGCACTCTTTTTTTGGTGGCATGGCCAAGTTCCTGTGATAGGACAGTGAGATGGATGGACGCCTGCATGCATTTAACCCAAATCGGTCGTCAGGAAACCGAAAACTCCTACAGTCTAACTGCCGAACTGTGCAATGCACGGGGGAAAACCCTGCCCCGTACCTTGTTCAGCCTACCCGCCCTTCGCCATGGAGCGGCAACGTTTCCCTCCCCGCCACGGAGAGGGGCCGTTCAATCCTGCATCGTTATAGTATCGCTACAGCATCGTTACCCGACATGATGACGGAAAACAAGCCGGGAAGCAGGCGGCATCGAGCCGGGATTGAACGGCCCGGGTGTGCCGTGCTTGCCGTCAGCCGAGCGCGGTTGTCCCGATAGACAAGTCGGCTGACGGCCGATACGGGGTTTGATGCAAAATGTTGCGTGTCAGCATACTACGCATTATATGGATTTCTTTGAAATACATTAAACAAGTGTGTAGCAGCAAGTTGCAGCGATATTCTGTTTTCCCCGTGTCAAGGAGTGCCGATTTTTGGAAAAAACGGCGTTTTTTTCGCGGTTTGCGGCGTGTTTCTGGTCGGTTTCCGCGATTTTTGAAAAAAAGTTCCGCCCGCAACGCGCTGGTTCAAAGAGTGGAGCGAAAAAAGTTTCGGAAAATGCGAAAAAAAATTTTGGCGGTTTGGAAAATGGTTGTATCTTTGCACCCGCTTTCGACAGGGGGAGCGGCAGAGAAAAAGCAAGGCTCCCTGGAGGCAAAAGGACATTGAAACGATTGGGAAGATGAGATAGCGTGTGTCGGAGTCCTTCGGGCGGAGGCCCGGAGGCTGAGACACGAGACGAGTCAAAGGTAGAAAGCAAGCAATTCTTACAATGAAGAGTTTGATCCTGGCTCAGGATG
>JAFZPH010000045.1 GCA_017550405.1 Bacteroidales bacterium
ATTGTTCAGGGTGTTTTGAGCATCCAATCGACAGCGTTTACCTTGCGGATGCCATTGATGTCGGTCACGAGGTCGCGGTCGAGGGTGATGAGGTAGCGGCTATAATGGTCGCCAAGGCTTCCGAAGGGGCGAATCTCGCGGGCAAGGGTTTCGGGTGAGTTGTTCACGGTGTAGGACACCTGATAATACTCTATCGTGTCCTGCCGTCGGGCGATGAAGTCTATCTCGGTGTCGTTCAACTTGCCGATATCCACCTTGTAGCCTCGGCTCAGCAATTCAAGATAGACGATATTCTCCAATGCGTGGGTTGCCTCAATCTGGCGGTAGCCGAGGACATTGTTGCGCAACCCCATGTCGGTGACATAGTATTTGTTCAGTGTCTTGAGATAGGCTTTGCCTTTGATGTCGTAGCGCACCGCCTTGTTGAGGATAAAGGCATTACAGAACATCTCCAAGTAACGTTCCACCGTCTCGTTGCTCACCTGACGGCCTTCTGCGCGAAGGCTTTTTGCAATGGATGCCGGTGACACCACACTGCCTATGGCCGACAGCACCATCTTCAGCACATTCTCCAGCAGGGTGATGTCGCGGATGTCGTTTCGTTTGATGATGTCCTTTAGCACCACGGTGTTATAAATGCCGTCAAGGTAGCTGTTGATTACATTTTCATCTTTGATGCCTGCCAGGAATGGGAATCCCCCATACTTCATGTACTGTAGGAATAATTGGTCGGGGTTTTCGTTAGGCCATGCGGATTGGTATTCGGCAAACGACAAGGGCAGCATCGCCACCTCCACATAGCGTCCGGAGAGCAGCGTGGCGAGTTCGGACGAAAGCATGTAAGCGTTGGAACCCGTGATGTAGATGTCCACGTTGTGGTCGATGGAAAGGCCCTCCACCGCACGTTCAAATTCGGCTACATTCTGCACCTCATCCAGTAGAACATAGTACTTCTCATCCGTCCGAATCTTCGACGCTACCTCGTTATATAGCGTCTTGTAGTCCTTGACGTTGTCGTAACGAGCCGATTCGAGGTTGATGCTGATAATCTGTTTTGACTCCACGCCGTTCTTTTTGAGCCAGTCGGCATACAGCATCAGCAGTGTGGACTTGCCACATCGGCGGATACCCGTGATAACCTTTACCACAGGCTTGTCCTTGAATGCGATTAGATGCTTCAGGTATTCATCTCTTGCTATCATATTCTTGTCTTTTTTGCGGATATAAACGCAGAAAATGATTTTTTATTGTGTTTTTACACTTATGGCCGTAAAATTATTGTCCGAAGATGTCGCTTTGTTTCAGCAGGCGAAGGGTGTGGGGGTTTCTATTTTCGGCCGTACTGTTTCATGAGGCGGAAGGTGAGTTCGCGGCCGTCGGCGGTGGTGACGGTGAGGAGGTAGGCGGCAGGGGGTCGGGCGGTGAGGTCGAGGGTGTAGCGGTCGGGGCCTGTGGGGGTGAGCACCACCTCTTCGCGGCGGCCTTGCATGTCGGTGAGCCACGCGGTGACCACGCCATCGTGCGACTGTAGTGCGCTTCCGATCACCTTCATGTTGTAGCGTTGGTGGTAGGGATAGTCACAGCATTCGTATTGCGAGAAGGGTGCCCCCGGGCTGGTGTAGAGTACCATGTCCACATCGCTGGTGTCACTCGGGCGCGGCCGCTTGGACGGCAGCGGCGGTGCGGGGGGTATCTCGGTGAGGTCGATGGTCACCTGACCGCTGGTGGGGTTGGGGTATGCCTTGGCCTGCCCGTCCGCTCCGACGGTGGCGATGCCGACATTGCCCACGGTGAGGAGTCGTTGCACAGGCTCGGCGGGGAAGTACTGGTAGTCGCCGTCCTGCGTGGCGGTGAGCCATGCGTGGCCGTCTGCCACAAGGTGCAGCCGGTCGCCCTCGACATAGGCAATGGTGCTGTCGCTACTGGTGTACGACACAGGCAGCCCGCTGGTAGCTGTGGCGGTGAGCGTCACGGGACTGTCAGCTAAGGTAAACACCAAGTCCTGCTGCCATTCGATGGATTGCTCCTGCCTGTCGGAGGGATGCACGTAAGGCTGGGCAAAAGCGGGATCAACATACTTGGCGATATATGCTTGACTAGAGCCATAGTTATGCGTCACTATTGTGTCGAAAGCCACATCTTCATAGATATATCCTGTTAGATATAGTGTACTATCTGTGATATGCGTCTGGGAGAAACCATTTCTATTGGATTGTGAACCATAGGTCTTTACCATTATTTCATGGCCGCTATAATCCCATGCCACGAAACCAAGAGAGAAGTTTGAAGGTTGAAGTGTTGTGTCGCCAAAGACTGCCCCATTAAAAAGAGTTTGGGCAAAGACTCTGTTATTGCTTGTCGCCAATGCACCGAACATGCACCTACTTGAATGACCAGTAGTTGGATGCATTATCCCGACAGAAAGAAGGCTAAGGTCGTCCATGTTTAAACGAAGCCAAAAATTAGACCTATCGACCAAATCAAGTGTGTTATCCCTATAAAGAATGCCGTTGACCTGACTCTGTAAAGTCCACGAAACACCCCCATAAAGGAATATCGTATTCGTACTATCGTCTACACTCGTCCCTTTAATAGCCATGATTGGGTCACCACCATTTCCATCAAACGTTAATTGAGCCACATTTTCTGCAAATAAATTTGAATCGTATTTAATCATCCAAGTCGTAGTGTGAAACGAGTCACCCAAGTGCAACAAATTAGAATTAGCTATACCTATATGGGCAGGAACATCCTCGCCTATCATTGTTATATACATGTTATTCTGAACATCAATATTAAAAGAGTTTATTTTTATTGTGCCACATTGACGATTCAAAGTAGAATCAAACATATACACAGCATCCAGCAAGCTGTCGAAATGGGGAGAGAACTTCAGAATCTGTTGGTTCCACAAGGCAGTCGGACTAGGTATTTCGTATTTCAGGAAATGGGTACCGTCAACCGCTATCCTCATGGCTCCTATTGTACCATCGTCAACTCTCCACATGCGATAATCGGCTGTATTAGGGTCATACGGGCCGATAACTATGTCGGCATGCACGCTACGAATGACATAGATGTTGCCGTCGGCATCAATGTTGAAACTTTCCCCTGTCAGTAAATTTGTTGTCATCTTGTCAAGGTTTGTTCCACGAATAAACCTTGGGGTCAAGATATTACCTATTGAGTCCGTGTATCCAACACAGACAAAATGCTGTTCAGTGACATTACCATCTAAATCAAACGAGATGAAGGCATTTTGTTTTCTCCCCACACTGTCGGTAGACATTAGGTAGTCATCGTTGCCAGTAAGTAGAGTATCTAAATAGTACAAGTTTTTATACTCACTATAGCTGCCAGCATCGTATGGCAATTCGAGTTGCACCATTGCCATGATTCCACTATCACCCACCATGCGCAAGGCATAAGCATAGCACGAGGTAGTGCCATTGTAGATAGCCTTGTGCCATAATAGTTCACCTGATGGGGAGAGCTTGGCAATCACTACGGCGCTCTTGAGTGGTGTTGTAATGACATCCATGGGCAAAAGGCTTTCGCCGCACAACTGGGCCTGTGGAGAGAACTCACCAAGGATGTAGAGGTTGCCCGCCGAGTCGACGCAAGAACCCACCAAATGGTTTGTCGTCACTCCGAAGGTAACCTCAGCTCCCGTGTAGGTCTTCACCCAGTCGAAGTGTTGGGAGAAGGCGTGGAGGGAAGCGGCGAGGAGGATTGAGAGGAGGAGAAGATGTTTAAAAGGGGATACTTGTTTCATGGTGTTGTTTTTTGAGGGTTAATGGGAATTGAAAATTGATATAGGGAGGGGTATTGTTCAGGGTGTTTTGAGCATCCAATCGACAGCGTTTACCTTGCGGATGCCATTGATGTCGGTCACGAGGTCGCGGTCGAGGGTGATGAGGTAGCGGCTATAATGGTCGCCAAGGCTTCCGAAGGGGCGAATCTCGCGG
>JAFZPH010000046.1 GCA_017550405.1 Bacteroidales bacterium
AAACATACCTGTCCGTCTCGACCTCTTTCCACTCGTAACATCCGAGCTCTTCATTGTACACTTGTCGTGTCTGTGTCTTTTGTCTCATTTTTACTTTTAGTATTGTTCCCAAAAGTGTCAACTTTTTTCAGGTTAAGACATATTGGTGGAGATAATGGGAATTATTCTAGTGATGGTGGTAAGGGTAGAGATAAAGGAGGGCGAGGCCGGGAGGGCTCGCCCTTGGTTGGGTTTGGGGTGTTGGTGAAGGTGGGGCTATGGTTCGCCGAGGAAGGAGAAGATGATCTGGAGTTGTTTTGGGGAGAGGATTTTGCGGGAGCGGGTGTAGCCGGTGGCTTGGAGGGCGGCCATGAGTGGTTTGTTGGAGTGGATTTCGTTGGCGAGGCGTTTGCTCGCACTCTCCTTGCTGTGGTCGGGGAAATAGGCCATAGCGAGGTCTTGCTTGTACATAAACATAATAATGAAATTAAAATGAAACAATAGGCCCGAGGGCCGGAATTATCGTTGTCAGGAAAATTTCATATTATGCATTGTGTTGCCACAAGGTCATAAAAAATGAGCCACGGCAAGCGGTGTGTGCTTGCCGTGGCTGTGGTAGTCTTACGGAATGCGGACTGCCGTAGGGTTGGGGGTTAGCTTTTGGTCTGCATCCGCTTGCGGTATTCGGCAGGGGTGAAGCCTGTACCTGTGCGGAAGAATTTGTTGAAGTTGCTCTGGTCCATGCCGCCGAGCTCGAGGGCTATGGAGAATATAGACTGGTCGGAATATTGCAGCAGACGACAGGCCTCTGTGAGGACACGTTCTTTGACAATAGCAGCCGGAGTGCTGTTCGCAGTTGTGCGGACAGCACTGGCGAGTGCTTTTTCGGAAACAGCAAGACTCTCGGCATACTGCCACACAGACCAACCATCTTTGAAGTGCTCTTCCAACAGGTGACGGAAGCGGATGTACAATGCATGGTTGGGGTTTGTAATATCCATTGTCAAGCCTACAAAGTTTGGAATTGAGCGCTGCACTATGATAAGGATGAGTTGGAACAAGTATTGCAAAGCCCTGCGGTGACCAAAGGCACTCGGAGGCTGGACACTCTCGGTACGAATATCTTCAATAAGGTCACGTATGATTGGAGCTGCCACACTGCTCAGCTGGTAGAAAGGCTGGGCATAGGCGGCATCAAGGATGTTGTATTTCAGTAGAAGATTTTCCTTGTGCGTGTCGTCCATAAGGAAACTTTCATTAAAACAGATAGATGTGCCGCAAGTTCCCTCGTCATGGGCGATATACATCACCTGTCCGGGCTGTACAATGAAGACGGTGTTAGGCCCGTAATGGTAGTTCTTTCCGTCAACTACGGTGATACCGTTGCCAGACGACACCCAAGCCACCTGGTAGAAATCGTTACGCGACGGCTGCACCGTCACTTCGCGATTGTTACCCAGTACATCCTCTAAATTATACAATGTAAACCCCATCTCTTGGTCTTGGGGAAATAAACTGTTTGTTTTTATCTCATTGATATTCTGTTGATTCTTCATTTGTCAGAACTATGAATACACCATGCAAATATACTAAAAAACAATGATATAGAAATCTTTTTTCATACTTCAGATTTCTTGTACATTTCCTCCTTTCGATGGTGAAATTCGAAAAGTACCATGAAAGGGAAGAATTGAATAACTCCACACCCCAGCAATGGATGTACTTTTGCATCAGAAAACAAGAACAAATAGTTTTCAGCAAGCGATAGAGAAATCAAGCAATTAAGGCAAAAAATAACAAAAAAGAAAGGAGAAAAAATGAAAATGACCTATAATGAATGTGTAAATGCGGTAATGCGTGAATGCGTGAATCAGACTGACACATTAACAAATACACGAGATAACACATTATTCAGGAACGTCTTGGCAATAATACTGACAAAGTAAGTTCAGTTAACATATTTTTTAACCTAAAAAAGTAAACGCCTATGAAAGAAAACACCAGTTAATAACAAAACAACAAACAGAAACACAATGTAAAGTACAACAAAACAACAAACACACACAAACATTAATTAATCAAAGTAGAAACAATTCAAAAATTTAAAACAATGAAAAAGTACACAAAAAATCTTAGCAGTGGCTGTCGCAGCCATCATGACAATTGGAAGCATCTCTTTCGTTTCCTGCAACAAGGAGAACAACGACGATGTAAGTAGAAACCATTCCGGAAGTATGGAGAAGACCGATGTTGTCTTACCAAGGAATGCTAATAACCCATACGACACAATTGGAGCCTTGCATAATATTTTGTTGGACGAGTGTCGTGGGAAAATGCAGTCATACTATATGGCCAATGGGTCTTGGTCTATTGCCGCTTCCGACAGCATTGCAACTGTGATATTGGCAGACCATGGTTTTTATGTCCCTGGATATAATCTAAACTTCATCACTTCCCTCTTTGCTGACAGTGCCTCCTACTATATTGATTATGCTGTAGCTCTCGGTGCTACAAATGCTGAAAAAGAGAATATTACCAATATTGTAACCACTATTAAGGATTTGGTTTTTGCGAATGAACCGTATTCTCAAATAAAGGAGCGGATTGTAAATGAGGAAGCGTTGGTTTTATCTAACCAAGGTCTGACCAATGACGAGAAGTTCGTTATCCTTTCTACCACTTCAGTTCTAAGACATTCCTTATATTACTGGCTAACCTATGACGGATTTGATACAGGCATGAGTCTCTCTGCTAAAGAAGACAATCCTCCGCAGAATAGCAACAGTGGTAGAGGATGGAGAATTGCTCTGGCAGATGTGGGAGGAGCCCTTGCTGGTGTACTTACTGGCGCATCAACTGGTGCTACAATCGGTACCGCTGTTGGAAATCCTGTGGCAGGAGCAGCAGTAGGAGCAGCAGTAGGAGCCATTGGCGGAGCTGTGAAATCGAGTTGCGACAAGGCTACAGAAGAAGCAAACAACAATCAGCCTCAGCAACCACAGGGCGAATAGTCCTTGTAAGGAGGGAGGCATCAAAGCCTCCCCCCTTCGTTGTTTCTTTTAGTTCGTCATATTCTATTAATCAATAAATAACCACAAAAATGAGAAAAATAATCGTTATGCTGGCCTGCGTGCTGGCAATCGGTGCGGCAAGCGCACAGGAGAAGAAGGGCTGCATGTCCTTCGAGTTAGGAATTGGGACAACCCATTTCGGCAATTACTCACCAATATCGGTCTTTGCAGACCCTACCGATAGTTACAGTATGCTTGCGACAGAATATGTGTCGTTCGGCTACCGTCACAACAATGGCTGGTTTGTGGGACTGACCTTGAACAACAACGGTGGCAGCACTTCGTTCCAGAGCCTGAACGAGTCGTTTACAAACTCTTCCGCCATGATTGATTTGCGTGAGTTTTTCAAGTTGGGCGGCAGAGTCGAATTGGAGACAGGTGTGGCCTTAGGCTTGCTTATTCACAGAAACTCTTTCGACTATGACAATGACCACTACTCATTTACCCGATTGGGTACGAGTGCATGTTTCCTGTTGGGTCTGAATTACCTGATAAAGGAAAACCAGACTATCGGAATCCGCGCATTGTTCCCCTGCTATGGTGCAATGTTGAGCGACAAGCCGGAACTACCCACAGGCCTTTTGGCAAACGACAAGACCCAGACAATCGGCTACAGTCTTCAAGTGGGTTACGGTATAAGGTTCTGACAACTGACAACAAACAATCCGTCAGGGTCATCCCGTCACAGGTCAACTATTTATCAATTATCAACAATCAAAAACTAAAAGAAATGAAACCTTCAGCCATCTTTCTCTGCATTGTTTTTCTTCTTGCCGCCGTGTCGTGCGGAAAGGAGAAGGACAACAGTCATGTACCGTCGGGACGCGTGGCGCACATGACCGTCACACAGCACACGCCCGACACAGCCTATAGGCTGGAATACACTTTCGAATGGCAGGACACGCTGCTGGAGTGTGTCAAATGCCTCCTGCCCGACGGGCGCACGGAACGTATGGAGTGCCGCTATTTGGGCACACGCCTGACGGAGACCGCCGTATATACCGCCGACGGGGCAATGCGCGAACGCTGGATCTACACCTATTCGGGCGACAGGCTGGCACGGCAGACCCTCACGATGGAGGGATGTTCGGCAGAATGCACATTCCGCTACGAGGGTTCGCGCCCCGTCGGCATCAGCTACCGCCGCCATGCAGCCGATGGCAGGGAACACGACTACGAACGCCGCTTTGCATGGCAGGGCGGCAACGTGTCGGAAGAGAGCATCCGGGAGGACGGCACGGAGGTGCAGCGCACGGCATTCCGATACGGCGATACGCCCAACCCCTTACGCCTTCCCCTCGGGATGGAACTGTCCACCTGCTGGAGCCTGACCCGCACGGGCGTAATGGGAGATTATTACCACATGCTTCCGCTGCATTTCAGCGCAGGCTGCCCCGTGGCGGCAGACTGCGACGAGGGGGCGTCGTACACGGCCGAGTACACCTGCGACACCGACGGCCGCCCCACTACCGCCACGCTGCAACATGGCGACATACGCACTGAGATTGAAATCCGGTATCTTCTCCGTTGACGCTATCGAAGTGCCACTGGCACTTCTTCACTTCAGGACGCAGTCTGGTCACATCTTGACTATCACCACACTGCACCTTACGTCTTGTACGGTGTTTCTACGAGACGTTGCTGCATCTCGGCATAGTCCGAACAAGTTCGGCTCTGCTCTCAACCTCCGCAATGTTATGAAGAGTCTCACCTTTCCGAGGTGATTTATAGAAGTCCCCTAATAATCCGTAAAACAATAATCCTTATCCAATTACGCTAAATAAAAATGTATAACATCAACCCACTCTGACAGTTGTCGAGTGGGTTGATGTTTTTTCCCGACCATTTATAACACAATGTCATAGATTCGCTACGTTATTGCCTTAAAAACGAGCGTCTGCGACTATATGCTTGTGAAATGATGAGCAACTACCTCTCCTTGTTGGTCGTTGTGGTTATAAGAGACACACATTCACACATTCAAGTGGTTTTCAATTCGGCCAACCAATCGTTGTCGTGCGAGTGGTTGCGCGACTCTCTTTTCCACTGGTCGGGGTCGATATAGACTTCGAGCAGTCGGGCCTTGCCCTTGGCAAAGAGTTCAACAGAATCGGCCACGGCGGGCACAAGTACACACTCGCCAGCATGGAGGGGCACGACGGTATTCATCGCGTTTACCGCTGCCACTCCCTCGACGCACAGATACACCACAAACGAGTCGAGTTGGGAGAAGTCCTTGCGGACAGGTTTGCCGAGCGAGAGGAGGTTGGTGGTGAAATAGGGGCACTCGGCCAACGGGGCTGTCTCGTTCTCGCGGTAATTGTAGTGGGTCTTCCCGTCGGTCGTGGGGGTGAAGTCGATGGCATCCAAGGCCTCGTCGGTGTGCAACTGCCGCAGCTTGCCATCGGCGTCGGGGCGGTTGTAATCGTAAATGCGATAGGTGCAGTCGCTGCGCTGCTGTATCTCGGCCAGGAGGATGTCCTTTCCTATGGCATGGACCCGTCCGGCGGGGATGAAGAACATGTCGCCGGGAAGGGGCCGCTCGACGTGCAGGATGCGTTCCAGTAGTCCGGCTTCGAGATATTGACGGTACTCGTCCTGGTTCACCTGGAGTTCGAAGCCGTCGACAATTTCCGAATCGTCGCCAGCCTTGATGATGTACCACATCTCGGTCTTGCCGTTTTCCATGCCGCGTTTCTGCGCCAGGGCGTCGTCGGGATGCACTTGGATGGAGAGCCTGTCGGCAGCATCAATAAGTTTTATCAACAGGGGAAACTGGGCACCGAAACGGTCGTAATTGCGCTCCCCGACCAGCTCGCCCATGTAGATCTCGAGCAGTTCATTGATGTGGTTCTCGGCCAAAAAGCCGTTTGCAACTACCGACTCGTTGCCCTCGACACCCGAAAGCGCCCACAACTCGCCGCAGTTGGGCAGCGGGGAGTAGTCGAAGCCGAGTGACTTGATTCGGTTACCGCCCCAGACTTTATTCTTGAAGAGGGGCATAAACTTCATAGGATACAGACGCGATTCCATGAGATTTGAGAACTTTGCGAATTGAAAATT
>JAFZPH010000047.1 GCA_017550405.1 Bacteroidales bacterium
ACGGCAAACTCGAAGGCATCAACAATAAAATCAAAACCATGAAACGCCAAGCCTATGGCTACAGAGACATGCCTTTCTTTAAACTCAAACTCCTCTCCCTACACGACTCCACCTATCCATTTAGCGGATGAACCTTATTTTATCTGTCCTATTGACCTCAACCCCGATTTTGTTCCTGTTGTCGGATTTCTAGACGACCTTGCTATTCTTGCCACCACATTGAAGATTGTGGATGTCTGCATCACTTCTTATGTCAAGGCAAAAGCAAAGGCTAAACTTGGTGACTGGTTTGGCCATGTAAATGAGTCCGAACTTGCCTAGGTGTTCGAGTAACAGCAGAAATGGTTCCAGTTTGTTTGAGCTGTTTTAGCTGGCTCCAAATGTTTAAAAATTATTTTACAAATCACTGACAATCAAAAACATCAACTTATATATAAACAGAATCAATGCAACCGCTAACGGTTTTTTTTCAACCGCTTCAACCCAATGTACTAACGATCAGCAGTGGACCAAGTACCACACGGTGCCGACTACCACCTCATGGCCTACCTCCACCAACTCTTCCCCACCCTGTCCGGCAAGCTATAAATTTATCTATAATTGTCTATAATCAGAAATTGAAAAGAAAGAAATAGTAATTTTGCAGATTATTACGAAAGTATAAATCTTATTTTATTATGTTTTACAATAAACTAAAAAAGAATTCAATTAATATTCTTAAGCAAACTGAAAAAGAGCATAATGACATTGCTCAAAGAGGTAATACAGCAGCATTGCAGCTCTATGAAATTCGTAAGTCGAGTGTAAAAGCGATAAAAAGAGTTGAAGAGTATATCAATTCTCTCGCCAATAGTCCAAAGGAATTCAAGAAAGAGGTGGCTGAAGTCACGATGTCAATCTCTGAATTCAATGAGGCTGTAAAATTGGAGGAACAGAATAAATCAGATAACATCAAGGGTGCCAGTGCAGCAGCAGCAGGTACTGTAATTGGTGGAGCTATAGTTGGGCTTGGCCCAACAGCTGCCATGGCTGTGGCCACAACGTTTGGGACAGCCTCTACTGGGAGGGAAATCGCTGCTTTATATGGGTCAGCTAAAAAAAATGCCGCTTGGGCTTGGCTGGGAGGGGGTAGCAAGGCAGCCGGAGGAGGTGGCAAGGCAGCCGGCCAAGCTTTGCTTGCTCTTGCTGGCCCAATAGGATGGGGCATAGCTGGACTTGCTTTAGTTGGTGGAGGTGCATTTGCCTCCCATAAGAACAAGAAGGTTGCTGAAGAAGCAGAAAAATTGACAAAGGCAGTTAACAATAAAATTGCTATTTTGAAGCCTAAATTGGCAGAACTTGAACAGATTAAAGAAAAAACAAGATTATTGAAAAATACATTAGATCTTGCAAAATTCAACTTGTTTCCAACAGATTATTTACTTTTCTCCAATGAACAAAAAATAGAAATTGCAACATTGATAAACAATACAAAATCTATCGGAGTATTGATTAATAAACGAATAATATGATTAAAAGTGCAGATATTCTGGTCGACCAAACCATTGGCTCTATTGTCCAAAAAAACATTGCAGACCAGACTACAGAACAAGCAGAGCGTCTTGTACAGTTGGCAAACGAAAAAGAAGCCTTGGTCAATTCCGCCAAAGAGTCATTCCAACGTGCAAACACTTACATTGAGAAATGCAGAGACTTTGTTAGTCCAGGAAACAGACAGCACATACTAGGCAATGAGTCTACAAAGCATGGAGAAATAGCGGAGACACTGGATGTTAATTTTAAAAACGGGCGAGACGCGCTGAAAGGTTTGAAAGAATCGGCTCGTGTTTTGTCGGAGGGTCCAGAAAGAACTGGCCCTACTGATTATGTGATTAACGGAACACCAATACAATCGAAATTCATCAATGGCGGCGAAATGTCCTCGCCTGACAAAAGTTTGACCCATATATTAAACCACTTGAAGAAATATCCAGGATATGCAAATGACACAACACAATATGGGTTTCCAGGACATCCTGGTGAATATCAGATTCCCAAAGACCAGTATGAGGTATTACAGAAAGTATTGAATGGTGGCACTACAGGAATGAGCGAGCGCCAATTAAAGGCCACAAAAGAACTAATAACCGCGATAGAAAAAGAAACAGGGAAGCCTGTTACTGACGTTGTTAAACCCAGTTTGGTAAATTACGACGAAGTGAAACTTTGTAGTGTTGACGAAACTATTGACCGGGAAGAAGAAAGTTATTCAAAAGTTCATGAGGAGAAATTAAAGGATATTTCCAAAGAAAACAAGGAGAAGGTTGATGAGGCCAAAACTATCACCGATGCTTCGTGGGCTGAGGCGCTTAAAGCCGCAGGCATAGGAGCTGCAATCTCCGGTACAGTACGATTAGGTATTAGTGTATATTCCAAAATCAAAGGCGGTAAAAAACTGTCAAATTTTGAGACGGAAGATTGGAAAGAGTGTGGAGTCGATTTTTCGAAAGGTGCCATCAAAGGGGGCTTAAGCGGCTTTGCAATTTATGGACTTACGAAACTCGGAAGCATACCCGCACCGTTCGCAGGTGCCATCACTTCATCTGCCGCAGGATTGTTTTCACTGTTCGTTGACTATAAGAAAGGTCTTATCAACAGCAATGAGTATGCTGAAGCAGCCGAATCGTTATGTGTTGAAACAGGTGCGGCTGCTGTCGGTGCCGCAGTTGGACAAGTACTAATACCGGTTCCTGTTATTGGCGCAGTGGTGGGTAGTATTACGACTCAATCTGCCATTTATCTTACCAAGTATTTATTTGAAAACAGGGAGAATGAACTTTTAGATGCATTGGTTGAGAGGTATAATGCCCAAAAAGCAGAGATGGACGCTACCACCAGTAAAAAAATCAAAGAGATTGAGTCATATTATCAAAACTTAGGAGGCCTGATAGAGGCATCTATGAATAAAGATTTAAACATGAAACTTCTAAGCAGCGTGAAGACATGTCAAACTGTCGGTGTACCTGAAATTGAAATTGTACATAATACAAATGAATTGGACACTTACATGAGGAATTAGCAAAAGGTAATATTGTCCGTCGCAGCGGATGTTCCAGTCGTGGTTCGTTGTGTCGGATTTGCAATCCGACACTTATTATTATCCTGATTTGTAATTCGTTTTGATATTATCATCCTGCCGCAAATGAGAACACTTCGGCTACAGCTCAGTTAGAGAAATATCCCTCAATACCCTCAATTTAGGCAGCAACAAACGCAATGGAACAAATCTCTCTGACTGGATTTCCAACCAAGACTACCGCCTGTGCAACGCCGCGGAACTTTTTCTATAATTGTCTATAATCGGAATCGGTTTCGATTTTTTGAAGTTTTTTCTTTCATGTGAGAAAAAAAGTTGCACTTTTGAATCGAAATTTAACGGCTGTAAAATTTACGGCTATAAAATAGTAGGGATATGAAAAAGTTCTACGACAGGGAATTGGAGATGCAAAGGCTGTAAGAGTTGAAAATTGAAAATTGAAAGTTGAAAGTTGCTGCCGCACCCGGATAATTCTCAACTCTCAACTTTCAACTCTCAACTTTTCACAATCAAGCAATCACTAAATTATATTATAAAGCATATAAAATCGTTAATTATTTACAATATTACATGCGAAATGATGTAATATGGAAAATATTGTGTATTTTTGCAGCCGAAATGATATAATTGGATATGGGAACGACACAATTATCAAGAGTGGTGAAGGCTCTCCGAAAGGAGTATGGCCTTACACAGGAGGAGCTTGCCATGAAGTCGGGGGTAGGCCTCTGTTTTGTGCGTAATTTGGAACAGGGGAAGCCATCACTAAGGATGGATAAGGTAAATCAGCTTCTAGATTTATTCAATTACGAATTAACGGCCACCAGAAAGCAATGAGACAAGCAGATATATACCGAAAAGGAGTCTTTGCCGGTGTCCTGACGGAATACGGTGGCGAGTATCGATTCTGTTATGACGAAGCGTATCTTATGCGTGATGACGCTCAGCCTGTCAGTCTGACGTTTCCATTGCAGTCGGAATCGTTTGTGAGTCCCGTTCTGTTTCCTTTCTTCGATGGACTGATACCTGAGGGTTGGTTGCTCGATGTTGCGCTCCGCAATACCGACATCAGCGTTCTCGACCGTATGTCGTTGTTGCTGCTGTGTTGCAAAGAGTGCATAGGCTCTGTCAGTGTTGTTTCAAAGCCAAACACAGGAGATGAAGCGTGATGTGTAAGTGTCTGTATTGCTATCAAGAACTGGAAGAGGGTCAAAAAGACTTTCACCCAAATTGTGCCCGCAAGTTCTTCGGGACAAAGGAGGTTCCGTTGCTGGAATATCGGCATGAAGACCTCGACCGATTGGCCGAACAGGTTATCCGAGCACAGACATCGCTGACTGGTGTGCAGCCAAAGCTGTCACTCAACCTCAGCAAACATGAGGGATGCAGCCGACTGACTATTGTGGGATTTTGGGGTGAATATATCTTCAAGCCACAGACGGAAGATTATCCACAGTTGCCCGAAAACGAGGACTTGACCATGCACCTTGCAGAGGCGGCAAAAATCAGTGTTGTGCCACACAGCCTTATCCGTCTGGCAGATGGCCGACTGGGCTATATCACCAAACGCATCGACCGCACCAAAGCCGGCGAGAAGATAGACATGGAGGATATGTGCCAGCTGACATTGCACCCCACAGAATATAAATACAAAGGGTCGTATGAGCAGATAGCAAAGGCTATCGAGCGGTATAGCGGCACCCCGAGACTTGACATTGCAAATTATATGCAACTGCTGCTTTTCTGCTTTGTCACCGGCAACAACGATATGCACTTGAAGAACTTCTCGCTTTACCGCCCTGCCAATGATTATCATCTTACACCTGCATACGACCTCCTCAATGTGGCCATTGTCAACCCAAAAGACAACGAGGAGCTGGCACTTTCTCTTTCCGGACGAAAGTCAAAACTGGGTTTGGATGATTTCATGAATGCTGCAAAAACGATGGGATTGGAGGATGTAGTGGTGTTGCGCCTTGTCGCCAGCCTGCAAAAGTCTCTCCCCAAATGGCAGACGCTCATCCGTAATTCTTTTCTGGAAAAGGGATTGAAGGATAGGTACGAAGAACTGGTCATATCTCGTTTGTCTCGATTGCAGTGACAATACGATACCCCTATTATAAGCCATAGTCAGCGTCTTGGATTTTGTCAATCATTAGGACTGTTTATTGTGCTCGCAAAATATATGCACAAAAAAAAGTGCAGTCTGAACAAATTATTGCACTAAAAAAAGTGCACGACACGCTACCATGTCGTTAGGTAGGGAAAAATGAACGCTGCAACGTGAGTGTTGCAGCGTTTTTTGAAGATGTTTCTCAAAGACTAAGAAACTTCAGCGGAAAGAGAGGGATTCGAACCCCCGGACCCTCGCAGGTCAACGGTTTTCAAGACCGCCGCATTCGACCGCTCTGCCATCTTTCCTTTTGCCGGACAATATGTTACATAACGACATGCTTGCCCGTTTGGATTTGCAAATATACAAAGATTGTCCGACATGGCAAAAAAAAAGTTCTCTATAGGTTAAAAAAGAACTTCAAGCGTTGCCATATTGATTTTTTTTTGTATATTTGCACGTTTGAAAAGAACATGCCGAAAAGGGCTTATCACTATATAATAGTATAACAATGAGAAAGATTTGGATACTGTTGGTGAAACTGTGCGGGTGGAACTTTGAGATTCCCGACCTGAAAGACAGGCCAGAATTGCGCCATTGCGTTGTGGCAGTGGCACCGCACACGGCTTTTGCTGATTATATTGTAGGGGCCGCCGTGCTGTTCACCGCAGGAGTCCGTCCAAAGATACTGGTGAAGAAGGAATTTTTCAACTTCTTCACACGAAGACTGCTGTTACATCTGGGCCTGGTGCCTGTGGACCGCGGCAACCGTCACAACGACTTGGTGGAGAAGGCTGTGGAGATGCTGAAGAGTGACGATAACGTGTGCATAGTCATCACTCCCGAAGCCACAAGGAAGCCTGTAAAGCGTTTCAAACGGGGCTTCTACGAGATTGCCACGAAGGCTGGTGTACCCATTGCATTGGGATTTATGGACTTCAAGCGGAAACATGCCGGCTACGGCCCGACTATTCAGCCCACGGGGGATTACGATGCTGACGTGGAGAGAATGATTGAGTTCTTCAACCAGTTCCCCCCGAAACATCCCGAAGGCTGGGCCATACGACCCCGCAAACAGGACAATAACGATTGAGAAACAACTATTCAGATAACAATAATCACTATGATAAGAAGAATTTTTGTAGAAAAGAAGGGCGACTTTGCTGCCCAAGCCAAAAGCCTGAGAGAAGAGATGGAAAAGTATCTGGGTGTGGAGCCTGAAGGGGTCCGCATGCTGATGCGCTATGATATTGAGAATCTGTCAGACGAGACATACAAGAAAGCCTGTGGCACGGTGTTTGCCGAGCCGCCAGTGGATGTGCTGTATGAGGAGGAGTTCCCCCATGCGGCGGAGGATTTCGTGTTCTCGGTGGAATATCTGCCCGGCCAGTTCGACCAACGTGCAGACAGCGCTATGCAATGTGTGCGTCTGCTTAATCCTGCCGAACAGCCAATCATCCGCTCTGCCACAACATACGTGATAAGCGGTGCCCTGACCCCCGAGCAGCGCGACGAAGTAGTGAAGCACTGCGTCAATCCCGTAGACAGCCGTGTGAGCGACACTGCCAAACCCGAGACCCTGGAAGAACACTACGACGAGCCTGCCGACGTGGCAATACTCGACGGCTTCGCCACGATGGCCGAGCCGGAATTGGAGCAGCTGTACAACTCGTTGGGCCTGGCCATGACGTTTGCCGACTTCAAGCATATACAGCGCTATTTCAACGACGAAGAGCACCGCGACCCGAGTATGACAGAGATTCGTGTGCTGGACACCTATTGGAGCGACCACTGCCGCCACACTACTTTCGCCACAGAGTTGAAGGGGGTTGAGTTTGACGAAGGGACCTACCGCCCACTGCTGGAAGAGGCGTTCCAACAGTATCTGTCCGACCACAGAGAGCAATACGAAGGACGCACAGACAAATATGTGTGTCTGATGGATCTCGGCACTCTCGCTGCCAAACGTCTGCGCAAAGCAGGTCTGCTGAAAGACCAAGAGGTGAGCGACGAAATCAACGCCTGCAGCATTGTGGTGCCCGTAAAGATGGACGGCAAGACCGAGGAGTGGCTGGTGAACTTCAAGAACGAGACCCACAACCACCCGACGGAGATTGAACCCTTTGGCGGAGCGGCCACCTGCCTTGGCGGCTGCATCCGCGACCCGTTGAGCGGCCGCACATACGTGTACCAGGCCATGAGGGTGACCGGTGCCGCCGACCCGCGCAAGCCCTTGAGCGAGACCCTTCCCGGCAAGTTGCCGCAGAGTAAAATCGTCACCACTGCCGCCCATGGCTATAGCAGCTACGGCAACCAGATAGGCTTGGCCACCGGACTGGTGAACGAGATATACCACCCCAACTACGTGGCCAAGCGCATGGAAATCGGCGCGGTGATAGCTGCGGCGCCGCGGCGCCAGGTGAAACGCCTGACCAGCGACCCGGGCGACGTAATCATCCTGTTGGGAGGCCGTACCGGCCGCGACGGCTGCGGCGGCGCCACAGGAGCATCAAAAGCCCACAATTCGTCGTCCCTGACCACCTGCGGCGCCGAGGTGCAGAAAGGTAATGCCCCCACCGAACGCAAGATTCAACGCCTGTTCCGCCGCGAGGAGGTGTCGGGTCTGATAAAGAAGTGCAACGATTTCGGTGCCGGAGGTGTGAGCGTAGCTATCGGCGAGCTGGCCGACGGCCTGCAAATCAACCTCGACAAGGTGCCAAAGAAATATGCCGGCCTGGACGGCACAGAATTGGCCATCAGCGAGAGCCAGGAGCGTATGGCCGTGGTGGTAGACCCCACCGACGTAGAGAAGATGCTGAAGTATGCCGACGAGGAGAACCTCGAGGCCGTCGTGGTGGCCACTGTCACTGCCGAGCCCCGCATGGTGATCAGCTGGCGCGGCAAGGAGATAGTGAACCTGAGCCGCCGCTTTATCGACACCAACGGTGCCCACCAGGAGACTGAGGTCCGCGTGGCCATGCCCGCCGAGAAAGAGACCGCGGACACCGGTGCCACTACCAAACAAGAGACCATCAAGAGCCGTTGGCTGGACAACCTGTCGAACCTGAACGTCTGTTCGCAGAAAGGTCTGGTGGAGATGTTCGACAGCACCGTGGGTGCAGGCAGCGTGGTAATGCCCTACGGCGGAAAGACACAGATGTCCCCGACGCAATGCATGATGGGCATGCTGCCCACTCTCACTGCCGAATGCGACACGGTAACACTGATGAGCTACGGCTACGACCCCTATCTGAGCAGCTGGAGCCCCTTCCACGGAGCGGCCTACGCAGTGGTGGACTCGGTAGCCAAGATTGCCGCAGCAGGCGGCAATGTCAGCCGCATAAGGCTCACGTTCCAGGAATACTTCAAGAAGCTGGGCAACAACCCCTACCGCTGGGGTGAACCCTTTGCAGCCCTGATGGGTGCCTACAACGCACAGATGGGTCTGAAACTGCCCGCCATCGGAGGCAAGGACTCCATGAGCGGCACTTTCAACGACATCGACGTCCCTCCGACGATGTGCAGTTTTGCCGTGGGCATCAGCAATCTGAAGCATGTAGTCACTCCCGAACTGAAGCAGGCAGGGAACTACCTCTACCTGCTGGAGGTGAAGCCCGACAAAAACGGCATGCCAAATTACAAGATGTTGCTGGCCATGTACAACGCGCTGCATCAGGCAGTGGGCAAAGGCTCCATCAAATCGGCATACGCCATTGGTTTTGGCGGCATCGCCGAGGCCGTGAGCAAGATGGCTTTCGGCAATCGCATGGGTGTGAAATTCGACGGCGACTTCAGCGAAGAAGAGCTGTTCGAGAAGAAATACGGTGCCATCGTAGTGGAGGTGGTGAACTGCGGTTCTCTGCCTGCCGTGGCACGCAAGATTGGCCGTGTGACCGACACCGCCACCTTCGAGATTGGCGGAGAGACCGTCGGCATGGACGAGATGCTGAACGCCTGGACAGGAACGCTGGAAAACATATTCCCCACCCAAAGCGGTGCCAAGAACGACACCCCTGTCAGTCAGAATCAACCCTACAAAGCCAAACAAGTGTATGTGTGCAAACACAAGGTGGCACGCCCCAAAGTGTTCATCCCTGCTTTCCCCGGCACAAACTGCGAATACGACTCGGCCCGTGCATTCATCCGCGCAGGCGCTGATGCCGACATTATGGTGTTCCGCAACCTCAATAGCCAACAAATCGAGGAGAGCGTGGATGCCTTTGCCAAAGCAATAAACAACAGCCAGATAGTGATGATACCCGGTGGTTTCTCCGCCGGTGACGAGCCCGACGGCAGTGCCAAGTTCATCACCAGTGTGTTCCGCAACCCCGCCATCAGCGATGCGGTGATGCGTTTGCTGAACGAACGCGACGGACTGATGCTTGGCATCTGCAATGGATTCCAGGCGCTGGTGAAGCTGGGGCTTGTCCCCTTCGGCGAGATACGTCCGCAAAGCGAGGATGCCCCCACACTCACCTTCAACACCATCGGCCGACATCTGAGCATGATAGCCCACACCAAGGTGGTCAGCAACTTGTCGCCCTGGCTGCAACAGGCCGAACTGGGCAAGACCTATGTGGTGCCCATCTCGCATGGTGAGGGCCGCTTTGTAGCCCCGAAGGAATGGCTAGACCGCCTGTTTGCCAACGGCCAGGTGGCCACTCAATACGTTGACCTTGACGGGAAAGCCACCATGCAGGAGCCTTACAATATGAACGGCTCGTACATGGCCATCGAAGGCATCACCAGTCCCGACGGACGTGTGCTGGGCAAGATGGCCCACAGCGAACGCTGGCGTCCCGGCACTTATCGCAACATCATTGGCGACCAAGACCAACGCATCTTCGAGAGCGGTGTGGCCTATTTCGCTTGATATAGAAACCCATTAATTCACGCTATATGAAAAAAACAATCGCATTATTCACTATGCTCCTCGCCACCATGGCTCTCTTTGCCAACCCCGTAGGCAAAGAACGTGCCGACCGTGTGGCAAAGAATGCTGTGGTTCGCTTCTGTGCCGAGCTGCATGGCATTGACACCGACCTGCCGGTAGAGCTGACCTATATGTCTCCAGCCATGGACGTAAAACTCCTTCATATCTATCAATACCGCCATGGCGGAGTGGAGGGCTTTATCATAATCAGCGGCGACGACATGAGCGACCCCGTGCTGGCCTTCTCCGACGAGGGCACACCGAATCCCGCCGGCTCTTTCGAAAAGAACCCCGCCTTCTGCCAACAGTTGAGACACTATTCGAATGAGATTACCACCGCCCGCAAGGCCAAAGCCTCCGCACCCGCACACGTGACCCGTAAATGGAAGATGCTCGAAGAAGGCTATGTCCCCTCAAAAGGCGACATGTACCACGACCGCATCAACAAACTGCTGGGCGGTATGGTATGGGGACAGGGCACTCCCTACAACTCTCTCTGCCCGCGCAAGGCTGTGACAGGTTGTGTGGCCACCGCTTTTGGTATGATTATGAACTACTGGGACTACCCTGAGCACGGTTTTGGCCAACACTCATACAACGGCGAAGACAATCCTGCCGCCTATCCCGACTGGAGGTACGGCGAACTTTCTGCCGACTTTGAGCACACCTACTACGACTGGGCAAACATGGAAGACTATGCCGTCATCAACAGCCCCGAGGAGGTAAAGACCGCCATCGCCACACTGATGTTCCACTTAGGTGTAGCCTTTGAAATGCGCTATGGCGAGAACGCCAGTGGATGCTGGTCGCTCCCCGAATACGCCATCTACGACACCAGCCTCCACCTCGACCCCAAAATCAGTGCCCCTTACCGTATCCCCAAGCATTTCGGCTACAAATTCTCCTATGCCGGTATGCGCGATTCCATCGGTAACGACACCCTCTGGATGCAGATGCTCTACAACAGCTTGGCCGACAGCATGCCCATCTACTACGCCGGCTGGGAGAAGGACGACAGTGAAGATGGACACAGCGGCACCTCCGGCCACGGCTACATCCTCGACGGCTATTTCTCCGACGAGGTCGACTCCAACCTGTTCCACATCAACTGGGGTTGGGACGGCAACAACAACGGCTTCTTCAAACTCGACGCCATGACACCTACCAATTACGACTTTACCCAATGGCACGGTGCCGTCATCGGGCTTGAACCCGACACCTCTTACCATGGCTACGACCCTGCCGCCATCCCCATGCCCAGCGTGGCAATGCCCAAGGTCTATTCCCGCAACGGCCACATTATAGCCGACGGCATCGACGGTCAGGCTGCATCGGCCTTCGACATGATGGGACGTTGCATCGCCACACGTCCCGCCCACCAAGGCAACACGTGGAGCCTCCCTGTCCGCCCGGGCTTTTATGTAGTACGCATCGGCCAGTTGCCGGCACAAAAAGTAATCGTTATCAACAACTAAGATCCTTTCACAGAAAACATAGTATCATGAGCAACGCAATCAACAACCTCCAGCCCGCCGCCATCTGGCACTACTTCGGCGAGCTGATGAATATCCCCCGTCCCTCGAAACACGAAGCCAAAGTGTCGGCTTTCCTGCAAGATTTCGGCCGCGGTCTCGGCCTTGAGACCCTCGCCGACGAAGTGGGCAACGTACTCATCCGCAAACCTGCCTCACCAGGATACGAGAACGCTCCCGGCGTTTGTCTCCAAGCCCACATGGACATGGTGTGCGAGAAAAATGGCGACAAAGACTTCGACTTCCTCACCCAACCCATTCAGGCCTTCGTCGAGGACGGCTGGCTGATAGGCGACGGCACCACCCTCGGCGCCGACGACGGCATCGGCGTGGCTGCCGCCATGGCCATCCTGGCCGACAACAGCATCCAGCATGGTCCGCTCGAATGCCTCTTTACCGTCGACGAGGAAACCGGCCTCACTGGTGCCGCCAACCTCCGCACCGACTGGCTGAAGAGCGACATCCTCCTCAACTTCGACGACGAGGACGAAGGCGAGTACTGCATCGGCTGTGCCGGAGGCATCGACACCACCGTGGCCATCGACTACACCACCCGCCCCGTCCCGGCAGGCGAAAGCTCATACCGCATCAAGGTGTCTGGCCTGACAGGCGGCCATAGCGGCGACGACATCAACCGTGGCCGCGGCTGCGCCATCAAGCTCCTCAACCGCATCCTCTGGAATGCCACCGAGAAGCACCTGATAGGCCTTGCCCGCATCGACGGCGGCAACCTGCGCAACGCCATCGCCCGCGAGGCTTGGGCCGACATCGTCGTGGCTCACGACCACGAGGAGGCTTTCAAACAGATGGTCGCCGACTTCACCGAGCATATCCGCTTCGAGTTCCGCACCACCGAGCCCAACCTCCAGGTCGCCCTCGAACCCATTGCCGAACCCGCCTGCCTTATCGACCGCCAGACTCAATACAACCTCCTCAACGCCCTCTATGCCTGTGCACACGGGGTACTCGCCATGAGCCGCGAGATAGAGAACTTCGTCGAGACCTCCACCAACCTCGCCTCCGTCAAGATGGACGACAAGCAAATCCATATCGCCACCAGCCAGCGCAGTTCCGTCGAAAGCGCCAAGCATGCCGCAGCGCAGAAAATCGAAGCCACCTTCCGCATGATTGGTGCCCACGTCACCCACGGCGACGGCTACCCAGGCTGGACGCCCAACCCCGACAGCAAAGTGCTCAAAGTGGGTGTGGAGACCTATAAACGCATGTTCGGCCACGACCCCATCGTCCGTGCCATCCATGCCGGCCTCGAATGCGGCCTCATCGGCGAGAAATACCCCAACATGGACATGATCAGCTATGGTCCCACCCTGCGCGGTGTCCATGCCCCTGGCGAGAAAATTGAGATTCGGACCGTCGAGATGTTCTGGAATCTCACATGTGAAATCTTACGCAATCTGAAATGATTGGAGTACTCGGAAGCGGTTCCTGGGCCACCGCCATTGTCAAGCTGTTATTAGAGCAACCCTCCGCAAGGGTGTGCTGGTATGTTCGTGAACCCGAAATACGCAAAAGCCTTGCCCAACACGGACACAACAACCGTTACCTTGGAGAAGTGTCCTTCGACCCTTCCCGCATCGAAATATGCAGCCATCCGCAGCAAGTCGTCGACCTATGCGAGACCGTCTATCTGGTCATCCCCACGGCATTCCTTCACTCTGCCCTGCAACAAGTCAACCCCGACACGCTCCGGCAGCGGAACCTTGTTTCCGCCATCAAGGGTTTTGTGCCCGAAGCCGACTTGGTTGTCACCGACTACTTGCAGCACTACTACAATATCCAACCCGACCACCTGGCCATCATCAGCGGACCCACCCATGCCGAAGAAGTGGCTCGCGAGCGGCTCACCTTCATCACCGTAGCCTCTCCCAACCACCAACTGGTCGAGACCGTCATGCAGCAACTCCGCTGCCGCTACATCAACATCAACTCGTCCACCGACATGCTCGGCATACAATACGCCACGGCGCTTAAGAACATCTACGCCGTGGCGGCAGGCATGTGTAAAGGCATGGGCAGCGGCGACAACCTCATGGCCGTACTTGTCAGCTACGCCATTGCCGAGATGCGCACCTTCCTCCGGGTCATGCAGCCGAATACCTTCATCACCATCTCGCCCGAGAACCTGCCGCCCTACGTCGGCGACCTCCTCGTCACCTGCTACTCCCAGCTCAGCCGCAACCGTACTTTCGGAGCCATGATTGGCCGTGGCTACACAGTCAAGAGTGCACAGCTCGAGATGCACATGATAGCCGAAGGCTACTATGCCGTCAAGAGTCTGGAAAAAGTGCGGAAGGAGCGCCATATCGATATGCCCATAGCGCAAGCAGTCTACATGGTGCTATACGAAAACGCACGACCCGATGTCATCCTCCGTGCCTGGCAAATACGCACCTCCAACAACAACTAATCCCTATCACAATGAATCCACAAGTCAGCATCATCATGGGCTCCACCTCCGACCTCCCCGTCATGGAGAAAGCCTGCAAATTCTTTGAGGAGATGGAAATCCCCTTCGAAGTCAACGCCCTTTCGGCCCACCGTACCCCCGCCGAGGTCTCCGACTTCGCCCGCAATGCCGCCGCCCGCGGCATACGTGTCATCATTGCCGGTGCCGGCATGGCCGCCGCCCTGCCGGGTGTCATCGCCGCCGAAACACCCCTGCCCGTCATCGGTGTGCCCATCAAGGGCAGCACCCTGGAAGGTCTCGACGCCACCCTCGCCATCCTCCAGATGCCTCCGGGAATCCCCGTGGCCACCGTGGCCATCAACGGCGCTCAGAACGCCGCCATCCTCGCCATGCAGATCCTCGCTCTGGCCGACAGCGCACTCATGCAGAAACTTATCGACTACAAATCAGGACTCAAAACCAAGATAGTCAAAGCCAACGAAGAACTGGCACAACTGCAGTACAAATTCAAATGCTGAACGCACTAACATTAACGAAATAACGAATTCAAGCATTAACGAATTAACGCACTAACGAATTCACGCATTAACGCACTAACGCATTAACACATTAACGAATTAACGCATGATTACCATCGGCATCACTGGCACCCTCGGGGCAGGCAAAGGCACCATCGTCGACTACCTGCAGAAAGAGAAAGGCTTTTCCCACTACTCCGTCCGGGCCTTCCTCATCGACGAAATCAAGGCACGTGGCATGGAAGTGAACCGCGACAGCATGACCCTTGTGGGTAACGACCTCCGCGCGCAGCACTCCCCCTCGTGGATTATCGAACAGCTCTACGAGCAGGCACAAGCCTCCGGCAAGAACTGCATCATTGAGAGTATCCGCACCCCAGGCGAAGTCGACGCCCTCCGCAGCAAGCCCAACTTCTATCTCTTTGCCGTCGATGCCGACGCCCGCGTGCGATACGAACGGGCCGTGCTCCGTGGCAGCGAGACCGACCACATCGACTACGACACCTTCCTCGCCAACGAGCAGCGTGAGATGGACAACCCAGACCCCAACAAACAGAACCTCAAATACTGTATCCAGCAGGCCGACTACTGCTTCGACAACAACGGCACCATCGACGACCTCAATCAACAGGTAGAGCAAGTCCTCGGCAAAATCATGTACCGCCGACCCTCCTGGGACGAATATTTCATGGAGTTGGCCAACACCGCCTCCAAACGCGCCACCTGCGACCGTGGTCGCTCCGGCTGTGTCATCGTCAAAGACCGCCAGCTCCTCGTCACCGGCTATGTCGGCTCCCCCTCCGGCCTACCCCACTGCGACGAGGTGGGACACCTCTTCCGCAAGACCATCGAAGCCGACGGCCGCATCACTACCCACTGCGTCCGCACCGTCCATGCCGAGCAGAACGCCATCTGCCAGGCCGCCCGCCGCGGCATCGCCCTCGACGGCGCCACCCTCTACTGCCGCATGACCCCCTGCCGCACCTGCGCCATGCTCATCATCAACTGCGGCATCAAGCGTGTAGTGTGCGAACGCAAATACCACACCGGCGCCGAGAGCGAAGAACTCTTCCGCCAAGCCGGCGTCCAACTGGAATTCTTCCACGACGAAATCCAGCAATACGACAACCAATAAAAATTGAAAGTTGAAAGTTGAAAATTGAAATTATAAACAACAAAAACAAATACAAAAGAGGACTTCTATTAACCACCCCAAAGGGGTGAGATATGAATAACACCGTACGTAGTGCGGTGATTATCTGAGGCAAACAGATGCGTCCCGATAGGGACGCGACACGAAAACAAATAAATAGAACCCACCTAAAGTGATTTACACTGTCGCAGTGACAAGTATCTTGCAAACGAAAATGTGACATAAAAAGAAGACATATTATAGACACATATTGAGTTGACACTCTTGTTTACACAATATTCTACTTTATTTCTCGTTATACAAAAAAAAACAATAAAAATATGTGCACCTACAATATCTCGGTGAATGATTCTTTAATGGAAGAGATTCGTCCGGCATTCCCCAATGAGGAGGCGGTAGAACGTTGGCTTCAACAGCAAATGAATATTATTCTGCTGGAGTTTGCATCCAAGCAGAGAAGTGTTGCAGCAAAGGGTTGTCCCCTGTCACAGCGTCTTCGTGGTATAGCAACTGCACCCAAGGATTTCGACTACAAACAGGAACTGGCAAACCGTTATGAGGCATGAAACATTATCTGGTAGATACAAATGTTATCATCGACCTACTTCTTAATCGAGAGGGTGCTGATGCAGCAGCGGTTTTGCTTGACGGTGCAGAGCGTGGTGAGTATAAGTTGAGTCTTTGCTCGCTGTCTTATACTAACATATACTATTCGTTGCGCAAATATCTTTCGCATGATGAGAGAATTAGTTGCCTATCTCAACTCTGTGATGTATTGCATACAGTTCCTGTTGACGGCTTTGTTGTTTCGATGGCATTGCAATCTGGCTGGAGAGATTTTGAAGATGCTGTGCAATATTGCTCCGCAGTTTCTTCTAAAACAGTGGACGGAATAATTACACGGAATGAGAAGGATTTCCTTTTGTCAGAGATACCCGTTATCAACCCTTTGGAGTTTCTGAAATAATGAATTAAAAGAATGGGGGTACGCTCGCATAACCAGTCAACTCACCAATAGATAGCAACGTACTTGACCAATTTTGCAGCGTGAAATTACGAAAAAGTTCGTTACGAAAAAATGCGTAGTATGGAAAACCCTTTCAAATTCGGCACCATTGTGGAGTAGCAACTGGGACTTGATATTCCCCATCAAGCAACTGCATGAAGGGGTGATTAGATGATAATGTGTATCATTGCAACCTCAAACCATGAGGTGATATCTCAGCTTAACCCCCTACTATCGTTATCTGCGCCAACTCACCGAGTTAGGCTATCTGGATCCTAAGGGAGGCAACGGCAACCGTACTTAACGATTGAAAACAACATTTTATGAAAAAGATTTGGATGATTCAGTTATTATTCGTAAATTTGCACCCATAATTGTATGTCTTAATGCCATGCAAAAGTACTCACAATTATGGAATTAGGCGACAGATTGCCTAGATTGTTCACAACATCCTGTCGCTCATTTTATTAACACCGCATTTGCGGAATTAAGGATTGTTACAACATATAATGGGATTAAGTTCTAATATACTTTGGCATCAAACGAGTGAGGATGGTTTCTATGAGATTCTAAGGTCAAGAGAATTACGTTATTCATATAGTCTTGAAAGAATCATACTATTGTTCGAATTAAAACCAGTAGCATTTCCTATGATAAGCGTTAGCGATTATCCTTTCTCAGAAATAGGCAATAACAAATGGACTTATGGAGATTATTGTATTGGATTTAGTCAAAAATGGGGTGAACACGTCGGTTTTTCACCAGTTTGTTATTGTAGTTATGGTTCTCGAATCTTACAGCATTTAAATGTTTTATTGGGCAAGGCCATAAAAAGTAATTCAAAAGAAATGTTTGAATTGGCCATGTCTATGTTTTCATACATGAAGTTTGTCGAAGCACCGTTAATAACTCAAAAACGACTATTTGAGAAATATCGTTTCTATGATGAGCGAGAGTGGAGAGTCGTTCCATCCACAGCTGAAACTGATAAGGCTGACGTGTCTCCATATATGACAGAAAAAGGATATAAGGACTATAAAGAGCATAACGATGGAAAATCATTGCTTAAAATAGGTGTGAATTTCCAGTACGCTGATATCCATTATATCATTGTTAAAACAAAGGATGATGTTAATAAGACGAGAGACATTGTAGGCAATGAGATCCATTTATTTACAAAAAATGAGATTTTAGAGGATGTGATTGGAGTTGAGCATCACGAAGAAATACTTCCTTCTCAACAGCAACTGGATATGGAAGCCGCTTTCCGTCACATAGAAAGAGTAAAAAATGATTTTGATAAATTACTTACAATTAAAAGAAAGAAACAATAATAAAACACTAACAGACATCAGATTTAAATAATTTAGACAAGTTTGTCTTATGTTTGGCTTTTTTTGTCATTCAAAAATAAATCCGTATCTTTGCAAACGAAATAACAACTAAAAACACAACATATCGAAAGAAGAAAAAAGAAGATAAATACATAATATAGAAGCGTTTTTCGCATTTCAAGCAGTCCGAAACCTAGGAAATTTCCGACTACAATGCTTACGAAGGCTGAAACGCTCGCGGTGTTACCGTGAGCTTTCTTGTTAGCATTGTGGGTTATTCCTAGGACCTCGGACTCAACAAAAAGTTCGCGGTTTTTTTTATGCTCATATGAGAAATCGTCGATTAAGAAGAAATGAACATTAATAATCCTGCCTATGGAAAAGAAATACAAACTCAATTACGACCCGCCTAGGGTTACAATGGTGTCCTTTGTGGTGGAGGAGGGGCTGCAGATGTCGGCTCGGACGGATGGATTCGAACTGTCCTTCTTTGATAGTGACACATGGGATGGCCCTACATCAAATACAAATGCCAATCGCTTTGGCGATGCCGGATGGAACAGCGGTTCCTCTCAGGGTACCGATGTCTTCGGCACAGGTTCATGGAATTAAACAATTTATCAAATCATCAAACATTGAAAACACATACTATGAAGAAACAATATATCATTTTCTCGTTCTTTGCAGCCCTGCTGGCTCTCAGTGCCGTTAGCTGCCAGAAAGACAAGGATGCCGTCACTCTCAATGCGGTCATCCAAAAAGTCAACAACGACTCAAAAGTCTATATCAACGACCATACACCCTATTGGCATAATGGAGACCAGATAAGGATTAACGATGCCGATTACACATTACAGACGGCTATGGAGAATTCCGCCCATATACCCAATGTGGCAAACAGCACTTCGGGCTATCGTGCCATCTTCCCTGCCGGCATTCTCACCAATAGCGATGCCAATATCAACAGCAGCAGTTCTGTGGCTGTAACCCTGCCAACGACGCAGGTGTTTGAAATGGTGGGCATCCATCAGCGGGTGGATGTCCCCATGGGTGCCTTTATCAACAGGGGCAGCACCCTCCAGTTTCACAACCTTTGCTCGGTGGTAAGGGTGTATGTAAGCAACGCCATTAATGCCCAACTTCCCGTTACAGGCATCACCATCACTGCCGAAAATGCCTACCTCAGCGGTACAGGTATAGCCACCATCACGGGTGAGAGAACGGACGCAATTGTCATTCCCTCTGCAACAGGCTCACATTCGGTTAGTCTTTGCAAGACAGACAACACCCCGATGAAAACCGTCGAGCCTTTGGCAACAGAATACTTTGATGTGATAGTACCCGAATTCTCCACCCCGAACGATGTAACCGTTACCGTCACGACTCCCACAGGCTATAAGTCTATTCCCATCGAGGATGCCACTTTGGCTCACAACACTATCACCACCGTTACCGTCAATGTGGATGAGTTGACCACTTCTGCCGAACTTGTTGATGGCCCAACCTTCAAAGCAGCTATTCCCCAAAATACAACAGCTATACGTTTTGAATACAACAACGCCTCTGTTACATCGGGTACCATTCTTTCCACAGACTCATCACAGTATCCAATTTACGGCAATATGGACGGTACCATCTGGGTAGTTTCTACTCCAGATAACAGAATGAAAGCTAATGCGAACTGTAGCGAGATGTTTAGTGGTAGAACTAATCTCACCAGTATTGATTTTGGAGAGAACTTCAACACTGAAAATGTCACGGATATGTCTTGGATGTTCTATAGTTGTAGCGGCTTAACTAGCCTCAACCTCTCCAACTTCAACACTTCCAATGTTACAAATATCTCTTGTATGTTCTATGGTTGTAGCAGCCTAACCAGTCTCAATATCTCTAACTTCAACACTTCCAATGTCACAGATATGGGTGCTATGTTCATGAATTGCAGTAGCCTAACCAGCATTAATCTCTCCAACCTCAACACTTCCAATGTCACGAATATGTACGAGATGTTCTATGGTTGTAGCAGCCTAACCAGCCTCAATCTTTCCAACTTCAACACTTCCAATGTCACGTATATGACTGGCATGTTCGGCTCGTGTAGCAGCCTAACCAGCCTCAATCTTTCCAACTTCAACACTTCCAATGTTACGCATATGGATGGAATGTTCCGGGACTGCAGCAGCATAACCAACCTCAATCTCTCCAACTTCAACACCGCCAATGTCATCGATATGTATTCTATGTTCAGTAGATGTAGCAGCATAACCAGCCTCAACCTCTCCAACTTCAACACTTCCAGTGTGAATAATATGCAATACATGTTCTCTGATTGTAGCAGACTGACGAGTCTCAATCTTTATAACTTTGACATGAGTAGCCTAACAAGTGCTATCATATTAGGAAGAGGAATTCGACCTGGGAAAGATCTAATGTGTTCAGGTCTTGCTTCTATATCTGGTGCTTGCACCATCACTTGCCCTACAACCATACAGACTGAATTGCAAAGTGGCACCGGTCTCGTAAATAGCCGTATCACATGGTACACACACTAAACTGAAAACGACTAATTCTCAAAGTGCCACTTCGGCTATTCGTTGAAAAACCAAAGTGGCACTTCCTTTTTTCTGCATGTTGATAGGGGTCATATCAGGCATAATCCGCCCAACGGGTAGGCCGACCTCGCCGAGAGACCGAAGATGGATTGAAGCGCCATCACACTCTCTTTAGGTGGGTTTATTCGTTTTGTGTCGCGTCCCGACGTGGCGCGTACCGATGCTCCAAACAATCACCCCACAGCACCTACTGTTTGTACGGTGTTATTCATATCTCACCCCTCTTGGGTGATTCCTTATTATCCCTGCCCGGCTGAGCAAATAGAATCCCATACAACTAAACGAGCGGGGCCTCAATTGTTGGGGACACCGCTCGTTTTCTTTAGCGTTACTGTTTGGGATAATGTACTGTGAATAGGATCGCGGGAGGATTACTTCTTCTTGGTGAGGAGGGAGACTACCCACAGCAGGAGGCAGGAACCGATTAAGGCGGTGACAAGATAGCCGATAAAGGTCCTTCCCCAGTTGATGCCAAACCAGGCGAGCAGGTTGCCACCCAAGAATCCACCAACAATACCAACCAGAAGGTTGACAAGAAAACCAAATCCGGAGCCTTTCATCAACTTGCCAGCCAGAAAGCCGGCCAACGCTCCAACAATAACTGTTAATAATGTACCTAACATAACAATAAGTTTTAATATAATTTTCCTAATAACGAACTCGTTGCATCTTTATTGTAGCAAGAGTGTATTTTTAACAATATGCACCTGCTGCAGCCTGCGTGGCCTCCTCCTACAAGCGTTCAGGAAGTGTGTAGCGTCGTTCAATACAGGATTATTACAGCATCGTTATCGGATCGTTTTCCTTCATACAAACAGAAAAGGATGCTACAACAAAGGGATAAGGATACTGGATTGAACGAACTTACTGCCACCGAACGTCAATCGATGCAGCGGGATTAAACCCTATAGCCGATATGAGGTTACCTGATGATTAGCAGTATAGGGTGAAGGCTATTTGGCGAACTGCTTGACCACCTCCTCGGCATAGGTCTTGGAGACGGGGATTAGACGGTCGCAGTAGGCGATTTCGAGCACCAAGCCATCTTTCTCCTTCCGTACGTACTTGACATTGCCGAGATTGACCAAGTACCCCCTGTGGCAGCGTACCATACCCTGCGATGAGAAAGTTTCGGCTATGCTTTTCAATGAGTTGTGCAGCACGAGCGAATCCTCCTTGTCGCCACTGATGTAGTGGATGACTGTGTAATTGTCGGCGGCCTCGATATACAACACATTGCTGCGCTTGGTGACGAATACAAGGCGGTTGCCTTTGTCGTAGAACTGCACGACACTGTCGCGAGCGGAAGGGTCGGACAAGGAGGTGTTTTCCTTCAGCTGACTGGTGAGCGACACAATCTCTATACGCTTCTGCTGCAGGAGGAAAATCAACGCTGTGACGATGTAAGGCATAGTGAGCAGCGTGACAATCATTAATGTAACACGGCCGGCCAGATAGAAAAAGCCGAGCGTCTCGTTCTCATTCAGCCACCAAGCGATGGCGGTAAGAGAGATGACGAGGAAGAGAAACTCAACGGCAATCCATACAAGGTAAGAGGAAAGGGACATGTCGATTCGCCTGTGCACAATAAACAAAAGGCGCCGACTGATTGTGAAGACCACCAGACCCGAGAAGACAAGAATAAGGGTGTAGAGCCGATTGCTGAGCATGGAGAGCGGGAGAGGCGGATTTAACAGTCCGAGGGGCCTGTAAACAACGACAAAAAAGGCACAGAACAGCACCACAAGCGCAAAGAAAAGAACGATGGTCTTTTTTTGTGTCAGGAACTTGGGAATGTATAATTTTAACTGACTTACGAACGTCATTGCGATGAATTATTTAACAAATTTCGCCCAAAATAGGCGTTTTTTGCCCAAAATAACGCCACTTCGCCAACAATATTGCCTCGTGTACTAAATTTAACATTAAGAAGTGGAACTTTCGTTGTTTCTTTGCAAATTAAAAATCTTTAAAAAGAGGGTAATTGTACCCGCGTTTACAAAAGTAAAAAGAACTACAAAAAACCAACTATGAAGATTATCGGAACAGGAAGCGCTCTGCCGAAAAAGGTAGTGACGAACGACATGTTGACAGAGTTCTTCGACACCAGCGACGAATGGATTCGCACCCGAACAGGAATCGAAACCCGCCGCATCATGACAGACGAAAGCTTATTAGACTTAGCCATTACTGCTTCCCGCAACGCCATCGAGGCTGCGGGGCTGAAAGCAGAAGACCTTGATTACATCATTTGTTCGAATGTGAACAACAACTACGTCTACCCCTCGCTGAGCTGCATGGTGCAGGGGGCCATCGGTGCCACCTGCCCCTGCTTTGACGTCAGAATTGCATGTGCCGGCTTTGTGTATGCCATGGACATTGCCGAGTCGTTCCTCACTACGGGACGTGCCGGGAAGATTCTGGTACTTGCCGCGGAAGAGCCCACCCGCTTCTGCCACTGGAAACAGAGAGAGACCAGTGTGCTGTTTGGCGACGGTGCCGCAGCCGCTGTAGTGGAGGCTGGCAACGAATACATGGGAGCCCGCATGACCACCATCAGCAACACGGAAGTCCTTTACCAACGCAACCGCTTGGAGCCTACGCCATTTGAGGTGGAGGGCGTTTATGTCGACCACCCGATGGTGATGCTTGGCCGCGAGGTGTTCCGCATGGCTGTATCGAACTGCTCGGCAGAAATCAACCACCTGCTGAAGAGCAAAGGATACCAGGTGTCGGATGTGAAATACTTCATTCTTCACCAGGCCAACATGCGCATCATCAAAGGCATACAGCAATACTTGGAGGGTACGGACGAGCAATTCCCCACCACGGTGCAGAAATACGGCAACACATCATCGGCCAGCATTCCCATCCTGCTGGACGAACTGGTAAGAGACAACAAGATAGCCCGCGGCGACTTGATAGTGATGAGCGGATTCGGTTCGGGATTCACTACAGGGTCGTTGCTGATGAAATATTAATCAAGCCCCATAAGCCACGGCTTGACAGAAAACTAGAGTTATAAATTATAAAACGATTATCATGAACAAGGTATATATTACAGGCCTCGGGTGTGTGACACCGCTTGGCAACAACATCGAAACATTATGGGAAGGGCTGATAGCAGGCCGCTGCGGCATCGCCCCCATCGCCGCTCCCCACAGCGACACACTGCCCATCCATGTGGCCGGTGAAGTGAAGGACTTCAATCCCGAAGACTACGATATCGACAGAGGCACTGCCCGCCGCAACGACATGTACACCCTCTTTGCCCTGGCTGCCGCCCACCAGGCTATGACAGACAGCGGTCTGAAGGTTGGCGAGGACGTGGAGCCCATGCGCATAGGCTGCGCCGTCGGGTCGGGTATCGGTGGCATCAAGACCTTCAACACCGAGCACACCAAACTCCTGGAGGAAGGCACCCGCCGTGTGTCGCCGCACTTCATCCCCATGATGATTGCCAACATCGGGTCGGCCAACGTGGCCATCAAGTACAACTGCCAAGGCCCCAACCTGCCCGTCGTGACGGCTTGCGCCACCGGCACCCATGCCGTGGGCGAGGCCTACCGCCTGATACGCGAAGGACGTGCCGACGCCATGATTTGCGGCGGTGCCGAGAGCGCCATCTGCGACATTGCCTTGGCCGGTTTCAACAACATGAAGGCCCTCACACAGAACGAAGACCCGCTGTCGGCATCGGTTCCCTTCGACGCCCGCCGCAAAGGCTTTGTGATGGGCGAAGGCGCCGGCATCCTGATTCTCGAAAGCGAAGAGTGCGCCCGTAAACGCGGTGCCAAGATTTATGCCGAGGTTTGCGGCTATGGCAACACCTGCGACGCCCACCACTACACCGCCCCCCATCCCGAGGGACGCAACGCCGCCGAGGCCATCCGCCTGGCAGCCGAAGAGGCCGGCTTCACCCCGAACGAGAAGATGTACATCAACGCCCATGGCACCAGCACACCGCTGAACGACGCCAGCGAGACGATGGCCATCAAGAGAGCGTTGGGCGAGGATGTGGCCCGCAAGGTGGAGATCAGTTCCACCAAATCGATGCTGGGTCACATGCTTGGCGCTGCCGGAGCCGTGGAGCTGATCATCTGCGCCCTGGCCATCAAGAACGGCATACTGCCCCCGACCATCGGTTACAAGGAGCCCGACCCGGCCTGCGACCTGGACTATATCCCCAACACGGCACGCAAGAGCCAGGTGGACATCACCCTGTCCAATTCATTCGGCTTTGGCGGTCAGAACGCCTGTGTGGCTTTAAGAAGAGTAAAATAATTGGTACTATTCACCATTAAACATTCAAGACACTATGTTGACAAGAGAAGAAATAAAACAATTTCTGCCCCACCGCGAGCCCATGCTGCTGGTGGATGATATGGAGCTGGACGGTGACATGGCCATATCGCACTACCACGTGCGCGGCGACGAGTTTTTCCTGCAGGGTCACTTCCCCGGCAAGCCCATCGTGCCGGGCGTGATACTGTGCGAAATCATGGGTCAGTCGTCGGCCATCCTCATCCTTGACGAGCTGAAAAACCGACTGACGCTGTACAGCGGACTGAACGACGTCCGTTTCCGCCAGCCCGTTGTCCCCGGCGACACCATCACAGTGAAAGCCCGCATCACGGCCAGAAAAGGACTCATCTTCTTCATCGATGCCACAGCCTACGTGGACGACAAAGTAGCCTGCAAAGGCAAACTGTCGTTTGTGCTTGTTGACAAAGAGAAGGAATAGCAGTTTTTTCCTGTCCCGCACAATAAAGAAGCGACTTGTACGTTAAATAGTATTAATGCTTAGCGGCAGCATGGCTGCCCCCGAGCATGATAAAAAGTAACTTAAAACTAAAGACATGAATCTATTAGAGAACAAAATAGCTCTTATCACCGGTGCCGCCCGCGGCATTGGCCGCCGCACAGCAGAGCTCTTTGCCGAAGAGGGTGCCACGGTGATTGTCACCGACCTGAAAGAGACCGACAGCAGCGTTGAGCTGATGCAGAAACTGCAAGGCATCAACCCCGAATGCTCTTTCTACACGGCCAACGCCGCCGACTGGGCACAGACCGAAGCCCTGGCCAAAACCATCATAGAGCGCTATGGCCGCGTCGACGCCATCGTGAACAACGCCGGCATCACACGCGACAACCTGTTGCTGCGCATGACTCCCGAAGACTGGGACATCGTGATACAGATCAACCTGCGCTCGGTGTTCAACTACTGCAAAGCCTTCATCCCCTATATGATGAAGAAACGTAGCGGCAGCATCATCAACACCAGCTCCGTGGTCGGCGTGAACGGCAACGGCGGGCAGTGCAACTATTCAGCCGCCAAGGCCGGTATCATTGGTTTCACCAAGTCCTTCGCCCAGGAGTTTGGCTCGCGCAACATCCGTTGCAACGCCATCGCTCCCGGCTTCATCCAGACCGCCATGACCGATGCCATTCCCGACGATGCCCGCCAGAAATGGTTGGACGACATCCCCATGCGCCGTGCCGGCACCGAACTGGATGTGGCACGAGTAAGCCTCTTCCTGGCTTCGGACCTCTCGGAGTACGTTACCGGACAGGTAATCTGCATCGACGGAGGTATCAGTTTATAAACTAACAACAACTTGTGCGGAGGCGCCCTCGGGTTCACTCCGCACGCAACTTTTAACTAAGACCACTTTTTAATGAAAGCATACGTTTTTCCCGGACAGGGAGCCCAGTTCGTAGGAATGGGCAAAGACCTTTATGACAACAACGACCGTTGCCGCGAAATGTTTGAGCGTGCCAACGAGATTATTGGTTTCCGCATTACCGACCTGATGTTTGCCGGCACCCCCGAGGACCTGAAACAGACCAAGGTGACACAGCCCGCCATCTTCCTCCACTCTGTCATTCTGGCCACCTATATGGGCAGTGAGTTCATGCCCGACATGGTGGGCGGCCATTCCCTCGGCGAGTTCAGCGCACTGGTGGCCACTGGTGCCATGGACTTTGAGGACGGCCTGCGTCTGGTCATCGCCCGCGCCAACGCCATGCAGCGCTGCTGCGAGATGCAACCCTCCACCATGGCCGCCATCCTCAAGTTGGATGACAAAACCGTTGAAGATGTCTGCGCCGAAGTTACAGCTGCAGGCCAGGTGGTTGTGGCTGCAAACTACAACACCCCCGGACAGCTGGTCATCAGCGGCACCGTGGAAGGTGTAGCCCAAGCCTGCGAGAAAGTGAAAGAGCTGAAAGGCCGTGCCGTGCCACTGGCAGTGGGCGGTGCATTCCACAGCCCCCTCATGGAGCCCGCCCGCATAGAGCTGGCCGAGGCCATTGAACGCACCCAGTTCCATACCCCCATCTGCCCCTGCTACCAGAATGTGTGCGCCACCCCGGTCGACAACCCCGACCAGATAAAGCGCAACCTGGTTGCCCAGCTCACGTCGCCTGTGCGCTGGACCGCCACGGTACAGAATATGATTGCCGACGGCGCCACCGAATTCATCGAAGTGGGACCCGGCACCGCACTGCAAGGCATGGTGAAGCGTATCAGTCCCGACACGGACGCCCACTCCGCCTGCTGAACAAGGCAACAGCAGTGTGCGGCCAGATAGCCGCACACCACAAAAGCAAAAACAACCCGATTATTGAATCCTTAATTTAAAGACAATGAGTATAAAAATCGTAGTACTGGCCAAGCAGGTCCCCGACACCCGCAATGTGGGGCCGGAGGCCATGACCCCCGAAGGCACTATCAATCGTTCAGCCCTTCCGGCCGTGTACAATCCCGAAGACCTCAACGCCCTTGAGATGGCCCTCCGTGTCAAGGAGCAGATGCCCGGTGCCACCATCACGGTGGTGACCATGGGACCCCCACGCGCCGAGGAAATCATCCGCGAAGCCATCTACCGCGGAGCCGACAACGGCTTTGTACTGTCCGACCGCCGTTTTGCCGGTGCCGACACGCTGGCAACCTCCTACGCCATCTCCTGTGCCGTTAAGAAACTGGGTCATGTAGACCTGGTGTTCGGCGGACGCCAAGCCATCGACGGCGACACTGCCCAGGTAGGTCCCCAGGTGGCCGAGAAGATGGATATACCCCAAATCACCTATGCCGAGGAGCTGCTGGATGTCAACGAGAAGAGCATCCGCATCAAGCGTCGCATCGCCAGCGGCACCGAGGTTGTAGAGGCTCCGCTGCCCGTGCTCGTCACCGTGTGCGGCAGCGCACCCCGTCCCCGTTTCCGTCATGCCCACCTGGTGCTGAAAAACCGTCACCTCGAAGTCCCCGTGTGGACAGCCGACGACGTCAACCCCGAGTTCGACCGACTGGGTCTCTCCGGTTCCCCCACCAAGGTGAAAAACGTGGACAGCGTGGTGTTGACCCAGAAGGACAACATCCGCGTCGAAAACACGCAGGAGTCCCTTAACGACCTTATCTCAAATCTTGTTACCAACCACATCATTGGATAAATCATGAACAGCATACTCGTATATATTGAAATCAACGAATCCGGCCGCGTTGCCGACGTCAGCCTCGAGCTCTGCTCCAAAGGCCGTCGCCTGGCCGACCGCCTGGGTGGTCAGCTTGAAGCCATAGTGGCTGGCAACAACCTTGCCGACCTCGAACAGCAACTGTATCCCTATGGTGTCGACACCATCCTTTACGCCAACGATCCGCGCCTGTCGCCCTATCGCACCCTGCCCCATTTCAGCATCGTCGACGGCATCATCCGCGAACGTCAGCCCGAAGTGGTGCTCTACGGCGCCACCAGCGTGGGCCGCGACCTTGCACCCCGCATTGCCTCCCACCTGCGCTGTGGCCTCACCGCCGACTGCACAGCCCTCGAGATTGGCGACCACACCGACCTCCGCACCGGCAAGGAATACCACGACATCCTGTACCAAATCCGCCCCGCTTTTGGCGGCAACATCGTGGCCACCATTGTCAGCCCCGAGACGCGTCCGCAGATGGCCACCGTGCGCGAAGGCGTGATGCGCAAAGAGATAGTCGATGCCAACCACAAAGGCCAACTCATCAACATCGATGCCACCAAATACCTGCGTGCAGAGGACGACTGCCTGAAGGTTATCAGCCGTCAAATCGACCCCCAGGGTGTCGACATCAAGGGTGCCTCCATCATCGTGGCCGGTGGCTACGGCATGGGCAGCCGCGAGAACTTCGACATGCTGTATAAATTCGCCAACATGATAGGCGGTGAAGTGGGCGCCAGCCGTGCCGCCATCGATGCAGGCTTCTGCGACAACGACCGCCAGATAGGTCAAACCGGCGTCACAGTGCGTCCCAAGCTCTATATCGCCTGCGGCATTTCCGGCGCTGTGCAGCACCGCGTTGGCATGGAGCAGTCGGGTCAGATCATCTCCATCAACACCGACCCCGATGCACCCATCAACTCCATTGCCGACTACACCATTATCGGCGACGTGTGCGAGATTATCCCCCGTCTTATGAACGCCTACCAGTCGTGCAAAAAATAATAACCCTTGCAAACAACAACCATGAATTATTATAGCGACAACGAAAGTCTGAAGTTCTACCTTCAGCACCCCGATATCGAAAAGATTGCCATCCTCCGCGAAAACAACTTCGAAGAGGCAGGCCAATATCCCGACGCTCCCGCCAACGTGGCCGAAGCCGTGGAGGGATACCAGCAAGCCATGGACCTTATCGGTGAAATCACCGGCGAGGTCATCGCCCCCAACGCCGCTTTGGTCGACGCCGAAGGCCCCCGTGTGGAGAACGGTCGTGTGGTGTATGCCTCAGGCACACAGCAGAACCACGAAACCCTCACCCAGTCCGGACTCTACGGCATTAAGCAACGCCGCAAATACCACGGCCTTAACATGCCCGGTACCGTCACCACCATGGCTGGCGAGATTGTTGCCCGTGCCGATGTAGGCTTTGCCACCATCTGGATGCTTCAGGATTGCGCCGACACCATCGAGGACTTCGCCTCCGAAGCCATCAAGGACAAATACCTGCCCCGCATCTACCAAGGTGCCACCTGCAGCATGGACCTTACCGAGCCCGATGCCGGTTCCGACCTGCAATCTGTCCGTCTTAAAGCCACCTTCGACGAGGCTGCCAACTGCTGGCGTCTCAATGGTGTCAAGCGCTTCATCACCAACGGCGATGCCGACATCCACCTCGTGCTTGCCCGCTCCGAAGAGGGCACTACCGACGGCCGCGGTCTCTCCTACTTTGTCTATGACCGCAACGACGGCGGCCTCACCGTACGCCGTATCGAGCACAAGATGGGCATTATCGGTTCTCCCACTGCCGAGCTTGTCTTCACCAACGCTCCCTGCCAGCTGGTCGGCGAACGCCGTCTGGGTCTTATTAAATACACCATGTCGCTCATGAACGGAGCCCGTCTGGGTGTCGGAGCACAGGCTGTAGGCCTTTGCGAAGCCGCCTGCCGTGAGGCTGTGGACTATGCCGCCGCCCGCGAACAGTTTGGCAAGACCATCGACCAGATGATCCCCGTGCAGGACATCCTCCACACCATGCGCGCCAAGACCGATGCCGTGCGTTCTCTCCTGTATGAGACTGCCCGCCAGGTGGACCTCGCCAACTGCTACGACCGCCTCTCTAAGGTCCGTCCGCTCACCGGCGAAGAGCGCCAGGCCATGAAGGCCCATCTGCGCAATGCCGACTGCCTCACCCCCATCACCAAACTCATGGCCAGCGAATACTCCAACCAGTGTGCCTACGACTGCATCCAGATCCATGGCGGCAGCGGCTTCATGAAAGAGTACACCTGCGAGCGCCTCTATCGCGACGCCCGAATCCTCAGCATCTACGAAGGCACCTCGCAGCTTCAGGTTGTGGCCGCCACCAAAGGTATCAGCAACGGCAGTTACCTCAAACGTATCGCCGACTACGATGCCATGCCCGTCACTGCCGAGCTTGAGCCGCTGCGCGACGTCCTCCGCCAAATGACCGCCGACTATCAAGTCATGCACGACAAGCTCACGGCCGACGGTGCCGGAGAGCCCTTCGAGCACAATGTCCGCGGTCTTGCCGAGAGCCTTGCCTACATCATCATGGGCTACCTGCTGCTGCAAGACACCTGCCGCGACAACCGTTTCCTCGACTCCTGCCGCCGCATCATCCGCCTGGGTCGTGCCGAAATGGCCAAGCACCAGTGCGAAATTGACTGCACAATGTAACTTTTTTGTATATATTAAAGAAAAGTATTATCTTTGTAGCATAAACAAAAAACATCACACTATGAATAAGAGCAGATATATCAAATCGTTATGCTTGGGTATCGCATTACTGTGTGCAGGTTATACAGTAAAAGCCCAACAAGTTGAAACATCAATTTTCCTCAATGGGACACTTCCCATGGCTAATTTCAACGACAATGTAGCTGAAGATCTCCAGAAGTTCGGTCCTGAGTCTTTCCAAGTCTTGAACCGCAGCCAGATTGGTAAGGGTGCTTCCGCCGGTTTGGGAGCCACTGCCCGTTTCGGACTCTGGTTCGACGTAGGAGTTGGCGAACTGCAGCCCTTTGCCGAAGTCAGCTTTCTGTGGAACAACTCTGGTCCTTCCATCCGCAAGGCTTATGACAGCCATGCCGACTCGCTGAACCAATATCCCACGGCTCCGCACTATTTCAACGTTCCTGTGATGCTGGGTCTCAAATATCGCTACCAGCTCATGCCCGACCTGAAACCCTTTGCCGAACTGGGCATTGGCTACGACTTCCTTTTCATCACCAAGAACGGCTACCCCAAGAGCACTTTCTACTACAAACCCAACGGTGGTTTGGCTTGGATGATTGGCCTTGGCACCTATCTGGGTGAACATGTGACCGTCAGCCTCAACTACACCGGCCTTGGCAGCCACCTCATCGAACCCACCAAGAAATCAGCCCCCGACCCCAACGAAGAGAACTATACCGGACGTACACGCTCTTCTTTAGGCACACTGGGTCTCCGCGTTGGTTTCCACTTCTAATCGAAGCAATCAACATCAAGATAAACGGTCGGCTTACACAGGTAAGCCGACCGTTTAGTTTTTCGCTACAGGGAACTTACTTTATATCCAGACTCAAGGCTGGCCTGCCGCATAGTGTCCCCTCCAGGCGGTCGCCGATAGACACGGGACCTACACCTGCCGGCGTACCAGTGAAAATCATATCTCCTGTACGCAACGTCATGAAGCGGGAGATATGGGCTATCAGCTGGTCCACAGCAAAAATCATATCGCGCGTATTGCCCAGCTGCACCACTTCACCATTACGGCTGAGGGAGAAATCCAGATCGTCGATCGGGCGGCCAAGCTCTTCCAGTGTCACGAATGGGCTGATGACCGCACTCCCGTCAAATCCCTTGGACACCAGCCAAGGCAACCCCGCAGCCTTGGCGTCACGCTGCAGGTCGCGCGCCGTGAAATCGATACCCAATGCCACCGCATTGTAATATCTGTGAGCAAACTGAGGTTCAATACACTTCCCGAGCCTGTCAATCCGTACCACAACCTCCACCTCGTGTTGCAGGTCATGGGTAAAGTCGGGGTAGAACAACGGCAGCTGTTTAGGATTCAGTGCGCTGTCCGGTTTCAAAAAGAAAGTGGGTTCCTTCGGCACAGCGGCCTTCATCTCGCCCGCATGAGGGGCATAATTGCGTACAACGCATAAAATCTTCATAATCCAATCAAATTATCGTCAGGAATCATCCCGCGACCTGACACCGGGCCAAATGTCACGCACAGCGGTCATCCTGTAATCTTGATATAATACAATCATTTAGTATAGTGGTAATCCACAATATCGATTCTGCGGGCATGGGCGGCCTCCATACTATACACCGAGCGCACATTCCGTGGATTGCGCAGCGGGTCGGAAGGAGCCACCGTGTTGCTGTCGGCGGCGCCGTGGGCGACCGTTTCCAGCTTCAGGGCGCCATTGTTCCAGAAAGGCAGCAAAGCCTGTTCGTTCCAACGGAGCAGCTGTTTGCGGAAACTGTCGATGCGCCTCTTCGACAGGTTGACATTATACAAGCTCTCGAACAGTGGGCTCGCAAACCCGTCCACGGTGATGCACACCTTTCTTCCAGCCTTCAAGTCGGCGTACAACAGTTCCAGAAACTCCAGCATATCGTTGTACCCCTTTTTCAGTTCATAGTCGAAAAACATGTCCACCGCACCCTGTACCGAATCCCATTTCCGCCTGTCCACAGGACTTGGCTGCGCCCCTTTGTACTCGTCGCGCATCTGGTAATATCGCTTATACGTGGCGGCATAATCCAGCACTGTTGTAGTGTCGAGGGTGCAAGGGGTTGGTTCGTCGTTATGGAAATAGAGACTCAGCGGCAGCAAATCCAACGCGCTGTGGCTGGGCGGCAGCTCCTGTGGGGCTGGGCGCACCGTATCGGGGCGGAACAACCGCCTCCAGCGGAACAGGTCGTTGCAGCAGTTGCTGTCGGTTTGATACAACGAGCCAGGCCTGTTCGACGACAGGAACCCGCAGGCCACCACTGTCTCGATCGTATCCTTGCGTTCCTGCACACAACGGCAGCGGCAAGGTTGAAGGGTAAAGAATAGGTCGTCGTAGGCGCTGTTCACCACTTTGCCGAGTGTTCGGGGGAGCTGCCAGCTGTTGCGGAAACCTTCTGACATGTAGATATCGAAGCCGCCCAAACCTCCTGCCCTGTTGCTGGAGAAATAGAGGCATCCCTCCTCGTTCGAATAGAAGGGGGTCACATCGTTACTGTCGCTGTTCACCATACCGCCTAAATTCGTGCTGTTGCCCGGTTTCCCCACATCAATCATCACAGCATACCAGATATCCATACCCCCCATCCCGCCGGGACGGTCCGAGCTGAAATAGAGAATCGTCTTGCCGTCGGGCAGATAACCCACGGCGGGGTGAGTACATGTATACCCCTCCACATTCACGTCACCGCTCACCAACTGGGCTTTGCTCCAGCGTTTATTCTTGCGTTTGGAGTAAAAAATCTGGTACACGTCGCTCTTTCCACTCCCGCAACGGGTGAAATACAGCACATCGTTCTTCGCGTCATACGCCACATTGGAACTGTTCATCCCGCTGGCATTCATACCCCAGCGGCAGAGAGTCCCCTCGCCCAGCTGCCCGTCGGCCCCTACCGGTGCCTGCATCACTTGGGTGAGTACCGGAGTAAAGTCCACCAGATAGAGCCTGTTGGCCTCATCGTTCATCATCGTGGTGTACAGCAGCACGCTGTCATCCACCAGCACTCCGCCCGTCTCACTGCCCAGCGTGTTGATACCTGCAGCCACATGGGTCACCTCATAGCGCGTTTGTCCGCAGAGGCACCATGCCGCCAATATCGTCGATACAAATATAACCAATCGTTTCATCATACTTTCAACTATTTATTTTCATACCGGCACCAACCGGAAACATACGTTTGTCAAACCCTTCACCGCCGTGGGTTGGCTTAATACTGAGGGCACTTCACCGCCTTTGTCTTCTTGCTGCCTTTGGCCAGACGGTATACCAGCCCGGCCTCGAAAGCGCCCATCCCGCCGCTGGCCACGGCAAGTCCCGAGATGTTGGCATCGTAGCTGAAGGTGAACAGCAGCGAGTTGTATTCCAACATCAGGTTAGCAATCAGCGCGTCGGCCGCTCTCATCGCCACACCGGCACGCAGGCTCACCTCACGTGAGCCGCCCTCCTCGATATACCATTTCACATCGCCGCCGAACACCACTTCCCTATGCTTCCCTTGCACCTGGCACATCAATACCGGCAACAGCGATATGCTCTGCCAGCAACGGTACTCGGCACGGGCAAACAGACTGTAGCGTCGCGCCAGATAGGTCTCATCAAGCTTCATATATGAGATATTCGGACGGTTGAGATTGCGTAACGAAAAGCCAGCTTTCAGATGGAAATCGGGGGTGGGTTGCCAATACCAGGCCAGACCGGCCGCCAGCAAAGGATATTGCACCTTCCGTACCTCAAATCCCTCTCCAGCCTCTTCCATCTCGGCCTGCGACGGGTCGAAGCCGCTCTGCGCCCAACCGACCTCCACGCCTACCGACAGCACACTCGAGCCACTGCGATTCAACGCCTGATAGTAGGCCGTCGACAGATGTCCCGACACCGTACCGTAGTTCAGTGTGCCTGCCTTGTCGGCAAACAGCGTGCCACCCACACTCAATCCCCTGCGTCCGCCGCCACGCCATACAGCCATCTCGCCCGATGCCGCCAGCGTGCTGAAAGGCACACTCACAGTGGCCCACTGGTTGCGATACACCACGCCGAAACGTCCCAGCCCCTCGTAAAACCCCGAGTAGGCGGGATTCAGCAGCACCGGGTCGGCATCCACTTGCGAGAAATGGATGTCCTGGGCGGCACACATCCATGCCCCCAGCAGCGCAGCCATTATTGCCATACAACGTTTCATCGTCGTGTAACCTTGTTGTTATCATCTAACGGGCCTTGCGCCCGATTCGTCTCGTATGCTTGTATGCCGCCTAATCCTTGGCGTAGGGAGGCAGCGATATGTCGGCAAACTCACCCTTCAGATACTTGTAGTACCCCGCAATGCCCACCATAGCGGCATTGTCGGTGCAGAACTGCATCTTCGGGATAAACACTTGCAAGCGCCTGCGTCTGCCCATCCGTTCCACTTCACTGCGCAACAAGCTGTTGGCGGACACTCCTCCGGCAATGGCAACCTGTTTCACGCCGGTCTCTTTCACTGCACGCTCCAGTTTCTTCATCAGAAAACCCACTATGCACTGCTGTATCGAAGCACACAAATCGGCCTTGTTCCGCTCAATGAACGACTCATCCTCGGCCAATCGGTCGCGCAGGAAATACAGGAACGAAGTTTTGATGCCGCTAAAACTGTAGTCATATCCCGGTATATGGGGGGTAGCGAAATGGAAAGCGTCGGGGTTGCCCTCTTTCGCCAGGCGGTCGATAATCGGGCCGCCGGGATAGCCCAAATCCATTATCTTTGCAGCCTTGTCGATGGCCTCGCCTGCGGCATCGTCAATCGTCTGACCCAGCACCTCCATGTCGAAATGGCTGCGGAGCAGCAGGATTTGTGTATGGCCACCGCTCACCAGCAGACAGATAAACGGGAACTGCGGTACCACGCTCTCCTCTGTCTCCCTGATAAAGTGCGACAGCACATGCGCCTGCAAGTGGTTCACCTCTATCAGCGGGATACCCAACGCCTGGGCAAAGCCTTTGGCAAACGACACCCCCACCATCAGCGAGCCTAGCAGGCCGGGGCCTCGGGTGAACGACACTGCACTGATGTCGCCCCGTGCCACACCGGCATTGCTTATCGCCGCATCTACCACAGGCACAATATTCTGCTGATGGGCACGCGATGCCAACTCCGGCACCACGCCGCCGTATTGCTCATGCACCTTCTGCGAGGCTATCACATTGCTCAGCAGGCGGTCGCCACGAAGCACGGCGGCCGATGTATCGTCGCACGACGACTCGATAGACAGTATCACTGGCTTATCCATATCAGTAATCCTTTGTAGTTTATCAGCAGTAGCGGTATGCAGTTTACAGAATGCAAAGGTACAAAGAAAATCTCAATTATCACAAAAAAAAATCTCCCCTGTCCATTTCAAGTCCGAGGGGGCTCCGCACGACCTCTTCTAATTCAGGTGTAGATGCCCTTTTCATGTCGGCAGACGGGCATAGGAGTATCGCTGGAGTTACACTGGAGCTACACTGGAGAAAGACCGAAGACTGGGCCTCCGAGAGGGCGGCATCGGGGGTATCTGGTGCGCAGTCGGTTCACCACAGCGGCATTCTTTATTTTTTTTAAGAGTCAAAATAATATTTTGCATACACGGACGTTATAAAAGAAAATCCCTACGGGCAAAGGCCGATACATGCCGCATGCCATTTTGCGGCACCCGCCGCCGCAGGGAGACAGAGATAACATGGGCAAAGAGAAAAAGCATGTTGTTAGGCGTATTCTGTTGGGCGTGGCACTGGGGCTGTATCTGCTGGTAGCCGTACTCAACAGTACGGTGGTGCAATCGTATCTGGGTGCCGCCGTGGGCAGTTATTTCTCGAAAGAATGGGGCGGCAAGGTCCGTATCGGGGCTCTGCACGCCAGCCCGTTCAGCCATGTGATACTGGACAAAATAGAACTGATTTCACCCACCAACGACACGATATACTACGGCGACCGCATCACCTGCCGTTTCAAGCGGTTCCCTTACCGTGGTTCGGGGTTGGAGTTCCGCTCGGTGGAGTTGTGGAACGGCCGCTACCATCTCCACACTTTCCGCACTCCCGATGGGAAGCCAGGTATCAACCTGAATTTCATCATCAAATACTTTGCCGAGCGTGCATCGCACGAGCCTACCCCTCCTGCCGGACCGTTTACGGTGGAGGTGGGAGAACTGCGGCTGCACAATATCGACTACATCCAGGACCTGCCCGAGCCCAAGAACTATGTGTCCCGTGAGCATGGTGTCGACATCCCGCACATGCGCTATTGGGACATCAGCGGGGTGATGCGCAATGTGAAAGTGGTGAACGACCACGTGAAAGTGAGGATTGTGTCGCTTAGCACCACCGAGGAGTCGGGACTGCACATTGCCGACCTCTCCATGGATGCCGAGGTAAGCAGTAAAGGCATCAACGTGGCCAACCTCGACCTGCAAACCGACGACAGCCGTGTATTCATGGACGCGCGGCTCGACTACGACGGATGGGAAGAGATGAGCGACTATTGCAACACTGTGGTACACGACGTGGTGCTGAAAGAGGGTACCGAAGTGAACCTGAAGGACGCTGCTTGGTGGGCTCCTGCCCTGTGGGGTGTGGACGCCACAGTGACGGCTCGCGGACACGTGTTCGGAACCATCGCCGACCTGACCGCCGAGAAGTTTCTGGCAGAGTTTGGCAACAACAGCAACTTGTTTCTTGACGCCCACATCAAGGGGCTCCCCGAGATACAGCATACCACAATACAAGCCATCCTCCACCGCATGCACACCAACTACGGCGATCTGGCGGCGGTACAGCTGCCCGAGTCGGTAACCTTTGAGTTGCCTGCGATGGTGAAGGACATGTCGGTGATGGACTTGAGCGCCGAGGTGAACGGCGGCATGCAGGACATCGAGGCTTGGGTGAACATGAACAGCATGATCGGCGACTTGGAGACCCACGCCCGACTGACCTACGACACGGCAAAGAGAGACTACACCTATTGGGGCGACCTGGATTCGCGGATGCTGGGCATCCGCGCCCTGCTGCCCAACGAATGGGTCTGGAGGACAGGGATGCACCTCTCGTTCAGAGGAGCCGGTCTGAATCCTGAGACAATGGACGCTGCCATTGAAGGGCGGCTGTACAATACCCTGTTCCGCGGGGTGATGCTGGACCGCACCTCCTTCTCCGCCGAGTTGGCTGCGGGAGAACTGAACGCCGAAGCAGGTCTGCACGACACACTGATAGGGCTCGACCTCACCGCTTCGGCCAATCTGAAAGAGAAATCCTATCAGGCCGATATGTACCTGAACGACGCCCACCTCACCGCCCTGCACCTGTTCAAAGCCGACTCGTCGGTGAGGTTGTCCACACGCTTGCGAGCCAACATCCAAGGCAAAGAGCTGGAGGAACTGTCGGGCTTTGTAACGCTGGACAACACACTGCTGCAGTTGGGAGACCGTGTGACGTCGATGCGCAACGTGGTGCTGCAAGCCAACTCGGAGCGGGTTGGGACCCTCGAGGTATCACCCACGTCAAGGGTGGCAGAGCGGGGCAAAAAAGCCTCTCCCAAGTTAGGCAGCATCTACCACAAACGCCTGTCGCTGGGTTGCGACTGGCTGGAAGCATCGGTCGAAGGGCATTTCGCATACGCCGACCTGCCGCTCATCGGACAAGATTTCTGCCGCCAATATCTGCCTTTGTATTACAATCCCTTCAAGCCGACGGCCGATGGCAAGACACCCATGCCCGAGGGAATGGAGCGACTGGCAGGCGACGATTTGCACATAGAGTTGACGTGGTACGACCGCGACGACAACTTTGATGAGTGGGTGCAGGGTGTTGAGATAGCCTACGGCACCAGCATCATCGGCAACTACAACTATGGCGAGTCGCTGAAACTGGTGATGCTGAGCGACTCGATAAAGGTTGGACAACTGGCTTTGACCGATTTGGGGTTGAATGCCGGAACACTGGGTGAACAATACAGGATGAGGTTAATCGCCAGCGACTTTCGCGTAGGTGCCACCACACTGTTGCAGAACCCCGAATTAACGGCCAGCATGGGACGCAACATCTCCTCTCTGGCGGTGAAATGGATGAGCGACAACCCGCGCGCCATCTTGTCTCGGGGGGATATGGAGCTCTTTGTCACCAGCACCGAAGAGGGGAACAGGATCGTCGTCTCGAAGCCTGATTTCTACGTCATGGGCGAGCCGTGGAACCTGATTTCCGGCAACGGGATATGGATCAGCAACGAACGTACCGAGGTCGATAACCTGCGAATATACGGCCAGGGGCAATGGGTACGCATTGACGCCGACATTGCCGGCGGCAACGCCAAAGGGAAAACCGGCGTCAACGACTATGTCCAGGCACAATTCTCCGACTTCTCGGTGGAGCAGCTGTGCTCCCTACTCCTTTCTGGCAGCAACATGAAGGTGGATGGCACCCTCGACGGCGATCTCCGCGTGAAGGACATCAGCACCGCACCGTTTATCAATGCCGACCTACAGGTGAGCGGCCTCTCGGTGAATGAAATGCCTTTGGGCAACCTGCAGATACAGACACACCAACTACCCGACGACAGCCGGCTGTATGTCGACGTGACCGCCGAAGCCCGCGACTATACACCATTGGCACTGCACGGCAGCCTTCTGCCCGAGAAGAATACCATGCAACTGGACTTCAACCTGGCGGCCGACCGCCTGCCCATGGTTGCCCTGCAGCCATTCCTCGCCACCGTGACCGACAGGCTTGATGGCACTATAAGCGGAGGCGTGAAAGTGGACGGCACCCTCAAAGCACCCCGTTTGAACGGCTTGCTGGCCATCAACCAAGGAGGCATCAAACTGTCTGCCACAGGTGTAGATTACCTTATCAACGACAGTGTGTCCATCACAAACAACACTGTTGTCCTGAAGGACTTTGCCATCCGCGACCTTGAGAACAACACGGCTTATGTCGACGGCTCCGTTCAACTGATGCCTGAATTGCTCCTGAATCTGCACATGCACACCCCGAGAATCATGGCGTTGAACAAACCCGCCGACGGAGAGTCGTTCCACGGCAAACTGATGGCTCAGGCCGAGGCCGACATCAAAGGCCCTGTGAACAACATGCAAATCACCATGGGCGCCACGGCATTGAACGGGAGCGACATCTACGTGCCTATCAGCAACCGCAAACAGGTGAGCGAGAACGAGTATATCATCTTCCGACAACCTCCCAGCGCCACCACTGGCCGCACTCCCCGCCGTCCGCGAGTGACGACTAACAACAGTCCGTTCACATTGCAGGCCACCGTCTCGGTGACACCGGGTGTGACGGTACACCTGCCCATGGACTTCGACCAGCTGACGGCCAACGTGACCGCCGTGGGACGCGGAGACATCCAAGTCTCGATGCGCAACGGCAAAGAGCCCAACATTCTTGGCGACTATCAGTTCACCTCGGGCAACTTCTCCCTGTCGCTGCTGCAACTTATCAACAAGAACTTCGTCATCGGAGAGGGCAGCACACTCAACTTCCCCGGCAATATCAACGACGCAAGGTTTAACATCAACGCCGTATACAGCCAGCGCGTGAACCTGGCCTCCCTTACCGGGGGCAGCCAGGTGGCACCCACGGCGGACACATACGTTCAGGTGGAGGATGTCATCACCCTCTCGGGAACGCTGCAGGACCCCTCCATCAAATTCGACATACAGTTGCCCAACGCCGAACAAGGGGTGGCGGATCAGGTGTTCTCCTATATCGACAGGCACAATGAGCGCGATATTCTAAACCAATCGATCTCGCTGTTGCTGTTTGGGCAATTCTCCCCTGCCGGGATTTCGGAGAACGAAACCAATGCCCTGGCGGGCGGAGGCGGTATCGGGCTGCTTACATCATCGGCCAGCTCAATCGTGTCCAATCTGGTGAAGGTGGTGGATGTGAACTTCAAGTACCAGGCGGGTGCAGCAAGCGGTACAGGCCAGTTTGACGTGGGCATCAGAAAACAATGGAACAAGTTCTATTTTGAATCGACTTTCGGCTACGGCAACACCACTTCAGGCATCGAAGGCCCCTCAGCCAACGTGCTGGTGGGTGACGTGGAGGCAGGATACCGTTTCACACCTTATTTCAACTTATATGGATTCCACCGTTCGAACACCAGCTACTATACTCGCACCGAGCTGCCCTACAAACAGGGCGTTGGCGTGAAACTGACCAAAGACTTCGACCACATCTACGAGTTGCTGCCTTGGCTGAGGAGAAAGAAGAATGTGGGCGATGTAGGATTCTGAATGATTTAAGACTATGAGAATATCAGAGCAATACTATTCGATAAAGAACAACATACTGTTCTGTGTGGCAGTGCCACTGTTTGTGATGCTGTTTATGGTCATCTACCAACCGCTGTTCTATGGCGAGGCCGACTTGCTGCAGGTGCAATGGCATGAGCATGAGAGTTTGTGTCTGCCAGTGGTGTGCGCCATTGCGCTGGGGGTACTGGCAATAAGCCGAACCCTGTTGTGCCTGACGCTGGTGCGCCACAACCTGAGCCGTCGGGAGTGGTTGCTGTGGCAAGCCACCGAATGGGTAGTAGGCAGTCTCTTTGTCGACCTCTTCCTGTCGTTATTCCTCAGCATGGGCTATTTCGCCCTGCTGCCGCACATACTGCTTACCGCCTTCGCCCTGATTATCGTGCCTTACATCTGCTACTGGCTGGCCATCGAGCTCATCGACCGCGACATCCGTCTCCGTCAGTCGGAGAAACTGCTGGAGGAGATGCGGCAAGGCATTGAGCGCAACGAAGTGGGCATGATACGTTTTGCCGACGAAAAGGGGAATGTGAAGCTGGTGGTGGGTGCCGACAGGGTCATCTACCTCGAATCGGCAGGCAACTATGTGACCATCTGCTACGACGACGACGGAAAGCTGGTACGCTACAGTCTCCGCAACACCCTCAAGGCAATGGACAGTCTTGCCGGCACGAACGGATTGGTGCGCTGCCACCGTTCGTTCCTTGTGAACTTAAACCATGTACGCACCCTGCGACGCACTCCGCAGGGCATATTTGCCGAGATAGGCCATTCAGGTGTGGACGACATTCCGGTCTCTAAATCATACGCCTCCGACCTGATACGGCTGTTCGGCAGTTGATGCATCTCCTTTGACAAGAAACACGCAATCATGTACAGACAATCTATAGCTCCAATACTCACAATGAGCCGATTCCAGCACAGCCACTCCCGCCATAAGATGATACACAAAGCTCTCCGCCCCCAGTTGGCATACTCTGTGCTACTTGCCCTCTTCACTGCAATCACCTTCTCGCATGCTTCCGCCCAACGCGATTTTACCGCTGACTCGATAGCCTTCGTCAACGCAGACTGGCACACCGACACGCTCGACGGCTTTTTCTTCAAACACCACCACTTCATGAACCGCCAGGTGTTCAACTCCAACCAATGCTTCAGCATTATCGAAATACCGTCCGGCTCCACTTCTTATCTGACCTTTGCAGCCGACAGCACGCTGACCACCGTCTCCGCCTTTGCGACACGCGACAGCGCCCAGGCTGCCATCAATGGCTCATATTTCAATATGCGCACCGGCGAGCCGGTCTGCTACCTACGCATCAACGGAAAGGAGTTGGGCGAGAACACCCCCTCTGCCACCGACAGCATCCACCGCAAATATTACCAGAACGCCATCATCCGACTACTCTCCACACACCGGCCCCGATTTGTATTGCCCGACAGCAGCCGTATAGCCGAACGCCTAATGGCGGACAGCAACCTCATGACCGCAGGTCCTATGCTGATACAACGCGGCATCGACGTTCCCCAACGTCTTGACCGGAGTTTCGTCTACCGCCGCCACAACCGCACGGCCATGGGACTCAAACCCGACGGGACCGTGGTGATGCTTGTTGCCGACGGACGCCACCGTGGGGAGGCCGAAGGGCTCAGCCTGCCCGAACTGACACGCATCATGCGCTGGCTGGGATGCCGCGATGCAGTGAATCTCGACGGCGGCGGCTCCTCCACCATGTACATCCGCGACCGCGGCAGCGACGGCATCGTCAACAACCCGTCGGACAACGGCCGGTTCGACCCTTCAGGCCAACGCCGTGTAGCCAACGCCATCCTTGTAGTCAAACGCCGCTAAAGCATGTCCTTCAGCAACAACTACCAGCAGCAAACAAAAAGAAAAGCAACCCAGTGCGTACTAATTACAGATGGCTTGTTAAATATCGCCTCAATAATGGTTAATGGTTCGGTACCAATCCTGTTTCCTTAATGGTGTCAGCATGTTTGCATACGACTTCGCTTTGTCCATATCACCACGTGTATGGAACAAATACGCAAGGTCTAAATTCCTTGTTTCCTCATCTGTATACTTTAAATAATCATTGATACTAATGGTAGAGTATCCAATTTTCTCTTTCTCTTCTTCTGTGATGTCGTAATCAAATATTGTTTCCATGTGTTCTTCAACGCACAGTAACATTATTTATTGCCCGAGTGGAGATGATTTTTACATTATAGGCACGCCACGACCCACTTGGGTCGTTCAATCTCGGCTCGATGTTGCCTGCTTCTCGCCTTGTTATCCGTTATCACATCGAGTAACGTTGCTATAACGATACTATTACGATGCAGGATTGAACGGCCCCTCTCCGTAGCGAAGGGAAATCGTTGCCGCTCCACGGCGCAGGACGGGTAGGCAGAACAAAGTACGGGGCAGGGCTTATCCCCGTGTATTGCACGATTCGACAGTTACTCAGTATGTTATATAATTTTTCGGTTTCCTAATGACCGATTGGGGATGAAGTATATGGGAGACAACTGGTGGAAGCCACGAAAAAAGAGAGTCCCCGCCATTGGTTGCGAGGACTCTCCAAAGGTGTTCTTTCGACACCGGGTTTTACTTCTTCTTTTTTTCGTCGACAGCGATGTCGTCGGGGTTGAGGATGGGGTCGTCCATCTCGTTGCATATCAGTGTGCGTTCGTTGAGCGAACTGCATACTGTCCCCGCCATGGTGGCGGTGGTGCGAGGACCAGTCCATCGTCCGCCGACCTTTTCGTAGCAGCGACAGCTCTTTGTCCCGCATGAGGTGAACACCATTGCCGCCATAGCGGCCAAAGTCAGGAGGGTAACCTTGTGAGCGTTTTTTCTTGTCATGATATTTTGATTTTAATATTGCTATAGGTTTTCAGCATCCCCTTCGGAGGAGAAAGAGGAGGAAAAGGTAGCCACGTGGCTGCCCACCTCAATCTCGTCTACAAAGAGCCATGCCTGCTCGCCCGAGCTGAGATGCCAGTCGGGCATTTTGCCATAGTTGAAGGCCTTGATTCTTACATAACGGGCCGTGGCATACGGGCCGTGGCAGGTGAACTTGTGCTGTACGCTTTCTTCTTGCCGCTCGCGGACAGCGGGGAACTCGTTGTTATCGAGCTGTGCCCAAGGCCTGAAGGTCTTGCCATCGGAAGAGATGGTCACTTCGATGCGCTTGGGGAAGAAAATCCACGCACGCATGTTGTCGAGACAATCAACCGACACACTGGTAAGGGTCTTGCTCTGCAGGAGGTCAATCACCACTTCCATGTCGGTTTGCCAACCCTGCCAGCCACCTATGCGGAAGTTGGGGGTGCCGTAGAGACGGTCGATGAGGCCATCGGGACCGTTCTCGCTATACTGGGGTGCGGGCTTGGTGACGTAGCGCAACTGCTTGTCGGCGATGAAGCGGGATAGCGTCTGGCTCACCACAGGGCTGTAGCGCCCAGTGGCGGGGTTGAAGGCTACAGCATTGAGGGTGATGTCGCGATTGACGAGTATGGGGGCGGTGTAGCGATATGAGTTGGTGTCGGGGGTGCGGCCGTCTAAGGTATAGTAGATAACCGGTTTCCCATCCACCGATTCATGGTTTTCGGGGTCGCCGTTGACGGTTTCGCGTGCCGAGAGAGTGACAAAGAGTGAATCCTTGAAACACTGCTGCCAGTCGCTGAAGAAAGGAGCGGGCGGTGTACGCAGCTCCTCTGGGAAGAGGGTCTTGGAGCGGGGCGAGAAAGACTTTCCGTCCCAGAACATACCGGGCTGCCAGTCGGATTTGTTGATGACAATATCCTCTTTGCCAGTGTGAATAGTGATGCGGTCGAAAAGAGGTGTGACGGTCACATACTCGCCACTGCCAGGGATGACGGGATAGAAGCCCATGGCGCTCATCACATACCAAGCACTCATCTGTCCGCAGTCCTCATTGCCGCACAAGCCGTCGGGTTTGGTGCTGTACAGGTCGTCCAATATCTGATGGACAACATGGTCGAGCTTATCGGTGGCGCCAAGCCATGCATAGAGGTAAGCGGCATGATGCGAAGGCTCGTTGCCGTGGGCATACTGGCCAATCATTCCGGTGATGTCGCTCTGTTCGCGACCGGTGGTCTCGCTGCTGGTGTTGAAGAGGGAATCGAGGAAAGCCTCAGCCTTGGCCTTGCCGCCCATCTGGGCAATCCAGCCAGACACATCGTGGGGCACATAGGTGCTGTACTGCCAGCTGTTGGCCTCGGTGAAGTGGTTGTTTACCTCGGTGGGATTGAAGGGGGTGACAAATCCGCCATTGCGACGGGCGTGCATAAAGCCGTCGGGGTCCATGATGTTCTGCCACGACTGGGCACGGCGCATATAGGTGTCGTAAACCTCGTTGAGATGGCGGTAGCGGGCATTGGTATCGGGTTTTCCGTTACGATTCATCTCATTGAGGGCGTAGCGGGCAATGCACCAATCGTCGAAAGCAAATTCAAGGGTCTTTGAAACCGTCTCGTTGTCCAGCTTGCTGTCGAGGTAGCCCTGCTGAGCGTATGACTGGTGGGCATCGGTGCGGTTCGATGTGGTAATCATGGCCTCAAGCAGTGCCATACGCCGAGCGGGAGTCCACTTATCCAAAAGGCCAGCCTCTTGAGCGGTGAGGATGACGGGACAGGCATGATAGCCAATCATGCAGTGGGTTTCGTGGGCGGCAAGTTCCCACATGGTCAGTTCTCCACCCGACTCGTATTGCAGCATCATGGTATTAATCCATTCTTCGGTACGCTCCGGCTCAATAATGGCCATCAAGGGATGCAGTGTGCGGTAGGTGTCCCAGAGCGAGAAGACGGTGTATACTGGCTGGGGCGAGGTGTAAATTGTGTCGTTCATGGCACGATAGCGACCATCCACATCGCTCCACAGATAAGGCGATGTGTAGCAGTGATAGAGAGCAGTATAGAAATTGCCCCGCTCCTCACGGCTGCCGCCTTCCACGGCTATCTTGCCCAAAGCCTGCTCCCAGAGCTGGCGGGCATCGTTGCGCATCGCGGCGAATGTCCGATCCTTGCGTGTGGCGAGATTCTTGGTTGCGCCTTCGGCATCCACTCCCGAAATGGAGACATACACCTCAGCCTCCTTGCTGTCGTCGGGAAGGAGTACCAAAGCTTTCTTGCCACCGTCAAAATACTGTATGTCCACTATGGGTTCGCTGCATTGCAGGGCAAAATAGCACCACTGGTCGGGATTCCACGCACTGCTTTCTCGCCAGCCCGTGAGGGTGGTGCCGACAGGGAACTGGTGCGTTCCGTCGGCAGATGCCTTGGGGCGGTTGAAACCAGCGGTGATGACCTTGTCGCGATGACGGAGGTCCACCACGAAGCCTTTGGGACCACGGCCGGGGAATGTATACCGGTGGCATGCAACACGGTCGGTTGTGGTAAGCTCAACCATCACACGACTGCGGTCCAACACAACACGGTAGTAGCCGGGACGTGCCTTCTCTCCCCGATGGCTGAAAGAAGAGCAGAACTCGGATTGGGGCATATCGGACGAGAAATGGAATGTCTTTCCCTCTGCCACTACGGGCATAAGAAGGATGTCGCCGTAATCCTCGCAACCGGTACCGTTGAGATGGGTATGGCTGAAGCCGTAGAGGGTGTCGTCGCTATAGTGATAGCAGCTGCAACCGTCCCAGCCCTCAAGGCGGGTATCCGGTCCGGGCTGTATCTGCCCAAAGGGGACAATGGCACCCGGATAGGTGTGGCCATGGCCGTCGGTACCCACAAGGGGGTTGACATAGCGGCCATATCCGCTCTCACAGCTATACAGCAGTGCCAGCATCAGCAGGCCATACAAGGGGAAAAGGAGTCTCTTGCTCATAATAATAATGTTGAATGGTGTGACAGGCTGTTACTTTTTCAATTTGATAAGGGCTGCTGCTCCAAGAATGGCCACTTCGTTGGTGGCCAGCTCCGACATGCGAATCTCGCAGCGTCCTTTGTAGATGTTGAGGAGATTTTCCTCGAATGCCTCGCGAAGGGGCTGCAGCAAGGGTTCACCCACCTTGGTGGGGCCGCCCATAAGGAAGATGGCCTCGGGGGCTGAGAAGGTACAGGCATTGGCGCATGCCAGACCCAACCAGTTGGCCACCATGCAGTAGGTCTCCTTAGCCAAGGGGTCGCCGGCATTGGCTGCGTCGCCAATCATCTTGCTGGTGATGTAACTGTCCTCGATATCGGCGGTTATCCATCCTTTCATGCGCGGAGCCTCCTGCGGGACGCCTTTTTCGTTGCGCAGCTCGATATAGGTCTGCACAATACCACGGGCCGAGGTGTAAGTCTCCAGACAACCTTTGCGGCCACAGGTGCAACGCCGTCCGTTGGGGATGAGAATATTGTGACCCAGCTCGCCTGCGGTGCCGGTCGAACCGTGTACCAACCGTCCGTCGACGACAATGCCACTTCCCACGCCGGTGCCAAGTGTTATCATGATGAAGTGCTCCATGCCTTTGGCTCCGCCATACACATACTCGCCGTATGCAGCGGCGTTGGCATCGTTGCTGAGCACAAAGGGGATACTGGTGTGCTTGCCGAACTCTTTCTGGAAATCCAGCAGGCCACGTATCGGCAGATTCGGAGCCCATTCCACACAGCCGGTATAGAAATTGCCGTTGGGTGCTCCCATGCCGATGCCGGTCAACTCGTCCATTCGAATGGATGTGACACCCGCCTCGGGGTCTCCCTCAGACAGCATCTCCTTTATCTGGTCGATAATATCTTGTACGTAAGGCTCTATCAGGGCATAGTTGCCGGTGGGCAGACTGCGACGCGACACAATCTTCGAGTCGTCACGAACCAATCCCAGGTCGGTGTTGGTCCCACCGACATCAATTCCTATTGCATAAGTGTTTTGCATAATGTTTAAATTTAAGTGATTGAATTTGCAAAATTACACATTTTTTCTCAATTAATATGTACATGTCAGTTTTCTTTTGTAATTTTGCACCATGGAAGAACCTATCACAGAAAAAATATTCTCTCTCGAAGAGATTGACTACACACGCTTTTGGGGCGACAACGACAAGATTCTCGACTTCGTCAGAATCCTTTTCCCAAAACTCAAAATCATTGCCAGGGGAGACATGCTGAAAGTGGTGGGGAGCACTGAGGACATCGACCATTTCGACGGCAAACTGCAGGCCATGAAGACCTACTACGACAAAGTAGGACGGCTGAACGAGAACGTCATCATGCAGATATTTGAAAATGGCGGCTCCACACCCGAGGCCGAGACCAACGAGGAAATCCTTGTGCACGGGCGCAACGGTCTTCTTGTCAGAGCCCGTACCCCCAACCAACGGCGATTGGTCGAGGCTGTCAAGGAGAACGACATGGTCTTTGCCATCGGCCCTGCAGGTACGGGAAAGACCTACACCGCCGTGGCGCTGGCCGTACGTGCTTTGAAGAACAAGGAAATACGCCGCATCATCCTGACGCGTCCCGCAGTGGAGGCCGGCGAGAACCTCGGTTTCCTGCCTGGCGACCTGCGCGACAAGCTCGACCCCTACCTGCAGCCCCTCTACGATGCCCTGCGCGACATGATACCGCAGCAGAAGCTCCTCTCCTACTGGGAGGACAACACCATCGAGATTGCACCGCTGGCCTTTATGCGCGGGCGCACTCTCGACAATGCCTTTGTCATCCTCGACGAAGCACAGAACTCCACCTCGGCACAGCTCAAGATGTTCCTCACCCGTATGGGACGCAATGCCAAATTTGTCATCACCGGCGACATCACCCAGATTGACCTGCCCCGCCACCAACAGAGCGGTCTGGTTCAGGCCATGCATATCCTTGACGGCATCAGCGGCATCAGCATCATCCATCTCGACAACAACGATGTGATACGTCACAAACTGGTGACCAAGATAATCCGAGCATACGAACGCAACACCGACACTCCCCATGAAGAGCCACCCCAACTGCAAGATTAACCTCGGCCTACACGTTGTGGGCAAACGGTCTGACGGCTACCACAACTTAGAGACCATTTTCCTGCCCGTCCACGACCTCTGCGACGAGCTGGAGATAAACCCCACGGCAGCATCCGACACCACTATGCGGCAAGAAGGTATCGTGCTCGACAACGCCCCGGGCGACAACCTCTGCATGAAAGCCTACCGCCTGTTGCAGGAGGAATTCGGCATTCCGCCGGTGGAGATACTCCTGCGCAAGCACATCCCCTTTGGGGCAGGCCTCGGGGGTGGCAGTAGCGACGCCGCCTTCACCCTCAAGATGCTCAACGAGTTGTTCTCGCTGGGGCTTGCAACCGCCGACCTTGAGCAGCGGGCGGCACAGATAGGTGCCGACTGCGCCTTCTTTATCCAGAACCGCCCCGCCTACGCCACCGGCATTGGCGACCAACTGGAGCCCATCGACCTCGACCTGTCCGCCTACCGCATAGCCATAGAAATACCTCCCCGCGAGCATGTCAGCACCCGCGAAGCCTACGCGGGTCTGCATCTGCAAGGTGGCAACCGTCCCGACCTACGGCAGGCCGTGCGCATGCCCATAGCACAGTGGCGCGACACCATCGTTAACGACTTCGAGGCTTCCGTTTTCCCAGACCATCCCGCCATCGCTGCGCTGAAAGACGATATGTACCGCCGTGGCACACACTACGCAGCCATGACCGGCAGCGGCGCTGCTGTGTTCGGACTGTTTCCCCTCTGATTAAATCTTTTCAAATTCCAAGTATGAACACAATAATGAAACGGGTTGCTCTGGCAGCAGCATTTATGGTCTGGGCTACCGCCTCATTTGCCCAGCAGGCAAACGACTGGGAACACGATTTCAAATCTGTCACCCCACAGGGTGACACCCTTTGGTACGTCATCACCGACACAACGCTGCACCACGTCAGCGTGCGTGATGCCTATTATCGAGGGCAAGATGGCTTCATCTACCTCGTCCGATACAGCGACACACTGGTCATCCCTTCAACCGTGGAGCACGAAGGCATCACATACATCGTCTCAGAATTGTACAAAGCCGCATTCGCATATCACAACGAAATAAGATCCATTGTCATACCTACAACAGTCACCACTATTAGAGACTCTGCTCTCGCTTTCAGCGGCATAGTAGAACTCACGGTACACGACGGTGTGGATACCATCGGTCCATATGCCTTCTACTTAATCAAGAATGTCATATATCACGGCACGGCCACTGGCGCTCCATGGGGTGCTTTGGCAATGTCCGCCTACGAGGAAGACGGCATCTTCTACCCTGACAGCACACGCACCCGCGTCGTCGGCTGTCGTCCGGGTGTGACACAAGCCTTGCTGCCATCCTCGGTGCGCACCATCGAACCCACCGCCTTTAGCCGTATCAGCACACTCGAAACCGTCACCCTGCCCGAGGGTCTCGACTCCATAGGCTGGCGTGCCTTTTATCGCTGCAGCTCGCTGGGCTCAGTAGTCATCCCCTCAACCGTAAGGGTGGTGGGCGATGAATCTTTCTGTGTTGCTTTTAATCCGGACGGTAGCGCCACAGTGACCATTGCCGATGCCGAATGCAGCATTGGCTCCTCTGCTTTTGGCGGTAGCGGTATGGGAGCTATCGACCTCGGCAACCGCATAACCTCAATTGGAGATGGTGCCTTCGAGTACTGTTACAACATCGACACTATCATCGTCCCCAACAGCTGCACCTATATTGGCAGCTGGGCTTTCTCCGACAACTCAAACCTGAAGAAAATCCACCTGCCCGAAGGCCTCGACACCATACATGCCGGACTCCTGGCCTGGTGTTTCGGACTGGAGAAAGTCATCATCCCCTCCTCCGTGGTATATATAGACAGCATGGCTTTTCGGGAGGATCGTAGTCTTACTGAGATACGCAGCCTTGCCACCACGCCGCCACAGGCCTTCTGGAGCACTATCGATTATATTAATTTTGAGCTCTTGCTTATCGTCCCGTGCCACAGCGGCGATGCCTATGCTGCCGACCCATACTGGAGCTATTTCAGCAACATCGAAGAGGACTGTACCGGCATTCCGACAGCCGAAACCCCGCAATCCACAATCCGATCAATTGAGGGAGGCATCGCCATCGAGGGCTGCACCGGCGACCGCATCCGCATCTTCGACACCGGTGGAAGGCTCATAGCCGAAACCATCTGCCACGGCACCTGCTCCCTCCGCCTGCCAGCCGCAGGCATCTACATGGTGCAGATTGCCGGCCGCCCAGCCCGGAAAGTAGTCATACAATAGACCTCATCCACCTCCAAAAGCCCCTGCCTGAGCCACCTCCGGCAGGGGCTTTGCCTTTATCCCCAAAAATATATTTGTCCATACAAAAAAAAGTTAGTATCTTTGCAAATTCAAACAATGACAAGTCATGGACAATAACGACACCACACTCTTGGCATCCAGCGGTGATTACCACCAGCTTATATGCTATCAAAAGACTGTGATTGTGTTTGACTTGACCTATTGGTTTTGCGAGCGATATATGGAGCGAAGCAAAGACCGCACCGTCGATCAGATGGTGCAGGCGGCACGTAGCGGAAAGCAAAACATCGTGGAAGGTATCACTGACGGGGCGGCCAGCAAAGAGTCTGAACTGAAACTGCTAAAAGTAGCCGCAGGAAGCCTCCACGAGTTGCACGAGGACTACGACGATTGGCTCCGCACTCACCAACAACCCATCTGGGCGAAAGACAGTGTCGAAATGAAAGCACTATGGGCTGTGGGAAAGGAACACAGCGAACCGGAATATTTTATGCAGCTAGTGCAGACCCGACCACCACAAACCACCGCCAATATTGCCCGTGGGATGACCGAGCAGGCTATCTATTTCCTTGACCGCCTGATACAGTCTAAAGTCAAACGGTTTTTGGAGCAGGGTGGGCTGAAAGAGCAGATGTATGCTGCGAGGGTGCAATATCGGCGACAGCAGGGCTGGGGCAAAAATGGAATGAATGGAGGTAATGGAAATAATTGAGGAAATGGTGTTGGCTATTAATACAATTAGTTCAATTTATTCAATTAGTTCAGATTAATATAATCAATTTAATTTTTTCAATATGGTAGACTACAAGAAAATCGGACTCGTGAACACCCGCGAGATGTTCGCCAAAGCAGTCAACGGTGGCTATGCCATCCCCGCCTTCAATTTCAACAACATGGAACAGATGCAGGCCATCATCCAGGCCGCCGTCGAGACCAAGAGCCCCGTCATCCTTCAGGTTTCCAAGGGTGCCCGCGACTATGCCAACCCCACCCTCCTGCGCTATTTGGCCGAGGGCGCCGTGGAGTATGCCAAAGAGCTTGGCTGCCCCAACCCCCAGATCGTGCTGCACCTTGACCACGGCGACAGCTTCGAGACCTGCAAGAGCTGCATCGACATGGGCTTCTCTAGCGTGATGTACGACGGCAGCGCCCTGCCCTACGAAGAGAACATCCGCATCTCCCGTCAGGTGGTGGAATATGCCCACAAATACGACGTCACCGTTGAGTGCGAACTCGGCGTGCTGGCCGGCGTAGAGGACGAAGTAGCCTCCGAAGTGAGCCACTACACCAAACCCGAAGAGGTCATCGACTTCGCCACCCGCACCGGTTGCGACTCGCTGGCCATCAGCATCGGCACCAGCCACGGCGCCTACAAGTTCAAACCCGAGCAGTGCACCGTCGACCCGCAGACCGGTCGCCTCGTGCCTCCTCCCCTGGCCTTTGACGTGCTCGAAGCTGTTGAGAAAAAGCTCCCCGGCTTCCCCATCGTGCTCCACGGTTCCAGCTCCGTGCCGCAGGAAGAGGTTGACATCATCAACGCCAACGGTGGCGCCCTCAAGGCAGCCGTAGGCATCCCCGAAGAGCAGCTGCGCAAAGCCGCCAAGAGCGCCGTCTGCAAGATCAACATCGACAGCGACAGCCGTCTGGCCATGACCGCCGCCATCCGTAAACACATGGCAGAGCATCCCGACCACTTCGACCCGCGTCAGTATCTCAAACCCGCCCGCGAGAGCATGAAGAAGATGTACATCCACAAGATTGTCAATGTCCTCGGCAGCAACGATAAGCTCTAAGCGAGCCGTCGCGACTGAATGGGAGCAACGTCTCGCCCTTTGAGCCGCGCCCCCATCCCAAGGTTTGGGAAACCCGGCACACCGAGACATCCAAACCAACAACCTCAACCTTGACATTCAGCGGACAGGCAAACGCCATCCGCCGAATGTCGAGGTTGAAAATATTTCACGAACCAAAAAAAGCAACAATGAAGAAAATGATAATAATTGCAGCGTTGCTGTTGGCAGCTGCATCCGGCAAAGGACAAGTGCTAGGCGAATCCAGCACGTACGGTAACAACCGTGGTATAGGTATCTATATAGGAACGCAAAACACCTTTGGACGCAGTTTTGTTTATCAGGACAATTATACGGAGTGGCAGGTAGTCAACCCCGAAAAATATAAGACTCAGGTTATCAACCCTGTCTTCGGTTTGGGCTGGTGGTCGGAGTTTCCAAAAGACCGCCTTGTGATTGGCCTCCAGATATTGGGCAGCTATTGCATTGAGAAATATCAGGTCACCCTAGACTCGGAATCTCTGAACGGAAACAACAAAGACATAAGCCTGGACTTGAATTTATATGTAGGGTGGCACTTCAGCGAGCAACTCATGGCCGGTGTCGGTATAATGGGAGAGAACAGGCTGACTGCGGGTAGTGACTGGAAAGTTGACATTTTCAATACACACAGTAAAGTCGGCCCCATGGCATTAGTGCGCTATGACTTTGCCGAGAATTTTTATGTGTCGCTGCAAGGCGGCTACAGCCTTTTGAATCTGGGTGGCCTTAACAAAGACAGGGACACCCTCAAACCAATGGGAGACAACAGCTATTATGCGGTGGATTCCAAGTTGAAAACTCTGACCGTGAGATTGGGAGTTGGAACAAGTTTTTAAAAGTTGAAAAGTTTGGATATTGATAGTTGATTTCCAAAATTGTTTTCAACTCTTTTTTCCTCGAGTGTGTAAAAAACACGCATCTTTGAGCAAAATACCAATGAAATTAAAAAACAGATAATATTATGAGACGTTTATTATCTTTTTTGGCTGTGGCAATGCTGGCGATAAGCGCAATGGCACAGCCTTCGATGCCTACATTCCGCTTCGGCGAAACGAATAAGGGTTTCGACCACCTGATGTCGCACAACAGCCACATTTTAGCCGAAAAGGATGGCGAAATACTTGTTGCCACTTATGAAAACCGCAGTTTCCTGGGTAGTTTCTTTCCTTGTGGACTGCAGGTGGTTGCGGCAGACACAAACATGAAGGTGCTACGTCAGGTTTCGCTGCCCGAGACAAAAATGAGCCAAATAGTGTTTGCCAACTATGTGGACGGCAAGGTATATCTGCTGTACCGTGGCGTAATTGTGGCCGATTATTATCGTGCCGTTATCGACCCTCAAAGCATGACGTTGGAGCGTTGCGAGAAGGTGTTCGACAATATACCCGGAAAGAATTTGGAAACATACAATTGGAGTGCCCAGTCGGATAACGGGTTGTTTTATGCCGTGGCAGACGTGTTTGTCAATTCGGTCTCAAATGAGATGGTTCACCGTCAGTTGTTGCTGGACGAAAAACTGGAATTGTTGTGGGAGAAACATTTCGAGGCCGACATGATGAGCAACCTGCACGTTAGCGACGACGGCGTGGTGTATCTGTTTGGCTCACGGTACGACAAGGCGAGCCATGAGACCATCGTTTCTGTGCATGTGCTGGACGTGGACGACGAAAAGAGTGTGGAGGGAAGTGTGAAGGTGGGAGAAGTGTACCGGCTGACGCTACTGAATATCGTGGGAAGCGGTGGGTCACCATCGGTACAATATGCCGTGGCAGCGGGCTACATCCGCACACCCAAGTCGCCCAAGAATAAAGACTGTTTCGACCAGATGGTGGGCATTGCCCTCAACCTGCGCACGGGCGACGTAAAGGCCTCAACGGAGCGTTTCACCAGCGACGAACTTAACGTGTTTGGCAACAAGTCTACCAAAAAAGAGAACGAAGTGGGCATGGTAGACGCGCTGACAATGGCAAACAGTGCGGAAACCGGCTATGGCGGCGTGCTTCTGCTGCAACGCATCTGGAAGGTTACTACCAGTTCAACCAGCTCACCCGACGTGAACGAATATTTTACAATGGGGTCGCTGGCGTTGGCTGTCGACACCACTGGCACGATACTTTGGCACAAGCCTTTCCGTACAGTGAATTCGGAACGCACATTTCAGGCGGCCGACATACCCTGCTATGGCGATGCGCCTATGCTGGCGGAGGGCGACAATGTGTATGTGATGCTGCCTGAGCCAGCTAAGCCCTCGGCAACATACGACATTGCTTCTTCGGAATCAAGGATAGCCTTGGGCATTCGCGCCCATTCGTATGTCATCTACGGCATTGACCGACAGGGCACGTTAGCCAAGCAGATCCCCATTCCGAAAGACAAGGGGTCACTGATGGACAACTTTGTGCGTCAGGCTCCCGGCAAGTATATCGGAATCTATTCATACCACAAAGAATCCAATCTTGTACATGTCAATTTCTAAACATATAGCCATGCTGCTAATGTTGGCAGCTGGTGTGGCAGGCGTTGCCCAACAGAAGTATGACCTGAACAACTTCACCGGCATCAAGTCGGAAGGGCCTATCCCTGCAGACCTCCGCAAGGGGTTAGGCGAATTGTACAGCGAGGACAAACAGCGGGTGCGCGACTATAACGATGGAAAACTTGCCAACCGCGACCGCGTACTGGAGGCATCGTACCACATCAACCGCCTCACCAGCAACGGACGCATCCTATATGGCGACCCTATCACCCGCATGGTGGAACGCATCGCCGACACACTGTTGAAGGACTACCCCGGTTTGCGTGGCGAACTGCGTTTCTACACAGTCAAAAGCTCTTCGGTGAACGCCTTTGCCACTGGGCAGGGCATGATATTTGTCACCACGGGTTTGGTGGCACAGGTGGAGAACGAGGCACAGCTGGCCTACGTCATCAGCCACGAGATAGTGCACTACTACCGCAAACACAACATGGAGGTGCTCACCCGCCGCATCAAGAATAGCGACGACGAAGCCGAGCAGATGGCCAACTTTCTGAAGTACCACTACCGCTCGCGCGAAATGGAAAACGAGGCCGACAGCCTCGGGTTGCGTCTGTTCTATATAGGCAGTCCCTACGACAAGCGTGTGACCGACGGCGTGTTTGATGTGCTGCAGTATGCCATGCTGCCGTTCGACGAGGTGCCGTTCGACACCACCTATTTCAATTCGCCCTACTACCGCCTGCCCAGCCATTATTACCTTGAGAAGGTGGCGCCCATCTCGTCGCGCGACGACTATCCCGACAGTCTCAGCACCCATCCCAACATCAAGAAGCGCCGTGCCCGCACGGGCGACATACTGTCGCACTACGAGGGTGGCAGTGCCTTTGTGGTGACCACGCCCGACGAGTTTGTCCACTTGCAAGGGTTGGCACGCTTCGAGTGCATCAGGCAAAACCTTATCTATTCGAACTATACCAGGGCGTTCTACGACTGCTATGTGTTGCAACAACAGTATCCGAACAATGCCTTTCTTGCCCGCTCGATGGCGCAGGCGCTGTATGGCATAGCCATGTATAAGACCTACTACAACACCAACTCCATTGTCGGTAACTATAGGCAATATGAGGGAGAAGTGCAACAGGTGTACTACCTGTTTAGCAAATTGACGGCCGCGGAGGCGACATTGGTGGCGATGCGCGAGGTATGGAAGATGCACCGCCTTTATCCCGACGACCCACATCTGACGGCAATGGGGCGGGATTTGCTGTTGGCGTTACGCGACAAGCACAGCCTGTCGAGAGCCTCGTTTGCTGCCACATACGACACTGCCACAGTAGGGGTTGTATCGCAGCAGACGGCCATGACCAACCAGAAGTATGCCCGCATCCGTCAGAAACAGCAGCAGAGCCATATCGCCGACCAGTCGCGCTATGCCTTTACCGACTTTATGATGGAGAATGACAGCTTCCGTTCATTTATGGATAGTTGTCTTGATGGCGAAGAAGCACACGATACGGTTGACCACAGTGCGAAGGCGACGTTCCTGTATGCCCCGCAATATATCGTGGTGGAGAATAGCAAGGATGCGAGCATCAAATACCGCAAGAGCGACCGCATGGAACAGGCGCTTGTGGGCAAGGTATTAGAGGCGGCCAAGGCTGCAGGAATGTCGATAGTGGACTTCTCCGACCCCGCCATGCGCAAGCATGCCGACGCCGAGTTCTACAACGATTTTGTCACCATCAACGAATGGACTAACGAGTTTTGGAAAAGCAAAGGCAATGTGCCATTGAGCCTTTCCACCCAACCTTTGATGAACGACCTCAACCAACGCTATTGCACCGACAAGCTGAGCCTGAACATGGTGGTGAATAGGGAATATGAGCGGTTGGGGCCTCTGTATCAGATAGCGTTGGGAGTCATTGCCGCTCCATCGTTCCCCATTTTTGCATACAAGTATTTTGCCAATAGGGAGTTGACAGTTACGCGCAACCTTTTGATTGATACCCGCAGGGCAAGGATTGTCAACGACCAGGCGAAGGAGCATTATTTTAACGACAGTCGCGATTTAGTGACTAACGACATTTATTCCACCTATCATCATGCTATATCTCATGGTACACCTGGGTTCTTGGGTCGCAGACTTGCCATTAGTGGACAGGTGGGCATGGATTTCCCTGTGATGAACAGGCTTTTTGAACGTTATCCCGAACGGTGGATTGACTTGCGGCCAGGCATCGCAATAGAGTGGGTGACTGCACCGCGGCACTCGTTGGCTGTGGGGGTTGATTACAACAAAACTAGTTTCTATGTCAACGAGGGCTTTGTGACAGGCTCTGCCTCCAGGCCGCAAACTGGCAACCTTTACGACACTCGTATTCTGAGTGCTGCACTCTCCTATAGGTGGTATACTAGTAATGCATATGCCCCGCTGGGTCCTTATGTGGGTGCGGGAGTGTATGCGAGCAGGCTGGGGCTCACACCTCGGGCAGAACAGGTGTTGAGGAATTGGCTGACGGATTCGACCTTCAACCGTTACGGCATTCAGATAGAGACAGGTCGTAACTATATGCTTGTCAACAAGGTGCTGCTCAATATCGGTTTGCGATACTCGTTCACGATAGCCAATCCTTTCTCATACGATGACTGGGGAATCGTTCCCACGGAGCAGGACCGTATACGTCATAAGCAGATCAACGCCCTGCGGCAGGTGAACGCCGACCTTTGGATGGCGCAGCTGGTGATAGTCAATGTTGGGTTGGGATTTATGCCTTTTTAACGGGTGCGCTTATTCTTTAATCCCCAATCGGCCATATTACATCAGGGCGGACTTTTTTTCAAAAAAACTGTAAGATTTCACCACCCTTTGCGACTACTATACAGGACTAACAAAAAACAACATCCATGCAAAGTACAAAACTAACAATCGTAATGCTGGCCGCCGTGCTGCTGTTCGGTGGCTGCGGACTGGTGAAGGTCTGCATTGAGAAACCCAGCGACATCGCCAACGCACACAAGTACACCGACCAGCGGCCGCTGACCATCGACAGTCTGAAACACCTGATGAAGGACGACACCACGCATTACAAGGTGGTGGTCTTCTACAGCCACTGCTGCGGCCCCTGCCAGGAGCAGATGAAACTTGTCTTCAACCGGCTCTACAATGCCGACACAGCCCATGTGCGTTGGTATTTCGTGCTGGAGGACTGCTCATCGCTGAAATACAACAACACCAAATACCTCAAGCGTTACGGCATCGAAACACCCTACATGTACTACCTCCGCGACGACGACCCGCGTTTCTGCACCGGTGCCGACGACAGATTCCTCAACATCGCCCAGTATGTATTTGACAGCCAGTTTGAGCTGGAGGATGTCATCGACGGCGTTCCCTGCATGTTCGTGGTCAACCCACAGGGCAAACTGAAACTGGAGTACCGCCAGTATTCCAACAAAGTGGTAGTTGCCAACTACGAAAGTCTGTACGAACTACTCTACAAGGATGTTTACCCCGAACTGGTGCCACAGGAAAAGCCCCTCCGAGTGCAAGACCTCGACTTCGACCACCGCGACACCGCAGACTGGACATCCTTCGGCAACTACGACCGCAAGCCCCGAGTCTGCACTCCTGACGGGAAATGCTACTAGCAAGTCAAAGCATCCATCGTCGCCCCCGCTATAATTCGTTGGTCGAGGATTCACACAATAACACGTTAACGCATTCATTAATTTCCAAGACCAATTCTGTTTTTTCGTATTATTTTCGTATTTTTGCAGATGGCATGGGTATGCCCGTATGCCAAGAAAACAACTATTGCTGTACACGTTACGTGTGCGGCAATTGGGTGTATGGGGCTTGAATACCGCCTTCAAAACACGATTTGACAATGATAAAGATACACGGCGCGCGCGTCAATAATTTGAAGAACATCTCTGTCGATATACCGCAGGGGAAGCTGGTGGTCATCACTGGCCTGAGCGGTAGCGGCAAGTCGAGCCTGGCCTTCGACACCCTCTATGCCGAAGGGCAACGGCGCTATGTGGAGAGCCTTTCTAGCTATGCACGCCAGTTTATGGGCCGTATGGCCAAACCCGAAGTGGACCTCATCGAGAATATTGCCCCTGCCGTAGCCATCGAGCAGAAGGTGAACACCAGCAATCCCCGCTCTACCGTAGGCACCTCCACCGAACTATACGAATACCTGAAGCTGCTGTTTGCCCGCATCGGCCGCACCTTCTCGCCCATCTCGGGCGTCGAGGTAAAACGTCACTCGGTGAGCGATGTGGTCGATTATATCTACAGCCTGGACGAAGGGAGCCGTGTGACGCTCTTCGCGCCCCTGCTTCACGACAAAAGCCACCCCTTGCGCCCACAGCTCGAAATGCTCCAGCAGGAGGGTTTCATGCGCATTGATGTGAAAGGGACTATCGTGAGGATAGACGATTTCCTGGCCTCGGCCAGCAACGAGCAGGATGTGGCTCTGCTTGTCGACCGCATACAGACCCACCATGGCGACGATGACCAGATGGCCCGTATCGCCGAGTCGGTGCAGACTGCCTTCTTCGAAGGACGGGGAAGCTGTGCAGTACGTTCCGAGAGCCCCGAAGGCGGCAACCCCCGGACATGCCAGTTCAGCAACCGTTTTGAGGCCGACGGCATCACCTTCGAGAAACCAAACCCCAACTTCTTCAGCTTCAACAACCCTTACGGCGCCTGTCCCACTTGTGGCGGTTACGGCAATGTAATGGGTATCAGCGAGAACCTCGTGGTTCCGAACAAATACCTCTCCATTTACGAGGACGCTGTGGTGTGTTGGCACGGCGAAAAGATGTCGGAATGGAAGAACCACCTGATTCGTGTCTCTGGCAAAATAGACTTCCCCATCCATACCCCATACAACGAACTCACCCCCGAACAACTGGACATCCTATGGCACGGCCGGCAGATGCCTGGAGACAAGAAGGTCTTGTGGGAGGGTATTGACGGCTTCTTTGCCTGGCTGGAGGAGCAGAGCTACAAGATACAATACCGTGTCATGCTGTCGCGCTATCGCGGCAAGACCACCTGTCCCGACTGTCATGGCTCGCGCCTGCGCAAGGATGCCTCATACGTGAAAGTGTGCGGCAAATCTATCACCGAGCTGATGGACATGCCCATAAGCGACTTCGCCGCGTGGCTCAAATCCATCACCACACCCGACGACGGCACCCCCACCCTCACCGAACACGAGCAGCAGGTGGTGCGCCGTCTGCTCTCGGAGCTGAACAGCCGCACAGCCTACCTGCTTGACGTGGGATTAGGCTACCTCACGCTGGGACGGTTGTCCAACACCCTCAGCGGCGGCGAGAGCCAGCGTATCAACCTGGCCACCTCGCTGGGCAGTTCGCTGGTGGGCAGCATGTACATCCTTGACGAGCCGTCCATCGGTCTGCATCCCCGCGACACGGACCGACTCATCCTTATCCTCAAGCAGCTGCGCGACTTAGGCAACACCGTCATCGTGGTGGAACACGACGAGGAAATCATGCGTGCCGCCGACTATATTATCGACATCGGTCCCGGTGCCGGACGCTTGGGCGGAGAGGTGGTGTATGCCGGCACTCCACAAGGGCTGGTGGACAATCCTCCCGAACAGTCGCTCACCGCTCAGTACCTCCTCGGCCGTCGCTCCATTCCCCTCCCTTCCTCCCGCCGCCGCTGGCGCGACCGCATCAACATCCACGATGCCTGCTGCAACAATCTGCACCACGTCGATGTGAGCATTCCCCTTGGTGTCCTCACCGTGGTGACAGGGGTGAGCGGTTCGGGCAAAACCACGCTGGTGAAGCAAGTCCTCTACGACGTACTGCAGAAAAGGCTCGAAGGCATACACGACTACGTGGGCAAATGCGCCGCCCTTGACGGCGACGTGGCAAGGATAGGCGGTGTGGAATTGGTTGACCAGAACCCCATCGGCCGTTCCACCCGCAGCAACCCCGCCACCTACATCAAAGCCTACGACGAGATACGCCAACTCTATGCCGAGCAGCCCCTGGCCAAAGCCCGCGGCTACAAACCCGGCTATTTCTCCTTCAACACCGAAGGGGGACGCTGCGAAGTGTGCGAGGGCGAAGGCTACGTCACCGTGGGCATGCAGTTCATGGCCGACATGCACCTGCTGTGCGAGGAGTGCCATGGCACCCGCTTCAAAGAGGAGACTCTGGAGGTAACCTACAAAGGAGTCAACATATCGCAAGTGCTCGACATGACTGTCGACCAAGCCATCGACTTCTTTCAAGAAGAGTCCTCCATCATATCCCGTCTCAAGCCTTTGCAGGAGGTGGGTCTTGGATACCTCAAACTGGGGCAATCCTCCAGTTCGCTCAGCGGCGGCGAGGCGCAGCGTGTAAAGCTTGCCTCCTACCTTGTAAGGGGCGAAGCGGTTACGCCGAAACTCTTCATCTTCGACGAGCCTTCCACGGGCCTGCATTTCCACGACATCCAGAAGCTCATCTCCTCCTTCAACAGCCTCATCGAACGTGGTCACAGCATCTTGGTCATCGAACACCACCCCGACATCATCAAGGTGGCCGACTGGATTATCGACATGGGACCCGACGGCGGACGCGACGGCGGACGGGTGGTCTTTGCCGGCACTCCCGAGGACTTGGTCGACTGTCCCGACTCTTATACCGCCCGCTACCTGAAAGAGAAAATCACAATGTGTTAATGTGTTAACGTGTTAATGTGTTAACGTGTTAGTCGATTTACGAAATAACGAATTAACGAAATAACGAATTCAAAACACCCTTATGAAAGACCTTATCCGCAAAATCCAACGCACTGCCAACTGGGGGCTCTATGGCTCCATCGCAGCGGTACTCGTTGTAGTCATCTTCCATTTCAGCCCCTGGCACATCGCCTACCAATCCGCCCAGGTATCGCGCTGGATGCTTATCGCAGGCTCCATCCTGGCTGTTCTGGCCGTGGTCATGGCTCTGCTGACCATCCGCAAAACCACTCCGCGCCTGCGACAGCTCGAAAGCCTCGAGGCCAAGATGCAAGGCTATTCTACCTATATCTCTAACCTCTACTGCGGCTCCCTCGCCATCGTCATCATCGAGTGCGTGCTCATCGTGCTTATGTCCGACACCTCCTTGCTCATGATTACCATCCTGCTCATCCTACTCCTCTTCCTCTCCTATCCCAACATGTACAAGATGAAGAACGACCTGGGACTCACCGACGACGAGATGACCTCGCTGTTCGGCTCCAACTATGTCCGCGACCCACAGCCGGACAAAACCGACCTGCTGCCTCGCGACAATAACTCCACCGACCAATGAACAATACCATTGCTGCCATCTCCACACCCCATGGCATAGGGGGCATCGCCGTCGTCCGGCTCTCGGGTCCCGACGCACGTGCCATCGCCTCACGCCATGTCAGCCTTCCCCCACAGGCCGGAGCTGTCCGTTTCACCCCTTTCCGTATCGGCGACACCCTGCTGGACGAGGTGGTAGTGACCCTCTTCCTTGCTCCTCACTCCTATACAGGGCAGGACACCGTCGAGTTCTCCTGCCATGGCTCCCTCTACATCCAGCAGGCGCTCCTGCAGGCACTCCTCGACAGCGGCGCCCGGCTGGCCGAACCCGGCGAGTTCACCCGGCAGGCATTCCTCAGCGGACGGCTCAACCTCAGCCAGGCCGAGGCCGTGGCCGACCTTATCGACTCCACTAATGCCGCCTCCCACCGCCTTGCCGTCAGCCAACTGAGGGGAGGCTATGCCAAAGAGCTGGAACAACTGCGACAGCAACTTGTCGACCTCACCGCCCTTCTTGAACTGGAACTCGACTTTAGCGACGAAGATGTAGAGTTTGCCGACCGCAGCCAACTCATCTCGCTGGTCTCCCAGACCAGCACCCGCGTCAAGGCACTGCGGGATTCCTTCCACATGGGCAACGCCCTCAAGCGTGGTATCCCCGTTGCCATCATCGGACGCCCCAATGCGGGCAAATCCTCCCTCCTCAACGCCTTGCTGCGCGACAACCGTGCCATCGTCAGCGATATCCCCGGCACCACCCGCGACACCATCGAAGAGACCTTTGTCATCAAAGGCATCCCCTTCCGCATCATCGACACCGCAGGCTTGCGCCACAGCGACGACCCTATTGAATTCCTCGGCATTCAGCGCACCATCGAAACCGTAGTACAAGCCGACATCATTCTCTATGTCCACGATGCAACACAACCCTTCGTCCAAGCCCTTGACGACCTGCAAGAGCTGCAGGACATCCGTTCCTTCGACGGCAAACACCTCTTCATTGTCCACAATAAGATAGACAAATGTGTGAAACCCATTCACGAATTAACACATTCACAAATAAACACACTCGAAATCTCGGCCAAAGAGGGGTACGGTCTCGACACCCTTACGGAAACACTTGCCAACACTGCCCACACCGAACTTGCCCATGCACCCGACGTGATGCTCACCAACGTGCGACACTACAACGCCCTTGGACAGGTAGACCAAGCCTTGCTAAACGTTGCAAAAAGCCTCACCAACGGTCTCTCCGCCGACCTCGTGGTCATCGACCTCCGCGACGCCCTCCACCACCTCGGCACCATCACCGGACAAGTCACCACCGACGAAGTGCTCGGCACCATCTTCTCACGTTTCTGCATCGGAAAATAACACAATCAACCAATATTATTCACCGTTAAATACACAAAGCTATGGAAATCCCTCGTTTCAACATCACCTTGCCTCCCGACATGAGGTCAATCAACCAAATCATCATCCACTGCTCCGCCACTCCCGAAGGTCGCGATGTCACCGTGGACCAGATACGCCGCATGCATGTTCAAGATAACCATTGGAACGACATCGGCTACCATTATGTCATCTACCGCGACGGTTCCATCCATCCTGGCCGTCCCATCGGCACAGCAGGTGCCCACACCAAAAACCACAACGCCCATTCCATCGGCATCTGCTATATCGGGGGCATGGACAGTGAGTACAAAAAAGCCAAGGACACTCGCACACCCCAACAGAAAGAGGCCCTGCTGCAGCTCGTCAAACAGCTCTTTGAACTCTTTGGTCCCCTCCAAGTAAACGGGCACAACGAATACTCGGCCAAAGCCTGCCCCAGTTTCAGCGTCAAGGAATGGATGAAACAGAACCCCATCACCGTCGGCCCCAAGCCCAATATTCCTTCCTCCGGGCAGAAGAAAGAGTCCAACTGGCTAGCAAAGCTCATCGAACTCATCATCAAACTCTTCTCCAAGAAGACAGAGAAACCGGCAGAGGCTCCTGCAGAGGCTCCCTACAATCTGCCCCGCACACGCCGCAGACCTATCCCTGTGGACACCATACCCCTCGAAGAGAACTTCGAAGAGCTTGATGCCCCCGAAGAACCCGGATGGTGGAACGAAAACTACTAATCTGAAAACACATACGATTACCCTGAGCAGACGGCTCATCATCCCATGCGGACGGATGAGCCGTCCTCTTTTATCCCAAAACGGCCAATCGGGCTAAGAATTACAGATGCAACATATCACCAATTAAAAAAAAATGTGTAACTTTGCATTCGTGTATCGGTGAAACAGGCACTTCAAAAAAACGATACATCAGTACTTTGAAACGACTACACATCACCAGGGGCGGCCCTGCAACGGGGCTGCCAAGAGGGAATCACGTGCAATCCGTGAGCTGTCGCGCAACTGTAATTCCGCCGCTGACGGACAGAAAACATGTCATTGGGGGCATCCCCCCCGAGAAGACTTCTGTCCCGAGACGATAAGCCAGGAGACCTGCCCTGATGATACGGCAATGCCTTCGCGTCAAAAGGCTCTTGTCGCGCCCGGTGTACGGGCTGACAACATACCACTTTCTTTCCTCTAACTGAAGAACGCGAGCATCACCTTATATGAATAACAAAACAAAACACAATAATACAATGAACTGGAAAGAAGACTACAAAAGGAAAGTATCCAAGCCCGAAGATGCCATCTACGACATCCGCGATGGCCAATGCGTGGTGATGGGCCATGCAGCGGCAGCACCGCGACTCATCCAGCAAACACTGGCCGACCATTGCGAGGACTACAACGACGTGCTCATCTTCCACATGACCACCCTGGGCGACAACCCCTGCTACAAGCCCTGCTGCTACGGTCATTTCCGTCATGTGAGCAACTTCCTCTCGGCCAACTCACGCGAAGTTGTTGAACGGCGTGAGGGAGACTTTTTCCCCGCCTACTTCAAGGATGTGCCCTCTATGATAGGGAGCGACATCCCCTGCGATGTAGCTGTGTTCCAAGCCACTCCCCCCAACGAGGAAGGCTACTGCTCGCTCGGTGTTAGCTGCGACTATGCAAAAGCCGCCATCCGCGCCGCCAAGACTGTCATAGTCGAGACCAACGAGATGATGCCCTTCACCTACGGCGACACCATGATCCACGTCTCCCAAATCGACCATATCATCCCCTGCTCCTACCCCCTGCAGGAGCTGCTGCTGCCTCCTCCAGGCGACGTGGAACTGGCCATCGGACAGCATTGCGCCTCGCTGGTGGCCAACGGCTCCACCCTACAGCTGGGCATCGGTGCCATCCCCGACGCCGTCCTGCAGGCCCTCACCGACAAAAAAGACCTCGGTATCCACAGCGAGATGTTCTCCAACGGCGTGATGGAACTGATGCGCAAAGGCGTCATCAACGGCCGCCGCAAGACCCTCCACCGCGGCAAGGCTGTTGTGACATTCATCATGGGCTCCAAAGAACTATACGACTTTGTCGACCAGAACCCCGACGTCGAGTTCCACCCCGTCGACTACGTCAACAGCCCACTCATCATCGCCAAAAACGAACGCATGATTTCCATCAACTCGTGCCTCGAAGTCGACCTTCAAGGCCAAGTGTCGAGCGAAACCATCGGCATGCGGCAGTACAGCGGCATCGGTGGACAGGTCGACTTCATACGCGGCGCCTCCCTGGCACGCGAAGGCAAAGCCATCATCGCCATGCCCAGCACTGCGGCAGGCGGCACCATCTCGCGCATCAAACCCTTCCTTACCGAAGGCGCCGCCGTCAGCACCTCGCGCAACGACGTTGACTACATCGTCACCGAATACGGCATCGCCCGCCTCAAAGGCCGCACCCTCCAGCACCGCGCCGAAGACCTCATTCGCATCGCTCATCCCGACTTCCGTCCCGCCTTAGTCGAAGAGTACGAGAAACGTTTCCATTGTTCCTACCCTGAATAACATTACGTATTCAACTTTTTTTCGTATCTTTGCCCTTTGAACAAAAATACACACCAATGCTGCAACTGCAATATATAAAGGAACATACCGAGGAAATCATCGAACGCCTCAAGATTAAGAATGTCGAAAACGTCGAAGAGCGCATCGCCGAAATCATCCGTCTCGACGCCGAGCGTCGCGCCCTGCAACAGAAAGCCGACGCCGTGAAGGCCGAGCAGAACGCCATCGCCAAGGAGATAGGCATGCTCTTCAAACAAGGCAAGCGCGACGAAGCCGAAGCAAAGAAAGCTTGCACCGCAGACCTCAAGGCACAGGAGAAGGAACTCGACGACCAACAGGCCGCCGTCGACGCCGACCTCAACGCCAAACTCATCTCCCTGCCCAACGCACCGCACATCACCGTGCCACGGGGCAAGAGCGAGGCCGACAACGTCGTTGTGGCAGAGTTCGGCACCAAACCCACCCTGCCAGAAGGCGCCCTGCCCCACTGGGACCTCTGCGCCAAGTACAACATTGTCGACTTCGAGCTCGGCAACAAGATAACCGGAGCAGGTTTCCCCGTCTACAAAGGCAAGGGAGCCCGTCTGCAACGCGCCCTCATCGACTTCTTCCTCGACCAAGCCACCGCCGCCGGATATGTGGAAATCATGCCCCCGCTGATGGTCAACGAAGCCTCCGGCCTCGGCACCGGCCAGCTGCCCGACAAGGAGGGACAGATGTACGCCATCCCACTAGACGGCTTCTATATGATACCCACCGCCGAGGTGCCCATCACCAACCTCTACCGCAACGTCATCGTCAGTCCCGACCAATTCCCCATCCGCCACGCAGGCTACTCCGAGTGTTTCCGTCGCGAGGCGGGAAGCTACGGCAAGGATGTCCGCGGCCTGAACCGCCTGCACGAGTTCAGCAAAGTGGAAATCGTCGTCATCGAGCACCCCGACCGCAGCTACGACACCCTCGAGGATATGAAACGCCATGTGGGCGGACTGCTAGACAAACTGGGTCTCCCCTACCACATCCTCAAACTCTGTGGCGGCGACATCAGCTTCACCTCCGCCATGACCTTCGACTTTGAAGTATGGAGCGCCGCGCAGCAGAAATGGCTCGAGGTCTCCTCCGTCTCCAACTTCGAGACTTTCCAGGCCAACCGCATGAAACTGCGCTTCAAGGACACCGACGGCAAGACCAAACTGGCCCACACCCTCAACGGCAGCGCCCTCGCCCTGCCACGCATCGTGGCCGCCCTGCTGGAGAACAACCAGACCCCCGACGGCATCGTCATGCCCGAATGTCTGCGCCCCTACCTCGGCTTCGACAAAATCGATTAACCCAAGTGGGAATTGAGAATTGAGAGTTGAGAATTGAGAGTTTAGAGTTTAGACTGGAGAGCGTCCTCCTTCCGCCCTCCAGTCGCTATGTATTTTCTATTTTATTTAGATATACTTTCTCTATTATTTCTCTTCAAGTGTGTAAGCACAGTCAAAGCCGAATGTACGACATGTATAAGCACCGAGTGCAGGTCGGTGCTACAACTATGTGTCAGTCAGGCGACGGGGGAGCTCACTGCTTGCGATAGCGTCCGCCCAGTTCGGGGTCGTCGAAAATGGAGAGATAAGTAACCCCGTCGTCGCCGGTGGTGATTTCTATGCGGTGCCAGTCTCCCTCGTAGAAGTCGGCCATCAGCGTATATCCCATGCGGTCGCCAAGCAGCTTGTACTTATATTCCGTTCGCTGGGTATAGCGGTTCTTGTTTGTGGTGGTTTTGAGGGTGCCATATTGCGAAAAATCGAGCTTGAAGGAGGAGACCTCGACAGGCTCCCAATGGCCGACGATGGATTCGGTATAGTCCACCGTGCGCTTGGCCTTGGCCTCGTAGCGCGGGGCTTCGGGGGCAGGCTCTTCGCTTTGGACGGGCGGCGCCGCCTCTACGGCAGCGGTCTTATTGCTTTTCCCCTTCGACGGCGGTATGACGATAAGGAACATAAACAGCCAGAACAGGGTGGTGAGGAGGAATGTGGAGATGACGGTGATAAGGGTTTCTTTCTTCATGTATTGTATTTTATAATAGGTTAGTCTCTATGTTCAATCGGCATGGGTGCGTAGATCTTTTTACCCGAAATGGCACCAAGCAGGTGGCAGGATTGTCACTCCACCAGCAGTTTCTTGGTGGCGATGCCGTGGGGGGTGTATATAGCGGCGATATAGGTGCCTTTGGGCAGCGGGCTCACGTCCACCATGGCGGAGATGCCATGGGCCTCCTGCTCCAGCACTTGTCGTCCGCTGAGGTCGTAGAGGACGATGCGGGTGAGCGAGAAGGAGGAGAGAACGCTCACCAGCCCGTGGGCGGGGTTGGGCATCAGCTGGGTGAAGCGGCCCAGGTCGCCGGGCTGCCCGACGGACTCGTGCTGGTGGATGGTGAAGGGGCGCATGGCGACCCAGTCGCCCCAGCTGCTGTCGCAGGGGCACCAGCCGCGGACGTAGGCTTTGTACTGCGGCCCCACGAAAAGGCCGGTGAGGGTGGCCGAGGGAACGGTGACGGTGAGGACGGTGTAGTCGCTGTCCGCCATGCCCGTCATGCCGTATTTCACCTCCCAGCGGATGCTGTTGGGGGCGTTCCACATCAGGATGGCCGAGGTGTCGGTGGTGGCGGCTATGCGCAGGTCTGTCACCGGCAGGCAGTGCTCTATCACCGTGTCGTAATCAGGGTCTATAATGGGAAAGATAACTGGAGTGTAAAACGCATACTTGCCGCCTACAGTCTGTGGACATTGGAGCCGCCTCCATGGAAGTATGCGGAACTTGTACCACCCAATACATTCAGGAATGCATGTGTCGGTCAACTCTGCGAAAAAAAAGACCCTTGTGGGGTTGTGATGCCACATCCACATATAGTATGGATGCTCATATTTGTCATACACCGTATAATAGTGCCCTTCGTTGTTGAAAGTGGTAATGGCCACCACAAACGAGTCCTCCACTATCACAGGCTTTTCGAACATCACCTCGTAAAGGGGCGCGAGATACGAAGTAGCCGAACTGTCGACAAATTGGCGATAATTGAATCTGCCAGCATGCCGCAGGGGTGGGAGCAAGATATGCCGGTGGGGATTTTCTATCCGCCACGGTGCATCTATCAATTTCACAAGGGCGCCGTTCACTGGTTTGTACAATAGCATCGAGTCTGACACGCGTCCGGCCATTGTTGTGTCGTATGCATTCGGACGTGTCGGCCCAATTTGTTGATGGTCGTAGTAGAAAGTGGTGTCGTGTGGCTCCATCATGAATGCAGGAGCGGCCATCCCCACCACTTTCAGCGGAGTGTCCGTGTACATCTGGACCCCAAAAATTGTATTGCCATACATGGTCCACCTCTCATCACAGTCTTCGACCCCGGGAGTTTCGCCCGTATGTAACCCGTATAGAAACCACGCTTGCGAATTAAAAACCGACCATTGCCTAGTCTCGTCTCTTGGCCAGTTGTAGATATAGTAGTAATATGTCGGATCCACATCGGAAAGGGTGTCGCCCACTGGCCGCTGCGCATAAGCGCCACACAGCATGGCAGTCTGTATCGCCATCAATAGTACTGCAATTTCTTTTTTCATAACATGAATGTATAAGTTTGTTAATTACATATTATTATCTGTTCTAGCTCTTCCAAATACTTGGGGGAAAGATCAAAAAAGGTTAATGGTGTCCATGCTGTAGACACAATCAGTTCGCGATTATCTTTTATCTCCTGTGTAGGAATCATCTTCAATGGATAGTACTGATGTAAGTTACAACTCCCATCATCATTACCCACATGGCTTTTCCAAAAGAAATGGTCATTGTATGAGGTTGACCTGCCGCTGACAACATAATCACCGATACCATATTGGTGCAGACATTCTGGGAACCAGCACGCCGAAGTGTTGCATACGATTTGGAAATCTGAAGCAGCAAGAAGTGGCATCGTCCCAGATGAGTAATCAATGGTTGTAAACGCTGTTTCAACCGTCCCTAGCGCTGTAGTAAACCTGTGCTGTACAATGAAGTGCTTTAGATTGCCATCATACTCAAGGCAGTCAATCGAAATTGGTTGTCCCGGAAGTGTCGCAGTGTAAGCCGACTGAATTACCATGGGCTGGTTGACTAGGATTGGCGAAATATCATATATTCTATGGGCAAGGTAATAGGCAGACGGAACCTCACCATATCCACAATCGTTAGCCGGGTCACAACCAGTAGGCATCCAGGCAGAGTAGTCAAAATCAACACGGTGGGTGCAAACCGCAATCCTGTCCCCATCGATATGTACCATTTTGGCATAACCATATTCTGGGTCGCTATTGTCGTTGAGTAAATGACCACACCCTCCAGCATAAATATAGTGGCTGGTTATAGTCTGAAAGTGTCCTACAGCAAAGTGTGTCCCAGAGAACATATTGTATTTTGGAAAAACCTGTAAATTGATGCCGACTCCAAATTTTGACTCGCACACTTGATTCCTGGTAGTTCCTAAATACACAACAAAGTTATCAGTGACAACCAAGTCCGTGATATCGCTCATCCTCCCGCCATTATACATGTCGGCCACTCTGTACTGTATGCCAGTCCCCAGCGTGCCCACAGCCTCGAAGGCTTTGTACGTGTTTGGGGCTATCCAAGGGAGAGGACTGTGTAACCCATAGCCTACAATATGGATTTCGCCATTTTGCGCCGTGAATATCTCTATGTTGTCCAACGATTGGAGACCGTATGTTGAAAGTGTGTTATCGACATAAACAGGAACCGAGTTATAGAACAAGTCATTTACCTCGAACCATCCCAGAAATCCAGATACGGTGGTGTTGTACTTACCGCAAAAGAAAACCAGGTCACCCACTATCTCCACATCATGGATTTCATATTCCTCCTCGAAATATGCATCTATCATGGAGGTCAAGTCTGTCAATGAAATGTGCATCCCTGTATTTACATGGCAGTTTGAGGTGTTTATGTATTTATTCATGCCAGAATGGTAACGTATTATGTTCCGCTCAATGTCATTTTCATTGTATGAATACAATACGTTAGACCCTTGTCCTGTCACCATGTTGGGCGATAACAGACATGCCATCAAAACCGGAAATAAACATTTTGCTACCTTTTTCATTTTTCTATTTATTTGTTTTATAAGTAAATATGTTATGTATTACTTTTTTTATCCTTATACTCCATTCTGCAAAGATAATAAGAATTTTTGACACATGCATATTTTTATATAAAATAATTCCGAGACTTAGAATCTGTTTAAACCCAAATCGGTCATTAGGCCGACTTTTCAATCAATCTCTCTTTTTAGGTCTGTTTATGCCATATCAGCATTTCTTTATGTTCCATGACGTTACTTGGGCTCGGCAGAGCAAGCAGGCTTTCTCTGCTCTCGAAAAAAACATTGCTCCCATTCTGTCGCGACGTTTTTGCGTAACGTTCGGCATCTTGTCCACATCCCTGTCTCGCCGTAGCCCGCTACGCCTTAACTTCGTTGACGTTGCTGTGGCTCGGCAGAGAAAGCTCGTTTGCTCAGTTCTCGCTTTACGCAACGTTCTACAGCGATGCGGCCAATCTGCTCGAAACAAATACTATTCTGCCATAAACCCTAACGACCGATTTGGGTTAAAATTCAATGATTCTCTTAAGGTAACCTCCAAAAATTGCCCCTAAAAGGGGCGCATCCATGATAGACATTATTGAATATTTAACACGAATTACCATGTAATAACCATAAATTCATGACAATTAATGATAATTCATGTTTTTAAATGTCATTACCATGAATTCTCATTACCAAGCAATGTATTATATGGATAATTATTGGAGGTTGCCTTAAAGTACTTGAACTGCATCTTTTCCTTCTTTTCTCAATTACAATGGAACCCTATTAGCTTCGCTGACGTTTCTTTTGCTCAGCAAAAGATACAAGCATTTTTTGCGCTTGCTTTGCGAAACGCTGCGCAATCGAAAAGAAGAAGAACCTGCTCGTTCATGTCCATAATAAACTTCATCAATCAAATTTAAACAGCTTCTCAGGAAAGTTTTTTTATTCATATTGATAAAATTGGGGATTTTTGCGTAAATTTGCACTATGAATATAAAGGATATGAAGTGGTATAATACATTGCAGTTCATCATGCTATGTATTACATTCCCACTTGTGGCAATCGATTGGCAGCTTGGGTTGTGGTCGACGTTGGCTCTTGGCGTTGCCACAGTGGTCAAGATTGTTTCCGAAAAGAAGGTTGGAAATCCGTCGCTCGACGCACCGTTGCGTGTGACGCTATTGACTGTTGCAGTTTTTTTGCTGTGCTATGTAGCCAGCGTGTTCTACAGCCAGAATGTGGACAGGGCACTGACAGTGGTGTCGCGCAAGGCCGTGATGCTCATAATTCCTTTGTGTGTCCTTTTGTCGGACACTTCATACCTCAGGTGTGACCATCTGCGGGTGATGTTCTACGGGTTGCTTGTAGCCATTGGGGGAATGTTTTTCTATAACCTGTGCACCAACACATTCGAGGAGCGAAACCATACATACGTGGCCTTGTACACCCTGCCGACGGTGGGGTTTATCTACAGCGAGTTGTCGCAGCGCCATGGAGCCATGCCTTTGTGGCAGAAACTGATGCTCTATGCCGCTGCAGTGATGACAATGGTGTTCATTATCTACATCGACTCGCGTGCGGGCATCCTGTGCCTCTACGGTGTAGAGGTGCTGTGTGCCTTGCATTTTGCCCAAAAGCGCGGATGGCGGAAAGGTGTGCTGCTCGCACTCCTGTCGGTGGGACTCACCTTCACTGCAGAGAAGACGCTGCCCAACCACAACAGCCGTCTGCCGATAGCCTCCTTGGCGAGTACGCAGGCTGTAGAAACCGACGACGGGACCGTTGCCGACACTGTGGCCACGACGGCACCAGCCTACGGGAAGTACAACGATGCCCGCATGGCCATCAACGTCACCGCTGTTAAGACGGTTGCCGACAGTCCAGTGTTCGGCTACGGAGTGGGCGACTATGACACCGTGCTCACAAAACGCTTAGGCACCGAGGGGTATCCTAGTCTGGAGGAGCAACAGCTAAACGCTCACAACCAATACACCGAGACGGCCCTTGCCATCGGTATTGTAGGGTTGGCGGCAATGCTGTGGTGGCTGGTGATGCCGTTGTGTGTGGCCTGGCGGCGAAAGGCAGGGTTCTGGCCAGTCATGGTGCTGACATTCATCGTCATGTTCTGCTTACTTTTCGAGTCTATGCTGGAACGCCAGATGGGCATGCAATTCGTTTCGCTGCTATATGCCCTGATGGTCTTGATAATGGTGGTGGACCAAGGCAAGACGCACACCGGACAACAACCAGTTGAAACGAAAGACTGAACAGCGCCATGTCATTACGCAGTCAATCGGTAACCGGGGTAAAATGGAACGCAGTGGGGGCACTAACCACCACGGCGTTGCAGATGCTCAAGCTGTTTATCTTGGCGCGCATACTCACCAAGCAAGACTTTGGCTTGCTGGCCATAGCCACCATGTTTCTCGGCTTCACTGAGATATTTGCCAATATGGGCCTCGCCACAGGCATTATCCACAAGCAGGACATCACCCGCGACCAATACTCATCAGTCTTTTGGCTTAACCTGATGCTCAGTGTGGCGCTGTGGCTGATGCTCTGTGCCTTTTCGCCACTGATAGCAAGTTATTACCATCAAGCCGCACTGAGGCAGCTTATCCCGTTGCTGTCCTTCACACTTGTGATTGACTCGTTTGGCAAAATGTTCTACACCCTGAAGACCAAAGAGCTGGACTTTAAATTCATCTCCATCGTGCAGATAGTCGGTGTCACCCTCGGGGTAGTACTGACGGTGGTGCTGGCATTGCAAGGCTTTGGTGTCTTCAGCCTCGCATGGGGTGCCCTGCTACAGGCTGCCATCACCCAGAGCGTCTATGCCATGTCGGGACTCAAGGCCTACCGCATCAGGCTGCATTTCCGACTGAGTGAAATACGAGAATTGGTCTCGATAGGACTATATCAGCTCGGCATGCAGGTGATTGACTATGCAGCGAATAAACTTGACATCTTCCTCATAGGGCGTTTCTTCAGTGCCGAGGTGCTGGGTGTGTATAACTTGGCCAAAGAATTGCTGTACAAAGCCGTGCAGCTCATCAACCCCATCGTCACCAATGTTGCGGCCCCGGCATTTGCACGTTTCCAAGACGATATGCCAAAGATGCGTCGTTCATACGCCGAGGTGCTGCATCTGCTCTCATTCATCAACTTCCCGATATTCATGGCGTTCTTCCTCTTTGCAGAACCGCTCACGGTGCTGCTCTACGGAAGCGGCATGGTGGAGATGGTGTGGTTTGTGCGAGTGCTCTCGGTGTGGGGAATGCTGCAGTCGATAGGTAACCCGGCCGGGATACTCATGGTGTCGCTAGGTCGCACCGACCTAGGCTTCAGGTGGACACTGGTTCGCATAGTGTTTGTGTTGGCAGGCACACTGGTGGCCAGCCAGATAAGCATACAGGCTATGGCCTGGACACAGGTGCTGCTGGCCTTCATCTTCCTCTTTGCCTACTGGCGCATGATGGTGTACAAATGCATTCAGATGCCACTGAAGAGCTACCTCGGCGCGGTGTCGTGGCCGCTACTGGGAATTGTTGTGGCAGCACTGCCCGCATTGCCGTTGTTGTTTTTCGCCACTGGGCAGGAGGATCCGCTACGCACCATAATGCTGTATGCCGACATGGCCGTTTTCGGCCTCGGCTACTTGGCCTTCTACTGGTTTACACGGCGCGAGACACTGCTGCAGCTGCCCATTTTCAGAACAAGAAAAGACGTATGAGACTGATATTCCATATACCGCTGAAGATTGACCGCAACGACCCGTCGGCCAGCCAGATCCGTCCACAGAAACTGATGACGGCCTTCACCCAACTGGGCTGGGAGATGGACGTGGTGGAGGGCAGCGCACGCGACCGCAAACAGCAGATTACCAAGATAAAGAGAAAGATAAGGCAGGGAGTACACTACGATTTCGTATACAGTGAATCGTCGACCATGCCCACGCTGCTCACCGAGCCACACCATCTGCCCACACACCCATGTCTGGATTTCGGATTCCTGGCCTTCTGCAAACGACACGGCATTCCCGTGGGACTGTTCTACCGCGATATACATTGGCAATACGCCAATAAGGGAGAGGGATTCAAGCAAAGGGTGGCGCGATATTTCTATTTCTACGACCTGTGGCAATACGGCCGACTGCTCGACGTTCTGTTTCTGCCCACGCTGCCGATGCTTGAGCATGTGCCACACAAGTTCAGCTGCAATGTGGTGGAGCTGCCGTCGGGGTTGAATCATTCTGGCCGACGGATTGAGGAAAACAGCGGTCGGGAAGCAATGGAATTGCTATATGTGGGAGGCGTTGGTGGAAACTACAACCTGAAGCCATTGATGAGTGCAGTGTCGACGATGGAGGGTGTAAGGCTTACTTTCTGCTGCCGCACATACGACTGGGAGACTGTAAAAGAAGACTATGCACCCTGTCTTGGCTCCAATGTGGAGGTGGTGCACCTTGACGGGGACGAACTTGATGCAGCATACGGAAAAGCCGACCTGTTTGTGATGCCTATGAGCACGGAATATGTGCGCTTTGCTGCACCATACAAACTGTTTGAGGCCATCGGCCACGGATTGCCCATAGTGGCTGCCAAAGACACATGGAGTGGCGATTTTGTGGAGCGAAACGGTATTGGCTGTGCCTGCAGGAACGATACCGAGTCGCTCAAGCAGACGATAGAATCGCTGCGCGACAACCCCCAGAAGTTATCACAGATGCGCGAAGCACTGCCCTCTGTTGCGGAACAGAATACTTGGACCGCACGCTGCCAACAGATTGCATCCGCCCTGTTGAAGAAAAAGATATAAGCAAAGATGGCATTCACACTATATAAGCACGCGTGGCTATGGATAGGCCCTGAGTACGAGGAGCCGCAGTTGAGCCGTACCGAATGCAAGGCATTGCTGAAGAAAGGCGGCTGGCTGGTGCGCAACACCTATGACTTCGACTGTGGTGAGGAGACTGGCTTCTGGTATGTGGTGAAAGACTCGTTCGGAGGCATGGAGGAACTGAGCAGCAAGATGCGCAACCAGCTGCGGCGCAGCTTGGCCAACTATACGTTTCGGCGTATGACGCGCGACGAGCTGCTGTCCATGGGTTATGAAGTGCACCGAGCTGCCGCCGAGGGTTATAAGGTGAAGGCCAGTGTACCCACGGAAGCGGATTTCCGCAACGAAATAATGAATGGACCCGAGAATGAATACTGGGGTGCCTTCGACAAAGGCGACGGGCATCTGGCCGCTTTCGCCAAGAATATCGTATACGAACAGATGTGCGACTACTCTGTAATGAAAGCCCGACCCGACGATTTACCGCACTACCCGTACTACGGATTGATATATACGATGAACGAGTACTATTTGAAGGAGTGCGGGTTGAAGTATGTCAACGATGGCGGGCGAAGCATCACCGGGCACTCGAACATACAGCCCTTTCTCATGCAGAAGTTCCATTTCCGCAAAGCCTATTGCAGGATAAACATCATGTATAAACCCTGGCTGGCAGTGATGGTCAAGGCATTGTTCCCATTCAGGAAGTGGGTTCCTGTGGCATCGGTACGCAGTTTGCTCAATCAGGAAGAGATGACGCGCTTGTAGATGTCCATCATGGTGTCCACGTTGCGCTCCCAGTCGTAGAGGTCGGCCACACGCTGGCGTGCTGCGGCACCCATTCGGGTGCGGAGCTGCGGATTGTCGATAAAGCGTTCAATGGCTTCGGCAGCAGCCTCGGGGTTGTCTTTGGGCACAACGAAGCCTGTGACATTGTTATCGACCACCTCGCAGAACCCTTCGGCATCGGAGGTGACTACAGGACAAGCACAGGACATTGCCTCAACGGCTACAACACCGAAGCTCTCCTCACGGCTCAGCGACACCGACACGTCGAACTTGGCGTAGAGCTTTGGGAGCTCCTGGTTAGGAATATAGCCAAGGAAGTCTACAAGTTGGAGGATGCCAAGTTCATCACAAAGGTTTATGAGTTGGTCGCGGTCAGGGCCGGTGCCGGCAATAAGCAGGCGCATGTCGGTCTGCGGGTGATGCCGATGGACAAGGGCAAAGGCGCGGATGAGGGTGTCGATGCCGTAGCAGTATTTAAGGGTCTTGACGTTGCCGACAACAAAAGATGCCGGTTTATCGGTAGCAGGGACTGGACAAAACCGCTGCATGTCGACCCCGAAGGGAGTAACAGATATAGGTTTGGGCGTGTAAATATTGGTCTGGCGAGCCATACAATGGCTGGTAGAAAGAATGTGGTCGGCCTTCTTGAGCGTGAAAGTGAGCAGATGGCGGTAGAGGCTGCCTTGACGCGGATAGCTATAGACATCGCTGCCCCACACCGACAGCAAGTATGGGTGGAAGCCGGAGAGGGCGCCAATGAGGCCGAAGCTGCATGCATAGTGGGCATGCAGGAAGTCGGGACGGAAGGCTTTTATTTGTTTGCGGAGCAGGCGGACTGCCTTGAGATACACTATCTTGTCGAGTATCCGTTGCGAAATAGCAGCACTGTCGCGCAACACGAAGTCACAACTGTATACTTTCACATTGGGCATACCGTCGTAGGGCGACAAGTCGCAGCGAAGCAGATTGAAAAGCAATATCTCGCATCCTCGCTGGCTGAGCGAGCGAACCCATCGAAGGGTGTGGATGCTGTCGGCGTCGGATAAGAGCAGTACTTTCATATTTCAATTATCAATTCTCAATACTCAATTCTCAATTCCCAATTCTCAATTCCCAATTCTCAACTCCCAATTCCCACGTAATCGATGAACTTCTGCGACAGTGTGTGGTATTCGAGGTTTTCGAGGGCATATTTTCTTCCTTTGGCACCCATGGCGGCACGTTCGTCGGGGGACATGTCAGCTATCGTCTGTATGGCATTGCGCACCTGGTCGACATTCTCGGCCTCCACCTGTATGCCACAGCCGACACGCTCTGTCTCACTGCCAGGCTCGTCAACCGACTTGACTATGGGTTTTCCTGCCAGCATATAATCAATCATCTTGTTGGCGGAAGTACCGTATTTGTGAAGGAAACTATGGACGCCGCCTTCATAGCAGATATCAAACTGTTGCACCACATTGGGTATGCAGGTCTTATCCACCGGAGGGAGGAAATAGAAATCCTTGAGGCCATAGCTTAGCGCCAATTGTATCAGCTCCTCTTTCTGCGGACCACTGCCCACCATGACGTATGCCAAATCATCGCGTTCTTTGAGTGCGTTGGCCGCCTTGATGAGCACGTCCATGGCTGTCGACTGGGTATGTCCTCCAGCAAACCCGATGATGGTTTTACCTTCCTCATGAAGCTTGGCAAAAAGGGCTGCATGCTCCTGTGGTAGCGAGCTTTTCTCAGCATTTTCCCACTCCTCTTTCAGATAACCATTTGGCACACAGCAAAAACGGTCTTCCGTGAGCCCATGCCGCTTCATGTGGGGAAAGGCCTTGTCGAGCATCGAGACAACCATGTCGCAATGTTTGTAGGCATAGTTCTCGCAGTGCTGCAGCATGACAATGAACGGGTGCCATTTCTTGTATCCGCCGATAACCATCACCGACAGCGGCCACAAGTCGTGTACCTCGTAGACCAGCTTGGCATGGGTGCGGCGGGCGATATAATGGCATGGATATATGTCGAATGTGTATACTGACGAGGCGATGACCATGTCCGGCTGAAAGGCTATCAGCTCTTTGCTGTGTTTGTATACCTGACGGCAGAACTGGAACATAGAGAGCACTCGTTTCCATCCGTTGCCCTCATATTCTACTGTAGGCAGCCACAGATAGTTAATGCCTTCAAGGTTTTCGCGTCCTACCGGCGGCTGTGCTTTGCGAAGGTGCGAAAAGGAGGCTCCCACAACTGTTACCTGATGGCCCATACTCACCCACTCGCGGGCCATATAATAGGAGCGGAACTCCATGCCATATTGAGGTGCACCGGCGTAGTGGCTTATCATCAAGATATTCATAGGAAAAGTCTTATTACTTCAAACGACTCGGCATACTGGCAGCCCACCTGCACTCCGCGGGTACGGGCCAGTGAGCGTACAAACTCGGAGGAGGTATAGTCACGAAAATCCTGGCTTTTGTATTCCCGCAAGGCCTGGCATTTTGCTTCGATATGACGTTCTTCCAACTGGACAAAACAGTCGGTGTCGAATGTCAGATTGTTCCATATCAACTCATATCCAAGCAACGTAGTCTTCTTAAACGCCCGTATCGCCTCTTGGGCCACAGTGGTATGATCTTGGTGTATGTCGTGGGAAGAGGGCATGAATACCAGGTCGTAACGCCGTTCGTTGCGCAACTTTACCATGTCCTCCAGAAGCTCCTGCCGCACATAATTCAACTTGCGGACCTCATAATGGTAGATATACAGGTTTTCGGGAGGTATGCCAAGTTTGAGGGTAGCATTACGGACCTCGGTGGCAAGGATGTCCTTGGGAAACCCTTCGGGAACCGACTGGTCGGCAGTGGAAAAGGCGGCGTAGAAAACATTTTTCCCTTCCTCAATAAACTTACTGATAGTACCGCCCAAACCCAATTCACCGTCGTCGGTATGCGGTGCCAATACGAGTATGTTCTCTATATTCATGGTAAAAAATCATTTTTCAATTCTCAATTCTCAACTCTCAATTCTCAATTCTTATTTCTCAATTCTCTTGCTGGCACACCAGCCACAATGGTGCCCGCTGCCACATCTTTCAGCACCACAGCACCAATGCCTGCAAATCCCCTAAATCCTATTGACACCTTTTCTTTCACAGTCACGTTAGGAGCCAGATAGCTCTGAGGGTTCAATACAGCCCCTCCGCAAACAATGGCGCCAACAGTAACCATACTTCCTTCACCGATATGGCTGTTGTGGCCTATCTGCACCAGGTCGTCAATCTTCACATTGTCCTCGATAACCGTACTGCCAAGGGTGGCGCGTTCCACCGTGGTGTTACTGCCGATAAAAACATTATTGCCCACAATGACATCACCAAAATGCGGAAAATGCACAGGCTCTCCCTGTTCGTTACGCTCAAACCCAAATCCCTCCTGCCCTAACACGGCACCCGACTTTATCTCACAGTTGTATCCAAGCACCACGCGATTGTCAAGTACCACATTGGGATGAAGCACGCAGCCGTCACCCACAACACATTGTGCGGACACATAACATCCGGCTCCGATAAAGACATCCTTCCCGATTGTGGCTCCAGGCTCGATATTTGCTGTAGGGTGAATGAACCCTTTGGGCTTCTCCGCCACAAAGAAATTGGACAATACCCTAATATAATCCAAGCGTGGATTGTCGGAAACGATATGGCTACAAGTCAGTTTGCCGACGTAGTCGCGTGTGACTATGGCCAAAATATCATTGCATTTGTTCAGAGCAAGAACCGTCTCATCACTGTATTTCTTTGCAAAAACAATACTGTGGGGCAGGGGTGCGGTCAACTGGGCATATCGCTCTACGGTGGTGTCTTCTCCATGTAAAGGCGACCCCAGGAAATTGGCTATATCGTTTGCTGTAATCTTCATAATGTTTATAGGTTAACTACCGAATGGTGAAATCAGTATCCCTATTGTCGGGAATTTTGTAGAATACGTATATCTTCTGATTTCATGTATATATCGCGGTTTTTAATTGCTGTTGTTTATTGTTGGCGTACTATCTTTTGACAATGGGAATAGGATGTTCCAGGTGGCATTATTTTTCGATACATCAGTTGTTTGTACAGAACTGCTGTCGCATTTTTCACAATTCTATACGTTGCAAAAATACAAAAAAATCCCCTAATACAAAAAAAAGTTGTATCTTTGCATTCAGCAGAAGAAACAATCTCTTCGACTAACACAATAACACATTCAAACATTAACACTTTCAAAAGATATGTATTTTATCATCGCCACCATAGCAATCATTGCCCTTGAGTTGCTCTACTTCTTCGCAGCCAAGCGTTTCCATATCGTCGACCGGCCCAACGAGCGCAGCTCCCACCACCGCGTGGCGCTACTCGGTGCAGGCATCATCTTCTACCTCGCCGTGCTGTTCTACTCTCTCACCCACGGCTTGGCATTCCACAATTTCCTCATCGCCATCACCGTCTTGGCGGTGGTGAGTTTTGTGGACGACCTGCATCCATTGCCCTCTTGGCTGCGCCTTTTCACACAGATTGCCACAGTGCTTCTCACCTTCTGGCCTGACATCTCCGCCATCGCCCCGTGGCAGCTTGTTGTGCTCATCGTATTCTTCACGGGAGTCCTCAATATATACAACTTCATGGATGGCATCAATGGCATGCTTGCCGCCTATTCGCTTGTGGTGGTTGGCACTTTCGGCTATCTCGACATCTTTGAACACCAGTTTATCGACATTGAATTCATCGCTACGGTCATGCTGGCCATCCTCGTCTTCGGCTTCTTCAACTTCCGCACCAATGCACGCTGTTTCTCCGGCGATGTGGGCAGCATCAGTATGGGGCTTATTGTTCTGTATCTGCTTGTACGCTATGTCAACTCTTTCCCCGGCTCAGGCCTGAACGTCAGCCGTATCTGCTTTATTATCGTATTCTTGGCCGATGGATTCCTCACCATCGCCAAGCGGTTCCTTTCCGGACGCAATATTTTTGCCGCCCACCGCGAGCATGCCTACGAAACCATGGTCAACGACCTCCACGTGCCATACCTCTTTGTCTCGGCCGGTTATGCCCTCCTGCAACTCATCATCAATATCGGCTACATCCTTGTCTCCGACAAGAACTTCTACACCATAGCCGTCGCCCTTATACTGATTCTCGCTTACGGCCTCTTCTTCTTCTTCGGCAACCGCTCCGGCAAAATACACCCCATCCAATAAGAAACGCAACTTTTTGCCACCAAGAAACTGCTGGTGGAATGACAATTCTGTCTCCTTCCAAAGAGGATACCTTGCTAAAAAAAGTTGATGAACAAAAAAAAATGTGTATCTTTGCAAATTAAACCTTTACGGCTCAAAGGTTAGGTTTTAGAATTAACGTATATATAAATAATAACATTACAGCACTTTATGCAAGAGATTAAAATTGCAGTCATTGGACTTGGATATGTCGGTCTGCCTTTGGCAAGACTTTTTTCCACTAAGTATAAGACGGTTGGATACGATTTGAGCAAGGCTCGCGTGGATGCTTTGATGGCAGGCCACGACGCCACACTCGAGGTGAGCGACGAGCTGCTGCAGGAGGCCATTGCCAAATACGGCCTGCTGTGTTCAAGCAACATTGACGACATACGCGACTGCAATTTCTACGTCGTGGCAGTGCCCACTCCGGTGGACCGCAACAACAACCCCGACCTTACACCGCTCTACGGCGCCAGCGAGGTGGTGGGCAAGGTGATAAGCAAGGGCGACACCGTGGTGTACGAGTCGACTGTGTATCCCGGTGTTACCGAGGACGAGTGCCTGCCAGTAGTGGAGCGTGTCTCCGGCCTGAAGTACAATGTCGACTTCTTTGCCGGCTATAGCCCCGAGCGCATCAACCCCGGCGACAAGGTACATACGGTGGAGAAGATTAAGAAAATCACCTCCGGCTCCACTCCCGAAGTGGCCGACCTGGTGGACAACGTGTATGCCTCGGTGCTGCAGAACGGCACTCACAGGGCTTCGAGCATCAAGGTGGCCGAGGCCGCCAAGGTTATCGAGAACAGCCAGCGCGACATCAACATCGCTTTCGTCAACGAACTGTCGAAGATTTTCAACCTGATGGGTATCGACACCCAGGATGTGCTGGAAGCCGCCGGTACGAAATGGAACTTCATAAAGATGAACCCCGGCCTGGTGGGCGGACACTGCATCTCGGTCGACCCCTACTACCTGGCCCAGTGCGCCCAACGCCTCGGCTACAACCCCGAAATCATCCTGGCAGGCCGCCGCATGAACGACGGCATGGGTGCCTATGTGGCTGACCAGACCGTAAAGCTGATGTTGAAAAAAGGCATCCAGGTGCTGCACTCGAAGATCATCATCATGGGATTCACCTTCAAGGAGAACTGCCCCGATGTCCGCAACACCCGTGTGATTGACATCTACCACGCCCTGCAGGAATACAACGCCGACATCACCGTGTTCGACCCATGGGCCTCGCCCGAGCGGGTGAAACACGAATACGGCATCGACATCGTGAACGAACTACCCAAAGAGCGGTTCTCCGCCGCCATCATCGCCGTGGCACACCGCCAGTTCCGCGAGATGGAGATTGACTTCGGCAGCCTGCTGGAGCCCAACCACGTGATTTACGACGTCAAAGCCATCATGCCCCGCGAACTGGTGGACGGAAGACTGTAATGGATGTTGATATGTTGGATGTTAATATGTTGCGAGTCGTATAAACGTATCAACATATAAACATATCAACGATAATAACGAATTAACGAATTAACGAATTCAAAAATGGCCAATTTTGCATTGATAGGAGCTGCGGGATACATCGCCCCGCGTCACTTAAAAGCCATAGCCGATACTGGCAACACCCTGGTGGCTGCCTACGACAAGTTCGACAGCGTGGGAAGACTGGACAGCTTTTTCCCCGACTGCTCGTTCTTCACCGAGCAGGAGCAGTTCGACCGCTTCTGCTCAAAGCAGCAACACACCGACAACCCCCTCCACTGGGTCTCCATCTGCACCCCCAACTACACCCACGATGCCTTTATCCGCTACGGGCTGCGACTGGGCTGCGACGTGATATGCGAGAAACCTTTGGTCCTGAACCCCTATAACATCGACAACCTCATAGGGATGGAAGAGGAAACCGGCCACAAGGCCTACACCATCCTCCAGCTTCGCCTGCACGACAGCATTGTCGCCCTCAAGAAGAAAGTGGCCGAAGGCCCCAAGGACAAGGTGTATGATGTGGACCTCACCTATATCACCTCGCGCGGCAAGTGGTATTACTCATCGTGGAAGGGCGATGTTCACAAAAGCGGCGGTGTGGCCACCAATATCGGTGTCCATTTCTACGACATGCTGCAATGGGTCTTCGGGCCGGTGCAGCACAGTGTGGTACACGTCATGTCGCACGACCGCGTGGCGGGCTTCCTTGAGCTGAAACAGGCCCGGGTACGCTATTTCCTAAGCATAAATGCCGACTGCCTGCCTCCCAACGCAGTGCAAGGCGAAAAACGCACCTACCGCACCATCATGATCGACGGCGACGAGTTCGAGTTCAGCCAGGGCTTCACCGAGCTGCACACCCGCAGCTACGAGGAGATTCTGGCCGGACGGGGATTCCGCATCAACGAGGCCCGTCCCTGCATCCAGATGGTTAGCGACATCCGCCACTCCACCCCCATCGGGTTGAAGGGCGACTACCACCCCCTGGCACGACTGCCGCTGGCGCAGCACCCCTTCGGTTGGGTGGATATGCGATACTGAGCCACGGCCCCCGAGGCCACCAACCCCTATAACAACAGAAAAGATGTATCTGGTGTCTCCAAATGTAAAGGTCTATCGACAGAGGAAGTAAAGATTTGAATTCGTTAATGTGCTAACTCGTTAATCGATTAACACATTAACGAATTAACATATTCAAGCAATCACACATTCAAGCATTCAAGATATGGAATTTAGAGACTTGAAAAAACAGTACGCTGCGCTCAAGCAGGATATTGACCGGGCAATGACCGAGGTGGCTGCCTCGGGTGCCTTTATTATGGGAAACCCCGTTAGGGAACTGGAGGCTGAACTGGCCGACTATGTAGGGGTGAAGCACTGCCTAGCCTGTGCCAACGGCACCGACGCCCTGACCCTGGCCTTGAAGGCTCTGGGCGTGGGCAAAGGCGATGCCGTCTTTGTGCCAGACTTCACCTTCTTCGCCTCGGCCGAAGTGGTATCGCTCGAAGGCGCCACTCCCGTCTTTGTCGATGTCGACCCCCGCACTTTCAACATGGATGCCAAAAGCCTGGACGATGCCGTCCGCTCCGTCCACGACAACATGACCCTGCGTCCCAAAGCGGTGATTGCTGTCGACCTCTTTGGCCTGCCCGCCGACTTCACCGCCATCCGCGCCATCACCAAACGCGAAGGTATGTTCCTCATCGAGGACGGTGCCCAAGGCTTTGGCGGCAGCATCAAGCTCCCCAAACCCGACGGCGACGGCTTTGTGGTGCGCCGTGCCTGCAGTTTCGGCGACATCTCCACCACCTCCTTCTTCCCTGCCAAACCCTTGGGGTGCTATGGCGACGGCGGTGCCGTGTTCACCGATAACGACGAGTGGGCCGCCCTCATCGAGTCCTACCGTGTCCACGGCAAAGGCAGCTATAAATACGACAATGTCCGCATCGGTCTCAACTCGCGCCTCGACACCCTCCAGGCCGCTATCCTGCGGGTGAAATTCAAAGCCTTCAAAGAGTACGAGCTGGCCGACGTCAACCGCAACGCCGAGTACTACACTCAGCTCATCAGCGGCATGACCCGCTTCATCAGCAAGGAGATCCAAATCACCCCGCCCTATATCCCCGCCGGCTTCTCCAGCAGCTGGGCACAATACACCATCCAACTGAGCGTCCCCTCCGGCAACGGCACTTTCAACCGCGAGGTGCTGCAGGCCAAGCTCAAAGCCAAGGGCATCCCCACCATGGTTTACTACCCCACCCCCATGAGTGGCCAGACCGCCTTCAAAGAGGTGCACAGCTTCGCCCTCACCCCCAATGCCCTCAATCTCTCCAAGAGCGTGCTCTCCCTGCCCATGCACCCCTACCTCACCCGCGAGGAGATTCGCACTGTGGCCGAGCAGCTGATTTATAGTATCTAACCTTCACACCCCACAAGGCACAGGCTTCAATCATGAAGATACTCACCATCATCGGGGCACGCCCCCAAATCATCAAAGCCGCCGCCGTCAGCCGTGCGGTGCGCGACCTGTTTCCTTCGCAAATCGAGGAGTCCATCCTCCACACCGGCCAGCATTACGACAACAACATGTCGCAGGTCTTCTTCGACCAGCTGGGCATCCCCCAGCCCGACTTCAACCTCGGGGTCGGCTCCGGCTCCCATGGCCTCCAGACCGCCCGCATGATTAGCGGCATCGAAGAGGTGCTGCTCAATAATCACTTCGACGGCATCATCCTCTATGGCGACACCAACTCCACCCTCGCCGGTGCTGTGGCAGCCTCCAAAATCCACGTCCCCGTGTTCCATATCGAGGCCGGCCTGCGCTCCTTCAACATGGCCATGCCCGAGGAAATCAACCGCATCGTCTGCGACCAGCTCTCCAGCATCTGCTTCGCCCCCACCCAGACGGCCGTCGACAATCTCCGCCGCGAGGGCTTCACCGACAGCCCCGCCACCTTCCGCAACGGCAAAGGCCGCCGCGTGTGCAACTGCGGCGATGTGATGTACGACAACAGCATGTACTTCGCCACCCTCGCGCAGCGGCACAGCACCATCATGCAGCAGCTCTCGCTCCAGCCCGGTGCCTACATCCTTGCCACCATCCACCGCGACCACAACACCGACAACCCCGAGCGGCTCTCCGCCATCCTCCGCGCCCTCGTCGACATAGCCGTGCAGGACAACATCCGCATCGTGCTCCCCCTGCACCCCCGCACCAAGAAGATTCTCGACACCAACCCCTCCCTCCTCCCCCCATACGCTGACAGCCTCACCATCATCCCGCCAGCCAGCTTCTTCGACATCAACATGCTCGAGCAGAACGCCCGCATCGTCATGACCGACAGCGGTGGCGTGCAGAAAGAGGCTTTCTTCTTCGAGAAACCCTGCGTCATCCTCCGTCCTGAGACCGAATGGGTGGAGATTGTCGACCACGGCGCAGGCATCATCGCCGACGCCGACTACAGCCGTATCGTCAGCTCCTACCGCCAATTGGTCGACCACCCCGTCCATTTCCCGCACCTCTTCGGCGACGCCCACGCTGCCGAGAAGATTCTGCAAACCATTCTCGACTATTAACACCCGCGCCATGACCCTCCACACCGACGCCCTGCACCGCATAGCCTACGCCACCGATGCTTCCGCCTATCGCGAAATCCCCCTTGCCGTGGCCTATCCCGCCACCCAGGAGGAGCTTGTCGAACTCATCCATCTGGCCCGCCAACGCGGCACCCACCTCATCCCCCGCGCCGGCGGCACCAGCATCGCCGGACAGGTGGTGGGCAACGGCATCGTGGTGGACATCAGCCGCCACCTCAACCATATCATCGAAATCAATGCCGACAAACGCTACGCCTGGGTGGAGCCCGGCGTGGTGCGCGACGAGCTCAACCTAGCCCTCAAACCCCACGGCCTCTTTTTCAGCCCCGAGACCTCCACCAGCAACCGCTGCTGCATCGGCGGCATGGTGGGCAACAACTCCTGCGGCACCCACTCGCTCGTCTACGGCAGCACCCGCCACCATGTGCTCGAAATCCGCGGACTCCTTGCCGACGGCACCCCCTTCACTACCGCCTCGCGTCAGGGCAGCCCCTTGCTCGACAAAATATACGCCCAGCTCGAAGCTTGGAAGGCCGACCCCGACATCCGCCGCCTTATCGCCGACCACTTCCCCGACCCCTCCCTGCGCCGCCGCAGCTGCGGCTATGCCATCGACGAGGCACTCGACCCCAACCTCAGCGCCCTCCCCGGCAGCCCCGCCCAGCCCGACGATATCGACCTCTGCAAACTGATTTGCGGCAGCGAGGGCACCCTCTGCTTCATCACCGCCGTCAAGGTCTCCCTCGACCCCCTCCCGCCAGCCGAACAGATGGTGCTCTGCGCCCACTGCCATTCCCTGCCCGACAGCTACCGCGCCAACCTCACCGCCCTGCGCCACCAGCCTGTGGCCATCGAGCTCATGGACGGCAAAATCCTCGAGCTGTGCCGCAACAACCGCACACAGGACCGCAACCGCTTCTTCATCCAAGGCGAACCCGCCGCCCTCCTCATCGCCGAATTCAACGGCCCCGACATGGAGAGCCATGCCGACGCCCTCGAACGCGAACTCCTCGACCAAGGGCTCGCCTACCATTGCAGCCGCGTCTTCGGTGCCGACATCAGCCGTGTGTGGGCTCTCCGCAAGGCCGGTCTCGGCGTCCTCACCGGCGTTAAGGGCGACAACAAACCCATCGGCGTCGTCGAGGACACCGCCGTGGCCCCGGAACGCCTGCCCCAATACCTCGACGACTTCCAGCAGATGATGCAACGCCTCGGCCTCGAGTGTGTCTATTACGGCCACATCAGCACCGGCGAGCTGCATCTGCGCCCCATCATCAATATCAAAGAGGCCCATGGCCGACAGCTTTTCCGTCGGGTGGCCGAGGAGAGTGCCCTCCTGGTGCGCAAACACCGCGGCAGCCTCAGCGGCGAACATGGCGACGGCCGTCTGCGCGGCGAGTTCATCCCCCTCATGTACGGCGACGAGGTCTACCAGCTCATGCGTCAGGTAAAACAGTGCTGGGACCCCGACGGCATCTTCAACATGCACAAAATCGTCGACGCCCCGCCCATGGACCAAGGGCTCCGTTACGACGTCGACCAGACATACCTCTGCCCCGACCGCGACCTGATGTGCAGCATCGAGCAGTGCAACGGAGCAGGCGACTGCCGCAAGAGCAATGCCATCGGCGGCACCCTCTGCCCCGCCTACAAAGTCTCTGGCGACGAGCTACAGTCCACCCGCGCCCGCGCCAACATCCTCCGCGAACTCCTCACCCGCGGCCTACCAGCCCAATCCGACCTGTCCGACCTGTCGGACCAGTCAGACAAGTCCGACCATTCCTCCCACTCCCTAATCGAGCAAGCCCTATACAGCTGCCTGGCCTGCAAAGGCTGCAAAGGCGAATGCCCCTCCAACGTCGACATGACCCGCATCCGCGCCCAGGTGCTGCAGATGCTCTACGACCGCCACGGCACCCCCTTCCGTAGCTGGATGGTGGCCCGCATGGCCATGGTGGAACGCCTCGGCCATCTGGTCTACCCCTTCTACAACTACTTCGCCACCGCACGCTGGTCGTCAACCATCATCAAGCGCATCGTCTCCTTCAGCCCCCAGCGCGCCATCCCGCCCCTCTCGCCGCGCTCCATGCGCCGGCTGGTCAAGGCCGACGGCACCGACAGGCAAGCCACCCGCAAGGTATACCTCTTCGCCGACGAATTCACCGACCTCCAGGAGGCCGAGCTGGGACACACCTTCGCACGCCTGCTCACCGCCTTGGGCTACCAAGTCATCATCCCCGACCATGTCGAGAGCGGCCGCGCTGCCATCTCCAAAGGATGCCTGCACCTGGCCTCCTCCTTCGCCCGCCGCAATGTCGAGCGGCTGCGCCACCTCGTCACCGACGACACCCCGCTGGTGGGCATTGAGCCCAGCTGCATCCTCTCCTTCCGCGACGAATACCCCGACCTCGTGCCGCCCGAACTCCGCGACGACGCCGTCCGGCTGGGCCGCAACTGCCTCCTCTACGACGAATTCATCATGCGCGAAGTGGCCCGCGGCAACATCCGCGCCGAGCAGTTCAGCACCCTCCCCCTCGAGGTATGGCTCCACGGCCACTGCCACCAGAAAGCACTAGTGGGCATCGAGAAGACTGCCGCCATGCTGCGCCTGCTCAAAGGCCTCACCCTCCACGTCATCCCCTCGGGATGCTGCGGCATGGCAGGCTCCTTCGGCTACGAGAAAGAGCACTACGCCACCTCCATAGCCATTGGCGAGATGGTCCTCTTCCCCGCTGTGCGCCGTGCCCTGCCACAGGGCGACGCCACAGCTACCGTCACTCCCACCCTCGTGGCCGCCCCCGGCACCTCCTGCCGACAGCAAATCCTCGACGGCACCGGCATCCACGCCCTCCATCCCGTCGAAATCATGTACCGCTGGCTCGCCCGCTGACACCCCCATTAATGATGGATTCCACGTATTACGCGTATTATCTCCTTGTGATACGCGTGATACGAGTGATACGTGGAGACCTACCCACTGACATGTCTGGATATCCACAATACAAAAGCCCCCGTCGAAACGACAGGGGCTTTAACCTAAAAACCTAAAACAAATTACTTCTTACTTCTTGGCATATTTCTTGTACTTGCTCATGAACTTATCGACGCGTCCAGCGGTGTCGACCAGTTTCAGTTTGCCGGTAAAGAAAGGATGGGATGTGTTGGAGATTTCCAACTTCACAACAGGATACTCGTTGCCGTCGGTGTAGGTGACAGTCTCTTTGGTGGCTGCGCAGCTTCTGGTCAAAATCATGTTGTCGTTGGACATGTCTTTAAACACAACCAGTCTGTAATTCTCGGGATGGATACCTTTTTTCATCTTTTTGAGTTCTTTTTGCCGTTTTAAGCAGTGGCTCGTAAACGATTGTTAATATTTATTTTACCTTACTTTTTCTATTCAAAAAAGACCCTTTTGGGCTTCGCTTTGAGTTTGCAAAGATACGAACATTTTCCGACATAGCAAACTTTTTCTTCACTTTTGGCCGAAAAAGTTTTCCACAGGCCTTCTTACGGCAGGCGGTAGTTCATCCTGCGGTGCTCGGCCAGCTGCTCATACTTGGTGCCCGGGCGGCCGTAGTTGACATACGGGTGGATGGCGATGCCCCCACGCGGGGTGAAGATGCCCGTCACCTCCAAGTAGCGCGGATCCATCAGCGCCACCAAGTCCTTGAGGATGGTATTGACACAATCCTCGTGGAAATCGCCGTGGTTGCGGAACGAGAAGAGGTAAAGCTTCAGGCTCTTGCTTTCCACCATGCGGTGGTCGGGGATATACATGATGCGTATCTCCGCGAAATCGGGCTGCCCGGTGATGGGGCACAGCGTAGTGAATTCGGGGCAGAGAAACTCCACCCAATAGTCGTGCTCGGGGTGCTGGTTCTCGAACGCCTCCAACACACCGGGGGTGTAATCGTCCGGATAGGCGACCTCATGCCCCAACTGCTGCAAATTATCGTTTTTTCTGTCCATGATATTTTATTACTCCTTATACATTTTACAATTCAATCAACCATACCACAACCTCATTATCCTTCTATCCCACAGCCGGAATGCTCCGTAGGAGCTACCGTTCAATAGCAACAAATCATACCCTCATACTCCATTCCCCGTAGGGGATTTCGGACCATCCATCCTTTCCTCTAAACATCTAAAAACATATCGGTCATCGTATTGAACTCCAAAAACCTCCAAAAACTCCATATACTCCTCTTTAAACGTCTTTTTCCTATGATGCTCCTCCTGATGTTTGATATAATTCACAACACCGTCAATCTGCGACTTCCCATACGAAAAGGCACCATAGCCCTCTTGCCATGCAAACTTACCTACAACAAGACGTTGCTCATTTATCCAGACAGAGGAGGCTCTCTTCAACTCCAACACCAATTCCGATACCGACTGATTCGGTGACATGCTTACCAATAGATGGACATGGTCGGACATGCCCCCAATAGCGTACACCTTGTGACCACGCTTCTGAACCATGGCAACCATATATTGGTGAAGACGCTGTCTCCATGAGGCAGAAATGACACCATCGCGGTATTTCACCGCAAAGACCAAATGTATAAATATCTGACTATATGTGTTTGCCATGATAATCCTTCTTCCGAAATCCCTTACAGGGAATTATGCTGCTTTTTCATCTCTCTCTATTAAACGAAATCCCCTACGGGGAATCGTTGCCTCCTCATCATCCTTACGCTATTAAACGTTATCCCCTTCGGGGAATCGCTGCTTAGCCACCTCTCTCTATTGAACGTTATCACTTTTGGGGAATTCTCCCGCGCAATTCCTCTCCATTCACACCGATACATCATAGGCACACTTTGTTTTAAACCCATTTCAACCATCCACAAAGATTCACCATAGTAATTTCCGTTTAATAGAAACAAGTCTCACCTTCATACGCCATTCCCCATAGGGGATTTCTAGCGCAAAATCGGCTGCAAAGATACGAAAAAAAATCCATACCGCGGGAAAATGCCGACACCGACAATACACTAAGTCCCTTCAATATCGCATCGATTGACGATTGTTACTGCATCGTTTTCCTTTATATAATAAGGTAACGATCCAATAACGAACGGAGAAGGATCCCATATTGAACGACGCCTCGACGGTTAAACAAAAAAAAGGGGGTCCCACGACCCCCTATTACTGAATACTCAATCTATTCAATTATTCAACATCATGCACTAAGCGTACAGGAAGACAATCTCTTCGAACATGATTAGCATAACTTGTATAAGAGCCAGAACCAGTCAACTTCAAACAGGAGGCAGATTCAGGGTGAGTATTTTGATAATGTTTGGAACTAGACCAATAAGAGCATTCAGTGCCGATATTGCTTGATTGCCAATCAGGATAAGAAGTAGAAGTAGCATAACCAAAATAGCCAGAAGCAGGCAAGAAGACTGCACCAGCTGTTTCTAGTTGCCCCCACCATGTTGCATCAACAGTATTACTATTAGTACCATTAAATCTTGAATTGCTACCGCAAATAAGGGTGCTACTTGTTGGATATGTCCAAAGATCAGGTAATAATATTACACCGGGCACACCACAAACATTTGCTCTTGCCCATTTTTGACCAGCATTTGGACGGGTATTAAGTAGATAATTCCACTCATCTTTTGTTAAGGTACGCCACAAACCAGCAGTATTACCACCATTAGATATAGGATTTTTCACTCCCCAATCGTAATTAGCTCTGGTTCCGGTAATGTCATAATTATCACCATTGACATACCATGCGTTGTCGGTATTTAATACATGAGGATACTTCCCATCATATCCGCTAGTTCCCCAACCGAACATATCAACCCAGTCTTCACTAGAACCGTCAGCCAAATAATACGAATGGATTGCAGTTGAATCCATATAAGATGAGAAGCAACGGTCATACTGGTTTTCTGCAAAACGCCATGTTTGTGGGTGGGCTTTGTATTGAAGATTACCTTGTGAGAACAATACCACTTTACTACTCGACACCGAGAATAAACCACCAGTGTAACCAACAACACCCATGGTAAAATTGAGTGTTGTGTTGGTCAAATCGACACGGGTGTATTTATTGCGGGCAATCTGGAGAGGCCTAGAACTCTGCTTGGTTAAGGTGCAAACCTTGCCATCCGTTGCATAGATTTTAATCTGAAGATCGTCATAGGTTCCTGCGGGTAATGCGATATAAAAATCTCTTCTAGTATTGATACTCTGAGCTGCACCAAAAGTCAGACGGACAGTTTTTCTTGCGTCAGTCTCCGAGCCAGTCTTGGTGAGTAGGGGAGCTGTTTTTTGATTGGTGACGGAAAAACTGCCGTTAATACACTGCTCTGTGGTTACGGAAATGGCATATATAGATGTGTTGTCTTTCTGGAGTGAAAGACGAACCAGTCCGCACAGGTTCTTAAAGTGTAAATGCTGGTCTTCAGGTTCAGATTCAGCAAACATAGGGAACCTAATCAAGTTACCGCCTTCATCAGTCAGTTGAGTCGTCTTCAAATTCACGCCAATACCATTTACATAAGAACTATCTCTTGTAGTATTATAACCGATTGTAAAAGAAGATTTAATATTCTGTGGATAAAAGGCATAGTATGGTCCACTAAATTCATCTGTGGTCACATCTTTACGTTGACTATTAGTGCTTGCATAGGTAAAAATGGCTCGGGTTTCATCCAATGTAGTAGCTTTGTACTCTCCATATTTTAGAGTTTGGGAACCACTTAAGTGACGAAGCACTTGAATAGTATCACCCAACTGCCAACTGAATTTTCTGCTTACGCTGTCGTATACAACTTTGCTGTCCTTGTCACCGTATTGTTCCATTGTGGCAGAGAAACTACCACCTGCTAACTGTTCTTTCTGACAAGAACTGAATAAACCAAAAACAGCTGCTATGGCTAGTAATAAAAATAAGTTAGTTCTTCTCATATTATATCACTTTAAAAAATATTTCCGAATGTATTCTGTGTGTTGCTGCCACCACCGAAATCATCACCTGTGAGGTCGGTGCTTTCGTCATTGGCTTCTATTTGCTCAAAACTCTCCTCATTGGACAATTCAAGGCCCACCTCAACTTTAAAATGTACCACAGTTATGGTTGGCTGCAAGTAATTGTTATTGTTTTTTTTCATATTATCTATCATCGTTAAGAACAATTATCTTTTATTAAAATGCGGGGCGGCGGGCCGCCCCGCGTTGTTGTTTGTTTATTGAAGCGTTGATTAACGTGTAATCATAAGTGGATTAGTTGGCAGGAACATAGTTCTTGCAGAGACGTACAGCGCACTGGCCTTCGCACTCACAGCTACCAGTACCGATGCCACCGGTGGAAGAGAATTTTCCAGTAGTAGCAAGTTTACGACCGGTATTGCCGAAGCCGTTGGCTGTGGTGGTCCAGTAGTAACCATCGTTGTGGTCGATGTAAATGGCACCACCGGACTTGCGGCCGGTGAAGGGCAGGAAGGCTGCACCGAAGGATTCCATCTCGGCCCAAGCCTCAGCGTCGTAGACGTTGGTGGTATAGGGTTTGCCTAAGTTGATGGCAGGACCGTTCCAGAGGTCGGGGAGGAGGAGGTAACCTTGGACACCGCAGACGGTGGCGCCGGCGAACTTGCCGTTACGGGCATCAACATGTCCGACAGAGCCAACCAGGCACTGCCATTCGGCTTGGTTAAGGGTACGCCAGTTGTCGCCCATGTTCACACCCCAGTCGTAGTTGGTGCCGCCGATTTCGTCAGCGGGGAAGTCAACATAGTGGTTGTAGTCGCTGCGAGGCAGAGGCTCGTAACCGTTATAGCCGCTGGTAGCCCAACCGAAGAGGTCGATCCAAGCAGTCTCGCTGCTGTTGTTACCGCCCTCGACATTGCCAAGGTGGCCGGTGTAGCCGCAGCGATCATACTGGTTCTCGGCGAAACGCCAAGTGCCGTTGAGGGTCTGCTGGTCGGCGGCGGTGTAGGTACCGATGGTTTTGTTGAACTGGAGGTTGCCGGTGGCAATCCAGACCTGCTGGGTAGCGCTGACGGAGAAGAGACCCCAAATGCCTTCCTCAGGAGGAACGGGCATGTTGAGGCTGGAGAAGCCGAGGGTGAAGTAGCGGCTGCGCTCGATGGTGATGGTGGCACCTTCGGGGCTGTGCTTCTCGACACCGTAACCGGCGTTCTGGATTTTGATGGTGAGGTTGGAGTAGGTGCCAGCGGGCATGGTGACGAAGAAGTCGTGGCCGTTGGTGATGTCCTGCGGGGTGGTGCAGATGAGGGTGGTGGTGTAGCTACCGCCATCGGCATAGGTCACCTCGGGGTTTTCGCCGCTGTTGTCGATATCGAAGTTACCGTTGATTTCGACGTCGGCGGTGACCTCAATACGGCTGACAGTGGCACCTTCCTGCTGGAGGTGGAGTTTCAGCGCACCGAAGAGGTTCTTGAAAGCAAGGTTCTCGTCGGAGGTGGTGGCATACATGGGGAAGTTGGAGATGAGGTTTCCGTCAACGGAGACCTGCTCGGCAGGAAGGGAAACGCTGGTGGCGCTATTGGCCAGAGCAGCGGGATAGATAGCGGTTACCTCATCGCCCATGTAGGTGACGGGAGCACCCAGACGGCGCAGTTTGGCGGAACCGGGGTTGCCCTCTTCGGGAGTGGCGATGTAACGGCCGGGAACGAGACCGTAAATCATGACGGTATCGTTGGCATTCCACTGAATGGCGGTGCCGTTGTAGGTGGTTTTGGAGTCGCCGGAGCAGTTCTCCATGGTGGCACGGAATTGGTAGTCACCGTTGTTCTGTTCGATGTCTTTCTTGCACGAGGTGGCGCCGAAGGCTACCAGTGCACAGAGGGAAAGGCTTACTAAAGTTTTTTTCATGTTTTTTCTCGTGTTTACTGAATAGTTTCAATGATTGAACTTGGATGCATTGCACTGGGGGAAGAATCAACTCCAAGTGGCAGAACCGGACTCGGTCACATCTTCGGTAGTGCTGTTACCATCGCTCTGCACGTTGCTGAGGATAAATCCACGTTCGACACGAGCCTCCATGGCTTCGACTTGAGGAGCCATGTAGGCCATCTTGATTGTTTTCAGTTCTTGTTTCATTCTGTGTTTAGAGTGTTATATATAATGTATTATTTTTGGTGTTTCTTTGGCCAAGAAAGCGAGACGGCTTGCGCCGTCCCGCTTGTTTGTGTTGTGTTTCAATTCCATCTCAAGGATTACTGTTCGCGAGCAGTCTTGGCTAAACGGACAGGACAGGTCTGGTTGCCCTGGCCAGTGCCACCTGCATGCTGACCTTGTTTGAAGTGGAATTTCCAGAGTGCCCAGTTGGGATCCTCGGTGGAGGTCCAGTAACGGGACCAGTTGCTCATACTACCACCATCCATGCAGGGGATGAAGACTGCACCAGCAGCCTCCATGATAGCCCACTCGGCGGGGGTGTAGACGTTTGCGGGATCGAAGAAGGTCATGGTACTACCAGCGCCATTGAAGTGCTTGCCTCCGGTGGTGTCGCCAGCAACCCAGTTGTCGGGAACGAGGATGAGACCGTCGATGGAAGTGCCGTTGTCAAGGTTGATTCTGCCCATGTTGTGGCAGAGACGGCGGAGATGACCGGCGGTTTTGGCCAGAGCGAATCCCCACTCTTCTCTTGTGAGCAGATACCAAGGATCGGTAGCGTTGTCATCGTTGACGGTGACGCCCCAGTCGACAAAGTCAGCATAGTCCATTACGCCATGCTCACCCGCAGGGGTAAGGCCATAGTTGTTGGCCATTGTGCTGGGGTAGAAGATGTCGCGAGGACCGTTGGCTTGGTTGGCGTTGTTGTACACTTCGTACTGGGTGTTGCCCAGACGCCACTCGTTGTTCTCATAAATCAGGTTACCCTTTGCGAAGTAGACCTGCTTGGTTTCGGAGACAGAGATGAGACCGTCGATGAAGGGGTCGGGAGCAAAGTCGGTGGCAATGTTGAGGGTGAAGTAACGGCTACGCTCGATGGCGATAGTAGCACCTGCGGGAGCGGTCTTCACGCGCTTGGCATTGTCGTAACGATAGATGGTGACCTGCAGGTTCTGGTAGTTGCCAGCGGGCATGGTGACGAAGAAGTCGTGACCGCCAGTGATGTCCTGCGGGGTGGTGCAGATGAGGGTGGTGGTGGTGGTGCCTTCGGTACCGTTGGTGAGAACGGGGTTCTCACCGCTGTTGTCGATGTCGAAAGTGCCGTTGATGGCAGTCTCGGCAGTGACTTCGATCTTGTAGATGCTGACATTCTCCTGCTCGAGGTGAACCTTCAGTGCGCCACAGAGGTTTTTGAAGGCGAGGTTCTCGTCAGTAGAGGTAGCAATCATGGGGAAGTTGGACATGAGGTTGCCATCCTCAGTTTCCTGAAGGGCAGGGAGGGTGATGCTGGTGGCACTGTTGGCCAGGGCAGCAGGATAGATAGCGGTGACCTCATCGCCCATGTAGGAGACGGGAGTACCCAGACGACGCAGCTTGGCGGAAGTAGGGTTGCCCTCCTCGGGGGTGGCGATGTAACGGCCGGGAACAAGACCGTAAATCATAACGGTATCGTTGGCATTCCACTGGATGGAGGTGCCATTGTAAGTGGTTTTGGCATCGGAGCAATTCTCCACGGTGGCACGGAACTGGTACTCACCATTCTGTTCAATGTCTTTCTTGCAGGAGGTAGCACCAAAAGCAACCAATGCACAGAGGGAAAGGCTAACTAAAGTTTTTTTCATGTTTTGCTTGTGTTTGCAGATTCTTTTAAATTAATTGAACTTAAATGGATTGCGCGGAGGAAGCATCAACTCCATGTGGCGGAACCAGACTCGGTCATTTCTTCGGTAGTGCTGTTACCGTCGCTCTGTACGTTGCTGAGGATAAAACCACGTTCAACGCGTGCTTCCATGGCGTCCACCTGGGGAGCCATGTAGGTCATCTTGATTGTTTTCAGTTCTTTTTTCATTTTGTTGTTTTGGGTTAATAAAATGGTTAATTAATAATGGTTTGATTTGCCATAAAAGCGGGCGGCATGAGCCGTCCCGCTTCTTTAGAATGTTTCTTATTCGTTGGTTTCGCGTGCGGTCATGACAAGACGGACACCGATGGGCTGGTCGTCCTGCCAAGAGGAAGTAGAACTCAAGCTACCATTGCTGGCTTTGAAACGCCAGCTCTGCCAACGCTCGCCGATACGGGTGACAGACCAGTAGTAACCTTGAGTGGAAGCGCCAACTCCGACGGGGAGGAAGGCGGCACCGCTGGCTTCCATCTTGGCCCATTCTTCAACAGTGTAAGTGTTGGAGCTGAAAGAGGGATTGCCGCTTCCGCGAGGAACGAAACTGACACCTTCGGGGCAAGTCCAGACGTCCGGAATAATGACAATACCATTGTTGCCAGCGATAGAGGCAAAACCGTATTTGGTGTTGCCGCGCTTGACGGTGTTACGAATCATAAAGTCGAACTCGGGTTCAGAGAGGACATACCAAGGATTCTCGTCCTGGTCGTCGTTGATGGCAGCGCCCCAGTCGATGAAGTTGGTGTCGGTCATGTCGCGGGTGAGGCCGAAGTTGGAGGTAGGAGTGCTATAGTAGAACTCGTCGCGGAGACCAGTATTGGAATGGTTGTTGTAGTGAGCATATTGGTTGTCGGCAAAACGCCAGTCGCCAGTCTCGTTGTCGAAAAGGAGGTTACCCTTGGCGAAATAAATCTGCTTGGTGTTGGAAACGGAGATGAGACCGTCGACGAAAGGATCGGGAGCAAAGTCGGTGGCAATGTTGAGGGTGAAGTAACGGCTGCGCTCGATGCTGATGGTAGCACCGGCGGGAGCGGTCTTCACGCGCTTGGCATTGTCGTAACGATAGATGGTGACCTGCAGGTTCTGGTAGTCGCCAGCGGGCATGGTGACGAAGAAGTCGTGACCGTTGGTGATGTCCTGCGGGGTGGTGCAGACGAGGGTGGTGGTAGTGGTGCCTTCGGTACCGTTGGTGAGAACGGGGGCTTCACCGCTGTTGTCGATGTCGAAAGTGCCGTTGATGGCAGTCTCGGCGGTGACTTCGATTTTGTAGATGCTTACATTCTCCTGTTCGAGGTGAACCTTCAGAGCTCCGCAGAGGTTTTTGAAGCTGAGGTTCTCATCGGTGGAAGTGGCAATCATGGGGAAGTTGGACATCAGGTTGCCATCCTCGGTCTCCTGCAGGGCAGGGAGAGTGATGCTGGTGGCGCTGTTGGCCAGGGAAGCGGGATAGATGGCGGTGACCTCATCGCCCATGTAGGTGACGGGAGCACCCAGACGACGCAGCTTGGCGGAAGTTGGGTTGCCCTCCTCGGGGGTGGCGATGTAACGGCCGGGAACGAGACCGTAAATCATGACGGTATCGTTGGCATTCCACTGGATAGTGGTGCCGCTGTAGGTGGTTTTGACGTCGGAGCAATTCTCCACGGTGGCACGGAACTGGTACTCACCTTCATTCTGTTCAATGTCTTTCTTGCAAGAGGTGGCGCCAAGGACGAGGGCGGCACACATGGAAAGGCATACAATCGTTTTTTTCATTTTTTTGTTTGATACTTTTAACGTGTTAAACATTTGCTTTACCTAAAACTTGTGCGGCTGAAAATAGCTGATTCAGCATTAAGCCCACGTAGCAGAACCTGATTCGGTGAAGTCCTCGATAGTGCTGTTACCGTCAGACTGTACGTTACTTAGGATAAATCCACGTTCGACACGAGCCTCCATGGCTTCAACTTGAGGAGCCATGTAGGCCATCTTAATTGTTTTGAGTTGCTTTTTCATTTTTTTGATATATTATTATTATTTAGTATGTGATGCAAAAATACTACAAAAAAATGACATTTTGTAAAAAAAAATCTCTTATATTGCTCATAATACTGGTAATCAATTACATGCAAATACAATTAATATACAAAAAGAACATATTTTGATATTAAAGATACCGTTTATTCTTGAAAAATCACGGTTATTCACTTACCATAAAGACATTATACGATATAAATAACAAATATTTTATTGTAGATTAATAAGTTATGTACAAAAAGCACAGCCAAGTCATTAAAATGAGATTGAAAACCCTGGAAGGTTTTATGAGATTCAACCCTGCTGTGGTTACCTCGTTATTCGTGCCATTCGTGTCCGTGAAAAACCGATATATGGAAGTTGTCTTGTCTGATTCGGGCTAAAGAGACCAAAGGCATAAGCGGTCATGCTGACAAAATGGCACAACGTCATAGTGGCATGGTTATTGAACAGGGGGCAGTAGGATATTTGTATTCCGTAATAATGCAAAACAAAAAAAACATACGATAACATGAACGGCAATTTGAATGTACAAACCGAGAACATCTTCCCGGTCATCAAAAAATTCCTTTATTCGGACCATGAGATATTCCTGCGTGAGCTAGTGTCCAACGCCATTGACGCCACACAGAAGCTGAAAGCCCTTGCCTCGCGCGGCGAGCTGAAGGGAGAGACGGGCGACCTTACGGTGGAGATAGCCATAGACAACAAAAAGAAAACCCTGACGGTGAGCGACCGCGGTATCGGCATGACCGCCGAGGAGGTGGAGAAGTATATCAACCAGATTGCCTTCAGCGGTGCGACGGACTTTCTGGACAAATACAAAGACGTACAGGAGAACCTGATAGGCCACTTCGGCCTTGGCTTTTACTCGGCCTTTATGGTGGCCGACAAAGTGGAGATTTTCTCTAAGTCGTATAAGGACGAACCCGCCATCCACTGGAGCTGCGAGGGCAACCCGGAGTTCACCATGGAAGATGACAAGAAGCACACGGAGCGCGGCACTGACATTGTGCTGCACATAGCGGACGACTGCAAAGAATTCTTGGACGAGCAGCAAGTGTTGCAGCTGCTGAGAAAATACTGCCGCTTTATGCCCATCCCCATCCGCTTTGGCGAAGAGAGCGTGTGGGTAGACAGTGAGACTGAGTTTGACGAGGTGGACGACGGCAACGGCGGCAAGAAGAAACAGCCCAAACGGGTGGAGAAAAAGCAGCCCCGCATCATCAACGACACCGAGCCTGCATGGAAGAAGAACCCTGCCAATCTGACAGACGAAGACTATAAAAAATTCTACCACGAGCTGTACCCGATGAATTTTGAGGATCCCCTGTTCCAGATTCACCTGAATGTGGACTACCCCTTCAACCTGACGGGCATCCTCTATTTCCCCAAGGTGCGCAAGACCATCGACCCGACACGCAACAAGATTCAGCTGTACTGCAACCAGGTGTTTGTGACCGACAGCGTGGAAGGCGTAGTGCCCGACTACCTGATGCTTCTGCACGGCGTGTTGGACAGCCCCGACATCCCGTTGAACGTCAGCCGCAGCTACCTACAGAGCGACAGCAATGTGAAAAAGATTTCGGGACACATCAGCAAGAAGGTGGCCGACAAGCTGGAGGAGATGTTCAAGAACGACCGCAAGGACTTTGAGGACAAATGGGACGACATTAAGATATTCGTGGAATACGGCATGCTGACCGATGAGAAGTTCTGCGAGCGGGCATTGAAGTTCGCCTTGCTGAAGAACACCGAAGGACAGTATTTCAGTCTGGACGACTACCGCGACAAAATCAAGGCACTGCAAACCGACAAAGACAAAAACGTCTGCTACCTCTACGCCAACGACGCCGAAGAGCAGCACGCCTATATTGCCAAAGCCAAAGCAAAGGGCTACGATGTACTGCTGATGGACAGCGTGCTGACACCCCATTGGGTGAACCTGCTGGAGCAGAAGAAGGAGAAGAGCCGCTTCGTTCGCGTGGATGCCGACACGGTTGAGAAGCTGATTGCCCACGAGGACAGCATCCCCGAGAAGATGAGCAAGGAAGACCAGGAGAAGCTGAAACCCATCATCGAGGCCGAAGTAGACAAGCAGAAATTCACCGTGCAGATGGAGAGCATGGAGAGCGACGACCAACCGATGGTCATCACACAGAGTGAATTCATGCGGCGCTACAAAGAGATGTCCGCCACCAGCGGCGGCGGAATGGGCTTCTACGGCGAACTGCCCGAAAGCTACAACCTGGTGGTGAACGTGAACCATCCGCTGATAGAGCAGGTGCTCAAGGAGAGCGACGCCGACAAACAGAAGCAACTGGTACACCAGCTCACCGACCTTGCGCTGCTGGCCAACGGCTTGCTGAAAGGCGAGGCACTGACAGAATTTGTGAAACGAAGCATCTCGATGATTTAACCCAAATACACTCCTACGGAAGCGGAGGGCTCCATATTGCGGAGTCCTCCGTTTCATTTATCCCAAATCGGTCATTGGATTGTACCTGCTCGAAATCTCCTACGGAGATCACCTGGCATGCTATGATGCGAAAGCCCCACCAGGGTTATGCTCTACACAGGTATCACACAAGTGGCGGTGGCGACTGCAGCCGACCTATTGTTCCCTTTTCGATTGTTTGAGAAGGTTGTTGTATTCGCTCATCGACGACAAGCTGTCAGGGTCGAGCGGTGCAGGAATGAAATCGCTGAATTCGGGCACCTCTTCCGATTCCTCGTATGCATGCGACAGTCTATCGGTGAGTTCCATCACCTTTTGTTCTGTGATGCCGATGGCCGCCATGTTTTTGCGGTTGTTGACACGCATGGTAGCTGCCCCTTGGGCGAACCATGCCCTCATGAAGTGGGTGCCTTTCATCATGCGACGGACTTTGTTGTTGCTAAGAATCTTTATGGGGATTGTGCTTCCCTCGTAATCGTCAGGATGGTCTTTGATATTAAGAATCGTCTCATTCACCTCGTTGATACGTTTGTTCCAATACTGCTCAATCGAATTCATGGTCGAGAAACACTGACCCACCAAATAAATGAATTCCACGTTACCCATGTTCTTCCACGTCTCGATATTGTTGGAGAAAATATTCTCAGCCGATTTGTCGTAAGTGAGGAAAGGGAAGGTATTGGCCTGGTCAATCAAGGCATTCAGTTCGTTTTCCGGCAACCGTTCGAGATCCTCGATAGGCTGAGAGAGCAACCAAGTGGTAATGCTGTCGGTAGAGGCCAAGTATTCCTCGTAAGAATCCGCAATACGGGCAAAGGTCTCGATATTACTCATTACCATCAACGCCGATAGTTTGCGGTCCTTCTTGCGCTGTATATCATCGGTCAGCCTAGCCGCAAAGATAGTGAAGATGAGCGAGATGGTGGTACCAATAATAATCATTCCTATCTGTTTCCAGAATCCGCCTTTGCCACTGATATTAATCCTTGGGGGTCTAAACTTTAGCAGAGCCATTATATATTTATTTTATCCAATCGAAATCTCCACGTATCGGAAAGTTACGAAAAACATCTAACAAAAAGTCCATCAGGCAGCTAGACATACACAGCACCCGAGAAATAGTAAAGAATTCCGCTGCAAATATACACAATAATCTTGATAAACTGACATCCTTAGCACAATAAAAAAGTGCAATGGGCGTTAAAAGATAATCAAATAAGACTGGATAGAAAAGCCCGAAAAAGAAACAGCATGAAAAGGACCATCATCATCACCGGCGGTGCCGGATTCATTGGCAACCATGTGGTACGCCTGTTTGTGAACAAATACCCCGAATACAACATCATCAACCTCGACAAACTGACCTATGCCGGCAACCTTGCCAATCTGAGGGATGTGGAGGACAAGCCCAACTATAAATTTGTGAAGATGGATATATGCGATTTTGAGGGGGTGTACAAGCTGATGCAGGAAGCGCATGTGGACGGCATCATCCACTTGGCTGCCGAGAGCCACGTGGACCGCAGCATCAAAGACCCTTTCACCTTTGCACGCACCAATGTGATGGGTACCCTCTCGCTGCTGCAAGCCGCCAAGCTTTATTGGGAATCGCTACCTGAGCGATGGGAAGGCAAACTGTTTTACCATATCAGCACCGACGAAGTGTATGGAGCCCTGGAACTGACCAACCCCGAAGGGTTAATTCCCCCGTTCAGCACCAAGGCTTCCAGCGGCAAGCACCATCTGGCATACGGCGACAAGTTTTTCACTGAGGACCTGAAATACCAACCCCACAGCCCCTACAGTGCCGCCAAAGCTTCGAGCGACCATTTCGTCCGCGCTTTCCACGACACCTACGGCATGCCCACCGTGGTGACCAACTGCAGTAACAACTACGGCCCCTACCAGTTCCCCGAGAAGCTGATACCACTGTTCATCAACAATATCCGGCACCGTAAGCCGCTACCCGTTTACGGCAAGGGCGAGAACGTACGGGACTGGCTCTATGTGGAGGACCACGCCCGCGCCATCGACACCATCTTCCATCATGGCACCGTGGCCGAGACCTACAACATCGGCGGATTCAACGAATGGAAGAACATCGACATTATCCGTCTACTAATCCGTACTGTTGACCGACAGCTGGGACGCGCCGAGGGCGAGGACGAGGACCTCATCACATTCGTCACCGACCGTGCAGGACACGATATGCGCTACGCCATCGACAGCCGAAAGTTGCAACGCGAACTGGGCTGGGAGCCTTCGCTACAGTTTGAAGAAGGCATAGAAAAGACCGTTCGCTGGTATCTGGACAACCAGGAGTGGATGGACAATGTGACCAGTGGCGACTACCTGAAGTACTACGACGACATGTATTCCAACCGATAGTCGCCATGCACAACCTCATCTTCGATTTTGGGAATGTACTTGTGCAGTGGAAGCCGGAACGGGTGTACTTGCCTTATTTCCACGGTGATGAAGCACAATATTGGTACTTCTGGCGCCATGTCTGCACACAGGAGATGCGCAACCGCATTGACGCTGGCGAAGACCAACGCAGCTGCATCGACAGGCAGAAGCGACTGTTTCCCGACTATGCCGAGCCACTCGACATGTTCATCACCCACTGGGAAGAGACCCTCCCCGACGAAATGCCCGGCATGAAAGCATTGCTTCAACAACTATTGGACGACCCTCGATACTGTATATTTGGTCTCACCAACTGGTCGATGGAGACATTCCCGTTGGCGCGAAAGAAGTTTCCCATCCTGCAGATGATAGACAGATATATCGTCTCGGCAGATGTGCATCTGGTGAAGCCTGACCCTGCAATATTCCGCCTTGCCATTGAACGTTTCGGCATTGACGCTACCAACACTACATTCATTGACGACAACCCTGCCAATGTCGAAGCCGCCAAACAGATGGGAATGCAGGGGATAGTGTTCTGCGGTGCCGACAAACTCCGCGAGCAGTTGCTCTGAACCCCATCATTCCCCTTAGTGGCCACTGCAACCAGGCATCCCACTTGGGATGTCTTTCTTGTCTGTACATGGCCAAAAAGAACAATGTCGTTTTTTTTATTTCCATTTGAAAAAAAAGTTGTATTTTTGCAATTTGGATTCAATGTAGAGGCAGACACTCAAAAATTGATAAAAAGAGCATCTTCTACCGTCGGACAATGTTCTATCCATATAATGAGCCAACGCCCGCAACACTGAGTCAGAGGAACAAATTAAAAGAATGAAATAACTGGTTATGATAAAGAAAATATTATTTAGTTTTGTGCGGCGATACCGTCACACACCAGCCTCGAGATGGGCGATTCTTGTCATCGATCTCTTCACCCTGGCCGTTGCCTTTGCCATCACCGACCTCTTCCGTCTGCGCATGTCGGAGTATATCGACTGGCCGTCTCTCTTGATAAAATTCATCGCATTTGCCTTCCTTGCCACCCTTTTCTACCTTATCATTGGCACCTACCGTAGCATCATCAGGCACTCCGGCATGTATGACATATACAAAGTGCTTATCTCAAACATTGCAGCAGCCGCCGTACTCGTCATCTTCAATTTTATTAACAACAACCACCCCATTGTCACCAACCGCTTCACACCAGCCTATAGCGAAATCCTAATGACCTTTGCCTTGCAAATCGTCAACATGATAACCATCAGGCTCCTGCTACAGCGCATCTACAACGACTACCTCCGCCGCCACCGCCCGGTACGCAATGTGGTGATATACGGAGCAGGGAGTGCCGGCACCATTGCCTACAACGCCCTTGCCCAAGACCCCAACCATGACTACAAAGTAGTGGCATACATCGACGATGCCCGCCAGAAAAAGGATGCTGCCCTAAATGGTATCCATATCATGGAGCGCAAGACTGTCCTCAACCCTGCCTTCATCAAAAAGAACAACATCTCCGTACTTATCATCGCTATTCCTTCCATCAGGCTCTCCTACAAACAAGAGATCACCAACGAGGCTTTGGATCTCGGACTTAATGTCAAATCAGTCCCCCATATCAGTAAATGGATAAATGCATCCTTCACTGTCAACCAAATCCAAGACATCAAAATCGAAGACCTTCTGGAGCGCGAGAGCATCAAACTGGACAACATCAACATCGTCCGCCAGGTGGTCGACAAAGTTGTCATGGTCACAGGTGCCGCAGGCTCCATTGGTAGTGAAATTTGCCGCCAGTTGACCCAATACCAGCCTGAAAAAATCATCATGGTGGACCAAGCCGAGTCGCCCATGTACGACCTCCAGTTCGAGCTCCGCAACACTGAGCCGTACAACAAACTTGTCGACCGGATGGTATTTGTCATCGCCAACATCAAGGACAAGCCCCGAATGGAGCAGGTCTTCGAGCAATACCATCCCCAAGTCATCTACCATGCAGCCGCCTACAAGCACGTCCCCTTCATGGAAGAGAACCCATACGAGGCGCTGTTGGTCAATGTCTTCGGCACACAGAACATCGCCGACCTTGCCATGCAATACCACACCGAGAAATTCGTGATGATTTCCACCGACAAGGCCGTCAATCCCACCAACGTCATGGGAGCTACAAAGCGTATGGCTGAGATCTACATCCAAAGCCGCAACTCCGACACCCACTTCGTCACCACCCGTTTCGGCAACGTCCTTGGCTCCAACGGCAGTGTCATCCCCCTCTTCAAGAAACAGCTTGCCGCCGGCGGGCCGCTCACCGTCACCCACCGCGACATCGTCCGCTACTTCATGACCATCCCAGAGGCCTGCAACCTCGTGCTTGAAGCAGGTGCCATGGGCGATGGAGGCGACATCTTCGTTTTCGACATGGGTGCACCTGTCAAAATCTACGACCTTGCCAGGAAAATGATTCAGTTGTCCGGCCTCAAGGACATCGAAATCAAGGAAATCGGTCTCCGGCCCGGCGAAAAGCTTTACGAAGAGCTTCTCGCCACCAAGGAGAACACCCTGCCCACCTACCACCCCAAGATTCTCCGTGCCCAAGTACGCAAATACCCTGCTGCCGACATCGACAACAGCTATGGCGAATTACGCAAACTCATGTCTACATTCGACGATATGAAACTTGTGGCCAAGATGAAACAGATTGTTCCCGAATTCCACAGCCAGAACAGCATATTCAGCGCACTCGACAAACCATCGAATTGAGAATTGAGAGTTGAGAATTGAGACCTGTCGAGCGAAAATTCTCAATTCTCAATTCTCAACTCTCATTTTCTAACATCCTGCTCATATTTATTGTTTATTAACATACCCCGCACAATAAAAAAGGCAAATCTCAGTTACTCCAAACGCTAAGTCAAACAAAGACAAAAAAAAATGCTGCGGCAATAAACCGTATACAACAGATACTAAACAACAAGAAAAAAACAAACACAAAAAATCAATAACATGAAAAAACTGTTTATAGCATGCCTCGTCGCCATCATGACGATAGGCGCAGCAAATGCACAGGAACAAAAGAAAGAAACCAACGAGAACGAACACGGTCCCAAGATTGTTTTCGCCGAGCGTGAACACAACTACGGTACCATCCAGAAGGGCGGTGACGGCAACTGCGTCTTCACCTTCACCAACACCGGTGACGAGCCTCTTATCCTCAGCAGTGTCCGCGCAAGTTGCGGTTGCACTACTCCCAAATGGACCCAAAAGCCCGTCATGCCCGGTAAGACTGGTGAAATAGGCGTTCGTTACAACACCAACAACGTAGGCGGTTTCACAAAGACCGTCACCATCACCTCCAATGCTGTTAATGAGGCACGCGTGGTGGTAAAAATCAAAGGCAACGTTGTTCAGCCCGACAAAAATTAATGATTTTATAGTCTATTGGCATCGACCGCACGGCCGATGCCAATATTTTTTTTAAACACCAAAATCCCAAAAAGCCATGCCCTCTATCTCAAAAAAAGGACTCGAACTGCCTCAATCGGCTATTCGTAAACTGGTGCCCTTTGCCGACGCAGCCAAAGAGCGCGGCATACACGTATATCACCTCAATATCGGCCAGCCCGACATCGAAACTCCGCAGGGAGCTTTGAAAGCTTTGGCCGAGACCAAAATCAAGGTTTTGGAGTACAGCCATTCTGCCGGTATCCCCAGCTATCGCCGAGCTCTGTGCAATTACTACCACCGCCATGGTATCGATGTGACTCCCAATCAAATCATCGTCACAACCGGTGGTAGTGAAGCCCTGCAAATGGCCTTTACCGTCTGCCTCAATCCTGGCGACGAGATTATTATCCCCGAACCCTATTACACCAACTACAACACCTTTGCCAAGCTCTGCGACGCCAAGATTGTCACCATCCCCAGCGACATCAAAACGGGCTTTGCACTGCCTCCCATCGAGGAATTCGAAAAAGCCATCACTCCGCGTACACGGGCCATCATGATATGCAACCCCAACAACCCAACAGGCTATCTCTACACCCACGAGGAGCTGTTGAAAGTGGCCGGACTGGTGAAAAAATACGACCTCTACCTGTTTGCCGACGAGGTATATCGCGAGTTCTGCTACGACGGGCACAAACACTTCAGCGTCATGCAGCTTGAAGGTCTTGAACGCAACACCATCCTTTTCGACTCCGTTTCGAAACGCTACAGTGCCTGCGGCGCCCGCGTGGGTTGCCTGGTGACACGCAACAGTGAAGTGTATGCCATCGCCATGCGTCTGGCCCAGGCTCGTCTGTCGCCCCCAAGCTTCGGTCAGATATTTGCCGAGGCAGCTGTCGACACTCCGCAGGAGTATTTCGACGCAGTGCAGGCCGAGTATGTAGCACGCCGCAACGTGATTGTTGAGGGTGTCAACAAGATTCCCGGCTGTTTCTGCCCCATGCCCAAAGGCGCATTCTATACAGTCATCGACCTGCCCATTGACGACAGCGACCGTTTCTGCCAGTGGCTGCTCACCGACTTCTCCTACAACGGTGCCACCGTCATGCTGGCTCCTGCCACGGGCTTCTATGTCAACCCCGAACAAGGCCGCCATCAAGCACGCATCACTTATTGCCTCTGCATTGAAGACCTCAAAGCTGCAATGAAATGCCTCGAGGAGGCACTGAAAGTCTATCCCGGCCGCACACGCTAACCACCGAGAGGTACTTTCCGCCTAGCAATCCCCTGCATCTACATGCAGACAAAAACAATACAAGGCTCCCTGCCCATCACGCAGGGAGCCTTTTTTTATGAATCTGCCACTAGGATTTACCCCAAATCGGTCATTAGGGTTTATGCCAGATTGGTATTTGTTTCGAGCAGATTGGCCGCATCGCTGGCGAAGGCGTAGCAGGCTACGGCGAGACAGGGATGTGGACAAAATGCCGAAAGAAATGCTGATATGGCATAAAGAGACCTTAATAAGCGAGAAAGAATATACATGTCGGTCTAATGACCGATTTGGGTTTATGTCAGCCTTCGCGCTCATTTTACATAACGGGTGGGGTTCTATAAACCTAAAGCCACGGAGAGGGGCCGTTCAATCCTGCATCGTTAAAGTATCGTTATGGCATCGTTACTCGAAATGATAACGGAAAACAAGCCGAGAAGCAGGCAGCAACGAGCCGGGATTGAACGACCCAAGTGGGTCGTGGTGTGCCGTCCCGGCACTGCATCTTGGGCTTGTTCTGTTATAAGTCTCCCCTCTTCGAGGTGAATTATTGAAGCCACCTCCGCTTTTTGAATGTGCTTTTCAATCTTTTGTTTACTATACCTAGAATCATAAGGTAAGCAAAAAGTAATCGTACAACGGATGCACCAATGGCATTACCATACTCAGGCGAGCTCCCCAAAACCGGAGCTCGCCTTTCTGTTTTGCATCCACCCAGACAAAAACGCTTAATTGTTAAAAACACCATCCAGGCAGCTACTACATTATCTATTCTAACACATGCAATAGTAATTAATCAAATATTTACACATTAATAATATGACACAAATATCACATAAAACCATGCTATTCATTATTAAAAACACATTATTCGTTGATAAAAAAAACATAAAAAAAAGTAATCATATTAAAAAAATAGACTATCTTTGTAGTTGTTTTATAAAAGAATAGTATGATATATTGTACACTGAATATCACAATATTAAATATCATTTATTAATTAACAACTATCACTATGAAAAGACGAGTATTTTATTGGTTGCTCTGGACAGCGATTCTCGCTGCTCCATGGGTAACACAGGCTCAGAATGCGCGGGACTATCGTCTGGACACAGGTGTTGACACATCAAAATGGGTCACATTGTCCAGTTCCGCCACACATGTGACAGACATTGAAGGCGAAGACGATGAAGTCTCAAGTCTGATTAACATTGGGTTTTCCTTCGAGTTTGCAGGGGAAACCTACACCCAGTTCACTTGCAACTCGAACGGGCGTATCCGTTTGGGTTCTGCCGGTTCCAACTATTGGGTGCCTCCATTCACCACATTGACAAATACGCAGTACAACGACCTGCCCTTTGTCACTGCATTCGGTATGGACAACACCCTAGAAGGGTCGGACTCGTATGTCAAATACGAACTCACGGGCACTGCACCCAATCGTATTCTTGTAATAGAATACGCCACCCCCTCCGAATACGACTCGGATGGTGACATTGTACACTACCAGATTCAGTTTATGGAAGACAGCAACAGGGTACGCCTGGTATACGGAGCCACCGATGCCACCACCTATGGCGATTATCAGATAGGTATTGCCGCTGCTGCCAACGACTTCTTGATGATCAACCCCACCTTGCACACTTCGTTCAACACTGGTACCTCAACGACCTTCGACGCCTGGCCTGGTACCGGTCGATACTATCAATTGACGCCAAGCGATCCTCCTGCTTGCCCAAGCATTGTCGACATCACGTTGAATATGGTGACTGCTGGTGCAGCAGTCCTCAGCTGGGACTATCTTCAGGGAGCCACAGGCACCCCCACAAGCTACGAAATCGAGTATAACGCGATGGGCAGTACTACAGCCCCCACAACAATCACCAGTAGCACCACTGATGTCACTCTATCCGGACTGGTGACCAACACCCAATACAAGGCCCGCATTCGTGCCTATTGCGGCACCGACGGCTACGGTGCATGGGATTCTATCACTTTCTCCACCGCCCCGCTGCCTTGCATGCTCGTCGACACCAGCACTGTTGCCGACACTATCATCTTCAGCAACAGCACATCTTCATACTCCGGCGTGCTGGTATACAACGGCTGGGGTAACACCATGTATCAAACAATCTACACTGCCGAAGAGCTGTCCGCTGCCGGAATCCAGGCAGGCGGCATTGCCGGAGTAGATTTCGGATTCACTTCCAACAGCAGCTATGCCAAGGAATTCTCCATCTTCATCGGACAAACCGATCTCAGTTCCTTCGCAACAAACACCAGTTATGTCGACCCCAACACGCTGCAGCAGGTCTACGGCCCCACAGCACATCCCTTGAGCACCTCTGGCTGGCAGCACTACGACTTCAGTCAACCCTTTATATGGGATGGCACGAGCAATATCATCGTATGCACCTTCATGAATCAGCCCACTGGCACCAGCCAATCCTCCAGCGGCTTCTCCGGATACTATACTGCCGCCCACACCGGTGCCAGTCTCTATCGCTATAAAGACGGCACACAGTTCACTCTGGCCAATTATGCCACCTCCAGCGGCGGAGGTCTGACTGCCAACCGGGCTAGCATCCATTTTTATATGTATGGCTGCTCACAGAATTACACTTGTACCGCTCCCAGACCTCACATCGACAGCGTTTCCACCACCGAGATAAACATCTCGTGGATACCTGGTTATAATGAGAACGTATGGGAAGTTGAATACCGCGAACACGGCACCTCAACCTGGAATACCGCAGCATCCTCCACTTCCAACACTTTTGCCACAATCACCAGCTTGACTCCTGCCACTTACTACGACATCCGTGTCATGACCATCTGCGGAACCGACACCTTTGCCGCCATGCTGACCGCTGCCACAGAGTGCAGCCCCATCGCTCACGACGACCTGCCTTTCACCTATGGCTTTGAAGATCTCACCACCACTGGTTCGAATTCGCCCCTCAGCCTTTGTTGGAACCGTGGCTACCTGAGCAGCGGTAACTACTCAAGCAGCAACTATCCCTATGCCAGCACGACGAACCATACAGGCAGCCGCTCGCTGTACTTCTACGGCAACTCCACCAGTTCCCGCAGCTGGCTCTGCCTGCCTGAATTCGAAGACAGCATCAACACCCTCCAGCTCGCTTTCTGGGCCAAAAAGTCCAGCACCTCATACTCTGGACAGATAAAAGTGGGTGTGATGACCGACCCGGCAGACATTACCACCTATCAAAATGTCTTTACCGTAAGCACTGACGGCACCACCAACTGGAACCTGTTCGAACTGCCTTTGACCTCAGCCCCCGGCTCTGGTTATATCACCATCTTGGTAGAGGCCGGTAGTTCTTCCTCCAATTATATATATGTCGACGACATTACGGTTACCGAGGCTCCCGCCTGCCCCCATGTGGCCAATCTGCATGTCGACAGCCTCGGCATGGACTATGCCAGCATCAGTTGGACCGAGATGGGCACCGCCACTACCTGGGTGGTTGAATACGACACTACCGACTTTGTCCCCGGCAGCGGTTCCGCCACTTTCACCGAGGTTGCCAACGACTCTACAATAATTCTCTACAATCTCGACCCCGCAACAACATACTATGCATACGTCCGTGCCAACTGCGCTGGCGACACCAGCACCTACATGGGCATCTCCTTCACCACCCTTGCCAGCCTTCCCGCCACCATTCCTTACTCCTGCGACTTCGAGGGCAGTGGCTCCAACGGTTGGGACTTTGTTAACGGAGCGCAAGTCAATCAATGGTATGTTGGCTCTGCCGTCAACAACGGTGGTAGCCGCAGTCTGTACATCTCCAACGACGGCGGAATTACCAACAACTATAGCATTACCGACATTTCTTACTCATTCGCCGTCCGCACCTTCACCTTCACCGATACAGGTGCGTATGCTTACAGTTTCGACTGGAGAGCCCAGGGCGAAAGCAGCTACGACTTTATCCGTACCGCCCTCGTCCCCGCCAGCACTAATATCATTGCCGGCGACTATTGCGGATTCAACAATTCCAACGGTGTTCCTGCCGGAGGCATATCCTTTGACGATGGCCGCCTCAACCTTCAGGGGTCATGGCAGACCCGTTCGGGCGAATTCACCATCACCACACCGGGCAACTACAAATGGGTTATTCTCTGGCGCAACGATGTCAGTGTAGGCACACAGCCTCCTGCAGCCATCGACAATATGCAGATTGTCCGCAACACATGCCCCAAGCCCACCAACGTCGTTGCCTCCAACATCGGTGCTACCGAAGCAACCATCACTTGGACCGCTGGCGGCAGCGAAACCCAATGGGTGGTCAGCGATGGCTATTCACAATACGATGCCGCCACCACCACATATACATTCACCAGCCTCACACCCAACACCGACTACAACTTATCCGTCAGAGCCGTCTGCTCGGCTAGCGACACCAGCCATAGCGCTTCGCTGAATGTAGCAACAGCCTGCGGCCCGATTTCGGCATTCCCGTTCATCGAGGACTTCGAAAACCAGAACACCACCACCAACACCACTAGCAACGACGTCTTTGTCCGCTGCTGGCATCACATCAACAACGGAACCACCTATTATGGCTACCCCTACATTGCAAGCAGCACCACCTACAACCATACCCCCAATGGCTCCAAAGGCCTCTACTGGTATGGCTCCACAACCACAGGCACATACGGCGACTACTACTATATTGTACTTCCTGCCATCGACACCGACTTGGCTGCCATGAACACCATGCGCGTCAGTTTCTGGGCCAAAGCATCAAGCACCTCCTACCATCCCGTGTTTGATGTCGGTGTGATGACCGACCCCACCGATGTCAGCACCTTCCAGTTGGCAGCAACACACAATATCAATCCTGGCAGCAGCACCAGTTGGGCCAAGTTCACCACCGAACTCGACGATTTCACTGGATATGGTGCCTATATCGCCATCCGTGCCATGCGTCCCTCTTCTACCTGGTACGCCTATATGGACGATATCACCCTCGACCAAATCCCCGACTGCCCCGAAGTTTCGAACATCACAGCCTCTAATGTCACTACCGAATCGGCCGACCTCAACTGGACAGAGAACGGCACTGCCACTTCCTGGACCATCGAATACGGCGAGCATGGATTTGAACGCGGCACCGGTTCCACCGAGACCGTCTCCATCCTGCCCTACAACATCATGGGACTTTCGCCCAACACCGATTACGATGTTTACGTATCGCCCGACTGCTTCGGCATCGCCGGCGTCAGTCTCTTCACATTCCGTACCGAATGCAACGCCATGGACACCCTGCCCTACACCATGGGCTTCGAGGTAACCGATGGCGTCAACGCCATTGGTAGCTCCACCTCCAACATCTTTGTCGACTGCTGGCACCACCTCAACAACGGTTCCGACTATTATGGCTATCCCTATGTGGGTGGCAGCACCTATGCCCACACTGGCTCTCGTGGTCTTTACTGGTACAACGCCACCACTACCGGCACCTACGGCGACTACCAGACCATCGTCCTTCCTTGCGTCGACACCGACCAATATGCCATCAACACACTGCGTGTCAGTTTCTGGGCTAAAGCATCCAGCACCAGCTACTACCCCGTCTTCCAGGTGGGTGTAATGACCGACCCCAACGACAACAGCACCTTCCAACTGGTCAGCAGTGTCTCCATCAGCAACAATACCCATTGGGAGAAGAACACTGTCAGATTCAACAATTTCAACGGTAACGGCAACTACGTAGCCATCCGGGCCATTCGTTCCACTTCATGGTATGCATACGTCGACGACATCACACTGGAAGTCAGTCCCGACTGTCCTGAGGTCACCGACATTGTAGTTTCCAACACCACATCTACTTCTGCCGACCTCAACTGGACCGAGAGTGGCGATGCCACCCAGTGGTTGGTTGAATATGGCGTTCACGGTTTCACTCCCGGCACTGGCACAAACGAGACTACCAGCACCCGACCCCTCTCCCTCATCGGACTTTTGCCCAACACCGAGTACGATGCTTACATCACACCCGACTGCTTTGGCACCACTGTCACTGAGAGTGTCACTTTCCGCACCGAATGCACACCCAGCACCACTATACCTCTCACCATGGGCTTCGAAACCTCCGACGGCGTCTCTAGCACTGGATCCTCCACGAGCACTACGTTTGTAGACTGCTGGCACCGCCTCAACAACGGCTCCCAGTATTTCGGCTATCCGTACGTGGGCAGCAGCACCTACGCCCACACAGGCTCTCGCGGTCTCTATTGGTTCAACTCATCTACCACCGGCACTTATGGCGACTACCAAATCATCGTGCTCCCCGCCATCGACATCACCTCGCATCCCATCAACACCCTTCAGCTCTCGTTCTGGGCAAAGGCCAGCAGCACCTCCTATTCGCCCTACTTCCAAGTGGGTGTGATGACCGACCCCAACGATGCCAACACCTTCGTACAGGTAGGCTCGGTCAATGTCAGCAATAGCACTGTTTGGGAGGAGTTCACCACGGGCCTTGCTGCCTATAATGGCACTGGTGCACATGTGGCCATCCGTGCCATCCGCAGTGCTTCGTGGTATGCATACGTCGACGACATCACCCTCGAGAATGCACCCCTCTGTCCCGCTGTCACCAACATGGAGGTTCGGCAGACCGGCACAACAGGTGCTGTGGTTTCGTGGGACATCCTGTCTGGTTTCGCAAGCACTCCCTCTTCCTACAACGTTCTGGTTTCCACTCTCAGCGGAACACCGGTGGACACTTTGACCTCCACCACCACCTCCAAACTCATCTCGGGTTTGACGCCCCACACCTCCTACAGGGTTCGCGTCACCCCCGTCTGCGGTACTGACGGCATCGGAACACCTGACAGCATCACGTTCCTCACAGGTTCTATGCCCTGCGTCGAATTCGACACCACCGTCACCGATACCATCCAATTCTCCAACGGTACAGAGACCTATAGCGGTGTCTTTGTCAACTCCGCTTGGGGCAACACCTTCTGCCAGTCCATCTATACTGCCGAGGAGCTGCAGGCCGCTGGCATCGGCGGTGGACGTATCAAGGGCGTGGTTCTCGGCTACAACTCCGCCGGCAGCTACAGCAAAGAGCTCACCATCTTCATGGGCAGCACCAATCTGTCTGCTTTCAGCACTACTGCCAACATGATTGACCCGGCTGATATGACGCTTGTCTACGGCCCCACCGTACGTCCTGCAACTACCGCATCAACAGGCTGGATTTATTATACCTTCGACACTCCTTTCGAATGGGATGGTGCAAGCAACATTGTACTTTCCACGTTCATGAACCAGTCGGGCGGCAGCCAAACCTCTTCGGGTTTCTACGCCTATTGTACCAACAGCAACCGTACTGGAGCATCTATTTACAAGTACAAAGACTCCAATCCTTTCACTTTGACCGACTGTCTCTCTTCAGGCAATAGCGGATCGGCCAACACCTATCTGCCCAGCATCACCTTCATTGGGGATGGTTGCTCTTTGACTGGCACCTGTGCCCGTCCAATGGTGGCCGTCGACTCTGTAGGCAGCGATTTCATTGCCGTCGACTGGGCTGCCGGTAACCAAGAGACTTCCTGGCAGGTGGAATACCGCGAAGCCGGCGGCACGTGGATTGACGAAGGCACGGTCTACACCACGGGCTACCTCTTCACGGGCCTCATCGCCAACCAGACCTACAACATCCGTGTTACCGCTCAGTGCACCGACACCAACATGTCCTCCACCATCAGCGTGATAACACCGTGTGTTGCACAGCCGGTTCCATTCACCACAAGTTTCGAGAACTTCCCGAGCAGCAGCATATCGGCTGCCATGCCCAGTTGCTGGACTCGTCACAACAACTATTCCTCCACCACTGGATACCCCTACGGCAGCACCTCCTACGCCCACAGCGGCAGTTCGTCGGTGTACATGTACTCCACAAGCTCTTCATACAGCTACTTTACACTGCCTCTCTTGCAGCCCTCTATCGATAGCCTTCGCGTGTTCTTCTGGCTCTTGAAGACCAACACCTCTTACGCACACACAGTGAAAGTGGGTGTCATGACCGACCCCGACGATGTCACCACGTTCACCGAACTGGGTAGCGCCACGAATACCAGTCTGTCGGAGTGGCAACCCTTCGAGTTCTTCCTCAATAGCTACACCGGCGACGGCGGATACATCGCATTGATGTCACCCAATGGCGAATACAGCTACCCCTACCTCGATGACCTCACCGTAGACTACATCCCCGCATGCCCGCGTGTGACGAATGTCACCGTCAGCAACATCGGTCTCTATGATGCCTTTGTCTCCTGGAACGGTGGAGAGTCCACCGAGTTCGATGTGGTCTGTGTCCCCTCGGGCACTTCGCCTGACCTCGGCACTCCCCATCATATTTACAGCGACGACACGCTCACCCTAACAGGTCTGAGCCACACCACTGCTTACGACGTGTATGTCCGCAGATACTGCTACCCCGACACCAGCGATTGGTCCTTCCCCATCTCTTTCCGTACGCTGTGCCACGCCATCGACTCATTGCCCTTCTTCGAAGACTTCGAGTCCTACAGAGCCGGTTCGTCATCCAGCTACGATTTCGCTCCCTGCTGGAACCGTCTCAACAACGGCACTACCTACTACGGCTACCCCTATATCGCCAACAGCACTTCGTACAGTCACAGTGGCGGCACCAAGGGCCTCTATTGGTATAACACCACCTCTACAGGTTCCTACGGCGACTACCAGTACGTTATCCTCCCCGAAATCGACACCACTTTATTCTCCGCCAACATGCTGCAGCTCAGCTTCTGGGCCAAGAGCAGTTCTACCTCTTACTACCCGGTGCTTGAAGTGGGCGTAATGAACAACGCCACCGACACGAACTTTACTCGCCTGCGCACGCTCAACTTGGGCAACAGCACCACTTGGCAGTATTACACCATCCCGCTCAGCCGCTACAACGGCAACGGCAGCTATATTGCCGTCCGCGCCCTGCGCAACACCGCCACCTGGTATGCATACATCGACGAGATCATGCTCGATTCGCTGCCTTCATGCCCCGCACCCCTCGAAGTCGTTGTGGACAGTGTAGGTACCACCGAGCTGGGCATCTCATGGACACCTTCCGGCAGTGAGCATCAATGGATAGTCACCTACGACGGCAACAGCACCGTCGTCAACGATTCCACACTGTTCATCACTGGCCTCACACCCAACACTCCCTACGACATCACCGTCCGTGCCATCTGCGCACCCGGCGACACCAGCGAGGCCTCCATTGTCAATGCACGTACCGAATGCATCATCATCAACACCATGCCTTGGAACGACGATTTGGAGGGTTACAACACCACCAGCTCGTCCTCCAGCAACTTCAACGTCCCCTGCTGGGAGCGCTTCACCGACGCCACTTCCTACTACTATCCCTACCTCTCCAGCAGCACCACCTACAACCATACTCCCGGCGGTAGCAAGGGCTTCTACTGGTATGTAACCTCCACCGTTTCCTACGGCACCTACCAGATGGTGGCACTCCCCATTATCGACACCAACGTCCTCTCCATGAACAACCTTCAGCTGGTATTCTGGGGCAAGGCTTCCAGCTCCTCCTACACTCCCACCTTCGTTATCGGTGTCATGACCGACGACGATCCCACCTCCTTCACTCCGGTCGACACACTCGTCATCAACGGCAACACCGAGTGGGAACTCTTCGAATTCCCCCTCAACAACTACACCGGCTACGGCAACCGCTTCGTTCTGCGTTCAGCCTATGGCATGACTGGCAGCTACTGGTATGCCTACATCGACGACTTCACCATCGAGCCCATCTCACCCTGCCCGCGTCCCGACTCGCTCATTGCCTATAACGCTACCTCCAGTTCTGTAACCCTCCAGTGGCACGAACCCGAAAGTGCCACCAGCTGGGTGATTGAATATGGTCCTCGCGGCTTCCAGCCCGGCACTGGCACACAAGTCACTGCCGGCACCAACCCCTATGTACTGACAGGTCTTCCTTCATCCTACATCGGTGAGTACTATGTACGCAGTCTCTGCGGCAATGGCGACACAGCCTTCTACAACCGCACTCCCTGCCCGTTCAACACCGCACAGATTCCTGCCACCATCCCCTACAACTACGACTTCGAGAGTGCAACCGAATGGGATGGATGGCAAACCAACTCCAACTCCACCATCAACTGGTTCCGTGGCTCTGCCGTGGCCGGTGCTGGCAACTACGCCATGTACATCTCGCCCGACAATGGTACCACATACGGCAACCAGAACTTCTCCTCTGTGGTCAATGCCGCAGCCTACCGCGACATCGACTTCGGCACCATCGACAGTAGTTTCACTATCACCTTCAGCGCCAAAGTGGGTGGCACCGTCTCCAACACTTACGACGGACTGATGGTCTTCCTTGTCGATCCTGCCGCAGCTGTCGAAGCTTCCTCTTCGGGCATCACATCGCCTTGGGGCAATGTCAACGACCTTTATGTCGTCACATTCGCACGTCTCGACACTACATGGAACACCTACGAGGCCTCGTTCGATACCATCCATGGCATCCATCGTGTAGCCTTCTTCTGGTTCAACCAGAACACCGGTGCTTCCTACCCGTTCATCGGCGGTCCTGCAGCAGTCGACAATATCCACATCGACTACAGCACTTGCCCGCGTCCTGTCAATGTAAGGGATCTTGCTCTCAGCATGACTTCGGCCACCATCGGTTGGGACGGCCCCGCTACTGCACAGTACCGCGTTGTCTACCGTCAAACTGGCAGTGACCCCAGCACCAACACCTATGTCACCACTAACACCAACCGACTGGTCATCTCAGGTCTCGACCCAGAGACCAACTACTCTGTCTGGGTGCAGAAGATATGTGGAACCGACAGCAGCCTCTTCAGCGACCGCTACGACTTCCTTACCGACATGTGTGAAGGACAGCAAACCGCCCTCAGCTATAACAGCTCTATGACGGAAGGAACCAGCACGTATGCTCCTATGGGTTATAGTTTCTACAACTACGGCTACATCCAGACACTTGTCGATAGTGCCGAACTTGCAGGCATCACTGCACCTATCACCCACATGGCATTCAATCCCGTCAATGGCAACCAGGGCGACTACTACACCAACATGGACATCTATCTGGCCAATGTGCCCGAGTCCGACCTCAGTGGCGGCTTCATCCTGCCCGACTCTACACACCAGTTCGTACAGGTCACCTTCTTAGCTGACCTTTCCTACACCGACGGTGGATGGTTCACCTTCGAGCTTGACAGCACTTTCACCTGGGATGGTCACAGCAACCTCTTGGTCGCTGTCAACCGCCGTCACGGTTCCTACCAGTCCGGTGCCAGCTTCAACGTCCACAACACCACTACCCTCCGCACTCGCTACCTCTATCAGGACGGCAGTGCCTACTCTCCTACCAATCCTACTGGCGGCACCAGCGGAACCATCTACTGTGTCGGCGACCTGCGCTTCATCGCCTGCGGTGCCGCACCTGTCTGCCAGACACCTAATATCACTAGCGTCACCAACGACTACCACTCCGCCACTGTCACTTGGGACGGCAGCGGTACCAGCTACGAGGCCAACATCAAGGAGACCACTGCCTCCGGCTGGCCTGCACCCGACATCACCGTCAGCGGCAACAGCCACACCTTCAACGGCCTGATGCCTTCCACCAGCTACACCTTCCGCGTGCGTCAGGACTGCAATGCCGACAGCCTCGGCTACAGCGAGTGGATCGAAGGCACTTTCACCACCGACAGCCTGCCCTGCCTCGCTCCCGACAGCCTGCATGCCATCGCCGTCACCAATGCCACTGCCACCCTCGACTGGACCGTCCTGGGCAACGAGACCAACTGGGACATCCACGTCTGGACTCCCGGCGGTGTCGACAGCATCTACCGCGTGAGCACCCGTCCCGCCACCGTGGGCGGCTTCATTGCCGGCCTCACCTACAACGCCTCCATCCGCGCCCTCTGTGGCGTCGACCTGATGGAGGGTGAATGGAGCGACACAGTGACCTTCGCAACAGCCATCTGCCCCAACGTGGCCAACGTCTCCGCTGGCAACGTCACCGACAACAGCGCCCTCATCATCTGGGATCTCGACGACATGGCCGAGAGCTGGATAGTTGAGTACGGCTACGCTGGCTTCGACCAAGGCTCCGGCACCATCGTGCCTTGCACCTCCAACAGCTTCAACGCTACCGGCCTTGAGTGCGAGACCTCCTACGACTTTTACGTCCGCGCCGTCTGCGGCACCGACTGGACAAGCGAGAACTGGGCACGCGTCAGCTTCACCACCGACTACTGTGCCGAACCTTGCGACGCTCCCTTCGGCGTCACTGCCACCGTCAACCTGAACACTGTCGACGTCAGCTGGACACCCGGCGAGGGCAATACCGCCTTCGAGGTTGAGTACGGTAGCCGCGGCTTCAGCCACGGCAGCGGCACCACCGTCAACGCCACCGAGCCGCACACCACCATCACAGGTCTTGACTACAACACTCAGTACGACCTCTACGTGCGCGCCCTCTGCGGTGCTGACAACTACAGCGGATGGAGCCCCGTCACCACCTTCACCACCGGTACGGAGGGCATCGCCAATGCCGACGGTGTCTCCTGCACCATCTTCCCCAACCCCGCCACCAGCTCCACCACTATCACCGTGGGCGGCGTGAACGGCAAGGTGAAGATTGAAGTGGTCGACATGAACGGCCGCACCGTTGCCTCCGAGACCCTCGAGTGCAACAGCGACTGCGTCAAGACCATGGAAGTTGACAAACTCGCCCAGGGTGCCTACTTCGTCCGCATCAGCGGCGAACAGGTCAACATGGTCAGGAAACTGATTGTGAAGTAACTTTAGGAATTGAGAATTGAGAGTTGAGAATTATCACCCTACAGGTCTCAATTCTCAATTCTAAATTCTCAATTAGAGAAAGATTCCTCAAAAGTGGGGCAGCGCGTTGTGCTGCCCCACTTATTTCGTAGTAGGTCCGTCGCTCATTTGTTCGCTGCTGCTTACTAGTCCGCTCGTTGCCCGTCAGGGTGACGGACAACGAACAAGCAAATTGAAATTGGCATGAAAGGGTTGAAGGACGCCATCTCAATTCTTAATTCTCAATAAAAAAACGATTCCTCAGAGGGGGCGGCGCATTGCGCCGCCCCCTCTTATATTACCAATTAACACTAAATAAAGACTATTACATCACCTTCCTTCCACTTAAAACCACTCAATTCCCTACCCGCACTTTTCACTAAACAGACAACAATCAAAATGAGAGAACACTATTGTTTAACTTAAAATCACCACAGCACAGAGATAATCTATAAAGATAAAGATAATATTTCAACCATCCATGCAATTAAACTAGAGTATATCCAATTCATTTTCAATATATTATTTTCATCAATGGGGTACAAGAATAATGTTTGTGATTCAATAAAAACATATATATTTGTATGTTTGTTGGACAGAGCCTCTCAAACGCATCTATATAGAATACAATAATATATCACAAAATAACAAAATCAATTATTAATCAAAAAGTATTAGTCATGAAAAAACGTCTACAAAAGCTGTTACTCTTGGCGGCGATACTTCTCGTCCCTTGGGTGACACAAGGCCAGTCGCTGGATGTGTACCAGTTCGCGACTGGCGTCGACAATTCGAGGTGGATTGACTTGGGCAGTCCGTCGAATGTGTTTACGGAGTATAGTGACGACGTAGCCTCCAGTGTTTACAACATTGGTTTCAACTTCCCGTTTGGGGAGGGGACGTACAGTCAGTTCTCCGTCAGCTCGAACGGCACGTTCCGTCTGGGTTCGACTGCCACCCTTGGCACTACGCAGGGCGGCATGTTCAATTCCAGCTATTACAATGCCAACCTGCCGAAGATTAGCGGCATTGCCCGGGATATGAGCACGGGCAGCGACGGTTATGTACATTACCAACTGACGGGCACGGCACCGAACCGTGTGTTCGTGTGCGAGTTTGCCCTCTCTTACACTTACGGCAACAGCTATCCCGGCGATGTGAAGTGGCAGGTGCAGCTGCATGAGGATTCGTCGAAGGTGGTGATTGTGTATGCTTCGACAGCTCCTGCCACCACGCCCACCAGTTTCCATATCGGTCTTGCTGAGACGGCGGACAATATCATCATCGTCAATCCTTCCACCCACACGTTGATCTACAGCAACGGCGCGCACTCGACGACGTACAGCACGTGGCCGGGGGCTGGGCGCTATTATGAGTTTGTCCGTCCTGTCATTACCTGCCCCAAGCCGACGGCAATGACTGTGACCAATCTGAGTCCATACGGTTTTGACGCCAGTTGGACGGACACGTCCGACGCGACGTCGTGGCTTGTAAGACTGCTGGAGGGTGATTCCCTCGTGTATGAGAATGTTGAATATACCAATATGATCTCTTTCAGCAGCCTCTCGCCTGCCACCCACTATTCGGTGCAAGTGGCAGGGTTGTGCCTGAACGGCGACACTAGTTTCTTTCTCGGCACAGAGGTGCTGACGCCCTGTGTGAGCCTCACGACGCTTCCCTATACACAGAATTTCGACAGCGTGACAGGGTCGACCTCCACTTCGGTGGCGGTGAACAATCTGCCTCCATGCTGGTCCAACCACAATACGGGTACAAGTACGTCGTATAGCGGCTACCCGATGGTATACAACAGTTCCACCTACGCCCACAGCGGCACCAACTCCATGCGTTTCTACACCTACACCACCGCCGGCACTTATAGCGACCAGATAGCCATCCTGCCACCGACGGATTCGACGGTGTTGCCGTTGCAGGGACTGCAGCTTTCATTCTGGATGCGTTCCACGTCTACTTCGTACCAGTCGTTTGTAGTGGTGGGAGTGATGACGGATCCGACGGATGCCAGCACCTTTGTCCCGGTGGAACGGGTGGAGACCAACGGCTCCACAACCTACGAGCAGCATTCAGTGATGCTGGCCGCCTACGAGGGACCGCACGGCCGTATCGCCATCAAGGCCCCACAACCAACTTCGAGCTACAACGCCTTGGTCATCGACGACTTGGTTCTTGACGAGGCTCCCTCTTGCTTGCCAGTACACGACTTGACGGTGGACCGTGCAACAACCGACTCAATCTATTTGTCGTGGTCACCGCTAGGCAGCGAGAATGCTTGGATTGTCAGCTATGGCACCAATGAAGACATTGTATACGATACAACTTTCGCCATTGGAGATTTGAGTGCCAATACCTACTATACCTTTTCGGTCAGTGCCTTCTGCGACGGCATGGATACCAGCAGTGCGGTGTCCGTTACGGCCCGTACGGCGTGCGGTCTCATCAACAGCCTGCCTTACACCTACGGCTTCGAAGACCTTTCCACAGGCTCCAGCTCTATACGTCCAGAGATTCCCTGCTGGCATCACCTCAACAATGCCACATCCTATTTTGGATATCCCTACGTGAGCAGCACCACGCCTCACAGCGGCACCCGCAATCTATATTGGTATGCCAGCACTATCACGGGCACCTATGGCGACTACGAGATTGTCGTGCTTCCCGCCATCGACACCACGGTATACCCCATCAACACGTTGCAGCTGACCTTCTGGGCCCGTCCCTCCAGCACCAGTTATTCGCCCGTGTTCCATGTGGGCGTGATGACCGACCCCGACGATGTTTCCACCTTCCAGCAGGTGGCCACCATCAATGTAACCAACGTCACCACCTGGCAGGAATTCACCACTGCCTTCAGTACCTTCACCGGTTACGGCAATTATCTCGCCGTTCGGCTTAACCGTCCCAGCAGTGCGTGGTATGCCTATACCGACGACTTCACCATCGAGGAGATGCCCTCCTGCCCGCCCATCACATCGTTAAATGTGCAGACTACAGCTTCGGCAGCACGTTTGGATTGGAGTTACGACGAGGCCATCGGCACCCCGACGGGTTATGATGTGAGCTATCGTTATGCCGACGACTCTACCGCCACGCCCACCACTATCACGACCACCGACAGCTATCTGGTGCTGACGGGGCTCGATGCCGACACCTCCTATTGGCTCTCAGTGTCGGCTCAGTGCGACGGCGGTTCCGGAGAGCCTTATGCCATCACCTTCAACACGCAGATGCTTCCCTGCGTGGCGTGGGATACCACCGGCGGCGATGCCGGCGGCCCTGCCGACACCGTTGTGCTGGGAACCCCCGGCACCTCGACAGGAAATGTCATGCCCCTCAACCAAAGTTACAACTACAGCTATTGTCAGCATCTGTTCCTCGCGACAGAAATGCACGTGACGGGTCCGACCATGTTCAGTGGTATCGGCTTCGACTATGCCTACACGCAACCCATGACTCATGCCACTAACTGCTCCATCTACTTGGCCAACACCACCCGTGCGCACATGTTGTCGTCCGACTCCACTTTTGTACCCTACAGCCAGCTGCAGCTGGTGTATGTGGGACCGCTCAACTGCACCGCTTCGGGCTGGAACTACTTTATGTTCAACCAAGGCACGTTCCAATACGACGGCGTCAGCAACCTCTGTGTGGCCATTGTCGACAACAGCGGCTCGTCCGACGGTACTGCCTACATATTCCGCTATCAGACCATCTCGACTTCGGAAGGCTCGGCCATGACCCACCGTGTCTACGGTTCCACACCCTACACCCCCGCCGCGATGGATGCCGCCCGTGCGGGCCAGTCGTATTGGCGCAGCAACACACGCCTCGTCTCCGGCGGTGGCGCCGACTGCATCGCATGGTCCTCGTGCCTTCCCCCGGCCGTAAGCATCACCCCTGACATCATCGGCAATCTCGAGCTGTCGTGGATTCCCGGCTATCAGGAATCCTCGTGGGATGTTGACTACCGCCGTGCCGACACCAACGATTGGACCAATGTGAGCACTGCAACCACCAGCACTAGCCAGACCTTCCTGATGACCGACCTGCAGCCCAACACTCAGTATATATTCCGTGTCACGGCAAACTGCGTCGACACCAACATGTCGGCCACAATCTCCTATACCACTCCCTGCCATTCCATCAATATCCCCTACTACTATGGATTTGAGGATCTGGCCACAGGTTCCAGCTCCACCCGTCCCGTCATCCCCTGCTGGCACCACCTCAACAACGGCTCCTCCTATCCGGGATACCCGTATGTCAGCAGCTCTACACCACACGGCGGCAGCCGCAACCTATACTGGTATGCATCCACTACCACCGGCACTTACGGCGACTACGAGGTTGTCGTCCTGCCTCCCGTGGATGTTGTTTCCCATCCCATCAATACGTTGCAGCTGACCTTCTGGGCCAGACCCAACGGCACATCCTATGCTCCCATATTCTATGTGGGCGTGATGACCGACCCGACCGACATCAGTACCTTCCAATACGTCGACACTATCGTCATTGACCACTCCACCACCAACTGGTTGCCTTATGAGTCTGTCCTCAGCAACTACACCGGCTCTGGTCGGTATGTAGCCCTCCGCGCCAACAGACCCTCCTCGGCATGGTATGCCTACACCGACGACTTTGCTCTCGAAAACGCTCCCAACTGTCCCCGTGTGTCCCATGTCTCGGCACGCAACGTCACTATGACCGATGCCACCATCGGCTGGTACTCCAACGGAGCCGACGAGTACGAGATTGAATACGGTCCCACTGGCTTTACCCGAGGCACCGGCACCACCATCTCATATATCTATAACGATAGCGTCACCATCACCGGCCTCTCGGCAAATACGCCATACGATGTCTATGTCCGCGGCGTATGCACCGGCGATACCGCAAACTGGTCGTTCGTCTATACCTTCCGCACCGCTTGTGGTTCAATCGACGCATTACCTTTCTTCGAGGACTTTGAAGCACAGGCCACAACAAGCAGCTCCACCGGAACACCCTTCATTCCTTGCTGGGCACTGCTCAACAACGGCACTTCCTATGGCAACTATCCCTACGTCTCCGCTTCCACCACCTATAATCACACCCCCGGTGGTGGCAAAGGCCTCTACTGGTATGCCAACACCACTACTGGAACCTATAGCGACTATATGTATCTTATCCTCCCGCCGGTCGACACCACAACGCTGCCCATCAGCACCCTCCAGCTTGTCTTCTGGGCCAAGTCCAGCAGCACCAGCTACTCTCCCGTCTTCCAGGTGGGTGTGATGCAAAGCGCCACCGACACCGCCTTCCAGCCCATCCAAACCATCTCCATCCCCGGCATTACCGAGTGGACGGAATACACCGTAGGCTTTGGCGGCTTCACCGGTTATGGTCAATATATAGCCATCCGCGCCCTGCGTCCTACCAGTATATGGTATGCCTACGTCGACGACATCAAGCTTGAGCTGCTCCCTGCCTGCTCGCGCGTCGAAGACCTCCATGTCACCTACACCGGTCTCGACTCCATCACCATTGCCTGGACCGACACCAGCAGTACCAACACCGCTTGGTATGTCGAATACGACACCGTCAACTTCACTCCCGGCAGCAGCGGTGTCACCCCGATACTTGTCACCGACACCCTCTACACCATGGCAGGCCTCGATTCGGGTATGACCTACTATATCTATGTCTACCCCGACTGCGGCGGTTCTATCGCCGAACGTCACATTACGGCCACAACGCTTGCTGCCTCTCCCTCCGCAGTGCCCTACTTCTGCGACTTCGAGAATCCCGGCGTCAATGGTTGGGACCTCTACACCTCCGGCCAGACCAACTACTGGATGGTGGGTAATGCCACCGGCAACACCGGCCGCTCGATGTATGTCACCAACGACGGCAGTACCAACAGCTACACCAACAGTAGCATAAGCTACTCCTACGCCGTACGCACCTTCCATCTCAGCGATTCGGGCGAGTATGCCTACTCCTTCGACTGGAAGTGCAACGGTGAGGGCAGCTACGACTTCATCCGTGTCCTGCTCGTTCCCGCCGCCACCACTTTCGATGCTGGCGAACCCCTCTTCGGCACCAGCTCCTACAACTTTGGCCAAACCATCGCCCCAGCCCCGTGGATTGACCTCACCGGCAAAACTACCACCCCCTATGGCCTCAACCTGCAGACCACTTGGCAGACCCGTGTCGGTGTTGTCCACATCAGCACTCCCGGCAACTACAAGCTGGTCTTCTCTTGGACCAACGACGGCAGTGGCGGCACCACACCTCCGGGTGCTATCGACAATATTAGCCTGACCCGCAACTCCTGCCCCATGCCCCAGAATATCTCTGCTGCACTCACTGCCGACAGCATCAACCTCTCCTGGACTCCTGGCGGCACCGAAAGTGCTTGGGAAGTCACCCTCGGCTCCACCGCTGTTGTGGTCACCTCCCCCGCCCACACCTTCACAGGTCTGGCCGCCAACACCAGCTACACGGTCACCATCCGCTCCATCTGCGGAGTGGGCGACACCTCCCTGCCTTACACCAACACCTACCGCACTCCCTGCGTTGCAGTATCGCTGCCCTATAGCGAGAACTTCGACACCCTCACCACCTCCACCACTTCGGCCACAGGTGTTTATGTCCCCTGCTGGGACCAGATCATGACCGGCTCCGCCACCTACCAGACAGGCTCCTACCTGCCGCAGGTCTACTACAGCTCCACCTATGCCCACAGTGGCAGCTACAGCTACCGTCTCTATGGCATTGGCTACCACATGCTCCCGCCCGTCACAGCCCCGCTCGACAGCCTGCAGCTCTCCTTCTGGGACTACACCACCTCCACCTCCTACGGCCTTGAGGTCGGTGTGATGGAAGGCTCCACCTTCATCCCCATCCAGACCATCAACTCCCCCAACAGCACCCATGTCCATTACACCGTCTACTTCGGCTCCTACACCGGCAACAGCCGCATCATCGCCTTCCGCAACTACTACACCACCTCCACCTCCACCTACTACAGCTACCACTACATCGACGATGTGACGGTCGAATACCTCCCCACCTGCCCGCCTGTGGTATCACTCACCGATTCCGCTGCCACACCCAATTCCATCACCCTCGACTGGATCGACCAAATCTCCGCTGCCTCGTGGCAGGTGGAATACACTGGCAACGACACCACCATCCGCACCATCGTCACCTCGCATCCTGCCACCATCGCCGGCCTCAGCCCCGCCACAGCCTATCAGGTGCGTGTGCGTCCCATCTGCAGCGCCACCGACTCCGGCTACTGGTGCGAGCCCATCAGCGCCTATACCGCCTGCGACCTTATCGTACCGCCCTACGTCCAGGACTTCAATGCCATCACCGGCACAGCCTACAGCTCCGAAGGCAGTCTGCCTCCCTGCTGGGTCGGCTACACCAACGGCACCACTGTAGCCTACACGCCCCACGTCACTAACGGCAGCACCTATTCCTACTCCGTCAGCGGCAACGCCCTCACCCTCACCAGCGGTAGCTCTACCACCTACGGCAACACCAAGTACGTCCGTCTGCCGCAGTTCGCCACTCCCGTCCGAAGCCTGACATTGAGCTACTGGTTCTGCACCGAGAGCAGCACCAACGGCACCCTCTCCGTAGGATACATGACCGGTGACGACTTCACCACCGACTTTGTCTCAGTCGTCTCTCATCCTGCCTCGTCTGCAACGGTGCACAATGGCAACGGTGCCCAACCTGCCGGATATGGCGTCTACGACACTGTCTCGTTCGAGAATGTACCCGACTCCGCACTCTATATCGCCTTCATGTGGTACTACAACTCCACCTTCTACTCCTGCTGCATCGACAACGTCGAGGTGACCTCATCCGGTGCCGTGTGCGCGGCTCCTGTCATTGCCTCTGTCACCAAGGATTACCACTCCGCCACCGTCGCATGGACAGGCCAAGGCACCGACTACGAAGTCAACATCAAGGAGACCACAGCCTCCGGCTGGACTGCACCCGACATCGCCGTCAGCGGCACCAGTCACACCTTCACCGGCCTCCTGCCCTCCACCGGCTATACCTTCCGTGTACGTCAGGACTGCAATGCCGACAGCCTCGGCTACAGCGAGTGGGTTGAAGGCGCCTTCGTCACCGACAGCCTGCCTTGCCTCACGCCCACCGGCTTGCATGCCACCGCAGTCACCAACGCCACCGCTGCCCTCGACTGGACCGTCAACGGCAACGAGACCAACTGGGATATCCACGTCTGGACTCCCGGCGGCATCGACAGCATCTACCGCGTCAACTCCCGTCCCGCTACGGTGGGCGGCTTCATCGCCGGTGTAACCTACAATGCTGCCATCCGTGCCCTCTGCGGGGTCGACCTGCTCGAGGGTGACTGGAGCGATACCGTGACCTTCTCCACCGCTATCTGCCCCAACGTCGCCAACGTCTCCGCTGGCAACGTCACGGCCAACAGTGCCCTCATCATCTGGGACCTCGACGATATGGCCCAAAGCTGGATAGTTGAATACGGCTACGCTGGCTTCGACCAAGGCTCCGGTACCGTAGTGCCCTGCACCGCCAACAGCTTCAACGCTACTGGCCTCGAGTGCGAGACCTCCTACGACTTCTACGTCCGCGCCGTCTGCGGCACCGACTGGACCAGCGAGAACTGGGCACGCGTCAGCTTCACCACCGACTACTGTGCCGAACCTTGCGACGCTCCCTTCGGCGTCACCGCCACCGTCAACCTCAACAACGTCGACGTCAGCTGGACACCAGGCGAGGGCAACACCGCCTTCGAGGTTGAGTACGGCAGCCGCGGCTTCAGCCACGGCAGCGGCACCATCGTCAACGCCACCGAGCCCCACGCCACGCTCACAGGTCTCGACTACAACACTCAATACGACCTCTATGTGCGTGCCCTCTGCGGAACTGACAACTACAGCGGATGGTCACCTGTCACCACCTTCACCACTGGCACACAGGGCATCAACCTCGCCGACGGTGCCTCCTGCACCATCTTCCCCAACCCCGCCACTAGCTCTACCACCATCAGCGTGGGCGGTGTCAACGGCAAGGTGAAGATTGAAGTGGTCGACATGAACGGCCGCACCGTTGCCTCCGAGACCCTCGAGTGCAACAGCGACTGTGTGAAGACCATGGAAGTCAGCTCCCTGGCACAGGGTGCCTACTTCGTCCGCATCAGCGGCGAACAGGTCAACATGGTCAGAAAGCTGATCGTGAAATAAATTGAAAAATGAAAGTTGAAAATTGAAATCGTTACTCCAATAATTTCACTTTTCACTTTTCAATTCCTTAAAGAGGGGGCGGCGCTGCGCGCCGCCCCCTCTTTTTATGCCTCCTTCCTGCAATGCCTCGATATTAACCTTTTGTACCTTACTTATTTCTTACATCTATTTTAGCTATTATTTAGGTTCTACAAATAAAAGTTAAAAGATGCACATTCAAAGTAGAATGTAGTATCAAGCATCTATTACTGGTCATTAGTGCCCGGCAAAAAGAATCAGAACAATAGTAAGTAATACAAAATCAACATTATATATTACTTATTTTATAACGAAGGCATGAGTGTGCTGGAGGGACACAATCCCATCAACCCCACACCAAACGCCATAGGTGTACAGTGTGGGCCGACAGAGACCGTCCCTGTGCGTGTCGAAGACACGCTACATCATATCAATCAACAAGGTAGCATACCTCTGTCACGCTGAATAACAGTATCTGCCCCACCCTCACACGGCACCTCAATTCGTGTGGGGTTAATAAGATCACGTACCTTCAGCATATTCGTTGATACGTTTATAGGTTGATAAGCTTATACGACTCACATCATATCAACATATCAACATATCAACAAAAAAAAACGTGTAATGCTCGTGAAACGTGGAGGACTTGTATGACACATCGAGCTGCTTTTCTATTTGGGCAAAATACCATTTCCACATAAAAAAAATGAATATGTATAAAAAAAAGAGTATCTTTGCACACCACATACAATTGACTAAACAATCATAAACAACCCCGAATCAACAAAATACTATATCAGAACAACAACCATATTTTTAATAAACCTATTATTAATCAAAACTATTTTGTCATGAACAAGCAACTACAGCAATTGTTACTCGTCGCGGCGATGATACTCGCCCCTTGGGTGACGCAGGGGCAGGCGTTTAATTACACCTGCAACTTCGACAACGACTCCGACACTGCCGGATGGGTGTTTGCGAATGGTAGCCAGACCAACCAATGGTTCATCGGCACCGCCACAAACAACAGCGGCACAAAGAGTCTGTATGTTTCTAACGACAATGGCACGTCGAACACCTACACTGCCACCGTGACATTTGTCTATGCCTACCACGAATTCACTCTCGACTCTGGAGGGTATGCAATTTCCTACGACTGGAAGTGCGAGGGAGAAAGCAGCTACGACTATGTCCGTGTATTCCTTGCCCCTGCCTCGGCAATCCTCACCCCTGGCCAGGACCCTGCCGGCGGCACCTCCACCAACTCGTGGTCAAGTGCGTCGCTTCCCGCAGGATTCATCAACCTGACTGGTTCTGTGAACAAACTTAACCTGTCATCGACGTGGCAGAACATCACCCAGGAATTCTACGTCCCCACCAGTGGCAATTACCGCCTGGTATTTGCTTGGGCCAACGACGGGAGTGTCGTCCACGACCCCGCCGGAGCCATCGACAACATTTCTTTCCTCATGCCCACCTGTCCCCGTCCCAGCGGTCTGGTCATCTCCAACATCACCGACAATTCAGCTGAAGCGTCATGGACTGAGACAGGCTCCGCCGTCCAGTGGATTGTAGAACTGGATACCGCAGGCGGCACCGTCAGCTCAACAATAGTGTACGACACTGCAACCTCCTTTACCAACCTCACCCCCAACACACCCTACACCGTCAAGATTGCCGCCCTGTGTGGTGGCACCGATACGAGCATGTGGCTGACACGGAATTTCCGCACCACCTGCCTGCCCGTCGACACTTTGCCCTATACCGAAAATTTCGACAGCGAACAGGGCTCTACCTCCACTACTTTGGCTGTAAACAATCTGCCGTCCTGCTGGTCGAACAACAACATCGGCACCAGCACCTCCTATAGCGGGTACCCCATCATATACAACAGCTCAACGTACGCCCACAGCGGTACCAACTCCATGCGTTTCTACACCTACACCACCCCCGGCACCTACTCCGACCAGATAGCCGTCATGCCCCCCGTCGACTCCACACTCTTCCCGCTGGCCGACCTGCAGGTGACCTTCTGGATGCGTTCCACCTCCACCTCCTACCTGTCGCATATAGTGGTGGGCGTGATGACCAACCCCGACGATGCAAGCACCTTTGTCCCCGTAGCCGACGTGGCCACCAACGCCTCCACCGCCTACCAGCAGCATATCGTACCCCTCTCGCTCTACAGCGGACCCCATGGCCGCATCGCCTTCAAGGCCCCTCAACCCACCACAAGCTACAACGCCCTGGTTATCGACGACATCACCATCGAACCCATGCCTGCATGTCCAAGGGTGATGGACCTCACTGCCGACAATCCAACGCCCAATAGCATCGACATCAGCTGGACCGAGGTAGGCTCTGCCAGCAGCTGGTATGTGATATATTTCCCCACAGGTTCGTCAATGGACACCGCACAAACCACAGTGGCCTACGACACCACCGTCACCCTCACCGGACTCTACAGCAACACCGCCTACACCGTCATGGTGGTGGCCGACTGCGGCTCCGAAACCAGCGACACTGCCGTCGCCACCTTCCGTACTGCCTGCGACTTCCTCACCACTTTGCCCTTTACCGAGAATTTCGACAGTGTGCCGAGTTCCACCAGCACATCGTTAGCCATCAACAATCTGCCGCCCTGCTGGTCGAACCACAACACCGGCACCAGCACCTCCTACAGCGGGTACCCCATCGTCTACAACAGCTCTTCCTACGCCCACAGCGGCACCAACTCCATGCGATTCTATACCTACACCACCGCTGGCACCTACTCCGACCAGATTGCCATCCTGCCCCCCACCGACTCGACGCTGTACCCCGTCACCGACCTGCAGTTGACCTTCTGGATGCGTTCCACCTCCACCTCATACATGTCGCATGTAGTGGTGGGTGTGATGACCAACCCAGTCGATGCAAGCACCTTTGTCCCCGTGGCTGACGTGAACACCAACGGCTCCACAACCTACGAAGAGCATACAGTACCCCTCTCACTCTACAGCGGCCCCCATGGCTACATTGCCATCAAAGCCCCGCAACCCACATCAAGCTACAACGCCCTGGTCATTGACGACATCACCCTCGACCTGATGCCCTACTGCCCGCCGGTGCAGAACATCACCGCTGGCAACATCACAGAAACCAGCATGGATGTGAGCTGGACAGAAGTGGGGCATGCCACCTCCTGGAACGTCATCTACTTCCCCTCCGACTCAACCATCGACAATGCCGAGTCCGTTGTGGCCACCGACACCACCGTGTCCCTCACCGGACTGGATGTCAACACCAATTATAACATTTATATTGTTGCCGACTGTGGTTCGGAGACCAGCGACACGGCTGATGCAACCTTCCGCACTGCCTGCGGCAATATTACCATGTTGCCCTTTACCGAGAATTTCGATAATGTCCCCGGTGCAAATACCACTTCTGTGTCTGTAAACAACCTGCCGCCCTGCTGGTCGAACCACAACACCGGTACCAGTACTACTTATAGCGGCTATCCCATTGTCTACAACAGCTCCGCCTATTCACACAGCGGTTCCAACTCGATGCGTTTCTATACCTACTCCCCTGCCGGGACATATTCTGACCAGATAGCCATCATGCCCCTCACCGATTCCGTCGATGTGCCACTGAACGGATTGCAGTTGTCCTTCTGGATGCGTTCCGTCACAGCCTCCTACAACTCATACGTAGTGGTGGGTGTGATGACCGATCCTACCGATGCTTCCTCCTTCATACCTGTAGACTCTCTCTATACCAACAGCTCCACTACCTATGCCCAACACATTGTATTGTTCAACAATTATACAGGAGCCCACGGTCAAATAGTCTTCAAGGTCCCACAGCCGACCACAGGTTATAACTACGTCTATATCGACGACATTCTCCTTGATGAGATACCCGACTGTCCTGCCGTGCAAGACCTTGTGGCTACCAACCCCACAGAAAACAGCGTCACCCTCTCCTGGGTTGAAACAGGCACCTCCACCTCTTGGACTATAAGATACCTGCCTGCCGGGTACCCTGCCGACAGTGCCATTACAGTGACGGCCTACGACACCACCATTACCCTTACCGGTTTGACATCCAACACCGTCTACAACGTCACCGTGACTGCAAACTGCACCTGGGGTAACGGTGGCAGCACACAAGTGTCTTTCCGTACTGCATGCAACATTATCACCTCGTTGCCCTACACCTATGATTTTGAGGATGCCAGCATCGGCACCAACACAAGCTCCGACTTTGCACCCTGCCTGACACGCCTCAACAACGGTTCCACCTACTTTGGCTATCCCTACGTGGGTGGCAGTAGCTACAACCATACGCCTGGTGGTGGTCAAGGCCTCTACTGGTACAACTCCATAACCACAGGCACCTACGGCGACTACCAATATGTGGTACTCCCCGGTGTCGACACCAATACCTATCCTATCAACACTCTGATGTTCAGCTTCTGGGGACGTTCCAGTTCTACCTCATATAGCCCCAGCTTTGAGGTTGGCGTAATGACAGACCCCACCGATGTATCCACTTTCACACCCATCAGTACTGTTGCCGTGGGCAATAACACTAGCTGGACTGAATTCACCGTTCCCCTGGGTACTTACACCGGCCACGGCCAAAATGTAGCCTTGCGAGCCACTCGTCCCGCATCATCCTGGTATGCCTACGTCGACGACTTCACCCTGGAGCCTATGCCCTCCTGTCCTGATGTCGATCACGTCACAATACAGGCCACTGTTTCTAACGCCCATATCTCGTGGGATTACGACACCCTCTTAGGCATTACCCCGGCAAGCTACACCCTCCGCTACGGCTATGCTTCCGACTCGTTGGTCGGTGCCACCACCATCAACACTCCAAACAATTACATTGTGCTTTCAGGTCTTACCCCCGATACCGCTTATACCATTTCGATAGCTGTCCAATGCGGCAGTTCTACTGGTACTGCAAACATCCGCAACTTCAGTACCCGCGCCCTGCCTTGCCTGCAATGGGATACTACCGGTGGCAGTGGCAGCAGCGGTTCAAGCCCTGAAGCCACTTATGTTGTCGGCACTCCCGGAACCTCCAACACCAATGTTATGCCTGTCAACGGCACGTATAACTACAGCTACTGCAACCACCTGATTCTCGCCTCCGAGATCAATAGCGGTGCTGCCTATTTCAGCGGCATCGACTTCCAGTATGCCGGCACAACACCCATGGTCAATACAACCAACTGCTCCATCTTCATGTGCCATACAACGATGACCGTGTGCAACGATTTCGCACCTGTCTCCGACCTGCAACTGGTATATGAGGGACCCCTCAACTGCACCACGACGGGTTGGAATCACTTCGAGTTCAACCGCGGCACTTTCGCCTACGACGGTTCCAGCAACATGATTGTGGCTATCGTGAAAAACAGCGGTGCCACTGAGTCAACTGCCAATTTCTATTATGAGACCAAGTCATCCTCAATCTCCCACCGTGTTTGCAACAACGATACGCCCTACGACCTGACAGCCATGGCAGCAGCCTCTGCAAGCAATTCGGTGTGGCGTTCCAATATGCGCCTGACTACAGGCGGCAACGGTGGTGAGGGAGACTGCGTCGCTACCGCCACCTGTTCTGCACCCGCTGTTCAAGTCGACAGCGTCGGCATTTCGACGGTCTCCATTTCCTGGATTCCCGGTCATACCGAGACCTCGTGGACCGTCGAATACCGTATGAGCGGCGCTTCCAGCTGGACTGTCGCCGTCACAGGTCACACCAGCCAAAGCTATACCCTCACCGGTCTCAACCCCAACAGCAACTACGAGGTTCGTGTGGGCACCTCTTGCTCCGACACCACTTTCTACAGCTCAAGAACCTTCCGCACCGAATGCGGCCCGATTGCCGTGATGCCTTGGTCCGACGATTTGGACGGCTACCCCACCGGCTCCAGCTCTTCGACCTCCAACTTCATTGTCTGCTACCACCATCTCAACAACGGCACCTCCTACGGTGGATACCCATACGTTGGCGGCAGCTCCTACAACCACACCCCCGGTGGCAGTCATGGTCTCTACTGGTACAACAATTCCAGCACTTCGGCCACTTATGGCGACTACCAATGCGTTGTTTTGCCTGAGCTTGACACTACTATCAGCGTCGACAGCCTGCAGCTCAGCTTTTGGTCCAGAGCCTCTACGGCCACTTACATGCCTTCGTTCCAGATTGGCGTGATGACTGACCCCGACGACATCAACTCGTTTGTGGGTGTCGACACGGTGACGGTCTACAGCGGCACGTCGTGGTCGCTGGTCGAAGTCCCCTTGTCCAGCTATTCCGGCAATGGCCATTACGTCGCCATTAAGGCCGACCGCCCCTCCAGCTCGTGGTATGCTTACGTCGACGACTTCACCCTCGACTATATCCCCACCTGCATTGCTCCGCGTCAGGTGTTTGCCACCGATGCATCCACCAGCAGTATCACTGTCGACTGGAACGACATCACTCCGGCCATGGAATGGCAGGTGGAATACGGTCCGATGGGCTACACCCGCGGCTCGGCCGCCGGCACTGCGCTCACGGTCTTCTCGCATCCCATCGTCATCACGGGCCTCGACACCCTCACCAGCTACGACTTCTATATCCGTCCCGTCTGCACCGTAGGCGACACGGCACGCTGGTTCTACCCCACCTCGCTGAGCACCAGCATCTGCGACAACGGCAATTTCTGCGCAATCGGTTCAGCCAGCTCCTCCGGCACCGCTTACCAGGCTCCCGTCAACAACCTCTATAAATACACCCTTAGCGAGGTAATCGTCGACAGTGCCGAACTGGGCGGCCCCATGGACATCCAATACCTTGGCTACTACTATCACCACACCTCCGCAATGACCAAGAAGACCAACTGCACCATCTATTTCCAGCCTACCACAAAGACCACCTTTAGCAGCAACACCGATATTGTGGCACTCGACACCACTACTGCCGTCAAGGTGTTCACCGGCTCGCTGAACTGCTCGCAGGGATGGAATTTCTTTACCCTCGACACTGTGTACCACTACGACGGCAACGGTAACCTCATGGTTATCGTCGACGACAACTCCAACAACTACGATGCCAGCTCTTACGTCTTCAAGTCCGAACCCTGCACGGGCAACAAGACCATCCATTACTATTCGGACAGCAACAACCCCGACCCGTTTAACATCGACGGCACCTACACCGGCAACAAGGCCATGGTCTCGTGGCGTCCTGTCATGCAACTGATTTCCTGCTCCGGCGCATCCTGCCGCCAGCCTGTCATCACTTCGGTGACGCAGGACTACCACTCTGCCACCGTCTCTTGGACAGGCACCGGCACCGACTATGAGGTCAGCATCAAGGCCACTACCGCCTCCTTCTGGCCCGACTCCAGCATCGCTGTCAGTGGTAACAGTTACACCTTCACCGGTCTCATGCCCTCCACCAGCTATATGTTCCGTGTGCGTCAGGACTGCACCGCCGACAGCCTCGGCTACAGCGACTGGACTACCGACGGTTTCATCACCGACAGTCTGCCCTGCCTGCCGCCGCAAGGTCTGCACACCACCGACCTGACCAACGCCACCGCCACATTCGACTGGACTACCATGGGTAACGAAACCATGTGGGACATCCATGTGTGGACTCCCGGCGGCATCGACAGCATCTACCGCGTCAACACCCGTCCTGCCACCGTGGGCGGATTCATAGCGGGTGTGACCTACAACGCTGCCATCCGTGCGCTGTGTGGTGTCGACTTCCTCGAAGGCGACTGGAGCGATACCACCGTTTTCACCACGGCCATCTGCCCCAATGTGAACAATGTCTCGGCTGGCAACGTCACCGACAACAGTGCCCTCATCGTTTGGGATGACGACACCATGGCCCGGAGCTGGATTGTCGAGTACGGTTACGCTGGATTCGACCAGGGTTCCGGCACAGTAGTGCCCTGCACCTCCAACAGCTTCAACGCCACTGGCCTCGAGTGCGAGACCTCCTATGACTTCTACGTCCGCGCCGTCTGCGGCACCGACTGGACCAGCGAGAACTGGGCACGCGTCAGCTTCACCACCGACGAATGCACCATCGAATGCGAAGCCCCCTTTGCCGTCACCACTACCGTCAACCTAAACACTGTCGACGTCAGCTGGACACCCGGCAACGGCAACACCGCCTTCGAGGTTGAGTATGGCAACCACGGCTTCAACCATGGCAGCGGCACAATCGTCAACGCCACCGAGCCACACGCCACGCTCACCGGTCTCGAGTACAACACGCAATACGACCTCTATGTGCGTGCGATTTGCGATGCCGACCACTACAGCGGCTGGACGCCTGTCACCACCTTCACCACCGGCACACAGAGCATCGCCAATGCCGACGGTGCTACCTGCACCATCTTCCCCAACCCCGCCACCAGCTCCACCACCATCAGTGTGGGCGGCGTGAACGGCAAGGTGAAGATTGAAGTGGTCGACATGAATGGCCGCACCGTTGCCTCTGAGACCCTCGAATGCAACAGCGACTGCATCAAGACCATCGAGGTCAGCTCTCTGGCACAGGGCGCCTACTTCGTCCGCATCAGCGGCGAGCAGGTGAACATGGTCAGGAAACTGGTTGTGAAATAACCTTGGGAATTGAGAATTGAGAGTTGAAAATTATCACCCTACAGGTCTCAATTCTAAATTCTCAATTCTCAATTAAAAAAGATTCCTCAAAAGGGGGTCGGTGCTGCGCGCTGACCCCCTCTTCTTTTCCCCTCGGCACTGTTGCCAGGATGAATAGTTGGCGGCACTTTGTCGGCTGGACGGCGTTGAGGGTTATTCATTTTTTGTTGAGTGGAAAAAAAATAGTATCTTTGCAGTTTCAATACATGTTGTATGCCGACAGGTCAACACCATCAATATCAACATATAAGAACGTCAGCATGAGAAGGAAGTGTATCCTGCTTTTGTTGACGATGGTCATGGGTGCCATGGGTGGACTTTACGCCCAGGGTGCTTTGAGTCTGCCTTATTACCATGATTTTGAGGGTGACAGCGTCGGACCGTCATCGTCCCTCCCCGAGGGCTGGATGCGCGTCTACAATACCACGGACACAGGCGTGGCCGGTCCCTACGTGGTACGCGATCTCGTCAACGCCCGCAGCGGCAGCCGCTCGCTTTATTTCCATCTTCCCGCCTCAACGACGCACGAGGGCTATGCCTGTGCCGCCCTCCCTCCGCTGGATGCCACCCACTCGTTGCAGCGGTTGCGCATCGACTTCTGGGCCAAGGGCGATACCGGCAACGCTAAACTGTATATCCTCTTGCTGCCCGACAGTCTGCCTGCCACCGACTTGGTGGCTGTGGACTCCTTCACCCTCTCACCGTTCTATCGGCAATACACGGCCGAATTTGCCGACGATACTGGCACAGGGCGCCGTGTGGCTTTCGGCGTAAGGTCCGGTCCAAGCCCTGCGCTCTGCTTTCTGGATGACCTTGCCGTCACCGAACGCCCCGCCTGCCTCGCGCCTACGAACCTTACCGCCACCCCCATCGACGGACACCACGTCCGGCTGGAGTGGCACAACGGCAATATGGGGTCGCCCCTGTATCAGGTAGTCTGCGGCAGGGGAGTCTCGATACAGACCGACAGTGCAGCCCGCGACACCATTGCCAACGACACCTCCGTCGTCCTCGGCGGCTTGGACGCTTTCTCCTCCTACCGCTGGGCGGTGCGGGCCATTTGCGGAACCGACACAGGGGCTTGGTCCGACACACAGCTGTTCCGCACTCTTCAGGACTGCGGACCGCAATCCCTCCACCTTGTCGACACGCTGGGCAACGGCAACGCCGGCCTCCTGTCCCTGCCTTTCGGCACTAGCTTCCTGTCGGACACCGCTTTCTCGCACCATATCATCCCCTCCGCAACGTTGGACAGTATGGGAGCATCCACCGACAACCGACTCAACAGCATCGCCCTTCTCTGCGGCGACACGGGCGGCACCATCCACGATGCCGTCATTTACCTTGCCGAGACCAACCTGGACACTTTCAACCTTTCCCCGCTTGACACCAACGCCTGGCAACAGGCGCTTCCAGTATACCACGGCGACATTGTCTGCCAACCCAACCAGTGGGTTGTGATTCCCTTCGACACGGCATTCCCCTTCACCGGAGGGCGGAACCTACTGATTACCCTTTCGCGACATCGGCTCCCATCGGCTCCCATCGCTTTCCGCCACACGTCGACCGCACCTTCCGTCCTTTCCTGCCAGGGTGGCGGCATGGGCGACACCCTCGCGGCGGACACCGTGGCCTACAGCGCAGCCCTGCCCGATTTCGTTCTCGACATTTGCGCGGCGTTGCCCCAATGCACCGCCCCCACAGATGTTGAATTGCTCAGCCTTACGCACGACAGCATCGCCATTGCATGGCATGGGGAGACCGAAGGCTATGAGACCGCACTGGGACCTGCCGGATTCAATCCCGACACGACGGCGCCGCTGGGCGGCATGCACCTTTTCACAACTGACGACCATATCGCCTACGGCGGTCTCGCGCCCAACACAGTGTACGATTTCTATGTCCGCAGCCTCTGCCCCGACAGCAACACCGACGGCTGGACGTCGCTCCTAAATCTCACCACCGCCTGCACACCCGTCCCGCTGCCCTTTGCCGAAGGGTTCGAGAATTACGGCATCGGTCCCACCACACCGCTCGACCCCTGCTGGAAGAAAGGCACCAACCTTGCCACCGCCTATCCCTTTCCCTATCCCTCCAACGCCATCAGCGGCTCGCGGAGCCTGTACTTCTACGCCACCCGTACTACCACAGCCACCACCTACAGCTATGTTGCCCTGCCGCTGCTGGCAGCACCGGTGGACAGCCTGCAGATGTCGTTCAAAGTACGGCGCTACGGCTCGACCTCGGCATCCGCCACCACACGCCTGGTTGTAGGCCTGATGACGAATCCATGCGACATCTCCACCTTCGCACCTGTCGACACTGTCGACATGCGCAACGATGCGCCCCTCTCGGTCAGGAGTGTTGAAGTAAGCTTTGCCGGACACACCGTCTCCGGCCGATATATCGCCCTCTACGACGAATCGCCCACACCCATCCCCGGCATCTCCACGCTCTACAGCTATGCCTACGTCGACGACATTGTTGTCGACTATATCCCCTACTGCCCGACCGCTGTCGGCATAGAGATAGCCGACAGCGGTATCACTGCCACCACGGCACGAGTAGGATGGGACACCCTTGGCGGCAACGCTATGGGCTACGAGGTGGAATATGGACCCGAAGGCTTTGCCCACGGCATGGGCAGTACGGTCAGCACCACCGACGGCAGCACCACCCTTACAGGACTGGCCCCCGGCACCTCCTACGACCTGTATGTGCGTTTCGTCTGTTCCTCCTCCGACACCGGCGACTGGTCGTCGGCAAGCCATTTCACCACCGCACAGATACCCGACACCGTCCCCCTCTTCTACGACTTTGAAGACAGCACACAGTGGGCATCGTGGCAGAGCGTGTCCAACGCCACGGCTGCATGGTACTGCGGCACCGCCCCCTATTTCGGAGCCAGCCACGCCCTCTTCATCTCTGCCGACCAAGGCAACAGCATCGACACCAGCCTTCAGTGTGCTGTCAACGCCTGTGCCTTCCGCGATATAGACTTCGGGAGCGTCCCTCACCGATACAGCCTCTCGTTCAACATCAATGTAGGCGGAAGCACTGGCCTGGAGCACGACGGAATGGCCGTGATGCTGGTCGACCCCACTGCCCATGTACAGCCTGCCGACTTCCCGCTCACCACGCCCTGGGGCGGTGTGGACGACCTGTCGTTGACCATTGTCCGCAACACCGGGGGCTGGCAGCACATCACCCTGCCCATCGACAGTCTCACTGGTGTGTGGCGGCTGGTTTTCTGCTGGTTTTCCCAACCCGACAGCCTCTCCCCTTTCATCGGTCAGGCTCCCTCCATCGACAGCATCAGCATCGACTATTATATTCCCTGTCCCCCACCCGTTGTCGACAGCGTCGGCAGCACCTACGAGTGCATCGACCTGAGCTGGACGGGACAGGCCGACACATACGACGTGGCCATCACCACAGGTGAGTGGTCCACATCCATCGAACCCGTTGCCACCCTCAGCGACACCCTCGGCTACCGGTTCTGCGGACTGACACCCTCAACAACATATACTGTGGGTGTGCGTCAGCATTGCACAGATGCAGACACTTCGGTCTGGACAACCGTCACCATTGCTACCGACAGCCTGCGCTGCACCCCTGTCGCCAGTCTCTTGGTGTCGGACATCACCCTCCACTCGGTCACGGTCGACTGGGAGTGTATCGGCATGGAACACCTCTGGGACGTCCACATCTGGACCCCCGAGGGGGACGACACCCTCCACCGCACCGGCACACATCCTTTTGTCCTCGATGGACTTGAATCGGGCATCCGCTATAGCTGCACTGTCCGTCCGCTCTGCGGCAGCACCCTGCAGGAAGGCGACTGGAGCGACACCGTCAGTTTCGTCACCTCCGACTGTCCCACGGTGACCGGCATCATGGCCGAAGATGTCACCAGCAATCGGGTCACCCTCAGCTGGAATGCATCGCCCCTTGTTCATGGATGGATGATAGAGTATGGCAACGCTGGTTTCAGCCAGGGTACAGGCACCATGGCGCGTGCCACGACCAACAGCCTTGTCATCAACGGTCTGGAATGTGCCTCGGAGTACGACTTCTACGTCATGGCACTGTGCGACTCCGACCTGAGCAGCCCGAACTGGGGGTTCGTCTCGGCCACCACAGCTGACTGCCCCGAAGAGTGTTACACACCCACCGGCATCTCCACCACCATCTACCACAACAACGTGATGGTGGAATGGACACCCTCCGAAGGCAACAACTCATTCGAAGTGGAATACGGCTTGCGGGGATTCCAGCACGGCACCGGCACCACCCTCCTCACCAACGAGCCTTTTACCTCCATCAACGGCCTGCAGACGGGCATACAATACGACCTTTACGTGCGGGCGGTGTGCAGTGCAGGCAGCCACAGCGAGTGGACACCCGTCCACACTTTCACCACCGGCACCGAGAGTATAACCAATGCCTGCAAAGTCTCCTGCACTATCTACCCCAACCCTGCCTCCGACTGCGCCACCATCCGCATGGACAGCACGAGCGTCATCGTGCGGATAGATGTGATGGACATCAGCGGCCGCATTCTGCAATCGGTCACACCCCCATGCAGCAACAACGCTACCGTCACCCTCGACTTGGCCGGAATGAACAAAGGCACATGCTTCGTCCGAATCATCACCGACACCCATAGCATCGTCAAGCGGCTGGTCATCCTCCCCCCTGTATTAAATTGAGAATTTAGAATTGAGAATTGCGTGAATGTGTAAACGTGTGAATTTATTAATATGTTAGTCGATTAGCGAATTAACGAAATAACGAATTAACAAATTCAAAACATTCTCAATTATCAATTCTCAATTCTCGACTTTCTCTCGTCTGTTAATTTCTATTAAATAATGTTAAATAATCCAAATTGTTACAAAAATGGAGTAACTTTGCAATTACATATGTATGGGGTAACCCATACTAAAATAGTAATAATCAATTAAAAGCAACATGACTATGAAAAAATTCTTACGTTTTTTAGCCATTGTAGCATTGATGATGTCACCGCTGATCAGCCGTGCGCAGACAGTGGTGGACACCGTTCCTTTCTTTTGCGATTTCGAGGACCCCGTCCTCAACACGCATTGGCATCTTGAGAACGGTTCATGCTCCAACTTCTTTACCATCGACACCAGTGCCAACACCACTCCGGGCGGTACAATGTCGCTCTATGTGACAGAACAAGACCGTCCCAGCATGCCCTACTCCTACAAGTTCGGCTCATCGGTAGCAGGTGAGGAGAGCTATGTGGCAAGCCGTGTGTTTGCTTGGATGGAATTCTACATCCCCGACACCGGTGAATACGACATTGGCTTCTGGTGGAACTGCATGGGCGAAACGGTCTACGACTATGGCCGTTTCATTCTGGCACCCAGCACCTACACCTTCACCGCCAGCACCGGGCAGTGGGACACCTCAAGCCCCTATCCTGGACAGTACCTCGGTGCCATCAGCACCCCCAACAACTGCATCTCCCTCAACGGCACTTCGCCGCTCTCCAACGTCTCCGCACCCCAATACCGTGTAGTCACCGTCCACATTACCACGGCAGGAAACTACCGCCTGGGCATCATGTGGCTGAACGACGGTAATACCGGCGACAACCCCCCGTTGATGATTGACGACATCTCCATCGTGCCCCACACCTGCGACGCTCCCCAGAATCTGATGGTCGACTATTTCTCCAACGACACCGTATTCATGACCTGGGGCGGAAACGCAGCCAACTACCTCGTCATGTGGGACACCGCCGGTGTGACCTCCAACTTCTCGCACATCACCACTACGGCCAACAACTATTTCTCCATAGGCGGACTGCCTGAACACGGTGAATACGAGATGTATGTATATTCCCTGTGCGACGGCGACACCAGTATGCCGGCCGCCTACCACATCGTCATGCCTGACAACAGCTGCCCCACAATCTCTTCCTTCCCCTACACGATTGACTTCGACACCGTCACTAACAAAGGAACCTCGCAGATACCCCCCGACATCCACTGCTGGGGACATCTCACCAACAGTTCCAACCTCAGCTACGACGGCTACCCATACGTATACAGCTACTCCAGCTACGCCCACACAGGCACCTACGTGCTGTACTACTACTTCAACAACACCTACCTCACCCGCCACGGCTGGCGCCTGCCGCGCATCGATCCCTCCATCGACGTCACCGGCCTCGTGGTGAGCTTCTGGGCGGCCAACAGCACTAGTTCCTACTCACCCCGACTGATGGTGGGTGTGATGAGCGACCCCGCCAACCTCAACTCCTTCGTGGCATGCGACACCCTCAACATCTCCGCCACAGCATCCACCCAGTACAGCGTACCCCTCTCCAACTACACAGGCCACGGCCAATATCCCGCCATCGTCATGTGTCGGCCTGGCTCCGGCGACTATGGCTACTGCTATGTCGACGACATCACGCTCACCTACGAGCCCTGCACCCGTCCCGGCATCACCTCGATGGTGGTCACCGACACCTCGGCCGACTTCACCTGGGCTCCCACCAACGGCTACTACTACGAGTGGACCTTGTCGCTTGACGACAGCTCCATCATCACTCGCACCACCGACACCTCCTTGTCGCTCACCGACCTCAGCCCTGCTCAGGCCTATACCCTGTATCTGCGCAGTGTTTGTGACGACAACGGTGCATGGAATTCCATCAATTTCCGCACCGAATGCGGCGCCCTCCGCCAGCTACCCTACTTCGAGGACTTCGAGAACGTCTCCGGCGGTAACTCCACCTCGGCAGGCTCTCCCTTCATCGACTGCTGGCACCGCTATTGCGATGGTTCGTCTTGGTATCCTTACATCTACTATAACTACTCATCCTACGCCCACAGCGGCAACAACTCCATCTACTGGTACCGGTCTAATACTTCGGATGCATCCTACGGTACCTCCAACTGGCTTATCCTGCCTCCCATCAACACCAACGTCATCCCGATGACCAGCGTACAGCTGAAATTCTGGGCCGAGTCCAGCTCCACCTCCTATGGCCCCACCGTGCAGGTAGGCGTCATGACCGACCCCAACGACACCTCCACCTTCCGTTTGGTGAGGAATATCGACATCGAGGATGTTAGCTACCGTGAATATGTCACCACCTTCGACCACTACACCGACTCAGGTTCCTACATCACCGTGAGGTCCGTGTGCGATGGCCAATACTGGTATGCCTACTTCGACGATTTCACCATCGAGTACATCCCCTCATGCCCCGGAATCAACAATCTCATCGCCGACGGTGTTGGCACCACTGCCATCCACCTGACCTGGGAACCCTCCTTGGCTCTCGACACCGTTATTGAATACGAGCTCAATATCACCGACGACACCCTGCTGCCTCCCTCCACCTACGTCACCGAGCACAACAGCATCTTCCTCACTGGTCTTGCACCCAACACACAATACTTCATCAATGTGCGTTCCACCTGCGACACCAGCAACAGCCAATGGGAAAGCCTCGTCGTGAGAACAAACAACCTGCCCTGCATCGAGTTCGACAGCACCTCTGCCGACTCCATGGTTGTCACCAACACCAGCCTGTCATCATCCTACCTCATCCCCCTGAACAACTACTATAACTACTCCTATACACAACAGCTCTACACCAGCGACGACATGCATGGTGGTGCTGTCATCACCGGCATCGACTTCCGCTACAACGGCTCCAGTGCCTCCACGGTTAAAACCAACTGCACCATTTATATGGCCAACACCACCGTGCAGAACCTCTCCTCCGGATTTGTACCTTTCAGCTCAGCATTCCATCGCGTGTACGAAGGCCCGATGAACGCCAACAACAACCCCGCCAACGGAGGATGGAACCACTTCGAGTTCGATAATCCCTTCCTCTACGACGGAGTTTCCAACCTGCTCATTATAGTGCACGACAACTCCGGCTCCTACGACGGCACCGCCTACACCTTCAGTTGCCACAACACCAGCAGTGTGATGGCCCGCCATATCTACAACGACGGTAGTGCATACGACATCACCAGCGTCTCCGGCGGCAACACCGTAACCATCCGTCCCGACATCCAGTTCCACACCTTCGGATGCCAGGCCACCGGCAGCTGCGCACCTCCCACAGTAGTGGTCACCAATGTCGACACCAACGAAATAAGCATCAACTGGGCTGCCGGCAACACCGAGACCTCTTGGGGTGTGGAATACGTTGCCGACGGCGACACCAACTGGGTTGACCAAGGCTTGACCTCTGCCACTGACGTCACCATCACAGGTCTGACTCCCAACACCCGCTACACCATCCGCGTCACGGCCAGTTGCGGCGAGGAGGATCCCTTCACTTTGGTTTCGGCCAAGACCACCTGCGCCCCCTTCCATGTCCCCTTCTACGAGAACTTCGAAAGCTGGACAGCATCTTCCACGGCACCCGCTCCTGCCTGCTGGAACAAGTTCAGCACCTATAGTTCAAGCTACCCATACGTAGTCACATCACAGCATCACAGCGGCAACCGCTCAATGTACTTCTACAATTACGGCAGCACCCACACCTGCCTTGTACTTCCCACGCTCGATGTACCTCTCGACAGTCTCTCCATCTCGTTCTACATGCTGAAGACCTCCAACCAATACCGTCATGCCCTGCGTGTAGGCGTGATGACCGACCCCACCGACATCTCCACATTCGAACCCGTTGCCGAAGTATACACCGACCAGGTATATTTTTGGCAAGGTGTGGAAATACCGCTGAACAACTACCACGGAAACGGCCAATACATAGCCATCCGCACTGTTCCCGGCTACAGCTACCCCTATATCGACGACATCGAGGTCAACTACATCAACCCCTGCCCGCGACCCACCAACTTCTGGGTGGACAATGTTGAGAATAACGGCGCCACAATCCATTGGGAAGACACCCTTGCCTCCAACTTCGAGATTGAATGGGGTCCCAAGGGATTCACTCCCGGTACTGGCACCACCCTCACCACCACAGCCGACAGCGTTGACCTCACCGGACTGGCCGTCAATTCCCAATACGACATCTATGTCCGTGCCTTCTGCTCGTCCGATGACACCAGCAACTGGTCGTTCACCTACTCATTCTGGAGCCAATGCTTTGTCATCGACTCGCTTCCCTTCTTCGAGGATTTCGAAAGCTATCCTTCCTCCAGTACTGGCGACCCGGACTTCATCCATTGCTGGACCCGCCTCACCGGCAGCAGCTACATCTATCCCTACATCGCTGGTAGCTCCTCCTACTCCCACAATGGCGGCAACCGCGGCCTCTACTGGTACAACACCAACTCCTCCGGCTACATGTATGAAAACACCTATTCCAACTATATCATTCTGCCGCAAATCGACACCACCGTGCTGCCCATCAACACTCTCCAGCTTTCCTTCTGGGCCAAGTCAAGCAGTTCGTCTTACACTCCCTACTTCGACATCGGTGTCATGACCGACCCCTCCGACCACACCACCTACGTGCCTGTCGACACAGTGGTCATCAACTACGCCGACGGCTGGACATACGTCGATGTGCCCTTCACCCGCTACACCGGCTATGGCAGCTATGTGGCCATCAGGGGCTTCTATGTATCCTACTGGTATGCCTACGTCGACGAAATCATGCTCGACACCGCTCCGACCTGCATCGCCCCCAGACATCTTGCCACCACCGGCAATACACTCACCTCTATCGACCTTACCTGGCGCGAGCGTGGCAATGCCACCGAATGGCAGGTCAGATACAACCTCCCCGATGTACCCGGCATGTCGTACGACACCATCGTTTACACCAACAGCGTCACCTTCACCGGACTTCTCACTGGACAGATGTACGAGTTCCAAGTCCGCAGCATCTGCAGTGGCGGCGACACCTCCGCGTGGTCGAATAGCTACGTCGGTGCCCCAGGCACATGGAATATGCGTGCCAACATGACCGACACCCTCCGCATGTGCCAAGGCCTCATCTATGACGACGGTGGCCCCTATGGCTCATATATCCCCAACCAGACTTCTTACATCATTCTCATGCCCGAAACGCCCGGCAGTCTGGTGCAAATCGAAGGTACCTTCAAAGGTGAGGGCTGCTGCGACTACCTCGGCATCTACGATGGCATAGGCAACAGCGGCACGCAGTTCTACTATGGATACTCCGGTTCGCTTGTCAACCTCGGACCCTTCATGTCCACCAACGGCCCCATCACCATCTACTTCCACTCCGACGGTTCAGGCCAATACGACGGTTTCGAATTTCAGGTCAGCTGCATCAATCTCAACTGTCCGGTCAGCGACATTCGTATCGACAACACCTACCCGCTCAGTACCGACATGTTGAACGTCACCTGGGATGCCGACAGTGCCTCCTCCTTCGAGGTTGAATACGGCAACCACGGCTTCGTACAAGGCACAGGCACCTTCCTGAGCACTACCACCAACCACGTCACACTCACCGGCCTCTCACCGCTCACCAGCTACGATGTCTACGTCCGCGGCATCTGCGCAACGGACGACACCGGTTCATGGATGCATTCCACCCTGACCACCGAGCTGTGCGAAAACTTCAGCACCTTCTACAGTTACGACACCTCATCCTCTGTTGGCTCAACCACAAGCAGCTATGCCCCTGTCGGCTATAGCTTCTACAACTACAGCTATGTGCAGACCATTGTCGACAGTGCTGTCCTGGCCGGTATGACCGATCCCATCTCGGCTCTGGCATTCCATCCCTCCACCACCAGCCAAGGCGACTACTTCACCAACATGGATGTCTACCTCGCCAACGTGCCCGAGAGCGACCTCAGCATCGACTTCATCCATCCCGACAGCAACCATGTCTTTGTACAGGTCATGCATGGTGCCGACCTCTGCTACAACTCCACCGATTGGCAGCTCCACGGTTTCGACACCACATTTACTTGGGACGGACACAGCAACCTGCTGGTCTCCTTCAACCGTCGGCACGGCTCCTACTCTAGCGGTGCTACGTTCTATGCTCATACATCCTCGACCTACAAAGGCCGCTACATCTATCAGGATGGCTCTGCCTACAACCCGTCGACAGTCACCGGTGGATACACGTTGAATGTAGTGGGCGACCTGAAGTTCATAACCTGTCATGGAGGATCGTGCCAGATACCCATCCTCACCGGCATCACCCACGACCACCAGTCAGCCACAGTCACTTGGACGGGCAACGGCTCCAACTATCAAGTCAACATTAAGGAATCCGCTGCCGACGACTGGCCCGCCACCGACATTAATGTGACTGGCAACACCTACACCTTCTCCGGTCTCAATGCCGCCACCCACTACACCATACGCGTCCGCACCGACTGCACCGACGACAGCCTCGGCTACAGCTATTGGGTAACCGACGAGTTCATCACCGACAGCCTGCCCTGCTACCCGCCTCACAGCGTCCATGCCACCGACGTGACCAACTCCACCGCCACCATCGACTGGATAACCATCGGCACTGAAACCATGTGGGACATCCACGTATGGTCCTCTGGCGACATCGACAGCATCTACCGCGTCACCTCGCATCCCGCCACCGTGGGCGGCTTCACCGCCGGTCTCACCTACAACGTTACCGCCCGTGCAGTCTGCGGTGCCAACATGGAGGAGGGCGACTGGGGTGCCATCGCCACCTTCACCACCGCCACCTGCCCCAATGTTGCCAACGTCTCGGCCGGCAACGTCACTGCCAACAGTGCCCTCATCACCTGGGATCTCAACGATATGGCCGAAAGCTGGGTTGTTGAGTACGGCCACGCCGGCTTCGACCAGGGCTCCGGCACCGTCGTGCCCTGTACCTCCAACAGCTTCAACGCCACCGGCCTTGAGTGCGAGACCTCCTACGACTTCTACGTCCGCGCCGTCTGCGGCACCGACTGGACCAGCGAGAACTGGACACGCGTCAGCTTCACTACCGGCGACTGCACCGAAGTCTGCGAAGCTCCCTTCGGCGTCACCGCAACCGTCAACCTCAACAACGTCGACGTCAGCTGGACGCCCGGCGAGGGCAACACCTCCTTCGAGGTTGAGTACGGCAGCCACGGCTTCAACCACGGCAGCGGCACCACCGTCAACGCCACCGAACCGCACGCCACCATCACCGGTCTCGAGTACAACACCCAGTACGACCTCTATGTGCGTGCCCTCTGCGGTGTAGGCGACTACAGCCCCTGGAGCACTGTCACCACCTTCACCACCGGCACACAGAGCATCGTCAATGCCGACGGTGTCTCCTGCACCATCTTCCCCAACCCCGCCACCAAATCCACCACCATCACAGTGGGCGGTGTCAACGGCAAGGTGAAGATAGAGGTAGTCGACATGGACGGCCGCACCGTAGCCATCGAGACCCTCGAGTGCAGCAACGACTGCGTGAAGACCATGGAAGTGGACAAACTCGCCCAGGGTGCCTACTTCGTCCGCATCAGCGGCGAACAGGTGAACATGGTCAGAAAACTGATCGTGAAATAAATTGAAAATTGAAAGTTGAAAATTGAAATCGTTACTCCAATAATTTCACTTTTCACTTTTCAATTCCTTAAAAAGGGGGCGGCGCTGCGCGCCGCCCCCTTTTTTTGCCCTGGGGCCGTTCAATACAGCATCGTTCATGCATCGTTCACGCATCGTTATCCATCATGCAAACGGAAAAAGAATCTGACAAGGAGACTGAAACTATCCTGTATTGAAGGGCGCAACTGCCCCTCCGTCCATACGTTAAAATTTATTAATGGCCGTTAAAATATCACACAATAAGGATTATTTGATTACCTTTGCAGAGCAATAATAATACAAATAGCACACCACCATGCCCATTAAACTATTGATAATTAACACTATATGGTAAGTAAAAAATAAAAAGTGAAAATAAATAATAATGTGTTAGTCGATTTACGCATTAACACGATTACGAGATAATTTTTTTATTAACTAACAATTCTAATCATGAAGAAATTATTAATCCCATTGCTACTGGCAGTCTTATTGCCTGCCGTGGCAAACGCCCAGACGCACTACACTGTGCAGGTGGGTTCGGGGACTGAGACGAACCCGTATGTGCCGGCTTACGGCAACTACAATCATTCGTACACCCAGTCCATCTACCATGCCAACCAGGTAGGCCTTGACGGTGTAATCGACACCATTGCCTTCCAAGTGGCCGACGGGAGCCTGACGCGCACCTTGATCATCTATATGGCCGAGGTGAACAAAGGTTCTTTCTCGTCGTCGTCCGACGCTGTCGCGGCATCGCACTTCCAGCGTGTGTTCAAGGGCAGCGTCAGCCTGTCGATGGGCTGGGCCACCATTGGCCTCGACTCGACGTTCACCTATCAGGACACGGCTGACTTGGTCATCGCCGTTATCGACAGTACCGGCACGTGGTCGGGCAGTTTCCCCAATTTTGCGGGTACGATGATGACAGCGGACCGCTCGCTGTATGCCTACGACGACTACACCATCTACACGCTGAGCAGTCCATTGTCCTATTCGACCCATTTCCTGCCCAACATCCGGCTGGGCATCACTTCGACCAGCGAGTATTGCGCCACTCCCTCCGATGTAGCGGTGAGCAATATCGACGGCACACAGGCCACCATCACGTGGCAGGAAAACGGCACCGCCAACAGTTGGGAGGTGCTGGTGTCGGACACTGTGGTGACCGACTTCACCTATGTGTCGCCGGTGACGGTCTCGACAACCACCTATACGGTGACGGGACTCAGCGGCAACAGCCCCTACTATGTGTATGTACGCGCCGACTGCAGCTCAACGAGCATCAGCACGTGGAGCAACGGAACGTTTTTCCGTTCGGCATGCATCGGCAACACAAATATCCCCTATTCCACCGGTTTTGAAGATATCACCACTGGCGAACTGCCCAACTGCTGGCTGCAGTTGGCTACGGGCAGCAGCGGCTCAGGTACCTTCCCCGCCGCCTACGAGTATCCCTCCAACGCCCGCAACAGCAATGTCTACTTCGAGTTTGAGAGCAACTACAGCGAGACCGAATTGGTTGCCCTGCCGGTGATGGAGAATATCAATTCGCTTTACCTCAGTTTCTACGCCTCGGTGATGAATTCCAACTTCACTTTCGAAGTGGGTGTGATGGAGGACTCGTTGTTTGTCCCCGTCGACACAGTGGCGCTCACTCCCGGTGTAAACAACAACTGGGCGGGATCGTACTATCCTTATACGGTTTATTTTTCGGACTACACTGGCACGGGCGACCGCATTGCCATGCGTGTGACGCCTCAGTCGAACGGCTATACGCTGATGTTGGACGACTTTGTGGTGGACGAGATACCCAGCTGCCTGCCGCCCACACATTTCAAGGTGGACAGCATAGGTGCCGACTGGGTGGCCCTGGGCTGGGAGGATGCCGGCGAAGCCTTGGAATGGGAAGTGGTCTACGACTCGGTGCCTTTCAACCCCGCTACGGCCACGCCCCTGGGAACTGCGACCGCTTACGACACCTCGGTGGTGATTGACGAGCTGTCATTCGAGACCACCTACTATGCCTATCTGCGCGCCAACTGCGGCGACTACAGCCCCTGGGTGGGACCCCTGACCTTTGTGCCGGGCCACTACGTGATGCCTTACAGCGGTTCGGACACGATAAGTACCTGCGGCCTGACCATCTACGACGATGGCGGTGAGGACGGCGACTACACCACTTACGCCGATTTCACACTGGTGGTATATCCCTCGAGCGAGGATTCGATTGTCACCTTCTGGGGCGATATGAACGTCTACTCCTATTATGCCCGCCTGCGTGTGTATGAGGGTGTAGGCACCAACGGCACCCTCCTCTTCCAGTCGGGTACCACCAACGACTATCAGACGATACCCTACACACGCTCCTTTGCCGGTCCCATCACGGTGCGTTTCACCGCCGGCAGCTATAGCTACTACAATTCGGGCTTCGAACTGCATACCAGCTGCGAGGCCGCTCCCTCGTGCGCCACGGTGAGCAACGTCAACGCCAACATCGTGGGTACGGGTTCGGCACACCTGATGTGGAATGTGTCGGGAACCAACCACGGCGCACCGACAGGCTATGAGGTGGAGTGCCGCGAAGTGGCCACCAACACAATTGTATCGACCGGTACGGCCACAAGCACAGCCTATACCCTTGTCGGCCTGAATGCCGCCACCGAGTACAAGGCCTTTGTGCGTGCCGTTTGCGATAACGACCAATACGGCACTTGGGACAGCACCTTCTTCACCACCCTCCATCTGCCCTGCCTGGCTTTCGACACCACCATCCACGACAGTGTAATGGTAACCGGCAACGGCAGTACCACCACCTACCAGTTGCCTTTGGACAACTACTACGGCAACAGCTTCACCGAGCAGCTGGTTCTGAGCAGCGAACTGACGGGTTCGACCGTCATCAGCGGCATCGACTTTGAATTTGTTTCCAACACGTTGAACACGGGCAAGAACAACTGCACCATCTATCTTGCCAACACCGAGGCAACATCGTTGCTGGACAGCTACGCCCCCTACGACTCCGCCAACTTCCGTGCAGTCTACAGCGGTTCGCTGGTATGCACCACCGGCTGGAACCATTTCGAGTTCACCACCCCGTTCGAATACGACGGCTCGAAGAATCTGCTTGTCGCGGTGGTCGACAACTCGAGTACGTGGATTAGCACAAGCTGCACATTCAGCGCCCATTCTGTTACGGGTCTGGCTCGTACTGTCTCCAGCGACTACAACACGTACGACATAACGAACGACCCCGGTGGCTCGGCAGTCAGCTACCGCAACAATATGCGGTTCCACATAGCCGGTTGTACCGAGACGGCCACCTGCGCCCGTCCCACTGTGATGGTCGATTCGGTCGGAATCAACCAGATTGACCTGTCGTGGGCTCCCGGCTATCAGGAGACCTCGTGGGTTGTGCAGTATAAGGCTGCCGGCGATTCGACATGGATTGACGAGGGTACACTCCCCGTCACCTCCTACACATTCTCCTCACTCATCCCCGACACACGCTACGATTTCCGTATCGGCGCCAACTGCACCGACACCACGATGTTCACCACCATGTCGGTACGTACGGTGTGCGTGCCGGCGGCTGTGCCTTTCACCGAGGGCTTCGAGAGTTTCGGCTACACGACACCTGCCTGCTGGTTTATGGACGGCAACTACTCGTGGGGCACCTATCCAGCACCGACGACCAGCTACGTGCACAGCGGCTCGCTGGCGCTCGACATGTATTCCAGCAACGATGCCTACGCCTACATCGCGCTTCCGAATCTGGCAGCCCCGATCAACACGCTTGAGGTTTCGTTCTGGATGCTCAAAACCTACGATGCTTCGCCCCTCGAGGTGGGTGTGATGACCGACCCGGAAGACCTCAACACATTCTATCGTGTGGCCACGGTCATGGCCGAACAGGCAAACACCTGGAAACCTGTCCATGTGAGTCTGTCAGGCTATACCGGTTCGGGCACCCGTATTGCGATTGTATCACCCGAAGGTGAATATGTCAGTGCCTGCATCGACGACATCTCGGTGGATTATATCCGCACCTGCGCCCGCCTGACGAATGTGGCAGTGAGCAATATCGGCTCAGACAGTGCCGTGGTGACATGGAACGGCATGGGCAACGACGAGTTCGAGATTGAGTACGGTCCCACCGGCTTCGTCCACGATTCGGGCACGGTGGTCACCTCCACCATCGACACGGTAATTCTCCGTGGCCTGACACCCAACTCCAGCTATGATGTGTACGTTCGTACATTCTGCGACGATGGCGACACCTCAGTATGGTCCGACCAGTATCCTTTCCGCACCAACTGCCTTATGGTTAGCACAATACCTTATACCGAGGGCTTCGAGTCGGTGCCTGCCGGCATGGGCGGCGGATACGACGAGTACTTCCTTCCCTGCTGGACACGCTATATCTTCCCCGGTGAAGAATACTACTATCCCTACGTCGACAGCTGGAGTGGGCACAACAGCACATACGGGCTCTATTGGTATTGGTCCAACTACTACAATTACGACTACCTGATCACGCTGCCCGCTATCGACACCAACGTACTCCACATCGACTCGCTCCAGCTCTCGTTCTGGGCGCTCAACAATTCCACCTACGCCGATGTGCCGGTCTTCTATATCGGTGTGATGAACGACCCGACAGTGCTATCCAGTTTCCAGCCGGTGGACACGGTAACCGTCCCCAGCACCAACTGGACGCTGTTTGAGATACCCCTCGACCGCTATACAGGCCATGGCAACCATATCGCCATCAAGGCCGCTGCCACCTTCAACTCGGGCTACTGGTATGCCGCCATGGACGATATCACCATCGAGCCCATCCCCTCCTGCCCGCATGTGGGTAATGTGACAATGACTTCGAACACACCCACCTCTGTCACCATCGGATGGACCGAGCGTGGCGAAGCCACTACCTGGGAGGTTGCCCTCGACACCAATTCTACGGCCGTCCCCGTTGCCGACTCCACCGTCAGCGGCACCCCCTCCATCACCTTCAACGGCCTCACCAGCGGCCAGTACTACTATGCTTGGGTGCGTGCCATCTGCAGCTCGGACGATGTGTCGCTGTGGGAAGGCCCCACACTGGTCATCCCCAACTCATGGAACATGCGCACCAACACCACCGATACGATTTATATGTGTAACGGTATCGTCTTCGACGACGGTGGTCCCCTCGAGATCTATTCCGACGGCCAGACCTCCACGCTGGTGCTGATGCCTGCCGACAGCAACAGTATTATCTCTGTCAGCGGTCGTTCGCAGACAGGTGGCAACTACTCCTACCTGTCGATTTACGACGGACCCAACACCTCCAGCCCCCTGCTCTGGACTGACTACAGCCTGTACGACGCAGTGACCTTCGGACCCTTCATCTCGAGCAGCGGCCCCATCACACTGTCGTTCTACTCGAACGGCTCGTCGCTCTACGACGGCTTCGAGGTCAATGTGAGCTGCGTCTCCACCCACTGCCGTGTCACCAACGCCCGCATCAATCCCTCGGTGCCCCAGTCGGACAACCAGTTGGCCCTCATCTGGGACGACAACGGTGCCCTCTACTACCAAGTGGAGTACGACACCACAGGCATGCCCCAGGGAAGCGGCACGTTCCTCACAACGACCAACAATAGTATCGTCATCCCCGGCCTTGCCTCTTTGGGCGTGTACGACGTCTACATCCGCAGCATCTGCGGCGTGGGCGATACGGGCGACTGGGTGCGCTACAAATTCCAGACCGCCGTATGCAACGGCATGTCCGTTGTCGAGAGTTTCGACAACACGATGCCTCATGCCACATCGAACTATGCTCCCATAGGCTACAGCTACTACAACTACAGCTATGTACAAACCATCATCGACTCGGCCCAGCTGGCCGAACTGGACGGCGACATCTCCGCATTCGCCTTCCTGCCTGCCATGACCACTGCCGGCTCGTACTATACCAATATGACCGTCTATATGGCCAACGTGCATGAGAACGACCTCTCCGCCGCGTTTATCGTACCCGACACCAACCACCAGTTTGTGAAAGTGCTCGACAACGCCGACCTCTGCTACGACGTGGCCGACTGGCAGGTGCACAGTCTCGACACCACCTTCGCCTGGGATGGCCACAGCAACCTCCTCTTTGTGGTGAAACGCGACCACGGCTCCTACTACAACGGCTCCTCCTTCAGTGTCCACAACACCGCCGGCGCCAAGACCCGCTACGGCTACAACGACAACGACCCCTACACTATCGCCAACGCCAACAACATCGCTAACTATAATACATATTCCGGCAACTTTGTGGGCGACCTGCGTTTCTACACCTGCAACGGTACCACATGCCCGCAGCCCGTCATCACCAGCGAGACACACAACTATGAGTCCGCCACCATCACCTGGAGTGGCACCGGCACCACCTACGAGGTCAACATCAAGGAAGCCACTGCTGCCGACTGGCCTGTTCCCACCACCGTCGCCTCCACCAGCTACACCTTCAACGCTCTCCGCTCCGCCACCAACTACATCTACCGTGTACGTCAGGACTGCAACGCCGATAGCAACGGCTACAGCGAGTGGACCGAAGGCACCTTCACCACCGACAGCCTGCCCTGCTTCCCGCCCCAAGGTCTCGTTGTGAGCGACATCACCAACGCTACCGCCACCTTCGACTGGACTCCCCTCAGCAGTGAAACCACCTGGGACATCCACGTCTGGTCCACCAGCCATCTCGACAGCATCTACCGCGTCACCTCGCATCCCGCCACCGTGGGCGGCTTCATAGCTGGTGTAACCTACAACGCTGCCGTCCGTGCAGTATGCGGTGCAGCATTGGAAGAGGGCAACTGGAGCACCTCTGTCACCTTCTCCACCGCAACCTGTCCCAACGTCGCCAACGTCTCCGCTGGCAACGTCACTGCCAACAGCGCCCTCATCACTTGGGATCTCAACGACATGGCCGAGAGCTGGATTGTTGAGTATGGCTTCGCTGGCTTCGACCAAGGTTCCGGCACCGTAGTGCCCTGCACCTCCAACAGCTTCAACGCCACTGGCCTCGAGTGCGAGACCTCCTACGACTTCTACGTCCGCGCCGTCTGCGGCACCGACTGGACCAGCGAGAACTGGGCACGCGTCAGCCTCACCACCGGCGACTGCTCCGAAGCCTGCGAGGCTCCCTATGGCGTCACTGCCACCGTCAACCTCAACAACGTCGACGTCAACTGGACTCCCGGCGAGGGCAACACCGCCTTCGAGGTTGAGTACGGCAACCACGGCTTCAACCACGGCAGCGGCACCACCGTCAACGCCACCGAGCCGCACGCCACACTCACCGGTCTTGAGTACAACACCCAGTACGACCTCTATGTGCGTGCCCTCTGCGGTGCTGACAACTACAGTTCATGGAGTCCCGTCACAACCTTCACCACTGGCACTCAGGGCATCGCCACTGCCGACGGTGCCACCTGCACCATCTTCCCCAACCCCGCCACCAGCAGCACCACCATCAGCGTGGGCGGCGTCAACGGCAAGGTGAAGATTGAAGTGGTAGACATGAACGGCCGCACTGTTGCCTCCGAGACCATCGAGTGCAGCAGCGACTGCGTGAAGACCATGGAAGTCAGTTCACTGGCACAGGGCGCCTACTTCGTCCGCATCAGCGGCGAGCAGGTCAACATGGTCAGGAAACTGATCGTGAAATAAATTGAAAATTGAAAGTTGAGAATTGAGAATTGAGAAATATCACCCCGACTAGTCTCAACTCTCAATTCTCAATTCTCAATTAAAAAAAGATTCCTCAATAGGGGGCGGCGCGCAGCGCCGCCCCCTCTCTTTGTCCCCACTAGCCATACACTGAGATGTCCCACATATTTCCAAAACACACAACAGATATCGTAATGCTCAACCATTATCAACTATCGCATTACACCATTACCCACTTACGAAACTATTCAAGCTTTTAACACAGCTCACCACCACGTTACGTCGGTGCAATAACAAGGGTGTCGCAATGTGACACCCTTATTATTACTACATTTTACTATTACTAGTGATGCGTTATTTTTTGATTTTATTTTGTAATTTGTTATATATTTGTCATTTATAATGATTTTAACTTTTGACGATTTGAAATGAATGAGTATCTTTGCAGGGTAATACTGCATTGATATGAATACGGGACGA
>JAFZPH010000048.1 GCA_017550405.1 Bacteroidales bacterium
GTGAAAAGTGAAATGTGAAAAGTGAAAAGTGAAAAGTGAAACAGGTGGCGACTGATTTCAATTTTCACTTTTCAATTATCTTGTGATTTATTTCTTCTTGGAGAATCCGAAGTTGGGGAGTTCCACACTGCGGAAGGCCGAGATGAGGGGGTTGGAGGTCTGCGGAGTCTTGCCGTAGATGTCGGCAATAAGATTCTTGTATTTATCCATCAGTATGTTGCGCTTAATCTTGAGCGTGGGAGAGAGGAGGCCGTTGGCCGACGTCCACTCGTCGGAGACGAGGCGGAAGCTCTTTATCTGCTCGTGGGCGGCGAAATCGCGGTTGATAAGGTCGATGACTGCCTTGTATTTCTCCTTGGTTTCGGGCAGGGCCAGCAGGGCGTTGTTGTCGCGGTAGTGCAGCTTGTGTTTCAGGGCCCAGTAGTGAAGGGTGTTGAAGTTGGGCGAGATGATGACACCCACACTCTTCTCGTTTTCGCCTACAACCATGGCCTGCTCGATATACTCCGACTCGCGGAGTTTGTTCTCAAGCAACTGGGGTGCGATATATTTGCCTGCCGAGAGCTTGAATATATCCTTTTTACGGTCGGTGATGCGGAGGTAGCGGGGGCCGGTGAGGCCGCCGACAAACTGCCCCACGTCGCCGGTGTGGAACCATCCGTCGGAGTCGATGACTTGTGCCGTGTACTCGGGATCCTTGTAATAGCCGAGCATGACATGCGGGCCGCGGGTGAGAATCTCGCCGTCATCGGCCAGCTTCACCTCCACTCCGCTGAGCACGGGACCCACGGTACCTATCTTCACATAGCCGTCGGCGGGGTCGTTGACGGCGATGACGGGCGAGGTCTCGGAGAGGCCGTAGCCCTCGTAGATATTGATGCCCGCGGCCGCGAAGGTGCGGATGATACGGGGCTGGATACTGCTGGACCCGGTGATGACGATAAGGCGGTTGCCTCCAAAACGCTCGCGCCAGTGGCGGTAGACCATGCGCTCGTAGAAGAACTGGGAAATCTGGTAGGCAAGGGACACCTTCTTGAAGAGGGTGTAGTCGTAACGGGCACCATGTTTGAAGGCGCGGGTATAGATGGTCTTTTTGAGACCGGTGAAGTCCTTGCCGGCAGCATAGAGCTTGTCGTACACCATCTCCAACACACGCGGCACCGCGCAGAATCCGTTGGTGTGAATCTCGGCCATGTTCTGCTGCAGGGTACCCATGTTCTCGGCATAGTAGATGGAGACACCTTTGAGCTGGAAATGGTAGTTCATACTGCGCTCATACATGTGGTTTAGCGGCAGGAAGGAGAGCACGCGGCAGTCGGACGTCATGGGGTTGACCTTCTCGTGGGCGATGAAATTGCTGCAGATGTTGCGGTGCGACAGCATGACGCCTTTGGGCTGGCCGGTGGTGCCGGAGGTATAGATAAGGGTCACCCAGTCGTCGGGCTGGATGGTGTCCTTGAGGTGGGCGATGACGGGGCTGTTCTTCTCACGGCTTGCTATACCGGCCTTAAGAATCTCCAGGGTGCGGTGATAGCCTTCCACTGGGGCCAGGGTATAAATCTGGGGCTTGGTCTCCATCTTCTCGACTGCGGGAAGTATCCGCTTCAGGAGCATGTTGTTGCTCACCAATACAAACTTGGCCTCGCTATGTGTGAAGATATGGTAGTAGTTATCGGCCGTGAGGGTGGGGTACACCGGCACATGTATCATGCCGGAGATGGCAAGGGCCATGTCGATAAAGTTCCATTCGGGGCAGTTGGCTGATATGGTGACCACCTTGTCGCCGGGCTGAAGCCCCAGCTCAAGCAGGCCGCAGGCCATATAATGTGCATATTTATAATAGTCGTGGGTGCTGTATTTCACCCATTCGCCTTTTTCCTTACCTGCCAGGATGTCGGTCTTGTCGGGGAAAGCGGTGACAAGATGGTCCAGCAAGTCGAACGTGCGCGTAATTTCCATGATATGTCTTTTTTCTTTAACGCTGATTATGACTGCTGGAGGCGAGTCGGGCCTAGTGTTCGGCCGTGGTCTTGCCACCGCAGCAGCCATTCATTTCAAACTGCAAAGATACGACTTTTTTCAGATATATCTATTTTTTTTCGTATTTTTGCAAGTTCGGACAAACAGGCCAGAACCAATGCCCCTGGCCGTTAAAATATGGAAAGACAATGAATATCATCATCGCAGGCGACGGCGAGGTAGGCTTCTACCTGGCGCGGTCGTTAACAGACCTGGACCACAATATCACCGTTGTAGACCCTCATTCGGAACTGCTCAAGCGGCTGGAAAAGGAGACAGACCTGCTCACCATTGCGGGGTCGTCAACCTCGCCGCAGGTGCTGGCGGATGCCAATGTAGGCGACTGCGACCTCTTTGTGGCTGTCCTGCATGACGAGAGCATCAACCTGATGAGCTGTGTGCTGGCCAAACGTCTGAAAGCCAAACGCACCGTGGCACGAATCAGCAATGCCGAACTGCTTGCCCCAAAGCATCGCGACATGTTCCGCGAAATCGGTGTGGACGAGTTGGTGTGTCCCGAACGTATCGCTGCAAAGGAAATCACCAACCTCCTCAACAACTCCGTGGCCACGGAATTCTTCGACTTCAGCGGCGGCCTGCTGACAATGTACCTCATCCGCCTCGACAGCGATTCCCCCGTCACCGGTCTCAGCATGCAGCAACTGGTGCAGACCTACAACACCCTCCAGGCACGCATCGTGGCCATCCTGCGCAACGGCGAGACCATCATCCCTCATGCCGGGCTGGTCTTCCAACCCGGCGACCTGGCCTACCTCATCAGCCGCCCCAACCAGCTGGACACCATCCGCGAAGTGCTGGGCAAAGACAATGTCTCTGTACGCAGGGCAATGATTGTGGGTGCCGGACGCATAGGCCGCTATGCCGCCATGGCTCAGGAAGGACGCATCGACATCACCATGATTGAAGAATCGCGCCAACGCTGCGAAGAGGCTGCCGCCCTGCTGGAGAAAACCCTGGTCATCAACGGCGACGCCACCGACATCGAACTACTCAAAGACGAGGGACTGCAGGACACCGACGCCTTCATCGCTGTGACCGACTCGTCCGAGACCAACATCCTCACCTGCCTCCATGCCAAGAAACTGGGTGTGCGACGCACCATCGCACTGGTGGAGAACACCGGTTTCATCAGTCTCTCGCAAGACATCGGTATCGACACCATCATCAACAAGAAACTGATTACGGCCAGCTACATCTCCCGCTTCATCGTCCGGGCCGACGCGGTACGCAGCAAATGGCTCAGCGGCACCAACGCTGAACTCATGGAGTTCAACGTCGGCAAATGGTCGCCCGCCACACGCCACCTCATCCGCGACCTCTCGCTGCCCAAAGGCGCCACCATCGGCGGCATCATCCGTGGCAACGAGACCATCCTCCCCACCCGCGACACACAAATCAAAGCCAAGGACAAGGTGGTCGTCTTCGCCCTCCCCAAAGTGATGGAACAGGTATCCAAACTGTTTTCTTAGTCTCTATACCACACCGTAATACCCCACTGCCATCCGTTCGAAAAAACATATCCAGGCTGTCCATCTCGACAGGGTTGTGCGTCGGTTCAACTGGAAACTGATTGCACAAGTCACCGGCGTGCTGCTGCTCTACCTTGCAGCAGGGCTGCTGCTGCCCCTGGTGCTGTCCATCTACGAGCGCGACGGCATGCAGTTTGCCTTCGCCGTCTCGGGCATGCTGATACTTATGGCCGGCCTGTTCCTGCGCAACATGGTGGGCGGCAAAGCCGAATACCGGCTCCGCCAGGACGAGAGCTACTGGCTCACTGTTGCAGCATGGGTGGTCATGCCCTTGTTCGGTGCCCTGCCCTACCTCTTTACCGGGGTGACACAGTCGTTCACCGACGCGCTCTTCGAGTCCTTCAGCGGCTTTACCACCACAGGGTCGTCGGTCATCCGGCATCCCGAAGAGCTGCCGCCCTCCATCCTGGCCTACCGTGCCTTGACCCAATGGGTAGGGGGACTGGGACTGCTGCTCTTTGTCGTGGCCCTGCTGCGACGGCTCGGCCTCGGGGCCGGAAGCCTCTACGAGGCCGAATTCTCCGGCACCCAGCAACGCAAACTCCACCCTCGCCTGGCCCAGAGCGTGACGCGCATGTGGACCATCTACGGACTGCTCACCGCCACCCTGTGGGGGCTGCTCATGGTACAAGGTGTGGGACTGGTCGACGCTTTCTGCACAGCCTGCAGCACCGTCTCCACCGGAGGGTTCACCACCCACAGCGAGGGCATCACCGCCCTCGGGGTGCACCCCACCTCCACCGTCACCGTGTTCATGTTCTTCAGCGGTGTCAACGTGGCTATCCTCTACCGACTTTTCACCTTGCGGTGGCGGCATCTGTGGCGCGATGGAGAGCTGCGCACCTACACCCTGCTCTTCGTCTGTTCCGTAGCCCTATGCACCACAGCCTTCTTCCTCGAAGGCAACGGCTTCAGCGATTCGCTGCATTTCAGCATCTTCCATATCGCTTCCACCATGTCCACCTGCGGATACCACATGCCCGTGCCTACCCATTGGTCGTTTGTCGTCAGCGTGCTCACCTTCGTCCTCATTGTCATCGGCGCCTCGGCGGGCAGCACCGGCGGAGGCATCAAACTGCGACGCATCATCATCATGGTCAAATACATCGCCAACTACCTCACCCGCATGATACACCCCAACGTGGTGTTCCACGTAAAGGTGAACAACGAAGTGGTGGAGAGCGACTACATCAACAAAGTCTTCGCCTTCGTCTTCCTCTACATCGTATTCATCATCGGGGGCGGTTTCGTGTTGACCATGTGCGGATGCTCCATTCCCAACGCCGTCTGCATGGCCGCAGCCAACATCAGCAACCTGGGGCCCTCACCCCTCATCAACACCATGGGGGGCAGCCTGGACTACGCCGTCCTCCCCCATGTGGCCAAATGGACCCTCACCCTCCTTATGCTGGCCGGACGCGTGGAGCTCTTCGCGCTCCTTGCCGTCGTGTCGCCAGCCTACTGGCGCCTGCGCCTGCCCAAAGCCCGAAGAGGCTAAACCCATTAACGCATTAACACATTAACGCATTAACACATTAACGCATTAACACATTAACACATTAACACATTAACGCATTAACACATTAACGCATTAACACATTAACGCATTAACGAATTAACACATTAAAAACTTCAGGTACATACTACGGTTTCTAGGCATCATGCTCATGGTTGAAGGACTGATGATACTCAGTTGCCTCATCCCTGCGTTTCACTTTGGCGATGGCACCTGGCGGGGCATCACCCTCTCCGGACTCTTCACACTCAACGTGGGACTGCTGATGCTGGTACGCTACCACAGTGCACGCACCATGCACGACCGCCGCCTGGCCTACCTCCTTGTGGTGTTGATGTGGATAGTGCTGGCCCTTTTCGGAGCCATCCCCTTTATGGCCACCGGCGTGCTAACCAGCTTCACCGACGCCCTCTTCGAATCCATGAGCGGCATCACCAGCACCGGGGCCACCGTCTTCGCCTCGGTCGAGTGGCTGCCCTCCTCCATCCTCCTGTGGCGCAGCATGACCCAATGGTTCGGCGGTTTTGGCATCGTCCTCCTTGTGCTGGCCCTCGTCCCCTCCATGGGCATCAACAAATACAGCCTCTACACCGCCGAAGCCTCCGGAGCCGACAACACAGGCAAACAAACCACCTCCACAGCCTCCACCGTCCGCCAGACCCTCGGCGTGTACATCCTGCTCACGCTCCTCTTCGTCTTCCTGCTTTGCAAAAGCGGCATGCAACTGTGGGACGCCGTCAACATCACCTTCACCAACATCTCCTCCGGCGGGTTCTCCATCTACAACGACAGTCTCTCCCACCTCACCCACCTCCAGCAATACATTGTCGCCCTGGCCATGCTCCTCAGCGGTGTCAACTTCGCCATGCTCTACAACCTCCTCACCTTCCACTGGGACCGCCTGCGCCACAAGCTCGAACAGTTCCGCTTCTACATCGGCCTTTACCTCGTGGCCACGGTCTTCGTAGCCATCGCCCTCTCCACCCACATGGGCTACAGCGCCGCCGATGCCGCACGCCTAAGCATCGTGCAGACTGCCAGCGTGCTCACCACCACCGGCTCCCTGGTAGCCGACACCTCCTACTGGTGGGTTCCCGTCACCTATCTCTTTGTCATTCTCTCCCTCTGCGGCGGTATGGCCGGCTCCACCACCGGCGGACTCAAAGCCATGCGCGTGCTCATCCTCATCCGCCACGTGCGCAAGATACTGCGCGACCGGCTCCACCCGCATGCCGTCAACCCCGTGCGCCTCAACCGCACCCCGGTCTCGTCGCACCTCCTCACCAACGTCATGGTCATCTTCATGGTGTACGTCATGGTCATCTTCGCCGGAGTCATGATGCTCATGCTCTGTGGCATCAACGCCACCGAATCCATCGGTGCCGCCATCGCCTGCATCACCGGCTACGGCCCGGGACTCGGCATCAGCGGCGGGTTTGGCTGCTATGCCCACTTCACCACAGCCGCCAAACTCATCTGCTCACTCATCATGCTCCTGGGCCGCCTCGAATGCCTCACCCTCCTCATCCTTTTCATTCCCTCCTTCTGGCGGCGGTAGGCCTCCCCCATCTAGCATAAACCACTATCCATCTGTCAACTTAATCCAGCCGAAGGGCGCAAAGTGACAACATAAATCAGCAAACCACAGACAATCGAGATGTATCTGGGTTGTATCAATCCAGCATCTTTCAAGGGTCGTTTTTAGCATCGTTACCCGTTTCTACGAAGGATAACGATGCTATAACGAAGCTATAACGATGCTGGATTCGACGATGTTACTGCCTATACGCTTTGTGTGGAAATAAAGGCCGCATGACCGATACAGGTTCCATCACCCCCCTACTATAAAAATGTTGTCCCCTCTTTACTCCTAATTGCAGCCGGAGTGCGAAGGGACAACTGGGAACAATGAACAAGCAAGGAACGGCTCGGGAGCGTTGCCGCTCCTGGGCAGAATCCTATTTGACTATCAGTTTGCGGACTGCTGAGCCGAATTGACCTTTAACATGGACAAAATAGGCGCCGGCCGACAGTCCGTCAAGCTGCAAGGTGGTACGGCAGCCGCCGCTGCACTGCAGCTGGTGCGTAGCCACGTCGCGTCCGGCGAGGTCGGTCACCGTTACAGTGTAGAGACCGCTCGCGCTAGCCGCCGGTGCGGCAATGACGAGCATGGTGCTGCCCTTGGCGGGGTTGGGGGTAAGGGTGAAGGAGAAGCGGGTATCGCCTATGGCGTTGACACCCAACTCCTCGAGTGTGCGGATATTGGTCAGGGAGGCGGACACGGTTGAGGTGACATCGTCGCTGCAGCGCGTGCTTACCCAGAAGTCGTAGGCGGTGTTTGGCGTCAGACCGGTCACGGTGTAGCTGTTGGAGCTGATGGTCACCTCGGTACCCTGTCCGGGCAGGAAGCCTGTAGGCCCGTATTCAAGCAGATACTCCTGTGCCGCAGGCACGGTATCCCAGCCGAGGGTGACGCTGGTGGTGGTGACTGCCGAGGCAGCAAGGCCGGTGACCGTGGGGCACGATGTGGTGGCGAAGCGCAGGGTGTCGCTCCTCGTGCCTTCAATCTGCCCCTCGCTGCCACAGTAGCCATGTACACTGGCGTTGTAGGTCGTGCCGGGGCGCAGCCCTTCGACGGTAAAGTGACGGCTGTCGGCAAGGTGGTTCACAGCCCTGTCGCCGTCCTGCCAGATGTAGAGCTGGTAGAGGGAGTCATTGCCTGCGGGAAGCCAACGGAAGGTGGCGGAGGTGTAGGTGATACTATCGACCGTGAGACCTTCGGGAGCGGGGCAGTGGTATTCATCGGTGATGAGCTCGACAGTTGTCCAGCCCGACAGGCGGAGGCTGTCGGCGGTGCAGTCCTGCCGCAGGCTTACGACATACCGTGCATTGGGCAGCAGGCCCGAGAAGGTATGCTGGAAACCGCTGACGTGAATGGGGGCAGTGGCGGGATAGACGGTGGCGGGGCCATAGGGGTCGATGGCCACATCGTATTCCGTACTCGAGCCGTTCCACGTGACGGTGACACTCTCGGAGCCCACGGCAACCGTGTCGACAACGGGTTTGGCACAGAGCGGGAGGTCGCAGGTGTTGGTGTAGAAGCGAAGGTCGCCTGTGTTCCAGTCGCCGTAACCCTGGTAGTAGGGATAGGCGTAGGTGGCGACGCTGTCGATATTGATGGGATATTCGGAGTAGATACTGTAGCTGCGATAGATGTTGTTTCGGAGATCGGAATAGCGGTAGTGGCTGGCATATTCGGTACGGAGTCCGTCGCCGCCATCTTGGTTGAGCACGGTAACCAAAAGGTTCTGGTGCCCATCCCACATGAAGGGATAGTCGAAGGGGACAACCTGCCAGTCGGTGGTGCCAAGATGGCTGAAATTGGCCGAGTCGATTACCTTGACAAAGCGGTGCCCAGCATCGGGTACGATGAGACCGTTGTTGAAGGCGGTGTCCGGCACATTGGCCAGATAGACGGTGACATTGTTCTGGTGGTCGCCCGCGGTATGGTTGATCGGGCGGAACGCCAAGGCGGTAATGCCGTTCTCAAGACCGGCAAGGAAGGCGGAGTCGACGATGGTCTGGGTAAAGCTATAATTGGATACATTGGAACCGATAGGAAGCATCGGATGGGATTCTTCCCAAATGGTGGAGTCGAAGTTCTCGCGATAGACGGCATTGCTGCAGGGCTGGGTATTGAAGATACCGGTGGTCCAAGCACCCGTGTCGGCGACACCGCAGATGCTGCGCACATGCACCTCGCAACGGGCAAGGCTGGTGAGACCGGTGACGGTAAGGCTATTGGTGGATGTGGAGACGCTTGTTCCCGTGCCGGGAGTGAAGCCTACAGGGCCGTACTCCACCTCGTAGGATGAAGCGCCGTTGCACTGCCAAGTGAGCGCGAGGGTGGAATCGGTGGCGGGTACCGCGGGGTTGAGCATCAGCTGATGGATGATACAGGTGTCGGGGACGCAGCTGACTTGCAGCTCAAAACCCTCGTAGTAGATGGAGAAAGGAGTGCTGCCATCGAAATCGATGGTGAGGGCGCCCGTCTCGGAAATGATGGGGCCTAAGTTGATGGCTGAACTGTAGTTGACGGTCCTGACCCAAAGGACACGGCCCGAGGTGCCGACACCGTCGTAGATGGTGAGGGTGGAGCTACCGCCGATGTTGCAATAGCCGCTAATGCTGGCCAGATGGCCGGGCATGTCGGGCAGGATGACCAGCGAGGAATGCTGGGAGGTGAAATCGCCATTGGAGCCACCGTCGTCGTAGAGTGACACTCCGCACATGGTGAGGGTGTCGCTACGGTTGGCACGCATATTCCAGATGCCGGGGACCACCTGCATGGGGCCTTCCCATGCCGAGGTGTCGCCTTTGGGGCAGATGGCACGCACCCACACATAATAGGGTGTTTCGGTCGTGAGGCCGGCAAAGGTGCAGGCGGGAGTATGGAGGACTGATGTGCCGGCCATGGGAGCCGCGGTAGCAGAGGTGTCGATGCAGGTCTGCCACACCGTACCGCTGTCAGCACCTGACGCCGGGTCCCACCCCACCGTCACCGAGGTGGCGGTGAGACCGGTAACGGCCATTCCCGTCACGCTCGGGCAGGGTGGTAACAAATCAATCATTAAATCATCAATAAAAGCATAACGATAGTCACTGGTGATACTCCGCAACGTGATATAGGCGCTGTTGCCTGTATAGGAGCTGAGGGGTACATCGTAACGGCGCCAATCAACCCCGGTAATGGTTACGGTGTCGATGGCATGGAAAGTGGAGTCCACATCGGGGTCGGTCATCACCCCTATCGAAAGTTGGACATCGGTGGAGTTGTACTGGTTGTTGCATGCCCAAAAGGAGAGTTGCAGGGTGCGGAGGGGGTAGATAGCAGTGTCGATGGCGGGAAGAACAGCGTACTGGTTATCTTCGTAGCCCCACCGCAAGACCTGCGAGCCGGAACGGCTGTCGGTATAGGTCACCACGCAGGTGTTCATACCCGCGTGCCCACGCCAGCAGGGGATTGCAGGAGGCTCGGGATTGCCTGTATAGGAGTCGAAGTTGTCGACATAGGGCAGCGTGTCCAACGGGGTGCAGAAAGTGCGGAAAGTCATCACCGGCGACCAGTGCGTAGTGAAGCTTCCGCATTCGGGACGCACATACACATCGTACCGCGTATAGGGCGTCAGACCTGTGAGCAGCAGGCTGTCGGTGCGCACATCGGTGACAATGGTGGTAGAGTCGGGCACAAAACCTGTCGGGCCGTATGCCACATCGTAATAGACTGCCCCCACGGTGTCCACCCAGCGTATCAGTGCCGCTGTGTCGGTCTTCCAGTCTACGGTTGCGGCGGACAGTGCCTCGCAGGGTACAAGATGGCTCACCTCGATGTCGTCAATGAACATATAGGGGTTCAACGGGTCGGCGGTAATGATGGCCAGACGCCCCGACGACCGGGGGTAACGGTCGGTCCGAACCGCTACAGGAATCCAACTCGAGTAGCATGACACCGTGTCCAATGGCACAAAGGTAGACAGGTCCAACGGGTCGGTCACCAAGCCAATATATAGTTTACGATTGGAGCCGCCATTACTCTTGGCCCAAAAGTATAGCTCCAGACTGTCGGGTGGCGCATCGAATTCGGGCAGCACCACGGCACCGCCCTTGAGATTCAATGAACGCGACCCCGAATGGCTGAACCTTGAAGAAACAATGGGCACATCCCCAGCCGTGCCGGGTGCAACAAACCAGCAGCCGGGAACGGACCAGGTACTATCCAGATACTCGGCGTAAGGCAACACCGTCGGGATGCAGTTGGTGAGCAGATGTTTCAGCACCGTGGTAAAGGTGTCGGTGCAAAAAGCAGTGAGACGGAGAGTGTAGTGGCTGCCAGGGACGAGACCGGTTATGGTATAGGATGTGTCGCCCCAAAGCAGACCACTGGTGCGCCAGGCGGTGTCGCCGTCGGTGATGTAGTCCACCCTCCAAGAGGTGTCCTGATAGCCAGGAGTCCACCTCATCTTCACTGCCGTAGAGCCAAGCGAGTCCACCCTCAGCGTGGGTGCAGGACAAGAGGTGACAGTCGTAGAGACAGGCATGGTGTGCAGCCGCATAACATTACGCCCTGCCATGGCTGTAGTGGGGGTGGAAGGGGTAATATTGGCCAAACGCATGTTTACGTACCTCGAATCAAGAATACCCCTCTGGTCACAATAGAAATGGCCCCCGTTCCAACCATTCGGGCAGTCCGCCGCTATAATCAGGTTGCCGAGGCCGGTGTAGTGGAAAGGCGTGTCGAAGTCGTAGTGATTCCAACCCATCGTACAGACCAGCGAGTCCACCAGCACCTGCTGGAACATGGGACCGAAGCCCACCATCCCCGCACCCATGCTGGACACATAGGTGTTGGCCAGATAGATGGTGCATCCGGGACAGCCTGTGCTGCTCGGCGTACCACAGTAGAAGTCGATACCTGTAATCATCGCCTCTCCGTTCAGCTCGCTTTTATTCACCAACTGTTGGGTATAGCTGGTAGATAAGTACAAGCAGGGCAATCGGAAGTTGCCGGGTGTCAGATACATGTGCGTTGTGTCACCAATGAGGATGGTGTCCGAGCCTGGTGCTTGCCCCCAGGCTATGCCTGACAGGAAAAAAGCCAAAGCCAATAGAAATCCTATTCGTTTCATAGTAAGTGGTAATTTGTTGTTGTTTGTGTTTATTGTTATGCCCTTATGACGTCATTGGTGGCAAAATCTTACAATTTTCTTGTTTTTTTGTTTCTAATATAGTTTCAAAGCATGACATGCTACGATAAACTTACCGTCTACTTGTAGCCTGTTTTCAACGTGCTCTCGCAATAAAGAGTCGTTCCCCCCGATTTGGATACCCCTCATTAACACATTTTAAATCTTTTTAACTTTCCGCATCACCAATTGGGTAAATTCTTTCGGCTTTGTCGCCCATTATGACACACATGCCCTGATTTGCTGCAATTATTTATGAAAGATTAACAATCCAGCCCCTCGCATGAATTTGATAACTCAATGGATAGCAATACCTAACAAGCCTTATGACAGACCGGCTACACTTGGTCTTTGGACGAATGGGTTGTCCTACCAAGGTTGGCAAAAGGGGTACATTTCGACTTCCTGACCAAGAAGCGGACTGGTTGAGAGGGAACACCAGAGGGGTGATTCACGAGATGATTATCGACAATCAACAACCTTGCGTGAAAAAAAAGAGTATCACTTTCTCTATTATAGGAAAAAAATTAGTACTTTTGCAGTTTGAAACAAAGACTCTATGGACACACCCATCATATCACTAAAAGAGGTGGCTATCAGCCATGAAGAGGGTCCAATACTCACCCATGTCAACCTCACTGTCAACCCCGGAGAATTCGTATATCTCATCGGGAAGAGCGGTGCAGGCAAGACTTCGCTCCTGCGTACGCTCTACGCCGACCATGAGGTGGAGTGCGCCGAAGAGGCCAAGGTGTGCGGCTATGACCTGATGCACCTCAAACACCGCAATATCCCCCTGCTGCGCCGCAAGGTGGGCGTGGTATTCCAGAATTTCCGTCTGCTGAAGGACCGCAACGTGTACGACAACCTTGCCTTCGTCCTGCAGGCTACGGGCTGGAAACGCAGTGACATCCCGAGCCAGATTATGAATACCTTGAAGGCCGTCGGCATTGAGGAAAAGGCTCGCGCCACCACCTACCAGCTCTCCGAAGGCGAACAGCAGCGCGTGGGCATTGCCCGTGCCCTTATCAACAATCCCTCCCTCGTCCTGGCCGACGAGCCGACGGGCAATCTCGACCCCGCCACCTCGTCGGACATCATGCAGCTGCTGGTGGACATCAACCGGCAGACAGGCACCACCATGCTGATTTCGTCGCACGATTTCATGATGATCGACAAGTTCCAGTCGCGCATGCTTGTATGCGAAAACGGCTCACTTTTCGACCCACAACAATAATTTCCGTTATATTGCGTTATACCGAAAAATAACTACCACCGATGAAGAAACTTTTTCCGATAGTCTTTCTGGCCGTGTTGATGCTTTTGCCGGCCAACAATGTTCAGGCTCAGTACCGTAAGAAAAGGGCCACCACCGAAATCGCCAAGGACGGCGACAACAAACGCCAATGGCTCGGCCGCACTGCCGACACCAGCTGGCACCCCACCATTGGCGGCCTGTACGAGCAGGTGACAAGCGCCGCCACAGGCAAGAAGGGCAAGAAAACCGAGCCCATCATCGACCCGTCGGGCAAGCGCAAAATCCGCGAGTCGGCCTACGACACGGTGTGGAAATTCACCGCCTTCGATGCCAAAACATTCTATTTCATCGATTACGACTACAACCGTTTCCGCACACTGAAATGGCAGCGCGACAAAGAGCGCGACTGGGGCAAGTTCGACCCGGTGATGGACTACCTGTCCACCGCAGGACGTATCCCCATGCACCTGTGCGCAGTGTTCGCCGTCAACCCTTCGGTCACCGACCCCGACCTGCGCGACGAGCTTGTTGCCAAGGCCCAGATGGAAGCTGTCATCTCGCTCGACTACTTCCGCGACATCCTCATCGAGAAGGAGATGAAGAACAAGGTGAGCTATAAAGTTGCCCAAATTGACTGGCGCTACTGGAAGGACGAGGCCTACTATACCGAGCCTCAACCCACCGAAGACCTGATTCGCGTGGGTCTGATTTTCGACTTCAGCTCAAAGAAGATCGACCTCCTCCCCAGCGCCGCCAAAGGTTCCAAGTCGTTCCCCGAAATCAAATTCTTCCCCAACGATGCCACCATACAGGAATCCTATGTCCCCGAGCTTGACGAACTGGCCGCCTTCCTGAAACAGGAAAAGGGTCTTGAGGTTCAAGTAACCGGCTATTGCGACAATGTGGGCACCGAGACATACAACACCGGCCTCTCCCGCCAACGCGCCGTGGAAGTGAAAAAAGCCCTGGTGCTGCGCGGCATCGACGAGCACCGTATCGAAGTGCTGTATAAGGGCGAAGAGGACCCTGTGGGCGACAACAACACCCTCAGCGGCCGCATGGCCAACAACCGTGTCACCATCGTTATCCAGTAATACCTCAAGCCTGCCCTTGAGCGACAAGGAGACATACAAGAAACTATGCGAAACAGAGGGGTCGACGATTCCTCTGTTTCTGCAATATTGGTGGATGGAAACGGTCTGCAAGGGCAAGGAGTGGGATGTCGCCTTGGTCAAAGAACCTGATGGCACTATTGCCGCGGCCATGCCTTACCTATGGGGCAAACGCTACGGGATGCACTATCTGCTGCAACCGCAGCTCACACAGTACAGCGGTCCATGGTTCCGTCCGGGCACCGACTCCTCCTATGCCACACGCCTGCTCGTGGACCACTTCGGGCAGCTTCGTCCACTCTTCTTTGTCCAGAACTTTGCCCCTGGCACCGATACCCGGATGTGGGACGGCTACACCACCTCCGACCGTATCACCTACCGCATCGCCGACATCTCCGACCCCCAACAGGTTTTCGATGGATTCGACAAACAGCGCCGTCAGCGTCCCATACGCCGTGCAGCAAAGATACTCCAGCCCGCCGACAGCCTGACTCCTCAAGCATTTGCCCGTTTCCACGCCGACTATTGGGCTTCGCGTGGCCAACGCGACCTATTGTCGCAGGACTTTATCATCCGTGTAATCGAAACAGCCTTGATGCACGGGCAGGGCATCCTCCTCGGCCTTAACGACGGTGACGGGAAACTCCATGCCGCACGCTTCGTGGTGTACGACGACCGCTGTGCCTACTCCCTTCTTTCCGCCCTCAATCCCTCGGGCCACCACAACGGGGCTTCCCCCCTACTCTTCTGGCACATCATCCAACGGCTCTCCTCCCGCACCCGCGCCTTCGATTTCGAGGGAAGCATGGACCCCGGCATCGCCTTCTCCTACAGCCTCTATGGTGCCAAGCCCATCACCTATGCCCGCGTCACACGTTTCCGCCACCCGCTTGTGCAGAAACTTCTACAAAATAAGATTTGACAGAACCATCCTGAAAGCGCATCACCGCCATGAACATCAAACTCATCGTCATCTCCAAAACCGACCAGCCCTACCTGCAGGAGGGCATCGACATATACGTGAAACGGCTACGCCACTACTCCAACTTCGAGATTGAGGTAATCCCCGCCCTGAAAGACCAGAAAGGAGCCACGCCCGACGAAATAAAGGAACGCGAGGCCGCTTTGCTGCTCAAACGACTCGAGGGTGCCGACCGCATCATCCTCCTCGATGAGCACGGCAAGGAACATACTTCGGTGGGATTCTCCCAATACCTGCAGAAACAGATGAATGCCGGCACACGCAACCTTGTCTTTGTGGTGGGCGGTGCTTTCGGTTTTGCATCTTCGGTCTACGCTGTCGCCCACGACAAAATCTCGCTCTCGCAGATGACATTCAACCACCAGATGGTGCGCCTCTTCTTTGTCGAACAGCTCTATCGCGCCTTCACCATCCTCCGCCACGAGCCATACCACAACGAGTAATGTGGCAGAGTCTGCACCTGCTACAATAAGAAAGTCTTTACATCTGTAAATCTACATTATCTTCTTCAGCGGGGCGGTACGGAAGGCCATCGTGTCGATATAACGGCCATCCTCACCCTTCAACGCCTTGCGGAACTCGTCGAAAGTGCGATGCTCCATATACAAAACGTTATACACATCGCCGATGTTGTCGATGAAATGGGCGTCGCTGTCGGTGATGAAGTTAAACCGCTTCAAATAGGCGAACTTCTTCAGCATTTCCTCCTTGGTGGTAAAGCGGTTAATCTCAAGTCCGTCGGCCTTCAAGTCGGGTGGGACGAAACCCAGCTGGCTGGTGAGCGACGTGGTCCCCTTGTTCACATGCGCCGGTACAAAAAGCCCGCCGATGCGGTGTACCTCCTCGTAGATGCCGTCGATGTCCACATCAATGCCATTCAGCAGATGGTACTCCTCTTCCCCCACGATTTCGTCATTCTCGTCCACGATAAGCTGGTAACCGAACCTGTCCTCATCGTTGGGGATGGGCGGCAGATGCGCATCCAGAAACTCCTGGAATTCGTCCAACTGCGCATCGTTCTCGAAATAAGCCAGACAATGAGCCTCCTCCTGCGAGGTCACCTCCACCCCGCCCAACACAAACAGGCCGTTGTCGCGGCCTATTTTCTGGGTCACCTTCACCTGCCTTGTCGTGTTGTGGTCGCTGATGGCAATCATGTCCAGCCCGCGCGCCAACGCCCTTTGGACGATGGCCGACGGACTCATCTCCAAATCGCCGCACGGCGACAGCACCGTGTGTATATGCAGGTCGGCCTTGAACGGAGTCATTTCAAATGGTTATTGAATGTTTCGATGCGCTCGCATCTTCAATTCTCGAAGGTTTCCGCAACGCCTTCAGCCTTTCAGCAGCTCGTAAATTTTTCCTGCCGTCTCGAAAGTCTCCATCGTGGTGCTCAGGAAAGGGATGCCCTCCTCGTTGCTCTGCTCGAGGGTGTCCTCCGAGGCGGTCTGCCCCTTCACCAGGATGACGCAAGCCAGTTCTTTCAACGAGGCGATAGCCATCACATTCTTATGCACCTGCAACGTCACCCACACATTGCCCATCTCGGCGTTTCCCATTACATCGCTCAGCAAGTCCGACACATAGCAACCTTCTATTTCGCGGTCAAGGCCGTCGGCTCCCGACAGCACCTTCAGATTCAATTTCTCTACAAGTTCCTTAACTTTCATAGTCAATAGTTTTATTTATTCAGGTTGCAAAGATACAATTTTTTTTTCGATTAGGCGTTATTTCCACAAAAAAACATCACAAAACACACGATATTATGCAATTCAATCTTACCTATTCCGAAGTCGGACAATTCATTCAAGAAAAGACCGGCAAAGAACTCCCCCTCGCCTACGGCGGTCCGCACACCCTCCGCGTCGCCTACAAAGTGCCCCTCATGGGCTCCGTCGGCCTCGACATCAATGTCGACCGCATCAACGGCTCCGACATCTTCCTCTCCTACGGCGGCGGGGCTGGCATTGAGTTCATGGTCCGCACCGCCCTTGGCCAGTTCAAGAAGCAACAAGGCGCCGACCTGCTCGACATCCTCGACGGCAACCGCCTGATGCTCGCCCTCGGCAAGAGCCCCCAACTTGCACCCGTCTTCGACCGCATCACCCTTAAAGATGTCCATTTCGACGAGCATTCGGTGATGATTGACTTCGTCCCCAAACTCTGACCATCCCGCCCTGCCCATGCAACTCCACTACATCCACCACTCCTGTTTCGCCGCCGAGGAGGAAGACTGTCTAATCGTATTCGACTACTGGCTCGACCCCGACGGAGTGCTACGCGGTCTGCTCGACAACGCCCACAGCAAAGACGTATACTTCATCATCTCCCATTTCCACCAAGACCACTACAACCCCGACATACCCCAGTGGTGCGCCGACAATCCCCACTGGCATCTCCTCCCCTCCTACGACACCGTCCGCCGCCGCCGCATCGACAAATCGTTGCCATTGGCCATCCTGCGCTTCGGCGAAGAGGTGTCCACTTCCCACTTCCACCTCAAGGCCTACCGCTCCACTGATGTAGGAGTGTGCACCGTCATCACCCTGCGCGACGGCACCACCCTCTTCCATGCTGGCGACTGCAACAACTGGTACTTCCCGCCCGCCGCCGACCCCTCCGACATCGACCGCGTAAAGGTGACCGACGACCAGATGGAAAAACTCTTCCTCTCCATCCTGCGCGACATCCGTCAGGACTTCCCCTCCATCGACCACGCCATGTTCCCCGTCGACCCCCGTTTAGGGCAGGAGATGCTCCGCGGCCCATTCCAACTGCTCAACGCCATTCATATTGGTCACCTCCATCCCATGCACTACTCCTGGGGGCTCTCCGCCATCGAATAGCCGTCCAATCAAGCCACCCTAGGTGGTATTCCTTCCAACCCCCAAGCGCATGTGTTGAGACAGTAATATTACATTATATCTCTGAAAACAAACACCTTGCCGACAACACTAGCAAAACTCGTCGTAAAAAGGTCCAGAAATCCTCCCAAAAGACTGGGAAAAGTCCATTCTGCAATCCGTTCCAGACAGGTTTAAGAAAAAAAAGTATTGTTTATTTTCAACACATTGCGACGATTTCTGAAAAAAAATTTTGTCAATCCGAAAAAAGTTCGTACTTTTGCAACCGCTTTTCGAGAGGAAAGAGATGAAAAGTACGATCTGTTAGCTCAGTTGGTTTAGAGCGCTTGCTTGACAGGCAAGAGGTCAACAGTTCAAATCTGTTACAGATCACCACGCACAAGCCGGAGGTCGTAAAGCCTCCGCTTGTCATGTCAAAAAGAGAGGGTCTGTTAGCTCAGTTGGTTCAGAGCGCTTCCTTCACACGGAAGAGGTCGACAGTTCGAATCTGCCACAGACCACAGAAAGCCCCTAAAACAGGGGCTTTTTTGTTCCCCCTTCCTTTCGGTCGTTTTCTTACTATTTGTTCGAATCCAACAAAAAGTTTCCACAAATGGAAATAAATACGTATCTTTGCATTGTGAAAACATATAGAAAATGAAAGTCAAAATACTACTATCGACTGATGCACATTTATTTATCAACAAACAGCCTCTTGAAGTACGTGCAAAAATCCACTTCAACATTGACAAGATAGAGAATGGGACAATCAGCACAAACCTATTCAAGAAACTAAAAGGGACGGAAATATGGGAGTTACGGACACTATACGGGGGAATGGCATACCGCATATTGGCATTTTGGGACAAACAAGAACGCTCTCTTGTCATTGCAACGCATGGCTTCATTAAGAAGACCGTAAAGACTCCTGCGAAAGAGATTGCTAAAGCAGAGGCGATAATGAACGAATATTATAAATCAAAATAGCAACAACCATGGAATTCATAACACTTGAAGAATCAAAGGACATCAATTTAGGCAAGGTTGGCACACCATTTCGTGATGCATACGAAGAGGAAGTCCGCAGAGCTCTGGATGATTACCGCATTGGCGAAGCGATCAAAGCTGAGCGGAAGCGTCAGGGGCTGACACAGGAACAGCTTGGAGAACGTATGGGTGTCCAAAAGGCACAGGTGTCTAAGATTGAGAACGGCAAAGGAATATCCTATTCTTCAATAGTGAAGGCATTCAAGGCCTTGGGGGCAAAGGCCGCCAGCCTCGACCTCGGAGAAATGGGTAAAGTGGCACTATGGTAAAAGACACTAAAAACTAATAAATCATTCGATGGCATAAGCCAACAATGGCCAATGATTAAAATACATGATGACATACTGAAAGATGAGTTGGCTAAGATAATGCCACTCGACAGAGCAACTTCGGCACTGATAGACGGAATTGCTGCAAAGATTGATGCTGTGATGAAGCAAAAGGGGATAACCAAAAGCCAATTGGCAAAGATGACTGGACACAGACCGAGCGAGGTTACTAAATGGCTTGGTGGAAACCACAACTTCACATGCAGAACCATAGCATTGATTTCGTATGCATTAGGGACTAACCTTGTAAAGATTGCAAGATAGGGTTAACTGAGATTTTTGGGTTGTCTGTATCCATATTTCAAAAAAAACATGTATCTTTGCACCGTCAAACAACAACAATAGTTATTAATTAAAACAACATATAGACAAAAAGAAAATTTATAATTTATAAATAATTACGCGTTTGCTACTATTCGAGGCAATCCGAAAATTTGGCCATTTGACGATGCACTTCCGAATAAGTCACAAGCGTCTGCGCTGAGCGTGGACACGACAAACTTATTAGGAGTGCAGGTTAGGCCAAATACCTCGGATGCCAATAAGCGTTCCACGCTTTCTTCGTATCTGTAGGTTTTTTGGATACATTCTCCTCGATTAGTCGCTTAAGCCCAAACACAGAACAGATGTCTACAATTAATTGGATAGGCAAAAAGAGGGGATACCATTAGGAATTACAGAGTTAATAATGAAAAAAAGAAGAAACAAAGAAAACATTACTGAATGTTATTCGATGGGTGGTAGTTTTGCCTGCATCGTTGATTGGTAGTGCCATTGTTTATGTGTTATTCATCCTATTGGGTTACTTATTTGGAGAGAATGAAGGATTTGAAAACTATGGGTTACACTTCGATATGTGGATAGCAAATATCATTGCCGGATTTGCCTATATTTCGATTGGGACACTTGTTGCCCCAAAACAACAGAGAGTTGTCATGGGATTATTGTTTGGATTATTATTGGTTTTCTTAATAATCAGCATCATAATTAATGTTGTGAGAAATGATTGGTCGAATCTTGTTAATGCCATCTGTACACTTATTGGTTGTGTATTTGCTGTGTGGTATCTTATAAAAGAAGGCGATTTGAAATAATCACAGATAAAAAGTAACTTATTAATAACTCATATTATGAAAGCATTAAATTCTATTGGTCAAGTACTGGCAGCAGTTGCCTATACTTGCTTGTACACAGGACTTATTTATTTAATAACCGTTTTCCCTGTAGCATGGCTCTTGTCATTAAACACAAAAGTAATGATTCTGGTTCTTATCCTATTGGGTGGAGTGATTCAAGGGTTGATAATTGGCTTACAAACTTTGCTATTGATGCCCTACATGTGGATAGTAAAGAAAAACATTGTTGCCCTCATTATTTCTATCGGGCTAATCGTGTTTAATCTAGTGCGAAGCGATATTCTCTTATGGCAGAGTGTATCAGGGCAAGGGAGAACGGCAATAGTAGTTGGAGTGATTATCACGTTGTTATTATTGGAAGCGTTATGGGTTTCAATATATGGGGTGATAGTGGCATACGCACACGGAAATGAATAAAAATATAATAATCACTTTATATAAAAAAATTAGTTACTATATCTGCTGCCTTCACTATGGCCATCTTGTCTATTTCTTGCGGGAGTAAGCAAAACAACGAGGGTTACACACGCCCGAAACACGAAGTCGAATATATCTACATTGATTTCAGATATATTTTGCATTTCGACAAAGAGTGTCCGAATATTGCAGTAATGAAAGAATTTGGCACAAAGCCCATACATGTATACCCTATCGACATGATTGATGATGTGGAATGGACAAGTGTTTGTGCCAACTGCGTGGAGGAGGATTACCTGTATGATCCAAACGAGGACTATTGACATGAAACGCTTTATTCTTTTATCCCTTTTCCTCCTTGTCGGGCAATTGTCAGCAGTCCCTTACCAATCTTCAAAAGTTGAGGACGTCTACATCTGTACGGGACCCAAGTCCAAGTGCTACCACAAGACAAATCACTGCCAAGGTCTCGACCGGTGCAGCAAAGAGGTAATCAAAGTCACCAAAGCATACGCAATAAGCAAAGACCGCACTCCCTGCAAGTGGTGCTATCCTAAGAAGAAAAAATAGGCGAGCCACACAGCTGTCAGTTGTGCCGAGAATACAAAAGTAGGGGTTTTATTAACACTATGATAAATTGGAAATGGAGCAAAATATAACACCCTTTGAAAGTAAGGTTAGTAAGGTTGTTGTACTATTTGATGTAAAGAAAAACGTCAAGAACGTTATCATAGGAAGCGGCTGTATTAACGCCACGTAGCAAATGATAAACAACGGCAGATGAGTAGCACACGACCAAACACAAGGACAGAAAAGCTTTAATAAGAAACAATTTCGGAAAAAAGTTGTATTTTTGCACCGTTTTTGAGAGTAAAAAACAGCAGCCCGAAAGCCCATTAAGGTACAATTTTGTTTCCCGTTTGTTACTCGACAAGTTTTTAAAATGCTGCAACTACTGAAACACAACAAATTGCATTAATGTTAAGTAGTCTGCCAAGACAACTAAATTTCAACCGCCTTCAGTATAAGGGAGGTTTTTTGTTTCTCCTTACGTCTGGCTCTTTGCGTCCGCTGTTCTTTTGTTGAAACAGTTGCGGGGGTGCAAGGCTTTAATGAAGGCAGGAATGCGGTGTTGGAGGCTTGTGCATAAGAGTTACTGCACGAGGTCTCAGCGGACAAGTAAACGTGTACGGCAGTTTGTGGGAGCGGATTCAATTTTTTTTCGTATCTTTGCAGTTTAAATTGACAAGAAGCATTCTACTATGAGGCTATATATTACTTTATTAGTCATCCTGTTGATGGTCGCTACCCCGAGCTGGACAGCGGCGAGGGGCGTTGCCAATGACTGTGGAACACGGTCGGGAGACGACGGCTGGCATACCCCTGTAGGCACGATGGTGTCCGACTCGAACTGGTCGCCGCGTGTGAGAACGACAACACTCTGGCGCGGTGGCGTGGAGCTGGAGGCGCCAGTGCTGACTTTGGGAGACGGCGAGCGGTTGTTGCTGCGTTTCGACGTGCTGGGCGCTGAGATGGGAAACTACCGTTATAGGATTGAACATTGCGACAGCCAGTGGCTAAAGGACGGCCTGGAACCCTACGAATACATGAACGGCTTTGAGGAAGGTCCCGTGGAAGGGTATGAAAGCTCTTTTACCACATTGACGGACTATGTAAATTACTACCAGTATATCCCCAGTCAGTACAGCCAGTTTCTGGTGTCAGGAAATTATGTAGTGACAGTGTACGACCAAGACCAGCCGGACAGTGTGCTGCTGACAAGGCGTTTCTATGTGACCGAAGGGAGCTTGAAGGCGCAGGTGGAAGTGGGCGTGCCCTACGACGGGGGCAAAGTGAGGGAGCGCCGCGAGGTGGACGTGCGGGTGACGGAGAACAACGACTATCGGGGCGACCAGCCCCGCCCCTCGCTCAACGAGGCTTGGTTCAGTGTGGTGGTGCAGCAGAATGGACGGACGGACAACATGCGACGACTGGTATTCAGCGGCTTGGAAAACGGCGCACTGTGCTACCGTCACCGGAATGAGAACGTGTTTTGGTGCGGCAACCGGTTCAGGTGGTTTGACATTAGCAACATACGTACTGCCACCTACAATGTGGCACAGATAGCGGAATATGGCGGCGAATGGTTCGCCACACTGAAACCGCTGGAAGACCGTTCGGGGAAAAGCTATGTGACGGAGGATGTGCTGAACGGTGGGATGAAAGTGAACGTGTGGGACCGCACCAACAAGCAGACGGAGGCCGACTATGTCTGGGTGAACTTTGTGCTGCCGATGGTGTATCCGTATATGAACGGGAGTGTGCATGTGGTGGGAGAGTTAACACAATGGCGTCTGGACGAGGCCAGCCGCATGGAATACCGTCCGGACTTAAAGGCTTACACCTTGCGGCTGCACCTGAAACAAGGCTACTACTCGTACCAACTGCTGTTCCTGCCAGTTGGCGAGACCGAGGGGTCGACGGGTGTGCTGGAAGGCGACTACTTTGAGACCCCTAACCAATACACTGCTTTTGTTTACTACCGTGGGCCGAACGACCGCTACGACCGTCTGGCCGCCATAGGAAGATACCGATAATACCGAACTGATATATGAAGAAAATGAATACAATACACCGATTCATGCTATTGCTGACAGGACTGACCCTGTGGGGCAGTGCCATGGCGGCACCGGCCAAGTTTGTTCCTGCCGCACGCGTCCAACCCAACGGCGACACACTGCACTGCTACGCGTCGGGCGACGAATTCTACAATTGGCTACACGATGCCGAGGGGTACACCATTGTACAGGATCCTACTACAGGCTTCTATGTATATGCCGGGCGGGAGCAAGACTGCCCTGGGAGTACACCTGTCTACGGCGGACTATATGCGACGACACTGAAGCCTGGAAAGGACAACCCCAAAGCTGCCGGCCTGCAGTCCTGGCTGATGCCCGACAAGGACTATCTGCGCCGTGTACACGACGCCTGGCGGGAGCCCAAAGGCAACATGTCCGAGAGCCCCAAGAGCAGAATCCGCAATCACGGTGCATTGAACAACGTGGTGATATTTATACGATTTGCCGACGAGACGACGTGTACCGCCACCCCATTCAGCACCATCGACAGCATGTTTAACGACAGCACCGCCACAGGCGTGTCGATGTATAATTATTTCAAACACACAAGCTACAGCAACCTGCGGGTGTTGACCCATTACCGCCCTGCCCCGTCGGGCACGATGGTGATGTCGTATCAGGACGGCTATGCCCGCAACTACTATAAGCCATACAATGCCGTGACCAATACCGACGGCTATACCGACGACACGCAACGCCGCTTGAGGGAGTTCACCCTGCTGGAGAATGCCATCGAGTGGGTCAACCTCAACTGTCCGGTGGACACCACGCTCAACCTTGATATCGACAACGATGGGATGGTGGACAACGTGTGCTTTGTGGTGAGCGGCAGCTACACAGGCTGGAGCAACTTGCTGTGGCCGCACAAGTGGTCGCTGCAGGACAGGACCGTAAACCTGGGAAACAAACGGGTGTATACCTACAACCTGCAACTGGCCGGAAGCGGAAGCAACTATTTTAATGTAAGCACCTTCTGCCACGAGATGACGCACACGCTTGGTGCGCCGGACATATACCACTACGACAACTACACCTCGGTGTCGCCAGGAGGCACGTGGGATTTGATGTGCAGCAACATGTCGCCCCCACAGCAGACCAACTCACTGTTCAAATATCACTATCTGAATTGGTTTGACAGCATACCTCAAATTTCGGACTCCGGCACTTACACACTCCAGTCGCTCGGCTCGGGTCCCAACAACGCAGTGAAGATTTCCTCTGCGGTGCCGCATGAGTGGTACATATTGGAGTACCGCAACAACACCGACACCTTCGATGCGTCGTTGCCCAACCGGGGCATGCTGATATGGCGTTACAACGACCGTAGGGAGGCCGACAATGCCACTTTCGACTTCTACCTCGCGCCCCACCAACTATGGCTGTTCCGTCCAAACAGCAGCATCGACACCGTGAACGGCAATTATAGCCAGGCGGCTTTCGGAGTGGCAGGCCGTACAACCTTCAACGCCTCGAGCAATCCCCATCCATATCTTTGCGACGGCACACCCGACTCGTCGTTCAGCATCACCGACATCCATCTGTCGGGGCCGAACAACAGCTCGGTGACCTTCACCTTTACGCCTCACAGCTCAGGAGCCTGCGCGCCGGTGCACAACTTCCCGCTGGTGCAGGACTTCGAACTGGCCGACGAAGGCTGCTGGACCATGGAGAGCATAGACAACCGCAACGACGACAAACTGGGAGCAATTGGTACTGCCGACGGCAACGCACCCTATCAAGGCAGCTACCAGTTCCGTTTCAGCAGCTACCACCGCTCGACGGACTACAATCAATACCTTGTCTCGCCACAGCTGATGCCCTCATCGCCGCTAAGGCTGCGCTTCCATTACCGCCGCTCGAACAGCAGGGAAGAATTATTCAGGGTGCTGTATTCCACTTCCGGCAACTCGTCTGTGGACTTTACCGACACCGTGGCCGACGTGACGGTCAACAGCGCAGGATGGCAGGAGTGCGACGTGACAGTGCCTGCCTCCGCCCGCTATGTGGCCATCAACTACTATTCGGAATACCAGTACTACCTCTTTGTAGACAATATTGAACTGCGCGACACCATCAGCAACGATACAGTGATTCGCGACACGGTCTACGTTACTGTCCACGACACAGTCGACCGCCTGCATCACGACACGGTGACCACCATGATTCACGACACCTTATGGACCCACCACACCGATACCCTCTACACAATCGTGTACGACACCATTGTCTACCAACCTATTGACACAATCTACACTCAGATAGTTGACACGGTAATCCTTACCCCGGCACGTTTCCGCCTCGATGTGACCAGTGCGTCGCCCGGACAGGGGACTGCCTCGGGGAGCGGTGTCTTTATAGAAAACACCGAGGTAGAGATTGCCGCCATCGCCCACCCGGGATATACCTTTGCGATGTGGACCGACGGCAACACAGACAATCCCCGCACAGTGGCAGTGAGCGGCGACCTGTCGTACACCGCCCTGTTCGAGCCACAAGGGGGGCAATCGTCGGCCAAGACCATCACCTACATACACGACACCATCGTGCTGCACGACACCGTCTGGGTTGACATTTACGACACGATTCATCTCACACTCCACGATACCGTGTGGATGGCACATCGCGACACCGTATGGGCGACAAGACACGACACTGTGTGGCTGGCCAGCGACGAGCACGACACTTGCCACATCATCATCCACGAGGAATACCAGCTCGACACCATCATCTACTATGCTTTGAACGTACATGCCGACGACGTGGCCATGGGTACAGCCGCAGGCAACGGCCTTTTCCCACGGGGCACGAGGGTGGAACTGGGGGCGGTGCCATACGGTAGTTACCATTTCGTGCGCTGGTCCGACGGTGCTGTGGAGAATCCCCATACCGTCACCGTGACGGGTGAGGAGACCATTGTGGCCTTCTTTTCCGCCGACGACACCACCGCCGTCAACGAGCCCGACCCCGATGCCGCAATACGTGTGTTTGCCCTCGGGCGTTCAGTGGTGGCCGAAGCCCCTGCCAATCTTGCCGTGACAATATACAACGCCATGGGGCAACAAATGTTATCCGTCCCGGGCCGGCAAGACCCGGCTCCTCGCCGAGTGACAAGCCAACTGCTCACTAGCGGAGTGTATGTAGTACGCATCGGCGACAAGCCCGCCACAAAAATCATCATAAAATAAGGATTCCTACCATTCAAGCAACAACACATGTCATCAGTATACATCGAAACCTACGGATGCCAAATGAATTTCGCCGACAGCGAGATTGTGGCATCCCTGCTCACCAAAGCAAACCACACCATCGTCACCGACATCGAAGCGGCCGACTATATCCTCATCAACACCTGCGCCATCCGCGACAATGCCGAACAACGCATCCGCAAACGTCTCCATGAGCTACGTGCCCTGCAGCAAAGGCACAAGCAGGTGCGCATCGGCATATTGGGCTGCATGGCCGAGCGGCTGCAAAGCCAACTGATGGTGGAGGAAGAGAATGTCAGCTTCGTGGTGGGCCCCGACGCCTACCGCCGGCTGCCCGAACTGCTGGCCAATGTGCGCACCCCCGGCGCCAAGGCCGCAGAGACCGAGCTGAGCACCACCGAGACCTATGCCGACATCGAACCCGTCAGACTGGGGAGCAATGGCATATCGGCCTACATATCCATCATGCGGGGATGCCAGAACTACTGTGCCTATTGCGTGGTACCCTATACCCGCGGACGCGAACGAAGCCGCGACCCCGAGACCATCGTGTCCGAAGCCCGAAACCTGTTCGAGCAAGGCTACAAGGAGGTGACGCTGTTGGGACAGAATGTCAACTCCTATCGTTACGCGAGCGAGGACGGCAACGTGGACTTCCCCGAGCTGATGCACCGTGTGGCCTGCATCAGTCCGTTGCTGAGGGTGCGGTTTGCCACCTCCCACCCCAAAGACCTCAGCGACCGACTGCTGGAAGTGATGGCCTTGCACAGCAATATATGCAAGTGCATCCACCTGCCCGTACAGAGCGGCAGCGACAGGATGTTGAAACTGATGAACCGCCACTACGACTCGGCATGGTATCTGGACCGCATTGCAGCCATCCGCCGCTACATGCCCGACTGTTCCATCACCACCGACGTGATAGCGGGCTTCTGCACCGAGACCGAAGAGGAACACCAAATGACACTGGAGATGTTCCGCAAGGTGCGTTACGACTACGCCTACATGTTCAAGTTCTCCATGCGGCCCGACACTTACGCCGCCAAGCATCTTGAGGACGATATTCCCGAAGCCGAAAAGACCCGACGGCTGGAGGAAATCATTGCCCTTCAGGGACAGATAGCACTGGAGAACAACCGCAAGGAGATTGGCAAGACCTACGAAGTGCTGGTAGAAGGCGAGTCGCATCGCAGCAAAGAGCAGCTCTTCGGCCGCAACAGCCAGAACAAGGTCATCGTTTTCGACCGCCGCGATGCCCAGCCAGGACAATACATCCAGGTGAAAGTCACCGACTGCACTGCCGCCACCCTGAAAGGCGAGATAGTACAGCCATAGCCCACCCATCGCCCACCGGCCGCCCAGATACAAACACCCTACATAAAGCCTCGTGCAGAAGCATCCCGCGTGTATTTTATAAACACCGTCACAATAAAACAATCCGGATTCCGTTATATTACGCGATTATGAACAAAGACTTCTTCAAAAAACACCCCCTTATCAAGCACCTGCTTTACATGTTGGTGCTGTCGGTGGTCATTGTCGTGCTGGCATTCCTTTTCATCAAAGCCATTGCCCGACAGGGGCAGGAATATGAACTCCCCGATATCTGCGGCACCTCTCTCGAACAACTGAAAGACGACAACCCGCTTCATTTCACCTATGTCATCATCGACTCGGTGTACGATGCCGAGAAGCCTGGCGGCACCGTCATCCAGCAGGACCCCAAAGCAGGTACCATGGTCAAGACCCATCGTAAGATATACGTCACCGTCACCTCCTTTGCACCCGCCGACGTAGTGCTTCCCGAACTCTCCAACATGTCCGTGCGGAGTGCCGTATCCGCCCTCGAGGCTGCAGGCATGCATTGCGGCAAACTGAAGTTTGTCGACAGTCCCTATCGCAACATGATTCTTGAAGCCACCTTGAAAGGCAAACTGGTATATGCCGGTGAGAAGATGAACCAAGGCGATGCGGTAGACCTGACCGTGGGCATGGGCGAGACACCCGTGGGCACACGCGTACCCTTCGTTATCGGCCAAGTGGCATCCAAGGCGCGACGGGGCATCCTCTCGGCATCGCTCAACGTCGGCCTGGAACACTGGGACGGGGTCTCCAACCGCAACGAAGCAGTATGCTACAAACTATATCCCGACTATACGGGTGTGACCCGCTATCCCCTGGGCACTGAGGTGGAAATATGGTATTGCGATGCCACCGAAGCCGATGTTGAACGCATCATCTCCACCTTCAAGGTCGACTCCACGCAGATTTTCACCACCCAATTCGACAACTACTACGATGACTACTACACCACCGAAGAGGATGTAGATTTCGACGAGGGCTGGGATTGGTAACATGAGACGTCTGATTGCCATACTTATGCTCACACTCCTCGGCGGCATTGCCGTCGCACAGGAGACATTGCTGCCCCTCTGCAGGGAGGTGTTCGAGCCGAAGGAGAACACCACGTTGACCCTGCCGTTCTTCGACGACTTCTCCAAGGCCGACCGTTGTGCCACCCTATGGCACCTTGGCGGCACTTTCATTAACGAGGGCTATGCACCACTGCCTCCCACCATCGGCATGGCCACCCTCGATGCCTACGACAATGAGGGCGACCTCTACCCCGATGCCACCGGACAGCTATTCACCGGCGACACACTCCTCTCCCACCCCATCCGACTCGACTCCATCTTTCAGCCCTACAAGCGTCCCCTTACCATTGGCGACTCACTATACCTCAGCTTCTTCTACCTGCCTGGAGGCGGTTATGGCAACATGTGGGAACGTGTAGGCGACACCCCCGAGCCTCAAGACTCACTCATTCTTGAATTCTACAACCCTGTCGACAGCTGCTGGGATCGGATGTGGTCGACCAAAGGCTGCCAAGCCGACACCCTTTACGCCCGCACCGGGACGTACTGGCAGTTCGTCGACATCCCCATCCTCGACACCGAATATCTCAAACCCAACTTCCAATTCCGCTTCATCAATCTTTGCAGTCTCGAGAACAATAATAAAGACGGCATGCTGAGCAACGCAGACCAATGGAACATCGACTATGTCTATCTCGATGCCGGCCGGCACCGCAAAGACACCGCCTCGCGCGACGTGGCCTTTGTCAATCCGGCGCCGTCGCTACTGAAGCATTATACGGCCATGCCCGCACGTCAATTCACCCCCAACGACCTGCGCGACTCGCTCCCGCTCACTATCACGAACCGTTTCACCGAGGAGCTGGCAACGAACTACAGCTACACCGTATTCGACAATCAAGGCCGGGAGCTGCACCACTATGACGGCGGCTATGAGAATGCCCCGGTCTACTGGCGCGGCCATTCCTACCAGACCGCAACGTCGCATGCCAAACCTGTTTTCGAATACACCCTGCCCGTGGCAACCGACCACATGCCCACCACCTACACCGTGGTACACGGCATCCGCGAAGGTGTTAGCGGCGACATCCACCCGCAGAACGACACCATCGTGAGGACACAGGTTTTCGGCAACTACTATGCCTACGACGACGGCATCCCCGAGAACGGCTATGGCATCACCTCCACCACTCCCCGCATCAATATAGCCTGCCGCTTCGTCCTCAACAACCCCGACACACTCACAGCGCTCAATCTTTACTTCAACCAGACTTACCAGTACCAGAATTCCAAAATACGTTTCTTTATCACCGTATGGGACGATGCCGACGGCCATCCCGGCAACATCATATACCAAGACAACGACTCGCGCAGGCCCGCCTTCGAGGGCTTCAACCGCTATGTACGCTACCTGCTTGACGGGCCTGTCGTCTGCAGCGGCACCATCTATGTCGGAATCCAGCAAAACACCTCCGACTACATCAATCTGGGTTTCGACCGCAACAACGACGCCTCGACCAACATCCTCTATCTGACAGGCACCTCATGGCAAACCAGCATCCTGCGCGGAGCCCTCATGCTGCGTCCAGGCTTCGGTCACAGTGCCACCCTTGCCGCCAGCGAGCCGGAACCGTCGCAGTGCCGCATAGCTGTCCACCAAAACCGCATCGTCATCACCCCTGCACAGCCCTCGACCGTGACTGTCGTAGACCCGTTGGGGCGAACACTTTACACACGTAAAGCCTCCGGCACCTGCACCACACAGCCTCTCCAACCCGGCATATACCTGATACGCTGCGGCACAGAGCCTGCACGGAAAATCATCATTCCCTAAAATGCGATAACGAAAGAGCACGTACCCCGATTAACGAACTAACACAATAACACATTAACGCATTAACGCATTCCCACATAAACGCATTCCCACATGACCACACCCTTGCCCCCTGCCCCGCTGTCAAATGCCAACGACGCCGATGTGCTTGAACCCGACGAACAAGAACTGTTTGAGCACCACCGTATACAAGTCGACAAAGGTCAAGCCATGCTGCGGCTCGATAAATACCTGCAGATGCGGCTGGAAGGCATCTCACGCACCAAGATACAAGCCGCCGCCAAAGCCGGCTGCGTACTGGTGAATGGCAAAGCTGCCAAATCGAACTACAAAGTAAAGCCCTGCGACCTCATCAGTGTTGTGCTGCCCGAGCCTCCGCACGAGACCGAGCTGCTGCCTGAGCCAATTCCCTTCCAATCCATATACGAAGACGATGATGTGCTGATAGTGGACAAACAGGCTGGTCTTGTGGTTCATCCCGGCTATGGCAACTTCACCGGCACCCTGCTCAACGGACTGCTCTACTACTTCCAAGGCAAGACTGGGCGCGACGGGCAGCCGGTACAGCCCTACCTCGTCCACCGCATCGACAAAGACACCTCGGGCCTGCTTCTCATCGCCAAGAACGAGGATGCACAGGCGGTGCTGGCTAAACAATTCTTCGAACATACCATCGAACGCAAATACAACGCCCTGGTATGGGGGAACTTCGACGAGGACGAAGGCACGATTATAGGCAATCTGGAACGGTCGCCACAGGACCGGCGCATCATGCACGTCACCGACGACCCGGAGCGCGGCAAACACGCCGTGACCCACTGGCGTGTACTGGAGCGCTTCGGCTATGTCACTTTGGTGGAATGCATCCTTGAGACCGGACGCACCCACCAAATCCGCGCCCACATGTGCCATATCGGCCATCCGCTCTTTAACGATGCCGCCTACGGTGGCGACCGCATACTGAAAGGCACCACCTTCTCACGATACAAACAGTTTGTAGAGAACAACTTCCGCCTGCTGCCACGGCAAGCCCTCCACGCCCTCGTGCTGGGTTTCGAACACCCCACCACGGGGCAACACATGCATTTCGAAAGCCCTATACCCGCCGATATGGCTGCCGTGCTGGAACGCTGGCGCAACTACGCCGCCAACTCCTCATCAGTGGACTAACCCACACTTACGCCCTTCAATATTGCATCGTTACAGCATCGTCACAGCATCGTTCTCTTTTACTATAACGGGAAACCATCCAGCATCAATACTATTTCGATGCTGTATTGAAGGGAGTTACAATGTGATGAACAGGGTGAATAGGAGAATGTGCGAACCTTTGCATATTGACAACGGACGGCGACACAATTGACACACAACAGCAACACAAAAATATCAAACAGACTATGGCAGACAACTACTTGGAAAAAAGATACGAAGAGGTGTTCGGGTCCGGACACACAAAAGTGAAACGCGTGGGGCACACGCTCGACGAGTTGCTGGCACGCAACCGCAGCTATCGTGGATACAACAAGAACTATGTGGTGAAGCGGGAGGAGCTGGAGCGCATCGTGGGGGTATGCAGCAAGGTGCCGTCGGCCCGCAACCAGCAAGTGCTGAGGTTCCGTCTTGTGACACGCGACACAGGTGCCGACAAGGTTCTGAAGAACATCCGGCTTGGCGCCGCCCTGCCCGAACTGCACCTGCCCCTGCCCGGCACCGAACCCGAGGCCTTCATCATTATATGCAGCACCGCGGAGGAGAACAAAATGGTGGACATCGACTTGGGCATAGCCATGCAGAGCATGCTGCTGAAGGCCGTGGAGATGGGGCTGAACGGGTTGGCGATTGGAGCCTTCGACCCCAACAAGATACGGGAAGAGTTGGAACTGCCGCTGACGCCGTTGATGATTGTGGCCATAGGCAAAGGGATTGAGAAAATAGAACTGAAAACGATTGCACCCGATGAGAGCCACGCTTACTATCGCGAAGGCGGGGTACACTATGTGCCGAAGGTAAAGGCTTCTGATTTACTTATATAACAGACCTACGGGCTTGGCCTTGGGAGGTTCGGTAACCTGCAGAAGATCCTGATGGATGGTGACGGAGAGATAGATATTGAGGTCCGCCACCTCGATGGCAAAGTTGCCTGCATGGTCGTCGCTTGTGACGTAGCCGGTCATGCCTTCGAACTCTCCTCCCACCACTCTGACGTAAGCCCCCACACGCAGTTGACCGACGTTGTGGAGATGCACCTCCTCCATCGAATCGGCCAAACGGCGGATATTGAAAATGTCTTGTTCGGGGATGACGGCAATGCCCGTACTGCGAAAAGTGACAAAGCCGCATATCCCCCTAATCTCACGTACCCGCCAAAGGTCGCACTCCCGCATCTTGACAAAGGTGTAGGAGGGTATCAGTGGCACCTGAACGCTTTTCGTGCGGTCGGACCACTTGCGCAGCACCCTGTGCAAAGGCAGATAGGACTCCAGCTGCAGCTCGTTGGCGATACGTTCGGTGACCATCTTCTCGGCGCGGGGAGAAGTGTAGGCCGCCACCCATTGGGGTTGTTGTGTTAGAGCCATAGTAAAAAACACAAAGCCCCCACAGGGAGCAGGGGCTTTGCGTTGCTAATAGTCGGTTAGTCGTTGTATTCGGCCAGGATGCCAGGCACCAGGTCGGGGGTGAGACGGCCATAGACCTTGTCGCCAATCATGGCAACGGGAGCCAGACCGCAGGCACCGACGCAACGGAGGGTGTTCAGCGAGAACTTGCCGTCGGCGGTGCACTTGCCTACCTCAACATTGAGGGCGCGTTTGAAAGCGTCGAGCACCTTCTCAGCACCACGAACGTAGCAGGCGGTACCCAGACAGATGTCGATGGGGTGTTTTCCTTTGGGCTCCATGGTGAAGAAACTGTAGAAGGACACAATGCCATAAACGCGCGATACAGGAATGCCCAGTTCGTGAGCAACGACTTCCTGAACTTCGGCGGGCAGGTAGCCGAATTTGCCCTGCACCTGATGGAGGACATTGATAACCTCACCCGGCTTATTGCCAAACGATTTGGCAATCTCCTTGACGATATTAATTTTCTCTTCGGATAACTTGATGTTTGCCATATATCTTATTATTAAGTGAAAATTGAAAGTTGAAAATTGAAAATTTGCTTACGCGCATTGTCTTTCAACTTTCAATTTTCCATTTTCAATTTATTTTGTTGCCTCCACTTTGTCGGACTTGTCGAAGTAGTGGGTGTGCAGTTGCTCGTGGCTGAGATGGCCGCAAGGTTCACCGTAGTACTCCTCGTAGATGGCGAGAATTTCGGGATTCTCGTGGCTCTTGCGGATGGGCTTGCCCTCGTCCTCGCGGTAGATGGCTTCCATGCGCTTGCGGATAATCTCGCTGTTGCCATGGTGATAGGGCTGACCGGCACCGCCGATGCAACCGCCGGGGCAAGCCATCACCTCGATGAAGTGGTAGCCGTTGGGGTTGCCTTGGCGCACCTGCTCCATCATCTTGCGGGCGTTGGAGAGGCTGTAAACGACAGCAATCTTCAGGGGGAAGCCGTCGACATCGATGGTGGCTTCCTTCACACCGTCGAAACCGCGGGTCTCGTGGAACTCGACCTTGGGCAGGGTCTTGCCAGTGTGCAGCTCGTAAGCGGTACGGAGGGCAGCCTCCATAACACCACCGGTGGCACCGAAGATGACAGCGGCACCAGTCGACTGGCCGAGAGGACTGTCGAAGTCTTCATCGGGCATGTCGTTGAGGTTGAGGTTGCACTGACGAATCATGTGAGCCAGTTCGCGGGTGCTGAGCGTGTAGTTGACATCGCTGTCGCCGTTGACTGCCAGTTCTTCGCGTGCGCGCTCGCTCTTCTTGGCCAAGCAAGGCATAATGGAAACGACCACAAGGTCTTCGCGTTTCACACCCAGTTTGGGGGCAAGGTAGTTCTTGGCAACAGCACCGAACATACCCTGGGGCGACTTGGCGGTCGAGGGGTATTCAAGCAGATCGGGGAAGTTCTTCTCGTAGAAGGTGACCCAAGCGGGGCAACAGGAAGTGAACATAGGCAGTTTCACCTCTTCGCCGGCGAGGGCTTTCTTCAGGCGGCCGAGGAGCTCGGTACCCTCTTCCATGATGGTGAGGTCGGCGCTCCAGTCGGTGTCGTAAACCTGGTCGAAACCAAGACGACGGAGGGCGGCAGCCATTTTACCGGTGACGATTTCGCCGGGTTTCATGCCAAATTCCTCACCGAGAGCCACGCGGACAGCGGGAGCGGTCTGCACGACAACCTTCTTGGTAGGATCGGCAATAGCCTTAAGCACATCGCTGATGTTGTCGACGAGGGTGAGTGCACCCACGGGGCACACCTGAACGCACTGGCCGCAGTTGACGCAGCTGCTGTCGCCGAGATTCTGCTCGAAAGCGGGAGCGACGACAGCCTGGAAACCACGGTTGACACCACTCAGGGCACCGACAGACATGAACTTGTTGCACATCGACTCGCAGCGACGGCACATGACGCACTTGTCCATATCGCGGTAAACGCTGAGGGTGCTGTCCTTACGGTAGGTGGAGGTAGCGCCCTTGAAGGGGATTTCCTTGATGCCGAGACGCTTGGTCAGGCTCTGCAGTTCGCAGTCACCGTTTTTCTCGCACTGGAGACAGTCGTTCGGGTGGTCGCTGAGGATAAGCTCGACGACAGTTTTGCGGGCGTTGATGACGCGGGCACTGTGGGTAAGCACTTCCATGCCTTCCATCACGTCGGTGGCGCAGGCGGGGGCCAGATTGCGGCGGCCTTTCACCTCGACGACACACACGCGACATCCGCCGGGTTTGTTTTCAAAATTCATCCCATCAAGCTCGAAATGGCAAAGAGTGGGAATATCGATACCGGCCATGCGGGCAGCTTTAAGAATCGTGGTGCCTTCGGGAACTTGAACCGGTTTATTATCTATAGTGAGATTAATCATATTGTTAAGTCTTCTTTTAAATATTAATTATTGTACCGTTTACTGAATGGAGATGGCACCAAATTTACAGTTGTTGATACATGCGCCGCACTTGATGCACTTTGTGCTGTCGATAACCATGGAAGCCAGTTTGTGGCCGGGGGCGGTATAGTCGGTGCGGGTGATGGCCTCAACGGGGCAACCCTTGGCGCACTTGCCGCAGCCGATACATTTCTCACGGTCGATAACATAGCTCATGAGTTTCTTGCAGACACCGGCACGGCACTTCTTGTCGACCACGTGTTCAACGTACTCGTCCCAGAAGTTGTCGAGGGTGGAGAGGACGGGGTTGGGCGAAGTCTGTCCGAGACCGCAGAGGGCGGTATCCTTAATCACAGCGGCGAGATTGCGGAGCTCCTGGAGGTCTTCCATGGTGCCGCGGCCGTCGGTGATTTTCTCGAGGATTTCGCACAGGCGCTTGTTGCCGATACGGCAGGGCGAGCATTTACCGCAGCTCTCCTCGCAGGTGAACTCGAGGTAGAACTTAGCGATGGCGGGCATACAGCTGGTTTCGTCCATGACGACCATACCGCCGGAACCCATCATCGAGCCGGCAGCCACGAGGCTGTCGTAGTCGATAGCAGTGTCGAGGTGCTTGGCAGTCAAGCAGCCGCCGGAAGGACCACCGGTCTGGACAGCCTTGAACTGACGGCCGTCTTTGATACCGCCACCAATCTCGTAAATAATCTCGCGCAGGGTGATACCCATGGGAACCTCGATAAGACCCACATTGTTAATCTGTCCGGCAAGAGCAAAGACCTTGGTACCTTTGGATTTCTCGGTACCGATTTTGTTGAACCACTCGGCACCCTTGGTGATGATGACGGGGACATTGGCGAAGGTCTCGACGTTGTTGACGTTGGAGGGCTTGCCCATGTAACCGCTGACAGCGGGGAACGGGGGTTTCAGTGTGGGCTCGCCACGCTGGCCTTCCATCGAGTGGATAAGGGCTGTTTCCTCACCGCAGACGAAAGCACCGGCACCATAGCGGAGCTCAATGTCGAAGTTGAAGCCTGTGCTGAGGATGTCCTCGCCCAACAAGCCGTATTCGCGGGCCTGGTTGATGGCAATCTTCAGACGCTCGATAGCCAGGGGGTATTCAGCACGGATATAGACGAGACCCTTGCTTGCACCGATAGCGTAGCCGCAGATGGCCATAGCCTCGACGATGCTGTTGGGGTCACCCTCAAGGATGGAACGGTCCATGAAAGCACCGGGGTCACCCTCGTCGGCGTTGCAGATGACATACTTCTGGTCGGCCTTGTTCTTGGCGCAGAGTTCCCATTTCAAACCAGTGGGGAAACCGGCACCGCCACGGCCACGGAGACCCGAAGCCTTCACTTCGGCGATAACCTGCTCGGGGGTCATCTCGGTCAAGCACTTGGCCAAAGCCTCGTAACCACCGCGGGAGATGCACTCCTCGATATTCTCAGGATCCACAAAACCGCAGTTACGCAGAGCAATACGAATCTGTTTCTTGTAGAAATCCATGTGTTTCGAGTCTGCCACGTGCTCCTTGTTCTCAGGATTCATATAGAGCAGCTCGGGAACCTTACGACCTTTAATCAGGTGTTCCTCGACAATACGGCGGACATCCTCGGGTTTCACCTGGGTGTAGAACGTGTTGTCGGGCATAATCTTGACGATGGGGCCCTTCTCGCAGAAACCGAAGCAACCAGTCTTAATGACCTGCACCTCGTCCTGGAGGTTCTTCTCTTTCAGAATAGTATGGAAGTTTTCGATAATATCCAGGCTGTTGCTGGATTTGCATCCAGTACCGCCACAGATGAGAACATGCATTTTGTACTTTGCCATAGTGTGTCCTCCGTTTTACTTGTCGATAGTTTCGTAATTAACAGGGATGATACCCTCCACCAGTTCGCCATTCATCACATACTTGGTCAAAATCTCGTCGGCACGGTCGTTGTCGACATGTCCGAAAACGATAGGATCCTTGCCCGGTACGCGCACTTCGAGCGTAGGCTCGGCATGGCAATAGCCCATGCAGCCAGTCTGTGTGAAAACGGCCGCAATCTTGAGCTCTTCAGCCTTGGCCATCATGTGTTCCATAACCTGCTTGGCTCCGGCAGCGATACCGCAGGTAGCCATAGCTACTTTAATTTGCACAAGCGACTCGGGATTCTCTGCTTTCTCGCGGATATCCAGACTCGACTGAAGCTTTTCTCTCATTGCTTTGAGGTCAGCTAATGATTTTACTTTTGTCATATGAAAACTCCTTATTTTTGGATTAATTTTTAAATTGATTTTATATACTAATGCATTAATTAATAAATAATTACACCCCATACACAATATACAGGGAACTCTGCAAAGATACACAATTTATTTGATTGAACAAAACATTACAAAATAATTTTACTTATTTGCCGTTAGGCTGACGCTTTTATGAAACAACTATCACCTATATCCGAACTACAGAAACAGGCTGAGTTGCTACGTCTTGAGATGAAATACGAGACGGAAGCCTACGCCCATTCTCTTGCCCACCTCCAATTTGCCAGTCTGGTGCAGGAGAGTTCCTGCCGCTATCCTGTCACCCTTGGCAACACCACCTACAACGCCCTGGACCAGCTGGTGGCAACCGTCACCTTCGAAGTCTCCGACGATGAACCCGACACCGACTTCGAGCCTGGCAAAGTGGTGGCATTCTTCACCTTTGGCGACAACGGCACACCGCGTCTGCTGCCTCACCAATTCTATATCGACCAAGTGGACACAGGCATCCTCACGATTGCCATTCCCACACAGGCCGCCCTCCAATCCCTGCGCTCCGCAGCACAGATGAAGCTCCTCGGCATCCAAACCAGCATCGACACCACCAGCTACCAAGTGATGCTCGATGCCCTCAGCGCCGCCATGCGCAGCGATAACGAGACATTCACCCACCTGCGCGACACCCTCATAGGTCCCCTTGCCCCCAACTTCCGCCGCCTGCCACGACTCTCATTCCCCTGGCTCAACGACAGGCAGCAGGATGCTGTGCAGCGAGTCGTCGAAGCACAGGAAGTGGCCATCGTCCACGGCCCACCGGGCACGGGCAAGACCACTACCCTTGTCGAGGCAGTCATCGAGACCCTCCAGCGCGAGACCCAAGTCATGGTATGCGCTCCCAGCAATGCCGCCGTCGACTGGATAAGCGAACAGCTTGCCCGCCGTGGAGTCAATGTGCTACGCATAGGCAACCCCCTGCGCATGAGCGACCACATGCTTGAATGCAGCTATGAACGGCGCTTCGCAGCACATCCCGACTATGCAGAATTGTGGAACATCCGCCGCACCCTGCACCGGGAACACGACACTGTCAACCTCTCCCACCAACAAAGGAAACGGCTTGACAAGCTACACAGCCGTGCCACAGAACTAGAAATCCGCATACAATCCGACCTCTTCAACCAAGCTCGTGTCATCTCGTGTACCCTCATCGGCAGCGCCTACCGCATACTCGACCGCCGCCGTTTCTCCACTCTCTTCATCGACGAAGCCGCCCAGGCACTCGAACCCGCCTGCTGGGCAGCCATCCTCAAGGCCGACCGCGTCATCCTAAGCGGCGACCACCAACAGCTGCCACCCACCATCAAATGTCCCGACGCCGCCCACGGTGGCCTTGACCACACCCTCATGCAGAAAGTGGCACACGCCAAGCCACAATGTGTCACCCTCCTGACCACTCAATACCGCATGAATAGCGACATCATGGCATTCCCATCGCGCTGGTTCTATCACGGCCAGCTCAGTGCTGCGCCGCAAGTGGCCGACCGTCTCGTCTCGCCCCTTGATACTCCCCTCACCTGGGTCGATACCTCTCAGTGCAGTTTCGGGGAAAAACAAAGCCGCACCCTCAGCCGCTCCAACGCTGAAGAGGCACGTCTGCTCATCCACATCCTGCGCGACTACATCGAAATGATTGGGACCACCCGCATACACGACGAGCGGGTAGACTTCGGCATCATCTCCCCCTACCGCGCCCAAGTGCGGCTCATCCGCCGACTGCTCAAATGGCAGAAATTCTTCCGCCACCTCTACCGGCAAATCTCTGTCAACAGCGTGGATGGATTCCAAGGACAGGAGCGCGATGTCATCGTCATCAGCATGGTGCGCGACAACGACCAGGGTGCTATAGGTTTCCTCAACGACCTGCGCCGCATGAACGTCGCCATCACCCGCGCCCGCATGAAACTCATCATTGTCGGCAACGCCCAGACACTCTCCCGCCACCGCTTCTACGCCCAGCTTATCGAGCACTTCCAGCAACACGGCGACTTCATTGTCATTCCCCCGAAGGAAGAATAATGCATTGCAGAAAGAATTCTTGCGGCTATTCCACCACCAGCCGCTGCACCGAGGTGCCTGCCGTGGTGCGGAGGATGACGATATAGGTGCCAGTAGGCAAGTCCGAGACATAGAAAGAGGACTCCGTGGTATTGGTTTCCAGGACAAGTTGGACTTCGGGAGCCACCGCCTGGGCGATACTCTCGTAGGGTTCGGCAGCGACCGACACCCTGTCGCTTGGGTTGCCCCCCGCATCGAAGGGACCTCCGCACAAGAGCCAAGAATGATGGGGTATAAAATTTACTGCCCGGTGATGAAAATAATATCCCCATTCGTGCGTTATGGATGCTGTGCATCGCGGACGAACAAGGACGGCAACACTCCAGCTCAACGTCCCATAGCACTACATGATTTGAAATAAAAACACACACGATATGATGAACATGACACATTTGAACTCAACGCCAGTGTTGTTGCTGACGGGTTATCTAGGCAGTGGCAAGACTACGCTGCTCAACCACATCCTCAATAACAGGAGGAACATACGCTTTGCCGTGATGGTGAACGATATAGGAGAGGTGAACATCGACGCTTCGCTCATCCAGAAAGGGGGTATCGTGGGACAGGGCGACGACAGTCTTGTGGCCCTGCAGAACGGTTGCATCTGCTGCACGCTGAAAATGGACCTGGTGAAACAGCTGAGCGAAATTATGGGTATGGCCAAATTCGACTATATAGTGATTGAGGCCAGCGGCATCTGCGAGCCGGAGCCAATAGCACGCACCATCTGCTCCATGCCCCGTATGGGGGACGAGTATACCCGTTACGGAGTGCCTCGACTGGACTGCATCGTGACCGTTGTCGACGCCCTGCGCATGCAAAGCGAGTTTGACTGTGGCGGGAGGCTGCTGGGGTCGGCCATCGCCGAGGAGGACATTGAGAATCTTATCATCCAGCAAATAGAATTCTGCAACATCGTATTGTTGAACAAACGGTCGGAAGTGGCACCCGCCGAGTTGGAACGACTGCGCCAGATAGTACATAACCTGAACCCCGGCGCTCGCATCATCGAGGCAGACTATGCCGAGGTGGACCTTGACGAACTGTTGAACACCAACAGCTTTGACTACGGCGAGACTGAAGGACAGGCTGGATGGGTGAAAGAGTTGGAACGCCTGACCACCGACGACGAAGACGAGGAGGCCCGCCGCCACCACGACGGCGAGGAACACCATCATCACCACGACGAAGAGGAGCACGACCACCATCACGAAGAACACGACCACGAGGATGAGGAACACGACCACCATCATCATCACCACCACCCTCACCATGACGACGAGGGCGAGGCGGAGGAATACGGTATCGGCACTTTTGTGTATTACAGGCGGCAGCCTTTCGACATCGACAAATTCGACCATTTTATCAATTTCCAATGGCCGAAGACGGTTATACGCGCCAAAGGGGTCTGCTATTTTGCCGACGACAAGGACATGTCGTACCTCTTTGAGCAGGCAGGAGTACAGGTGAAACTATCGGAGGCAGGCCAATGGTATGCCACCATGCCCGAAGAGGAACTGATAGAGATGATGCGCCGTGACGCTGGTCTGGTTCACGACTGGGACGATGTGTATGGCGACCGCATGGTGAAACTGGTCTTTATCGGACAGAAGATGGACAAGGAAGGCATCTGCCGCCAGCTGGATGCCTGTCTGGCTGACTAGTACTCCCACATATCGAGGGAAATGTTCATGATTTCCTCCTCGATGCGCTGCGACTCGAGGATGGCATCCTCGCCCGTGAGATAGTCGTGGATGGCACGGTTCCACACGTTGTCCTCACGGGTGATAAAGGAGGAGTACATGAATGAATTGAAAACATACTCCCATGTGGGGAGATGAACGTAGTTTTCGGCGCAGTAGGCCTCTTTCTTTGCCAGCAGGATACGGGTCTGCAACGAGAGCATCGGCACCCAGAAAAGGGGGACGGTCCCCATAAATTCAGTCTCGCCATCGATGACTTTGTAACGGTCTTCCATGGGCGCAAGGCCAAGTTCGCGCACCTGCATGCCACTGCGCGAGCGGTCGAGAAAAACCGCTTCCTTGAGGGCATATTGGTATATGTCGTCCGACTTGAACTCGTGAGGGACGTAGACAGTGGTGTAGTCGGCCTCGCCGTAATCGTCGTAGACCTCCATCTGTACGGTGTCGCTACGGGTGGCACGGTCGATGACCTTGGCACAGTCGAGGGGTATCTTCAGTTCATCGTCCTCGAAGAGTTCTATCTCACCCGCAAGGATGGCATCCCAAAGCACGTAGGCAAGGTTTTTCCGCCCACGAATACCTTCGGGGTTCACCGGGAAGTAGAAATACTGGTTTTCTTTCTCTCGCACATCGATTATGCGCCACAGAAGCTTCCCCCAATAAACATCGGCCTCACGGACATAGGTCAACTCCTGCGGCTTCTGTTCCCAAGTAAGGGAACGCTGGTAGTAGTCGTTGGGCTGCTGCTCAATCCACTGCGCACGCACCTCAGTGGCAAAAAAGCCAAAGAGGAGCGCAAAGAGGACTATTTTGCAGATGTGGGTCACTGGAATGAGCGTTAGATACAATATCGGAAGACAATCGAGGGAACTGATGAGAAACAGATGCTGCGAAAAGAAAAAAGAGTTAAGAATAAGCGGGACTTACTCCTAACTCTTATTTCATTGAGATTTATACGAATCGGTACTTAATCCTTTCAGAGATTAGTATTCCCACATGTCGGACTCGATGTCGAAGATACGCTCTTCGATGGACTGAGATTCGAGCTGTGCATCCTCACCAGTCAAGTAGTCATGGACGGCACGGTTGTGGGTGTTAGTCTCACGGGTGACAAAGCTATCGAAATAGCGGGTAATGAAAATCTCGTCGTAGCTACGCTCGGCATTATTGTTGTAGAGGTCGTAGGCATTGGTGCGGGCAAAGATGTTGCGAACACGCATATCGTTCATAGGAATCCAGAAACGAATGGTGGGGTTGCACTCCATGTCGCCGTCAATCTCTTTGCAGTTCTCGTCGACGAGGGCCAAAGAGACGATACGAACCTTCATACGGGTGTCCTTGCTGTCGATGTACCAGAACTCCTTAATGTGGATTTTGTAATAGTCGTCGGATGTGAAAGACTTATACTTCACAGTGTCGTGACCATCCTCAATAATTTCACCGTACTCATCGTATACAGGATCGGTTGTGGTGGAGTCAGCCTTGTTCAGTTTCTTATACATATTCTCCCAATCGACAGGAATCTTGAGCTCGTCATCCTCGAAAATCTCGAATTCACCGTTAGCGGCTGATCTGTAGATAAGGTAAGCGAGGTTAATACGGCCCTGATTGTTGTTGAGGGAGTCTTCGCCCTTGGGGAAGTAGAAGAACTGATTGAATTTCTCGCGGAAATCAATAGTACGCCAAATGCAGGTTTCCCACAGGACATCGCTCTCGCGAAGTGCAGGATAGGGAATAGCCTTCTTGGACATGGTGATTTTCCTTGAGTAGAAATTGCTCAGATTGTTTTCATCTTCGGGGTCGAGAATGTTCTGTGCATTGACAGTCATTCCTCCCAGGGCAAGCATCATGAGGCTAAGGCCTAGCAATACTTTTTTCATGGTGTATACTTTTTTATTCGTTATTATCAATTATCGTGTTATACGGAATGTACTACTGATGTTACGTTTAGTTCCGTCGGGCATGTTCACATCGATGCTGAGGGTGATTTTGCAGCCGGGCTTGGCTTTCTGGATATAACTCATCACCTCGGCACCCCACTGCTGACCACGGTTCTCAATATCGGTTGCACCATTGACTTTGGTGATATCGATGGTCTGCTTGTTGATGGTAGGTGTCTTCATGTGGAAAGCAAAGTCCGGTCCGTAACGTACAGAGGGGCCTTTCATGCCTTTCAAGTCGTTGATGGGAATGCCCCTGCCAGCTTCGATAGTACCCAGATAGATCTTGGGATCGGGAAGCGGACGGGCACGGAACTCGGTGGAACCGGCAAAACGAGTCTGGTTACCATCTTTGAAGGAGGCATTAACCTTGATTTTGCCTTTATTCACTTTGGGTTTAATGATGTAGTTTCCTGCACCGGCTTTGGTATCGGGAACAATAGTGGCCTGATTGGGGTCGGCAAGCGAAACAACCAAATTATGGGCTGCAATACCAGGTATGGAAATCCTGACAGGATTGTCGATACCAGAGTACACAACGTTCATCTCAGTCAACTCAAACACAGCCATAGGCTCAGCGACGAAGTAGGACTCTTTGAAGTCATAACTGCTGGTACCGTTATCGTTCTTGACGTAAACCGTACCTGTCACCGTTCTGGGACCGGTAGCGTTGCAGACGGTACTGTAGACCACAGCACCCGTATCGTTGGCAGTGAAGCGAGTACCACCAACAGTGGCTTCGAACTTGGCTTTGGAGTCATAAGCACCAACATTGACTATCAGTTCGTACTTGCCACCCTGCATGATGTAAGAGGACTTGGGGCGAGTGATGACAGCCACCTTATCGAAAGAGAAGTCGTTGGACTTGATCTGCTTGTAAAGCATGTTAACAGCATCGAACTCGGCATTCATCACCTCGGCTTTCATACGGGTGAGGGTGACAAGGGCAGCACCGGCAACGGTATTGTTGAAGTTAAGCTGCTCCCATGAAAGGGGTTTACCCTCGCTGTTGAGATGCATATCTTCGACGGAGAGACCTAAAGCCACATGCGAAGAGTCGGCGCCAAGTTTCTCCTTGACAGCCCTCTTATATTCAATGATACGCCGTTTCACCTCGGCAGCGGCACCTTCGGAAACCTCTTTACCTTCGGCCTTACCGATGAAGTAAGGAGTACCAATGTGGTTGTTATCCAGTTTCTGAATCCAACTGAACCCGCCCACTCTTAGCGCTTCGGCAATACTGTCGAAATTCTTTGAGCCGTCGGCATTCATAAGATTGATGGTGCGCTTGATAGTATTCTCCTTATCGTTGGGGTCAATGATGGAGATGTCGGCTTTCTGGGTGATCTCACCAATGAAGCTGTAGGTAACAGTATCGATAATATATACGAGTTCGTCGGAGAGTTTCTTAATCTCCTGTGCCTTGTCGTATTTCTCCTTTACTTTTGCGGGGTTGTTCTTGAGTGCGGCTTCAAAGTTGTTGTAGGTGTCGTCAAGCTTGGTGACCATGTTTTCATTCGACTTGGTCATGGCGTTACCGACTGTTTTGAATCCCTCAACAACCTCTGCCGACACATTAAGTGCCAACATGGCGGTGTACACAAGGTACATCATCTGAATCATTTTTTGTCTCGGGGTTTCCGGACAGTTTGAAGCACTCATATCTTAATAAAGTGTGGTTTTATTGTTGAGTATAATAAAGTCGATTAAAGTCTTGTCTGCATGGCAGCAAGCATGTTGCCGTAGACATTGTTGAGTTCGGCCACCTTACGGGTGAGCGCATCAACCTGATCTTTATACTTAAGGACACCTTCAGCGGAGTCGGCAAAGTTGGCCATCATGTTATGGATACGTTCCTCAACGGCCTTGGTTGCCTCAAGCTGGCTAGTAGAAGTCTGCAACTGCATTTCGTACATGGCATTGACAGAAGCAAGGCTACTGGCCAATTTCTTCATCTCATCGGCATACGAAGCATCACCGCTGGTAAGAGCCTGTGCAGTCTCTTGATAGATAGTGGTAAGGGTATTGACAGCCTCAGTGGCTTGCTTGAGGTTGCCAACAGCTTCCGAAGCGCCTTCGAGGGTGTTGACAAACTTGTCGGTGGAAGCGGCAGCACTGGCCATACCATTCATTGCCTGGGCACTGTCGGCCAGATTTTCCATACCTTTACCAAGTCTCTCAATCAAATCGGGTGTAATCTTTGCATCTTCCAGCATCTTGTCAAGACGAGCTGTGAGGGGATCCTCAGCCTCAGGAACATCCAACTCATTGTCGATGATGTTGAGTGCACTGGTCTTTGCATTTAGACCCTCGCCGCCTTCCATACCGGCCAACTGAGGATAAACAAGAGTCCAGTCAAACTCCACGTGAGGGGGTTCGAAAGCTGAAAGGAAGAAAATGACGGTCTCGGTACCCATACCGATAATAAGCATAAGTTCACCTCCTGTCCAGTGGTTAATCTTGAAAAGAGCACCGATAATAACGACGGCTGCACCCCAACCGTACAGTTTAGCCATGAAGTTTTTGTATCCATTACTGCGTACAAGATTGTCAATAAAACTCATGATGTAATGTTTTAGTGTTACTTAATAATTTTTGATGTATTGTTTTTTGGGTAATAGGTCTCCGGGGGTTGACAAGCCCGGAGACCTTAAAGCTTTCTAATGATATCAATAGACGTTAGAAGCGGTCTTCAAGTTATCACCCTTCACACGACCCAGGTAAGGCTGTATGCAGCGGAAGCCGATGTAGCACTTGCTTGTATCTTGGAATTCGAAAGCACGGGTTTGAACTTGAATGAAGTACTTCTGGTCTTTCCAGCTACCACCGCGCACAACTTTAAGTTTCAGAGCAATCGGGTCGCTTTCCTTGGCGTTGTAGTTGTAGTAGGGAGAGAGGGCGTTGGCAACGATATAAGTGTTCTCGTTGTATGCGTCGGCGCACCACTCGGAAACATTGCCAGACATGTCATACAGGCCGTAGTCGTTGGGAGCATAGTGACCGACAACCAAGGTGCGAACACCACCGTCATCGTCATAGGCACCGCGGAGAGGCTCATAGTTGGCGAGGAAGCATCCGTTCGGGTTGCGGACATAGGGGCCGCCCCAAGGATAGCTCTCAGCAGCGATACCGCCGCGGGCTGCGAACTCCCACTCAGCCTCGGAGGGCAGACGGAAATCGTTCATGTGAGCGTAGTTGATGCTCTCGAGATAGTCATTGAGGAAATGGCTGCGCCAGATGCAGAATGCCTTAGCCTGAAGCCAGCTGACACCCACCACAGGATAGTTGTCATAGGCCGAGGAGCAGAAATAGTTGCGGGTGAAGTCGTCGTTCATGGAATAAGTGTAGTCGTGAACCCAGCAGAGGGTATCGGGATACACATTGATTCTCTCCTTGTGGACGAAAGCCGTGCGGTTATTCAAGCCACGGGGACGGGCGGTATACATGGTACCGCGATGCTCTTCCTTGTTCTGAACACCGGCCTCTTTACGGGCGGCATCGGCATAGTCAATCCAATAATATTCATAGTTCAGCTTGGAAGCATCAATCTCACGACGGCCGAAGTATCTGTCCTTCTCAGCCACATAGAGATCGTTCAAAGCCTCGCGGGTCTCGGCTTCGTTCCAGCGGATCTTGGTTTTCTTGTTCAACTTTGGGGGATCGAGGGGCTCACCATATTCGTTCTCTTCAATCTGATATTCGCCCTCTACACCTGCCTCGGCCAACATTCTGCGGACGATAGAGTCTGTAACCCAGAACACAAACTGGCGATACTCGTTATTGGTGATCTCGGTCTCATCCATAAAGAAAGAAGACACCTGCATAGTACGGGGCTGAGAGGTAACGCCATAGGTGTTGTTCTGAACACCGGCACCCATGCTGAAGTTACCTTGGTTGACAAAGACCATACCCTTTAAATCGATGTCTTCAAACTGGGAGCGGTCCAATACTCCAACCAATTCGCCATTTTCTGATCGTGATGAGCAGCCGTAGAATAAAACCACTGTGGCCGCTAACAAGAAAAACAACTTTTTCATATTTAGTACTTTATTTGTTTATCACTTTTATTAATTTACAATGTATTAGTTTTGTCGATGTGTCCTTGTATGTCGCTGTTTATACGTAAGAATGTTACAAAAGGTTTCGTTTTTTAAATGTTTTTACGTTTTAATCGGTGTTAGTCGAGATAGATTGTATTACCATATACAGTATTGGGTTTGCGCGGCACAACCACCTTGAAGCAGAACTTCAGGTACAATTCGAGTGTACCCATGCTTCGCCCAGGCTTGAAAGTACCCAACCGGCTTGTAGTGATATCATAAGACAGACCTATACGCAGCTTTTTCCAGTGAACGCCAGCCATCAGATAGACGGCATCCTGCACACGGTATCCCATACCGCCCCAAAAGGCGTTGCGATAGTCGACGAGGCAAGAAAGGTCGGCTTGGAAAATGCTGAAATTAGCAGTCTTGAGCAATGCAGAAGGTTTGATACGGATAGAAGGTGCGCTCGAAGGGACATATTCATAACCACCCATCGCATAGACTGTACGGGCATTGGTGAACATGATTTCCTTGCTGTGAGCAGCCAAGAGATTCTTTACAGAAAGACCTAAGTAATATTTGCCAGGTACCTGATAATAGATACCCACAGAACCGTCAATTAATGTTGCCGACTCGCCAAGCTGGGAAAGAACCGGGTCGTTGGGGTCATTGCCTATCAGCGACTCTTTGTCGAGCGAACTGCTCAGAACGTTCAATTCTGCACCGGCCGAGAGGTTTCCCTCTCCCCAGAACATACGGAAAGCATAATCGAGAGACAATTCAATGTTGTCATGGTAACCAATCTTGTCGGAGACTACGGTAAGACCCAGACCGCCATGGAGGAACCGCACAGGCATGTCAAAGGAAAACAGTATATCGGTAGGTGTGGAACCTGCCTTGGCACTCGACGAAGGAGCGTCAAGCTTGAACCCTATCCACTGTTGCCTGTACATCGCCGTTGCGCAGATGGAACCAGAGCTGCCTGCATATCCGGGATTGTACGACATCCTATTGAACATGTATTGCGAAAATTGGGGTTCCTGTTGGGCCATGGCAACACATGAAAATCCCAATGCTATCAACAAAAGTGACAGTTTATTGCTTAGTTTGATTCTCATGCGAGCACTCATTTTAGTATCATGTAACTATTTAATATTCTTTTATATATATGCCATTCTGAGCTACTTTTTCCACGAAAAAGCAATTCAGATTTTGACTTGCAAAGATAGCAATAATTATTCACATGCAATGTTTTTGTTATATTTTTTTTCTTTTTTTTCTTTCTATACTAGGCTTGATGCCTGAATTTGACAAGGATACAAAGCCGGATTAGTCACATTGAAAAAAGTGGCACAAATCACTTCTCATGGAGGATGAGACAACTGTCGGGAAAGTCGTCTATCAGCATGGCTTGGGTACGGACAGCATGGCTTCGCGAATCGCCCAACGACAGGATGACATGCACCTGATTATTCAACTGGTTTCTGCGGAAAAGGGTCTTCTCCTGCAGCTCCTTAGGCAGGCGGCCCACCTCACGCTGGGCAGCCATCTGCGAATTGACGATGCACAACTCAATGTCATACAGCCGCTCAGTCGATTCCACCTGTATAGTCACATTCTCCTCCGGTCTTGTGACAGGTTGCGCCTCGGGCAGGGTGTCGATAGGCGGCAAACCTTTATCCTCATTAGGATTCACCACATTCTCATCCACTGTGGTCTTCTTCTTTGTTGAAGTCTTACGGCTCTTGCTGCTCTTGGGTGGCCCTGCATCGAAAGGTGAAATGGGATAAGGCGATATGCGCTTCGACCGACTCCTGTCGCGAAAAGCGTAATAGTCCTCCGCCTCCAAAGCCAAAGTATCCTGGCTCACCCACATCGCATAACCCGTTGACGGGTCGAGAGTAGTGACGACAACTCTGCCCGACCCCTTGATACCGATGCTGTGCACTGCCAATTTTGTCATATCAAGAATCCCTGGCTTGGGACACCTGTCGTTCACCCGTACCACAATCTGCTGGTTCGTCACAGGATACGTCACCAGTAGAAAAGTCCCCATCGGAATAGTCTTATGCGCTGCCGTATACTGGTTCTGCCTGAATATCTCACCATTGGACGTCTTTCTCCCCACAAACCTGTCGGAATAATACGTCCCCAGCATCACAGTGCCCTTGGGCTGTGATTCGGATGTCCTGCCCGACCTAACAGTATCGGTCTGTGCTCCGGCGGACAGCATCGACATCAACATCAATATAGACAATACTCGCTCGATAACAATATGTATTTAGTTAATTACCAATTCATAGCCTCGTGATTCCCCACTGACGGGTCAAACCATTTACCCTGCAGCCTCATCACCTGCTCGATAATATCACGCACACAGCCCCGTCCGCCGCCATACAAAGATATATAGTCGCTAATCTGCTTGATCTCTGTGGCCGCATCGGCAGGACAAGCCGCTACACCGCAATGCGACATAATCTCAAAGTCGGGGATGTCGTCGCCCATACACATCACCTGATGCTCATCCAATCCATTGGCGGACAGGAATTCGCGATAGGTCTTCATCTTGTTGGCGCAACCCGTATAGCACTGCTTCACGCCCAAGGCCGCCATCCTGTTGTCAATACTCAACGAAGTGGCACCCGAGATGAGGGCGACCACATATCCCTTCTTCACAGCATACTGGATGGCGAAACCGTCCTTGATATTGCCACAACGCACCGTTTCGCCGTCGGCGTAAGTCCATACGCTCCCGTCGGTCATCACACCGTCGAAATCAAACACAAAAGCCTTTATGTCATGCAATTTCTCTTTGTAGTTTATCATAGTGTATAATATATTTTGAGTATAATAAGTAGTCTGTCAAGACAGCGGAAGGCCTCACTGCTGCGTGGCGTACTCCAGCACATCCTCATAGAACACACGCCAGCCTTTCCACTCGAAATCGTCGCTCAGATTCTGGTTGTGAAAGATGCAGCTGAAGGTCCCCTGCACCTCGCGCACCTCATCTATCAACGCCCTCGTCAGCCTGATAGCCTCGTCGGGGGTCACCTTCATATACCTATTGAATGTTGCGTCCATAGCGACAAATGGGTGCATGTTCAGCGGAGTCTCCTGGTCGCTGTTCAAGTCAAAGAAAGGCACCGTAGTGCATGTACCGCAGCGGAACCCGGGATGCTCGGCATATCCCATCGAATAATCATGCAACACGCTATGCTGCACCAGATTGCGATAAGCGTAAGGCAAGTTGAAACGCAGGAAATGGAACCTGTTGCGCACAATAGGCCTGTGTAGGATGTCCGACAACCGCTGAATCTCGCGTTCCAGCCTTGCAGGCTCCTCCGACGAGTAATACGACCCATGGACTCCCATCTTGGCATAGTCGCCCAGATGCTGCAACAACTGCCTGAACTCATTGCAATACGGCGACGCAGGCTTGTCGTAGATGCCATAGTCCCCCATCAGGGCGAAGAAAATCAAGTTGCTGTGGGGCACATATTTCCTACTCATGTCGAGTATATAGTCGAACGTATCGTATGGGTCCACTTCTTTCCCTCGCAACACACTCAGCCTGTGTCTAATCTCATCCATATCGTGCCGATGGATGCCATCGCGCAACAGACCAGTCACTGTTCGGAAAGCCCCCTTGTGCAAATAGCAATAAGCGGCATCAATGTCAACCGTCTGCTCAAACATAAACGGACGCACCTTGAACTGCAAATCCGGATAGCGTGCCACCAGAACATCCTTGAGCATGAACGCCCAGCGGTCGACTACAGCGGACTGCAGAAACCCTTCACGGTAAGCGATGCTTTCCGTTGCCAAGAAACGGCCGTGTTCATCCTTGCGGTGCGGCAGATACTCTTCGTAGCGCGAGAGCATGAAAAACGAGGCGGCAAATGGGTCGAATGGCAGCACAGTGTCGTACCCATAGACGGGGAACAGCACCTTTCTCCCCTCGAAATCAAAACAATGGCATTCCTGCTCCTCGATACTGGTCTCAAACAGCAGCCGTGCCGCCTTCAGGAAAGGCGCGTCGCATCCTTCCACAGGCCTCAAAGCATAGCATAAGCTGGGGCCTGAATGGCTCCTGAAAGCATGTACGTCGGTAGTGATGGCGAAATCGGTTTGCAATATATTCCGCATGACCACATTGATTGTGTAGCCTGCACGGTTGGTCAGTTTTGGAACATATATCAGCAGCATAACTGTTGATTTTAAAATGCAAAGATACAACTATTTTTTTGATACGCAAAAAAAAGTTGCTTTGCGACAGCGTTTTTAACCCAAATCGGTCATAAGCATTTATGCGGGAACAACACCCGGAATATCACCTTCAAACATCTGTCGGACGAATGGCCGAATGGGCTTGATTCAAGAAAAGTAACTCGCTGCCACCGTCAACTTCAAGCCGTACTTGCTGCCCCATCACAAGCGCAAGGTTCTCCGTGCCGATATGTCCGGCAGGGAATCCGAAACACACTGGATAACCGTATTCTGCCACCGCATCGGACACAATCTGCTCCGCCGTCCTTCCAAAAGGGACGGTATTGTCGTGCATGTCGCTCATCCGGCCCACCACCAGCCCGGCCAACCCGGCCAAATGGCCGCTGCGTTTCAGATTCATCATCATGCGGTCGATGTGATAGAGATACTCGTCCAAATCTTCGATAAAGAGGATTTTACCATGGGTATCGATGTCGCTGCCCGAGCCACACAGGCTGTACAGAATCGACAGGTTGCCGCCCACCAACTGACCCGTAGCGACTCCAATGCAGTTGAGGGGGTGACTTGAACAGCGGTACTGCACCGTCTCGCCCCAAAGCATCCGGTGCAACGACTCGGTGGCGGGGCAAGGATCAGCCGAAGCCCCTGCAGGGATGTCGATAGGCATGGTGGCGTGCAGCGTGGCAACATTCAAGTGCCGGTGGATATGGCTATGCAACACTGTTATATCGCTATATCCCACAATCCATTTGGGGCTGCGGGCAAAACCCGAGAAGTCCAGACGGTCCACAATGCGCACCGTTCCGTACCCCCCGCGGGCACACACGACGGCCTTCACTTCGGGGTCATCAAGCAACTGCTGCATCACGGAGGCACGTGTAGCGTCATCGCCCGCAAACTGGTTGCAGGTGTCGAACAGGTGGTCGGGCAGCACCACTTCAAGCCCCCACGAGTCGAACAAATCAAGCGCAGGCTTCAACTCTTCAGCAGTGATTTTTCGTGCCGGAGCTGCAATGGCTATCTTGTCGCCCCTTTTCAGGCAGGGTGGAATAATAACAGAGGCTGTTGCATCCATAGTATTGTCATTTAGAATTGCATATCTTATGGTTTTAAAACGCCATCTTGCCTGTTTTATTGTCCATCCCGAAGCTTTTCTCCCCCTACTTTCTAATCCGTACGTTATGCATCGACTTGACCCCAACAGGTCATTAAGCCGACATTTTAGTCAACCTCCACTAGTCGTCGACTACCAGTCAAACGAACTATATGTTCAGTTACATTTTTTTTGTATATTTGCAACTCAAAAAGAACAAGCCCCATGAAACAAAAACTATTCATAAACATGATATTACTGCTGGTAGGCACCGTTATGGCGGCCGCCTGCGGCGACGCAAACTCCAGATATGTCAAGAAGGCGATACGCATAATGGACAAAAACGGCATCTATGCCCAAGGGCCGGAATGGGAAAAGGCCAAGCAGGCGGCACTGACAGCATGTCCTGCAAACCTCGAGGAGGCGCAGGAGATTGTAGCCCAGGCCTGCAAGGTGGCCGGTGGCAAGCACACCTTCCTGATGACCTCAGACAAAGTCGTCACCAACGACACCTCCGAATGGGCTATGCCTACTGTGGAGCTGATGGAAAACGACATCGCCGTGATTAAACTGCCACGGTTTTCGGGCAACGCGGAGGATGGCATCGAATATGCGAACACGGTGCTAAAGGGCTTAAGCGACGACCTGCGAGGTGTGGTCATCGACCTGCGTGGCAACAGCGGCGGGAATATGTACCCAATGATTGCCGCCATACACCGCTTTCTGCCCAACGACATACTGTTGAAGTTCACCTCGCGAAAAAAAACAATTATCATCAACAAATACTACATCATGAATTCGACCGGCATTGACGAGCAGGGGCGCATCGAGTGCCCCGTGGCTCTGCTGACCGACGACTGGACAGGCAGCTCGGGTGAGGCCGTCATGCTTTGCTTCCGAGGACTGGACTATTCACGCACCTTCGGCATCCCCACGGCAGGATACGCGTCAGCCAACAACACCTATCCACTTCCCGACGGGTCGATGTTGGTACTCACCATTGGCGAGGATGTTGCGCGAACGGGCGAGGTCTTTTGCGACGACCCGATAGCACCCGACGTCGTCAGCGAGACTCCGATGGAGGACGCCATAAAATGGATTGAATCCTACAAACAGTAGCACTCCCCTCAAGGCGACATTTAACCCCAATAGGTCATTAGGCCGACTTCCTAACCAATCTCGTCTTTTTCAGGTCTGTTTGCTCGATTCTGGTCTCACGGGAACGGCGCGCTAAAGTGCGGACTTCGCTCCAACCCCTTCTGGAGAATGGGGAAAAACAAGCGGCACTGCGATAGCCAGCCAAGTCACGGCATACGCCTGAATGTGTGATAAATGTGTGTCGACAGGGCATGATACGTCGAACATACGACACACTTTTTTTTCGTAAAGGAGTTAACATATTAATTTTTTTTCGTATATTTGCAAATTCATTTTAATATATCAGAACTAAACCATTATTATCATGACACTGCGAGAAATAGTTGAAACACTCAATGCTACAGTGTATCTTGGCGAGGAACGCCTGAATGAAGAAGTGACCACCGCATTCGCATCGGACCTGATGAGCGATGTGTTGACACTCAAGGATACACCCATGCTGATAACCGGGCTCTGCAACGTGCAGACCATCAGAACCTGTGACATGGCCACTCTTGATATTGTGGTATTTGTGCGCAACAAGAAACCGACGGCCGACATGGTTGAGCTAGCCGAAGACAACGACATGGTACTGATAGCCACCAGCTATTCCATGTTCAAGACCTGCGGCCTGCTGTTCGACGCCGGCATCCAGCCTTTATACTAACCCCTAAGAACAAAAAGACAATATGCATCAAGAGTATACTGTAATAGAAGGCGACTTCACCAATGCCGGCACGGCATCGAGCTCGGTGAAGAAGACCCTCAAGCAGCTGGGGGTTGCCCCGCAGATAGTAAAACGGGTGGTAGTGGCCCTGTACGAGGCCGAGGTTAACGCCATAGCCCACGCCTATGGTGGCAAAGTGCTGGTCGACATAGAGGCCGACAAAATCCACATGGTGGTGGCCGACAAGGGTCCCGGCATCCCCGACATCGCCCAAGCCATGCAGGAGGGATACTCCACTGCGCGCCCAGAGGTACGTGACATGGGGTTCGGAGCCGGCATGGGCCTTCCCAACATGAAGAAGAATGTCGACATGCTGAATGTCACCTCCGAGGTCGGAGTGGGCACCACGGTTGAGATGATGGTCAAGTTTGTTTAACAATATAATATAGACACACATGTTTTACCACGCCCTGGAGATAGATGAGGGCAACTGTATCGGTTGCTCGCGCTGTATGAAGATATGCCCCACCGAGGCCATACGTATCATCAACGGCAAAGCTATTATCATGGAGGACCGCTGCATCGACTGCGGCAAATGCCACGAGGCATGCCCTGTTGACGCTATCTACATCAAGCAGGACGACTTCAAGATGGTGCATGAGTTCCCCCACTCTGTTGCCCTGCTGCCAGCGGTGTTTCTGGGGCAATTCCCCGACGACATTCGCGTGTCGCGCATCTACGCGGCCCTGAAGGATTTAGGGTTTAAGCATGTGTTCGAGGTTGAGTCGGCATCGAGCATCTACGTCGATGTGAAGCACAAATATGCCAATGAGCACAGCGACGACGAGCCGCTCATCTCAAGTTTCTGCCCTGCCATTGTCCGTCTCATTCAGATTAAGTATCCCTCGCTGGTGACCAACATTATCCCCGTCAAAGCTCCGCTCGACATCTCGGCCATGTACGTACTGAAGCTGCTTACCGAGGAGCGCGGCGTGCCACGCGAGGAAATCGGTCTGTTTTACGTCACTCCATGTGCCGCCAAGATAGCCGCCGTGAAAGCCCCCGTGGGCGAGAAACGGTCAATCATCGACGGTGTTATCAACATGGATTCACTCTTCAACAAGGTGTACCGCAAGATAAAGGAGCAGGGCAAAGGCTATACCTACACTGCACTGCAGACCCCTCAGCTGTCGGCCGACGCCATCCTTTCCACCCTCACCAACGGAGAAAGGCGTATCTGCCGGGCCAAACGGTCTTATGCCATTGACGGGATACAGAACGTGATGGACTTCCTCGACAAACTGGAGAACGATGAAGTCGAAGGCGTGGAGTTCCTCGAGCTACGAGCCTGCGACCAAAGTTGTGCTGGAGCACTGCTGTCGATAGAGAACAGATTTCTCTGCAGTGAACGCATGTATGCCCGCGCACGAAAGGCCGCCGAACGTGAACGCAACGGTGAGGTGGCCAGGGCCCGCGAGATGGACGCCTACAAAGACTACCTGATCGATAACTCGTTTGCAGAGCCTGCACAGCCCCGCTCGATGCTCACCCTGGACAAGGACCTGACCAAGGCCTACGAGAAACTGGAGAAAATCAACAAGTTGAAGATGTACCTGCCACAGGTGGATTGCGGCATGTGCGGAGCCCCTACGTGCGAGGCCTTTGCCACCGACGTGGTGTGCAAGCAAGTGGGACTGACCAAGTGTGTGTTTTATCAGCGGCACCTGGAACGGCTGAACGACATCACACGCCAGGAATGCCTGGCTGCATCGCGCTCGGTTTGGGGCGAGGATCCCATCGGCGACGGCGAACCTCCAGTGTTCAGTTGAAACACCTAACATGCCATAACGGCTAATCAGACAGTTTCGTAGAACACCCCTTCACGGAATGGCAATGCTATCCATGAAGGGGTTTGTATGTCTGGGCAAGCGGGGCATTATTTGCGACGCAGCCAGCGATAGCCGTATAACAGGTCGCGAAGGAATACAATTATCTTGGGGGTGAGCCATGCACTCAACAAACCCAGAAGGAGTAGCCCCACAGCCCGCCACAGTCCACAAGTACATATTTCCACCACGAAGAGCGTTATGACATAGACCATTGTGAGTGCAAAACGGATACCGTAGTTAATGGAGCTGCGGAACTGAGGGTCCTTGACCTTGGCTTTGGCAATAAGATGGGTGGGCAGATAGACGACAGGGTTGCTAAGCAGCCAAAGAAGGAGCATGTCGCGGCAAAGGAAGAGCAACAACAATAGTCCAATCAATCCGAGAAACCACCGCAGGGCAAGCAACCAATTGGGTACTCCTAGGCACTTAGAGGCAAACCATAACGGTACACGCTTTGCCTCGCATTTGCTGGCGAAAGCGGCTCCTTCGGCATAAATGGGGGCGAGACTGTCGGAATTCAATTGTGCAAGTTGCCGGCTGATATGCCGCCTGGCCATGAACCTGCCCCACACGTTGTTGCGCAGATGCAGTGACTTGAGATTGTCAGCTGTTTTGAGATGACAATAGGCATATTCGTCATCATAATGCTCATCAGCGTTCACCTGATGGATGGCGTCTTTCATAGCAAGGGTGAGGTCTTGGCGCATGTGGTTGAGGGCCATCGGCTCGTTGTCGGCGTACTCCGCCATATACTGCCTCACATCAATGGGTTTGCAGAAATTGACGACCACGCTGCTATAGGGGTTCTCGTAATGGTCGTAATCGAGGCCTACGGGGACAATGTAGAGGGGTTTGTCGGCCAGATCGCGTTGAGTCTCGCCTGCGATACGGAACATGCCCTTGACTAGAGGGAGAAGCTGATGGCGGTTGTTGTGGGTTCCTTCTGCCATGAGACAGAGCGGCATCCCTTTCTCCAAGGCCTGCCGGGCATTGTCGAAGACTGCCTCATTGCGCGTCAACTGATCACGGCCATCACGGATACGATAAACAGGACTGATGCGTAACCATGTGAGGAAAAAGCGAGCCACTGGATTGGCAAAGATGTCGGCACGCGCCAGAAAGACAATAGGCTTGTACATAGCCATGAGAACCACAAGAGGGTCCATCATAGCATTTTGATGACAAGGAGCCAGAATGTAACGCTGGTCTTGAGGGATGTTCTCCTTTCCCCTCACCACTATACGCCGGTAATGGCAAAAGGTGGCAAACTGCACCAAGGGGAACATCAGTGTATAAAAAAGGTTAAAATCAGTCAAACTTCGTTTCATGGTGCAAAAATACAAAATAATTTCGACATTTTTGAGTTATTGCACCAAAAAATATGAAAACTGCCATGAAAAGATTCTCTCGCGCATCACTTTATCTTCTGCTCATAGCAGCATGGCTGCCTGTCCAAAGCCAGGTAGTGATGGACCGCAAAGTGCGTTTTGGAATCATTTTGGACGGGGACACCATTCCATATTACAGACTGAAAGACGTAAACGTGATCGCATCGGCATCGCTGCTTTCGGATTACGAGATAAAACATAATCAGAAGTTGATTCGCAACGTGAAGAAAATGCTGCCCTATGCCAAGATAGGCAAGCAACGCCTTGACATATTAGAGCAACAGATAGCCGACTTACCGAAGAAGCAAAGGCGTGCCGCCATCCGTGCAGCAGAGAAGACTCTGCTGGCTGACTTCAGCGACGAGTTGAAGGGTTGTACCATCTCGCAGGGCAAAGTCCTGCTGAAATTGATTGACCGCGAGACCGGGCGCACCTCTTACGTGCTTGTCGACGAGCTGAGAGGCAAACTGAGGGCAGGCTTTTACCAGGCTTTTGCCCGGCTGTTCGGATATAACCTCAAGGCCGCCTACGACCCGAAGAACAACAAGGACGACAATTTAATAGAACGTATCGTAATATCTGTGGAGCATGGAAAACTGTAGCACCTCAAAAAGAGCAGATACCTCCTCAAGATTGACAGAACACCCTGCAAAAAGGGGCTATTGTTTCCTCTCGGCAGTAGCAATGAGGCGCGACCCTTCCGATCGGGCAGAGATGGTAAACCAACTGCTGCAGGGTGACACCTTTACCATCGTGGAGCAACTAGAGAAATGGGCCCTGGTCAAATGCGACTGGGACGGCTACGAGGGCTGGATTGACAACAAGCAATGGCGCCCCACAATGGACGAGGCGAACTTGAGTGCCGGCTGCGAGGAGAGCCCGGCGGTAGTGGCGGAATGCACCTATTTAGGAGCCCCCTACCTCTGGGGAGGGCGGACCATCATGGGCATCGACTGCTCGGGATTGACTCAGGTATGTTTCAGGGCTTGCGGCAAAAGACTGCTCCGCGACGCATCACAGCAGGCTACCCAAGGGGAAATAGTACCAAGCCTGCAACATGCCCGACGTGATGACCTTTGTTTCTTCGCCAACGACACCGGCCGCATCATTCATGTGGGTATTTACATGGGTGAGGGACGCATTATACATTCTTCCGGACAAGTGCGTATCGACAACCTTACTGACGAAGGAATCATCAACTCCGACACACAACAACTCACCCATCGACTGCATTCAATACGACGGATAGGGTAGGCATTAGCATCCTGCCACCGCTAAACGAACAACTCCTCAATCTCTTTCTTGTAGTAGGAAGTAATGTTATTACGCTTGATTTTAAGCGTGGGAGTGAGGAACTGGTTTTCGGTGCTCCACACCTCTGGCACCATACGGAAACGCTTAACCTGCTCATGGTTGCCGAGGGTGGCATTGTACTTGTCAATCACTTTCTGGTAACGCTCCTGCACCGTCTTTGAGGCAAGCATTTCCTCCCTAGTACTCGCTACGACATCATGACGGCCACACCAGTCTTTAAGCATGTCGAAATCGGGTGCGATGATGGCCGCAGCAAACTTCTGTCCTTCGCCAACCACCATCATATCGAGGATGAAGGGGGACTCTTTAAACCGCTCCTCTATCACCTCGGGATTGACAAACTTGCCCATGGAGGTTTTGAACATGTTCTTGGTACGTCCAGTGAGGAACATATATCCACCACTGTCAATATAGCCGGTATCGCCTGTATGGAACCAGCCCTCGGAATCGATAGCCTCGGCTGTCAGCTCGGGGGCTTTGAAGTAACCTTTCATCACGTTACCGCCACGGCACATGATTTCGTGGGTTTCGGGATGTATCTGGACCTCAATGCCAGGAAGCACAAATCCTACAGAGCCTACTTTGCGGCCTTCCTCGGCATAGCTGTTGGTGACAGCGACAAGCGGAGAGCATTCGGTAAGGCCATAACCTTCGTAAAGGTCGAGTCCCACGGCACTGAAGAAACGGGTGAGCCTGGGCTGGATAGAGGCACCACCGGAAACAAGCATGTGGAAATTGGCTCCAAGAGCCTTGCGTATCTCGGCATACACCAATCGGTCGGCCACAGAATGACGTATGTTATACCATAGCGTACGCTTCTTGTCATTTAGCTCGTACTCGAAGCCCAAGTCCAATGCCCAATCGAAAATCTTCTTCTTGAATCCCATCAGTTTCTCACCTTTACGGAACACTTTGTCGTACATCTTCTCGATAAACCTTGGGACTGCGGCCATCATGTATGGATTGGTTTCCTGCGCATTATCAGCCACCTTTGCGATGCTTTCGGCATAATAAATCTCCATACACAAGTACTGATAAAGATAATTCATCATGCGCTCGTAGATATGGCATAACGGCATCCAACTGAGCGCTCTGGTCCAGTCTTTTCCGGGTGAATCTTTGATGCCAAGAACATTCAGTATTATGCCTTTATGGGACAGCATCACGCCCTTTGGTGTCCCGGTGGAACCACTGGTATAGATAAGTGTGGCCACATCGTCGGTGGTAATACTGTCCTTGATAGCCTGGAGTCCATCGGGGTCGCGATGGCTGTCGCCCATGGCATAAAGGTCATTAATGTTTGAAGCACCTTCTATGGGGTTAAGGGTATAGACCTCTTCAATGGAAGGCAACTGATTACGTATCGAACCTATTTTCTTATAAAGAGTCTCGCCCTCGACTATCAAATAACGCACTTCGGCATGGCTGAGTATATACAGATACTCACTCTCGCTGATGGTTGGATAAATGGGCAACAGCACTGCCCCCATCATCTGGACACCCATATCGATATAATTCCACTCCGGACGCCCTGTGGAGATCAATGCGATGTGTTCCCCTTTCTGCACACCAAGATGCATGAAAGCGTAACTGAGAAGGTTCGACTTCTCGATATACTCGTCAATATAGTGTTTTTCCCACTGACCATTCTTTTTGTTGGAAAACACTGGCCGCTCTGGGCAGAGCACCCTCCTGCGGTCAATCAAATCAAACAATCTTTCCGGTTCTTTCATAGTAATACAGATTTCGGATAGAGTGCAAAATTAAGAATCTCGGACAGAACATCTGACAAAAATACTATTCACGACGCAAAATGTGACGAAATTATACGATTTTGGTGCCGAACAGCATGTTTTCAGTGACCAATACACAACGCCCACACTTCTATCCCACACTTTTTGTGACAAAAATAACACTCTCACGCCCTTCAACACGACACCATTTAACTATTTTTTCAGAATCGACAACGCCCATATGAAAAAAAAAATGTATTTTTGCATTTTGTATTTAATAATAGGCAACATGCTCATTACTGAAAAACAGCTAATCGACGACATCAAGGCATCAAAATACAAACCAGTATACCTCCTCACTGGCGAAGAGAACTACTATATCGACCACGCCACTGCCCTTTTTGAACAGAACATTGTAGACGAAGGATTCCGCGACTTTGACTTAATCGTCCTCTATGGTAGAGAGACGGATATGAGAACGGTGTTGTCACATGCCAAACAGTTCCCAATGATGTCTCCCGTCAAAGTAGTATTGGTCAAGGAAGCACAGGACATCCCGACAAAGGAATGGGAACTATTAGCCGACTATCTACAACATCCCCTCCCACAAACACTATTGGTTTTTTGCTATAGAAACAAGAAACTTGACAAGCGGTCTAAAGCCTACAAGGCCATCAACGACAATGGCTGCATATATGAGCACGCCAAACTCTATGACAACCAAGTACCCGACTGGATAGGAACATTCGTCAACAAACACGGTCACACCATTACGCAGAAAGGGTCGGTACTAATCGCCGAATATCTTGGCAACGACCTAAGCAAAATCGAGAATGAGCTTTCTAAAGTATTCATCTCCTTGAACCAAGGAGATGTCATCAACGAGGATACTATCGAGCGAAACATTGGAATAAGCAAAGACTACAACGTGTTCGAGCTACAGAATGCCATCGGACGAAGGAATGTTGTCCAATGCAACAGGATAGTGAACCACTTCGCGGCCAATCCTAAGGACAACCCCATACAGATGGTTCTACCGTCATTATACGGCTATTTTATCAAGATTATGACATACCTCCAGATACCTGACAAAAGCGACACCAAAGGAGTGGCATCAGCACTGGGGATTAATCCTTATTTTATACGCGACTATGCCGCTGCAGCACAAAACTATTCTTTAGGCAAACTTGCCAGTTGCATAGGTTACCTGTATGAGGCCGACCTTAAATCAAAAGGCATTCACAATTCCGGAACCATTACTGATGGTGAAATACTAAAAGAATTGGTCTTCAAAATCATACACTAAGACTCCCCTGTTTTATAATCAACCAATAATCCTTGCAGAATGAAACGAATCGTCTTACTCCTTCTCTTTGCATTTAATGTATTCCCTCTTTTTGCCCAAACAGTCAAGGGCACCCTTACCGACAGCGAAACAGGCGAAGCCATACCCTTTGCCAATGTCGTCCTTGACGGTACCCGTTACGGAGTAGCCACCGACATCAACGGGTTTTACCTCATCAACAAGATGCCAGAAGGAAGCTACACGCTTCGAGTCCGTTTCGTGGGCTATCAAGAGTACACCGAACCCATCACAGTAAAAAAAGGGCAGACCCTGGTGAGGAACATCGTCCTTAAATCGGTGGCCAAAACCCTGACCGATGTCACCGTCACGGACAACCGCTTAGAGGAACGCAAGATTCAAACGCAGGTATCTGTCGAAAAAATTTCCGCTACACAGATTCAACAAATGCCCTCCATCGGTGGCACATCCGACCTGGCTCAGTACTTGCAAGTACTTCCCGGTATCAATTCTACGGGCGACCAAGGGGGACAACTATACATTCGAGGCGGTTCGATGATACAGAATCTCTGCCTACTCGACGGAATGATTGTATACAACCCTTTCCACTCCATCGGACTATACTCTATCTTTGAAACCGACGTAATCCTTAATGCCGACATCTATTCCGGTGGCTTTGGCGCTGAGTATGGCGGCCGTATCTCTTCGGTAATGGACATCACCACCCGCGACGGAAACAAAAAACGCCACACCGGCAAAATCGGCTTCAACACCTTCGGCGCCAATATCGTTTTGGAAGGACCTCTGAAAAAGGAACGTCCCGACAGCCCCCATACAATCACATACCTGCTCTCGGCCAAAAACTCTTTTCTCTCCAAAACCTCCCAAACCCTATATCCCTACATCGACCACTCACTTCCATTCGACTTCATGGACCTCTATGGCAAACTTTCCGTCAATTCCGGTTCGGGCAGCAAAATCAATTTCTTCGGATTCCGCTTCGACGACAAAGTCAACGGCTACCAATCTTTGGCCGACTACAACTGGCTAAACTACGGCTTAGGCACCAACTTCATGCTCGTCACCGGCTCCAGTTCCATCCTTGAGGGACATGTGGCCTACTCCAACTATTACATCAATTACAAAGACCCTGCCGGCCACGACAACCACAGCGGCATAAAAGGCTTCAACATGGGGCTGGATATCACCAACTTCATTGGCACCAACCGGCTGCGCTACGGCTTGGCTTTTGAGGGATACAACACCGACTTCCTCTATTTCAATCCCTATGGTCTTGACCACGATCAGGAAGAAAACACCAACAGCCTCTCGGGCTATATCACCTATAAGATTGCCTATGGCAAGTGGCTCATCGACCCAGGCCTCCGTTATATCTACTACAATTCATTCAGTCGTGGAAGTTTAGAGCCACGTCTTTCCGCCAAATACAACCTTAACGACCGTTTTCGTCTCAAGATGGCAGGGGGACTCTACAGTCAAATCTTCATCGACGCCCGCTCCGACCACGACATTGTCAACCTCTTCAACGGAATCCTCACTGGTGTGCCATCCCTTACCAAACCCTCCACCTTCCTTGGGTCTCCCGTTAAAAACAGCATTCAGCACGCACAGCACCTCATCTTCGGTGCCGAATACGACTTCACAAACCACCTCACCACCAACGCTGAGATTTACTTCAAGAATTTCAGTCAACTCCTCAATGCCAACCGCAACAAGATGTTCGACCCCAGCGACCCGGCCTATCGCATCGGTGGCATTTACGAAAAACCTGAGTATCTGCTCACCGACTACCTTGTCGAAAAAGGCATGGCCTATGGCCTCGACATCAGCCTGTGCTACGACATCGACTGGCTCTATATCTGGGCAACTTATTCTCTCGGCTGGGTAATCCGCACAGACGAAATCCAAACCTACACTCCACACTACGACCGCAGACACACCATCAACCTCCTCTCCACCGTCCGTTTAGGCGAACAATATGAGTGGGAAATCAGTGGACGTTGGAGCTACGGTAGCGGTTACCCCTTCACTCAAACGCAAGGCATGTACGAGAACATCACTTTCGATGACGGACTCACCTCCGACTACACACGTATCAACGGCGAATATGGCGTAATCTATGGCGACCTTTATGCTGGACGTCTTCCCAGCTACCACCGTTTCGACCTTAGCGGCAAACGCAAGTTCTCCATCGGCAAACGCTCCATACTTGAAATCAATCTTAGCGTCACCAACCTATACAATCGCAACAACATCTTCTATTTCGACCGTCTCACCTTCAAACGCGTCGACCAGCTGCCCATTCTCTGGTCCGCTGGCCTCAATTTCAAATTCTAACCCGCCATGTCCAACACCCCTACCCTGCCCGACAATCTCCGCTGCATGGGAGCCATCTGCGGCGATGTTATCGGCAGCCACTACGAATTCCACCGCATCAAGCATAAGGATTTCCCCCTCTTCCCAAAAGGCTCTCGCCCTACCGACGACTCTGTTATGACCGTAGCCAATATGCTGTGGCTTACCGACCCGTTACAACACCCTTTGGTCAACTGCATGCATCTGTTGGGACACCGCCACCCCCAGGCAGGCTACGGCAAGAAATTCCGCACTTGGCTTGCCGAAGGCGATACCCAACCCTACAGCAGCTACGGCAACGGTTCGGCCATGCGTGTCAGCCCTGTGGCTTGGATTGGGCAGTCCCTCGAGGACGTCCTAGAACTGGCACGCCAAAGCGCCGCAGTCACTCACAACCACCCCGAGGGCATCAAAGGGGCGCAGGCCACCGCCACTGCCATATTCCTGGCCCGTTCCGGCCACTCAAAAGAAGACATCCGATACCACATTGAACGCAACTTCCACTACAACCTCTCGCGCCTCCTCGCCGACATACGGCCTTCCTACGGCTTCCGCAGCTCATGCCAGGACTCCGTTCCCGAAGCCATCATCTGCTTCCTCGAAGGCTCCGACTACGAAGACACCGTCCGCAACGCGGTCTCTCTCGGTGGCGATGCCGATACCCAAGCTGCCATCGCCGGAGCCATAGCCGAGGCCTTCTACAACGGCGTACCCGACAACATCCTCGCTCAAACATGGCAACTCCTGCCCCACGACATGCAGGACATTATCCTCCGCTTCTCAAACATGATTGGCCCCAAATCGGACAGTCAGACGGAAAGGCCAGTCATTATCGGCTAATCGCCATAGTAAACAATCAAAGATAAACCCATCCACTCCCCAACCATCCTCCTTTTTTCAGCACACCCCCCTTCTCCTCTGCGTCTCACGGCAACTGTATTTTGATTCCAACGACCGATTTGGGCCAACCCAAATCGGTCATTAGGTTTTATACCGGAATGGTTTGAAAAGGAGGTTGCAGTCGACAATTTGTATCTTCTCGGCCCTAATGACCGATTGGGGATAATGTATTTCAGCAAGGAGTCTAGTGGTTATTCCACCACCAGCCGCTGCACAGATGCACCTGCTATGGTGCGGAGGATGACAATGTAGGTGCCGGCAGACCAGTCCGAGACATTGAAAGAGACCTCTGTGGAGGTGGCAGTGAAGGCAAGCATTCTGCGCCCTGTCATGTCATAAACCTCAATGCCACGCAGCACGTCGGAAGAAACCACACGCACAAGTCCGTCAGCAGGATTGGGGACAAGCTGGACGTCGGGAGCCACCGCCTGGGCGATGCTCTCATAGGGTTCGGCTGTGACCGACACCCAGTCACTCGGGTTGTCCTCTCCACAGATGGCGCGGACGTGTGCCGTAAAAACGGTGGGTGCCATCGAGCTGTCGATATCGAGGAACGGAGCCGAGACGATGGTGTCAAAAAATGCTTCCGACACGTCCCCGCCGACGAGGCCGACTGACACCTGCCATAGGGTCTGGAGAGTGTCGGGAATCCATGTCAGTGTTCCCGCTCTGCGTCCCGTCCTTACGAACTGCAGATTCTCCACAGGTCGGCACGTGTCAGTGCCATCCACAGTGACCGATACCCAGTCGCTCAGGTTGTCCTCTCCGCAGATGGCGCGGACGTGTGCCGTAAAAACGGCAGGCGCCATCGTGCTGTCGATATCGAGGAACGGAACCGTCACGAGGGTGTCAAAAAAGGCGTCTGACACGTCCCCGTCGACGAGGCCGACTGACACCTCCCATAGGGTCTGTAGAGTGTCGGGAATCCATGTCAGTGTTCCCGCTCTGCGTCCCGTCCTTACGAACTGCAGATTCTCCACTGGTCGGCACGTGTCAGGCACAGGCGCAGGCAGAAACTCAGTGCAGTCGCCCCAGTCGCCCCACACCTCACAGTATTCATAGCAGAGGCACTGGGGGCGCACCTGCACCGAAAACGGGGGTTCAATACCCAAAGAGTCGAGGTTGATGTAGGGTACCTCCAACAGGGTATCGAGATAAAGGGTGTTGTGGGCATCCCCTGTGTCGCTGATGCCGAGCCTCCACTGGGCGTGGAGCGTGTCGGTGTCCCAGCGCAGGACGCTGCCGCCACCTGCAGTGTCTATCCATACATTCCCCACCGCGGGGCAGGAATCCAACAGCGAAAAATCCGTATCCTGCGAAAGAATGGGGAAAATGTACCATAGATTCCATGTCGTATATTCCGTTGGCTGGCCTGCCGGAATTATTACACCGTTACTGTCATAGATCATAATATAAGTTAATTCACGTCTGATACCGCAAGGAGGATTTCCATACATACTGAAATTTTTCGGAAATATACAATCCCATATCCCACCACTGTGGTTGGTCATTCCGATGCAAAACGAGTCAACGATAACCAAGGGATTGTCCTCGAAATACACCTCATATACGGGATGTACGTATGGGTACCCATAGGTAATCGAGTCGCAGTTGACGATTGATGGATCATGGGGGGATCGGGCAGAGGAGCTTTGACAATTAAGATACCGATGCGGGGCGGTGGGATCCCACGGTATGGAACGCAGCGGTACATCGGTCGAATCGCGCTTTCTACGGTAAATTCGGAGATATTCCTGTACAGAGGTTTCGACGGGTTGGACAAGGTCTTCAGGCCAGTGCTGGTATCTTGCCGCCACCGCGCATGCTATGCCGATAACACGTATCGGATGATCCACAGTATGCTTCATAAGCCATTCGGCTCCAGGTGATTGAGGAAATCCATAAGTAAAGGTAAAGGATTCATGAGGTATATTTGCGGGGTCAACCAGCGTGTCAACCCAATCTGGTCTCCAATAAATTGAGTCCATGTATTGTATGGTATCGCCAGTGATATGGTATTGCGCCCACAACGGTGTTGCGCCCATTATACACAAAATGATAATCAAGAAAGAATACTTTTTCATAGTCAATAAACTTTATATTACGCAGTGAATGGCCACATTCACGGTGCAAAGATACAAAAAAAACCGAAACAAAAACAAAAAAATGCAGGGCACTTAATACCACAAACTTAGCAAAGGCACCTCATGCCTATTCACGGCAACATGGGGTGGATGTAAAGAAAAAAGTTGCCCTATTGGGGACAATGGGGATTGTCTCAACTAATCCGTGTCCAGTCTATGGGGGCAAGCCCCTGCTGCTGCAATATGGCGTTGCACTGTGAGAAATGCCTGCACCCGAAGAAACCCCTGTAGGCCGACAACGGCGACGGATGCGGTGCCGTCAACACATAATGCCGCGAACGGTCGATATACTGTGCCTTGCTGATGGCAAAACTGCCCCACAGCATGAACACTATACCTGTGCGTTGTTGAGCCAACGCCTGTATGGCGGCATCCGTAAACAGCTCCCATCCCCTGTGCTGGTGCGACCCCGCCTGATGCGCCCTGACTGTCAACGTGGCATTCAGCAGCAGCACCCCTTGTTCGGCCCAACCCGTCAGGTTACCGCAAGTGAGCGGTATCTGCGTACCCAGGTCGCTGTTTATCTCCTTGATGATATTCACCAGCGACGGCGGCACGGTGATTCCCTCAGGAACAGAAAAGCAGAGACCGTGTGCCTGCCCTGGCTCATGGTATGGGTCTTGTCCAAGAATGACCACCTTTACCTTGTCGAAAGGCGTGTGGTCGAAAGCCGCAAAGATGTCTCCCCCTTTGGGGTAGCAGACATACTGTTGCCTCTCGGCCACAAGGAAGTCTTTCAACTGTGCGAAATAAGGAGCCTCGAATTGCGGTCGCAGCACCTCTAGCCACGATGATTCAATCTTGGGGGTAATCATATCAGAAAGCCGTTATAACGTTGCTCTTCGCCTATCGTGCTGATATCGCCATGGCCGGGCAATACTTCATAGTCATCCGGCAGCGTGAGCAACTGTGTCCTTATCTTGTCAATGAGCAACTGATAGTTCCCGCCGGGCAAATCGGTTCTTCCTATACTGCCCCTGAACAGGGCGTCGCCAGTCAATACCATCTGTGCACTGGGCAGCACGTATGCCATACTCCCGGGACAATGACCCGGCACCTCACGGCATTCTATCTTCTCCTGCCCCAGCATCAGCACATCGCCACCTCTTATCTCATTCACCGGCAGTTTATCCATCCGCTCCACTTCAAAACCCATCACGGCGCCGTAAGCCTCGGCCTGGCGAAGCAGCACTTTCCCGTCGGCATGCATTGTCACGGGCAGCTTATACCGCTCGCACATCTCCTTCAATCCCGCAATATGGTCCACATGGGCATGGGTCAGCAATATCATGGCTGGCTCAAGCCCATTCTCCTCTATATACTGAGTGATCTGGGCCTCCTCATAGTTCGTCTCAGCCCCGGGGTCAACAATGGCGCACTGTTTTGTTGTCTCGTCCCACAGGATGAAACAATTCATGGCAAAGTGATTAACCGTAAACTGCTTAACCATATTTTACTCCTCTCAGTTTATCTTATGCATTTACCATCTTTAGAGCCGACAATACAGAGTCTCCAACTATGTGCGCCAATTGTACCGGTACAGCATTTCCAAGTTGACGCATAGCTTCTGTCCACGCCCCTGTTATTGTATAATCATCTGGAAAAGTCTGAATACGTTTTGCCTCAATAACCGAAAGATACCTTACTTTTCCATCGGAAAACCTAATCATATTCTCACCCCCTGGAACTCCGTGGTCACCCGCTTTGATGGTTTTTGATGGCTCATCTATAGAACTACCCGTATGCCCAGGATACACCTTAGCTCCCCATAACGAATTGTCAATAACGTCTTCACAAAGTCCTTCAAAAGCATCTCGCATAGTCCGCCACGGTTTCTGTGCCGGGGGAAACATTCCATATTTCTTCAGTATTTTTGTACTAATAGACCGGCTTCCTTCTGTTTGCTCCGGAATCTGCAAACCATGTCTTTGCCAATATTCTCCCGTTACATATTTATCCCAAAGCAAAGCATCTTCACTGTGCGATGGAGCTGGAAAAGACCATTTGACTTGCAAATCCTCCCGGAAACCAACAATTATTACACGTTCTCTCTTCTGGGGTACTCCATAGTTTGCTGCATTTACTAATTGGTATGTCACACTATACTTCATACCCGAATATGAACCAAGACTATCTACATCTTTCAACCTCTCATGATTCCTTTTCCAATCATCTGAATCCAACTCAACCTCTGGATATTTTAATTGTAATAGAATATATTCAAAGTACTCCGAGAAGGAATCACGAAGTAATCCTTTTACATTCTCAAAAATAAAAGCCTTAGGCATCAATATACGTATAGCGGAAATGGCTGCAGGGAACATATCGCGCTTATCGTTAAAACCTTTTGCCTTTCCACCAAGAGAGAATGGTTGGCATGGTGGTCCACCTGCAAGTATATCTACATCATGATAATCAGAAAAAGAGAAATCTCTCACATCTCCTTCAAAAACAAGGTTACTATCATAGTTCTTCCGTAACGTATTGCATGCGTCGGCATTCCATTCCACAAAAGCCTTATGCTTTGTACCTGCCAACTCTAAACCCTTGGCCAGCCCTCCTGCGCCTGAAAAAATCTCAATGCTGTTCATAGTATGAAACTGCTTTGTAAACCATCTCCTCTTGGGTGGCATGTTTACCACGTAAACGTTCAGCCCATCGACGTCCTGGATGAAGTATATCCCAGTCTGATTTGGCCTGCTCATACCTGCCGCTACCAGGATCATGATTACCAAATCCATCAATACAACTATTCCATATGGGGTTAAATTGCCTAATCAGTGCAGCTTCAACCATACCTATCATGTCCACAGTAGAATGTTCAAATATCATAAACCTGCAACTGAAGTCCTTAACATCAAGGTTCAGAACCTGTTCTATACTCGTATAGTGGTCACCAAGACGAGAATATAACTCATTCGATGGTGATTGAGCCCGAGCCTTTCGCCACCCTTTAGGGACTGCTTTTCCTACATAAATCGGAATGAAAAATCCCACACGATTTGCCTCATACAAATACCTATAATATGGGCTGTCTCCAGTATAGTACAATGCATATACCCCTGACCCGACAAAACTCTCTGGTGGAGGTAGCTGATGTACTGGTGTGCCATTAAAGAAACGTATTATATCAAGCATCAGCTCATCAAACGCTTCAAAATGGAATACATGCTTCTCTCTGTCAAATCTCACTTCCATAAAACGCTATCCATTTATCCAGCTCTCCACGGCCTCTTTCTGCACCGGGGGGATGTCCAGTTTGTTCTTCTTGCGTAAGCCGTTCAGGTCGTTATACAGCTTGTTGGGGTTGGCCTCTTTAAGCTGGGCCAGCGTGTTGATGCCTGCCTTGCGCAGCATAGGCACCCACTCGGCTGCCACGCCATGTTCCACAAACTCCTCGTCGGTGGTGACAACGGCCTTCTTCTCCGGCTTCATCTGCGGGAAGAGCAACACATCCTGAATGCTCTGCTCGCCGGTCATCATCATCACCAGACGGTCGATGCCAATACCCATGCCAGAGGTGGGAGGCATGCCGAACTCCAATGCTCTCACAAAGTCCAGGTCGATAAACATAGCCTCATCGTCACCCTTCTCGCTCAGGCGCAACTGTTCCTGGAAACGTCCCAGCTGGTCGATGGGGTCGTTCAACTCGCTATAGGCGTTGGCCAACTCCTTGCCGTTGACAAAAAGTTCAAAGCGCTCGGTGAGGTTGGGATTGTCGCGGTGGCGTTTGCACAGCGGCGACATCTCTATCGGGTAGTCGGTGACAAAGGTGGGCTGAATCAGTGTATGCTCGCACTTCTCACCGAAGATGGCGTCAATCAGTTTCCCCTTGCCCATCGTCTCGTCGGTCTCAACGCCCAGCGCCTTGCAGGTATCGCGCAGCTGCTGCTCGTCCATATCGGCCACATCGTAGCCCGTATGCTCCTTAATCAACTCGCACATCGGAGCACGGCGGTAAGGAGGCTTGAAATCAATCTCATTGCCCCACACCTGCACCTTTGTGGTGCCGTGCAGCGTCATGGCGATACGCTCCAGCATGGTCTCCACAAACTTCATCATCCAGTTGTAGTCCTTATAGGCCACATAAATCTCCATACAGGTGAACTCGGGGTTGTGGGTCCGGTCCATACCCTCGTTGCGGAAATTGCGGCTGAACTCATACACACCCTCATACCCGCCGACGATAAGCCGCTTCAGATACAATTCATTGGCAATGCGTAGATACAAGTCTATGTCCAGGGCATTGTGGTGCGTGATAAAGGGACGTGCAGCGGCTCCGCCGGGGATGACCTGCAGCACCGGTGTGTCCACCTCCAGATAGCCCTGCTCGTTGAAATACTCGCGCATCGTGTTCACTATCTTAGCCCTCTTCACAAACGTCTCCCTCACGTGCGGATTCACAATCAAATCCACATAACGCATGCGGTAGCGCTGCTCGGGGTCGCTGAAGGCATCGTACACCACGCCGTCCTTCTCCTTGACAATGGGCAACGGACGGAGGCTCTTGCTAAGCACCGTCAGGCTCTTCACATGGATAGAAATCTCACCCATCTGAGTGACGAACACATAACCCTTCACACCGATAATGTCGCCGATATCCAGCAGACGCTTGAACACCGTGTTGTACATCGTCTTGTCCTCGCAGGGGCAAATCTCGTCGCGCTTCACATACAACTGGATTCGTCCATGCGGGTCCTGCAGCTCCACAAACGATGCCGCTCCCATAATTCGGCGGCTCATGATGCGGCCTGCTATACTGATGTCCTGAAACAACGTGTTATCCTGAGGATATTTCTCCAGTATCTCGCTCGACTTGGCGTTCACCTCATACAGTGCGGCGGGATAGGGGTTAATACCCAGTTTCTTTAATTCATTCAGCGAATTTCTGCGTATTTGTTCTTGTTCGGTCAGTTCGGCCATGATGCAATATATTATTAATAAACAGTTTACATTACTAAGCCCTCCACAGGGCTGATTACAAAGATACGAAAAAAATCTCACATCCCAACAATAACAGCCACGCCATTCCCAAAACCGCCACGACTAGCGCTAACCTCTGTGTCGGGCCTTCCTCCATACATAATCCCAACCGCATAAAAAAAAACGTCTCCTCACTGCTGCGTGGGAGGCGTTTTGTTGTCCAACCAGGACTCGAACCTGGACTGACAGAACCAAAATCTGGAGTGCTGCCATTACACCATTGGACATCCTTCACATTCTAAAAACTTATCACAAAACAAGTTCGAGAAACATGAAAACACTATCAATTTTTTTTTCAGTTTGCAAAGATACGAATATTTTCCGAAATGGCAAACTTTTTTTTACTCAAAGACCAATTCGCCATCTTCGCCACCTAGATTAATCGTGCAAACACTGTTACGTTCCACCACAACATATTTGCCTTCTTTCAGGTTTTTGACGCACACGCGACCATCCTCGGTCACCATGGTCACAGCAAACGAATTGAAGCAACCGGGAGCGACATACAGATTCACATCGGCTCCCGCGCTGAAATCGACGTTCTGCAGCTGCTCACAGCTGACATACTTGGCGGCACCCTGAGTAGACGCAAGGACGGGGAAAGGATGATTGTCCACACCGTAGCGACCGGTCATAAATCCGTTCGTGTCCTCCGAGCTCACCTGCACCGAAGCCAGATGTTCGGGGGTGGTGAGATGCAGGCGAACCACACCGCAAAGGGCCTTAAATGCCAAATCGGTGTTCCCCTCGCTGGTCTCGGCATAGAAAGGCATACCATTGGGGAAATCCACCCCGCTCTGCACGGCAGGCACCATCACCATGCCCTCGCCGGCATACACCGAAGCGGGATATACAAAATGGCGCACGCCTTGCGTCTTCATACCTTCGGGCAACTGCATGACGGCATAACTGCTGTCGGCCATAACGCTTGCAAAGGAAATCTCTGCGGGGGTCTTGGTGTCGTCCCATGTGGTCATCACGGCATCGTTCGGCCAAGTGATGGCGGCGGCGCCGTTGCCGGCCACCTCTTCCACGGTCACGTTAAACACGCTGTTGTTATGGCATGATACCAACGCCAGCGACACAGCGACAAGAGCTGCTAAACTAATAAAAATCTTCTTCATATTGCAATAATGTATTAATTAATATGCTCGACAATCCTTCGATTTCAAAATGCAAAGATAAGCTTTTTTTTTCAAATAGCAATATTTCCAGCACCCACCTCCTCAAAAAGAGCGGGCAGGCACAAGGCCCGCCCGCTGCTATCAATGCATTATGAAAAACCAAACAGTTTTACTGATTAACGGTGGAACGGCCATCGGGGTCAACATAACCAGGAGCAGGTTTCACCAAACGAACGGAACGCATATAATACCATGCCATGTCATAATTCGATACAGTATTGTTATTCATCAATCCCGATGACGTTTGCAAATGCCAATAATATGTGTTGTATTGGAATGCAAGATAATGAGATTCCGCAAATGTAGATGCCCAACTTCCTTCTACTTCTTTCTTTGTACTTGTCCAGTAATTACCGTTTAGATTTGTGGCATTATCGAACACTACTACGGAACCCTCTGCTTCCTCTGGATTGCCATAAGGCTCTGCATACCCGGCAGCAGGCAGGAACATAGCACCAGCAGCCTCAAGACGTGCCCACTCTGAAATGGTATATACATTCTGATAGAGAGAGTCCTGTGATGCAGGTGTAAAACTTATGCCTGTAGGCACATCACCAGGTGTCCAGTCGTCCGGGAGAAGAATGAATCCACAAACCTCTGTCGGATGTGTATTACCAGACATAGACAACCTACCAGGATGATCAGCAATGCCTGTAATCTTTGCTTTTCCGCGCAAATCGTCACCAGTCAAATGCACACGAGTGTGAAGCAAATAAAACCACTCGTCAGATGTCATTGTGAACCAAGTATGCGGAGCATCACCGGAGATTGTTTTATAATAGCCCCAATCCTGAAAAGTACCGCCTGCTGTCCAATCATCATAATCATTCCAATAGTCATACGTAAACATTCCAAACTTATCATCACGTGTATTATCTCCACTGTAATCAAAGCTCCAAGCGAAAAGATCCGTAGTAGTTGAAATATCATGACCTGCACCTGCTAAATTATTACATGCAAAGAAATCATACTGACGGTCGGCAAATTTCCAAGTGCCATCGTTAGGAAGAGCTGTTTCGACATGCTGCAGATTGCCGCGGGAGAAGACAACCTTGTAGGAGTCGTTGCCTTGAGCGTCGCCACGGACGGAGAAGTAACCGGTCAGACCGTTGTCCTCCTTAGGAGTGCTCTCGACGTGCATGGGGACGATATAGTTGCGGGGCAAGGTAACTGCACTGGAAGTATTGACGGTGACAGTCCTAAGTTTCTGGTCTTCCAGCGTAGACATGGCGGTACGGATGGTCTGGATACGGACAGTAACCTTTTTGTTCTCGAACGGGGGCAGGAAGACATAGTACTTGTCGCTGGTACCACCGGCGGCGACCGTCTCGCGGTCGGCTTCAGTGATGTCGAGGTTGACACGGTTCTTGTGGACATCGCTCATCACTATATTGGAGGTATTGCCGCTGAGGTTGGCAACACCATCGCCATACAGACCCACACCGGGAACGGTGACTTCGATACCGACAATGTCGTAGGAAACATCGGAAGTGTTCTTCCACTGAATCTCAAGCAGAGAGCCGAAATTGTAGAATTTCAGTTTCTTGCTACCATCGCCATTGATGATGGCACCGGCAGGGAGCTGGACATTCTGTTTACCATCGACCTTCACATACTTCTGCCAACGCGACAGATGGATAGGCTGGTTGGTATTACCAGTGAAGCCAGTCTCCGAAATCGTGTTGAACAGAGAAGTGGGATAAGCGGCACGATAGATAGCGCCTTCACCCTCATCCTCAACATCAACCTTATAGGTGGTGCCATCGAGGGTGACAGGATACTCGGTACCGTTGACATTCACCATCTCGCCAGAGGTGAAGAACACGGGATTGTGGATGGAATCGATATACAGTTTACCAGAGGCGGCGGCGGGTTCCACCTCGACACCAAGAGTAATGGTATTCACATCTTTCTTGCAGCCGGCAAAAAACATGGTGCCAGCGGCGGCTATCGTCAGGAAAAATACAGATATTTTCTTCATATTACTATGTCCTTTCTATTAATTAATGTGCCAATCCCAACCCAGGGTCGAGTTGTTCTCATCATAGTTCATTTGCTCGTTCATGCCGTCGGTGTCGGTGTCAGGCTGAACAATGCGGTAGGGGCTTCCTTCAAAACCGCGCTCAATCATAAAAGCAACCATCTTAACAGTTGGCTCTTTGTAACTTTTCTTTTGCTGATTCATTTTATATTTTTATTATTATTGTTTTTTTGAATGCTCAATTACAGAAATAATCACAAAATACGCATAAAATCACAGAAATAAACACATTTCCACCACATTAAAATACACTTTATAAACTCTCTGTCAGTATTTTACACACATTTCAATCACTATTTCCGAATTACAAAAGTACACATTTTTTATTAATCAGCATAGTGAGCAACAAACATACCAAGATATTTAATATTATTTAACACATTGGTTGTTAAATTTCTTAAATTTATTTAAGACAAGGAAAACTGTCAAAAGGCAGTGTCAAGGATATGCCGACACCACCCTATGTTCGTTCAAAACAGCATCCTTACAGGAATCTTACAGGATACTTATCCAATTACAAATCGAGTAACGATCGGATAACAATAGGAGAACGAGCGGATATCGAAGGGAGTTAGTGTGATAAAAACACCCGAAAAGACCCATTAACAAAAAGAAAAAAAATCACGCCATCCACGCCGAAGAAGCGGGTACAACGTCTGTTAACAGATAGTTACCAAAAGCAATATATTGGAAGAAGATGTGACCCGGAAGGGATGCGTTGTGCGTCGTCCAACAATCCAGAGAATCCGGTCGGCGGCATCGACCAGGAGGAGCTGGCGTTGTTTTTCGGGCAGGCTGTATTTGTGGTCGGTGAAGAAGTCGCTGACAAGTTGTGAGCCTTTGACCATACCAAGGGGCTGGAAGCGGTCGCCTGCCTGCCAATGACGCAAACTGAGCGGCTGACGGAGCGTGTCAGCGTCGAAAAGGGCTTGGTTGGGCGGCAGGTGACGATAGTCGACAGGACAAGTTGCGGCATCGAATAGCTGCAATACAATGTCGGGCAACGTCTCGGAATCCGCTCCGCTGATTGGGGATATGAGCAGCTGCCCACGGTCGAGTATGGCTTGATGGGTGGCCGAGAGGAACCGACGGCCGGGCTGAGTACAGGCGAGGAGTGCATCGACTGAGTCGGCTTTGAAGCCGAATGGTCGCAGCAATTCGAAGAGAAGCTGGCGGCGAAGGGTGGCAGTATCGGCGGAGGGAAGCGGCTCGAGCATGTCGAAACGAAGGCTGACACAGTAGGAGCCATCGGGGCCTGGGGTGACTAGCTGACGCCGGAGGGGTTCGAGGAGGGAGGTGTAGAGCTGTTCGACCGACTGCAGGTGGGCGATGGTGGTGGCTATTGCCGTGTCGGCAGAGGGCTGTATCTGGCGGAGGAGGGGAAGCACTTGGTGGCGGATCTGGTTGCGGCGATAGAGGAGTGATGCATTGGTGACATCCTCGACATGGTGGAGGCGGTGGCTGCGGGCATAGGCTTCGATGTCGTCCCGGCCAAAGGGGAGCAATGGCCGCACGACATGCCCTTGGACAGGCAGAATGCCATGGAGGCCGGAGAGGCCTGTGCCGCGCAGGAGGTTGATGAAGAAAGTTTCGGCGGCGTCGTCGCGATGGTGTGCGGTGAGTACCGCAGGATAGCCTTGCTCCTGACAAAGCGTGGAGAACCAATCGTAGCGGAGCTGACGCGCGGCCTCCTCGATGCTCTGCCCATGGCTGCGGGCATGGGCAGTGGTGTCGAACTTTGCCAGATGGAACGGGACACGGTAGCGACGGGCAAGCCGGCGGACAAAGGCCTCGTCGCGGTCGCAGTCGCCGGGACGCAGATTGAAATTGCAGTGGGCAATGGCAAACGGATAGCCTGCGGAATGCATGAGATGGGCCAGCACCACCGAATCGACACCCCCGCTAACGGCCAGCAGCACCTGCTGCCCGGTGGGGAAGAGGTGCTGCTGAGTGACGTAGGATATGAAGCGTTGTAACACTTACTTGACGGTCATCTTGCGCATACGGCGGTCGCCATTGTAGTCGATACCGTAGAAGTAGACACCGGAGGGGAACTGTCCCTTGTCGATGGTGATAGTGTTGCGGCCTTGGTTGAAGATGGAGTAACGCTCGTAGACAAGTCGGCCAAGGAGGTCGGTGATGAAGAACCGCGCATGTCCGCTGCTGGGCAGGGCAAACTCGATACGGGTTGAACCATCGAACGGGTTGGGGTAGTTCTGTTCGAGAACGAATCCCATGTCTTCGGCCACAGGTACACCCTCGAAGTAGTTGACAACTTCGATAATCGTGGTCTGGTCGTTGGCGGGGTTATCGTCGGCGTTAGGCGGCTGGATGACGCCCATACCAACGTAATCACGGAACGGGGACTTGGGTATCTTGAATTGATTGCCTCGCCTGTCGAGAATCATCACGTGCCTCTTCTGACCGGGCTGGACATATAACGTATCCTGCAGAGGAATCGAGTAGTTGAAGGAAGACTCGTTGATTCTGCCTCTAAAGGTCAATGTGTTCTGATATGGGTAGGTAGCATTATTGGTGATAACTGCACGCACACGGCACGAGTCGGTGCGGTTCTCCTCCACCTGGAGTTTCAGCAATTCGAGGTCGAATGAGAGCGGGAGAACGACATCGCTTGTATCGTTAAGTTGATTGACGTCGCCAGGGCAGGAGACCCAAACGGTGAGGTAATTGAAGGGGGCAGAACGAGCGCTATCATCGGCGATGTAGAAGACAGCATGACCGCCTGCTTCCAAGCCTCCATCGCGATGGAAGATGGCAGTGGTTCTGTGAGAGGTGTCGCGATCCCAATAGCATCCCACCTCGAAATCGTTCACCCAGCGTGCACCCACGTTATCAAGAACTATCGCCATGAAGACTTGATGTAAGCTAGCAGAACGACGCTGGTCGATAATGCCTGCAGTGGCTCGGACATCGATGATGCTGGCCATGCCGACAAACTGCAAGGATACACTGTCGTTGTAGGGATAGACGTCGAGCGGGAATTTGCACCATACCTTGAGGAGCATGTTGCCCATGGTGACGTGTTCGCGATGTCGGAAGGTGTAGTTGAAGAATTCGGTAGATGGCAGATTGTGACCTAAATAGTCGGCGAAGTTGATATGCTCCTGCACGGTGTCGCCATCGTTGAAGACATAGAATACATCGCACGACTCGATTTCGTTCTGACCGAAGTTACGGAGACGGACAGTGATGTCGAGGCTGTCGCCGGCCACGGCATCGGCACGCGGCGAGAGGAGCTGGTAGAGATAGAGGTCGTTGGCCAAAGGTGCAAGGCCGAAGGTACGGATGGTAGTGTCGTTGTCCTTGTAGGCATCGAGCTGCACATCGGTAAAGGCAATGAGGTTGAAGGTGTCGGGGTAGTTGTTGGTGATGATGAACGGGTCGGGGAACTCGAACTCGATGTCGCCACCGGGAGTGATACCTTGAGTGCAGGTTGCCTCGTGGGAGAGGAATGAGCCGTAGGGGATATAGCTGACCTTGAAGTCGTGGATGGTGTCGAGACCATAGTTGTGGATGATGACACGCGGGTAGACAGTCTGGCCGAACTGAGGCGAAACGGGGTGGGTGATGGCAGTGACGCCTACATCAATGTCGCGCTTTGCACGGCCAAGCTTGAAGTTGTCGATGGCCACACCGTCGCCGAAGCTGGAAGAGGGCGAGGTGGTAATGGGTGTGGTGTATACGAAGCGCAACTGGAAATCTTGGTTGAAGTTTGTACCTTCGGGTTTGGTGGAGAGTCTGTAGTAGACATATTCACCACGGCTGTCGCCGGTCCAGCCTTCCTCTTCGTCGTACCAGCTGGGATTATCCTCGCGAGGAGCACTCCAACGCACACCATCTGCGTCGAGGGTTTCCCATTTGTTCTCCCAACTCCAGTACTGGAGAACCATGTGGCTGCCTTGTGCCATGTTCTTGCTGAGGCGGAACTCGATGGTGTCGGCTCTGATGAGACGGAGGTCGATAATGGGCGAGTAGATGACGCTACGGTTACCACGCTTGCCCGTGACAACGGTCTCGGTGCAGCTGGTGACATAGGCATTGGGCAGAGAGTAAGCCGAGATGATGTTCGACTTGGAGGGGATGCCACGCTCGAAGTAGTTGCGCGTATAGTCATTGTATCCGGCAGGTGCATACCACTTGTTGATAGCCTGATCGAAACTGTCAACCCAGTGGCACTTCACTACATAATAGCGGTGGTAGCGGTAATTGAGAGTGTTGTTGTCGGTGTGGAAGGTGTCGCCATCAACAGTGACAGTGCAGGTCAAATCGGTTGTGCCTTCGTAGAAGTAAACAGAGTCGAGACGTATCACCTGGCTCATGCCGGGTTCGAGGTTGCCAGTCCAACCAAACGTACCGGTCTGATCGGGATGGTTTTGGTTGCTGAAGTTGTAGGTGATATAGGCAGAGGTTATCGGCGTACGACCCTTGTTGGCAAGCATGACGCTGACATAATGGTCGGACTCGGTAACGATATGTTTGCGCGGTGTGACAACGCGGGTGAGAGCAGCATCGATGGAGTCAAGCTCAACATCCTCTTGGACGTAGAGCAAGTACTGCTGGATTTGTCCATTGCCGTGGGAAGAGGCATTGTGGAGACCATTGATGTAGGCTGTGGAGTCGCCATGTACCCATACAAGCATGCGCATGTAGCCGTAGTGGGCGCTCTCGGGGATGGTGAGCGGGAGTTTGAACTCGCGACGGCTGCGCACCTTGGCACCTTTGGAGAAGGGTGTTGTTGTAAGGTTCTCGATGCTGTCGAAGTTGTAGAAACCATCGCGGTTGTAGTCGATGGCCACACAGAGGCTGGCAGCAGTGCTGGAGTCCATTTCGTCGAGGTTGTTAGCCACTTCGACGGTGAGGGTGTCGACGGTGCCGCGACGCATGAAGAGCGTGGGTATCTCGGCATTGCTGGCATTGTAATTGCCAAGCCACAGATTGTCATAGCCTATCATGTCGGGCATAATCTCGTCAAGTTCGTTATAGGAGACTCGAGTGATATCGAAACCTTCGACCGACGTGGGGTAATAAGTGTGGATTGAGTCGTAGATGCTCTCGGCCAGCGAGCGGAAGGTGTGGACGTAACGCAAGGTATCGTTGCCACGCTGTTGGTCGTCGGGATGATACACCCATGCGTTGAGTGTGAAGGTAGTGTTGGAGAGGGGCTGGTTGATCTGGAGCAAGGCGGTGTCGAATGAGAAGTCGAAGTAACTGACGTTGTCGCCAATACGGCCAGGAATAGTGGCACGGACGGTGTCGTGGACCTCGAGGTAGGTGACACGGCCGTTGGCATTCATGAACTTGAATGCAATGGGTATGTTGGAAATAGGCTGACTACCATAGTTGACTACACGGAGGGTGACGGTGTCCTTTTCGAGATAGACACGGCCTGAGCCGCGAGGCGAACGCACCTCGGAGATGGAGACATCGTAGTTGAGGGGAGGATTGATGCCGACATTGATCTGCGAATAGTAACTGGTGCAGTTGCGGGTGCTGAGACAGCTGAGGTAGTAGAGCGAGTCGTGGAAGTACTGGGGAGTGGTGTTCCAGTGGGTGGAACGATTGTAGTTACCCGTACCATTGTAGAAGAATTCGCCGCTGACAGTGTCGCGATGCCAACGGATGGGACGGCTGGCATTCTGGGTGGCCCAGAAGTTGGCGTAGGTGCCATAGTCCACCATGGTGTCGTGCGGGATAGGCATCTCGGGTGTGTGGTTGGAGGTGATGTTGATGTAGTTGGTGGTGTCGGTAAGGGGCTTAAGGTCGTTTTCGTGATGGACAAAGCCGCGGAGTTTGATAGTGAGGTCTCCAATATAGCCGGTGGGGAAGAGATTGGGCTGGTAAGCGGGCGAGTTGACAATGTCGCGGGTATTGCCTACAGGCAGGTCGCTTCCGAAGGTGACTACATCGGCATTGCTGGCACCGGGGATATTGGGGAAGCTAGGCAGCGTCTGCGAGCCGGACTGCTGGGCATAGTAGTCGTATCCAAGAGAGAAGGTGAAATCGCCGGGGAAGTCTTTCTTACCCACATTGCGGATGGTGTACTTGAGCGGCACCTGATACATACGGCAATGCAAGGGGTCGACCGTGCTGTCGAGAGCAACAGAGACGAGCTGGAGATCGTATGCCGGATAGATGAATACGAGTGCAGTATCGACATTGTCCTCGGGGAAGGCGTCGGTGGTACTGGAGCCAATCTGCAGGACAACGACTATCTTCTGCGTGTCGATGATACCAAGCGGCGAAGGCACCTTGGTGCTATCCTCGAGAAGCGTGCGCAAGGGGAGACGGAAAATGTTGCGGGTCTCGGAACGCGGCTGCGGATAAACGTCGGCAAGATAGGCATACCATGAGATGTTCGTCTCGGGAGCCTCACCATTGTTCCAGAACTTGACACGGACAGGGATAGAGTCGGTTTCGATGTTATAAACAGTGGGGTTGGCGCCGGTGGTAATCTCGGGCATCATAGGCTCGATGATGTCGGCAACGGAAATGTTGTGTGACAGACGGTGGAATTCGTAAGCACCAATGGTGGGAGCAGGAATCTGCGGACGGATAATGCCAAAGACGTCAGTGGTGACATCGGGGTTGTACTGTGCATCGCCAGCAAACTGCGAGAGAGTGAGGGCAAGGCAGTTGTCGCTGTAGAAATAGGGGAACTCCTCCTTCGAATTGGTCTCGCGTTGGTTGACTAAACGCAGGCTATCGATGTTTGCACAGATATTGCCACCCCAATAGGCGAAGAAGCGGACGCCGGTGTTGGGGTTGGGTTCGGCATTGGTGTAGTAGACATTGAAGTTGGAGTTGATTACGCAAGTGTCGATTGCCACATAGTAGGCATATCCCTTACTGCGATTGTTGAAGATGTTGTTCAACACGTGTACATTGGATGAGTTCTGACAGGAGAACACCTTGGTATTGGCCTGATTCGGTCCTGCATAGAGGGATGCTGTGTTGAAGTAGACATTGACGTATTTGGAGAGCGAGTCGACCGAGATACCTGAAGAGGTGATGGTGGCCGCACCCGTACCGGAGAGCGAGATCATGTTATTGTAGATGGTCACACGGTCGATGTTGGAACCTCTACAGTTGTTAATGGCAATACCACGTTTACCACCGTTACGATCGTCGAGGAGGTAGATGGAGTTGCGCTGGATGCTGACACGCTTGCCGTTGGCAACATAGATACCGGAGAGGGGTTTGGAGGCCACACTGGCAGCCGAACGGATACTATCGTGGAAGATAGTGACAGTGTCGGTATTGCGGAGATAGATGGCCTGGAACCAGAAGTTGGTGATGACGTTCTCATTGATGTTAAACCACTCGCTGTGGTTGTTGTCCAATGAACGGATGGCATAGTAACCACTGTCGAGGGTACAGGAGTCGATGGTGATATAATAGTTCTCATCGCCAAGCAGGACAAGGTTGGCATTGGTTGAACTTGCAATGGTCTTCTTGCTGCGAATGGTACAGCCGGTGAAGTGGATATTGTAGGAGCCGTCAACCTTAATGACATTGGCAAAGACATTGTTGTTGTTACCAGTAGTGTAGTTGGCGTAGAAATAGATGTCCTTAAAGGTGACGTAGCTGGCATTGTGCACTTGGAGAACGTAGTTGCTGCTGTTGGTAGGAGTATGGAAAACCATGGCCTGGGCAGGAGAGTTGGCAATAGTGCGGAATGTGATGGTGTTGGTCTCGCTAACGCCATTAACAAGTCCGATGTTAATCTGTTCCTCGAAAGTCTGGTTGCACAACTCGAACACAACCGGGCCGACGATACCGGCATGGTTGAGGGTGTCGATGGCAGCGGTGAGGGTGGGATAATCACTACCCGTGCAGTTACCGACAATGTAGTTGCCACCACAGAAGCGGACATTGACCGTACGGACAATGGTGTCGTTAGAGGTAATCGTATCGCCTGGGATATGGATGACCGCAGTGATGGTGTGACGGCCAGGATTGAGATGTGTGCTCAACAGCGACACTTCGCGCTGGTAGCCCAGCGGGAGGTTGTTCGCATTGCCGGTAGTCTCACCCCATGCTCCGTTGTCAATCCGGTAATGGAGTGTATAGTTATTGATATTGGAGTTACCGTGGTTGTCGATAGCCACATTCAGACTGATGGAATCGCACGACGACATCAACATAGTGTCGAGCGAAGCAGGCCACACGATGGCAGCATCGGTGTCGGGGACATTGGTCACCAAAATCTGAATCAAAGCCTCGGGACCTAAACAGCCATCAGGCTCCAAGAATCCAAATGTGATGTCGGGACGGTTGTTGCCCTTCGAACCAGAGGTCTGATCGGACTGGTCGGTGTTATTGTTCTGTTTCGAGATGACGGTGTTGGGCTGAGCGGTATAGCGGGTGTTGGCACCGGCGGAGATACCGGGCTGGTTCAAAGCACGGGTCACCTCAACGACGAGATTAGAGGTACCGTCCCAATGATAGACCGAATCAAGCGTATGATGCACCCAACCGATATTACTAGCATTCAGCGTCAAATCGGAGGCGGAGTAGACAGAGGTAAGACCTGAGACGAAATTACCGTTGGGGAAGACACTCAGTGTGGTGGTACCTATCTTAATATTGTAATAGCTGTAAGTGAATGAGCTGACGTTGTTGCCCAGGCTCTCGAGGTAGAAGGAGAGCGAGCTGATGTCGCCTGCACCGTGTCCTGCGGCCTGTATCTGTTCGGCCGTAAAGAGATACTGCTCCTTCACATAGCGTTGCTTGGGGTTGTAGGGCGACGGGAAGTTGTTGCTCATCACATTTGTCAGGTTACCCACATGCGTGTTGGGCTGGTCGACCAGGGCAACGGGAGCCACGAAGAATGTGTCGGGGTGATAGATACGCGGAGTGATATATGTGCCGCTGTTGGTATCAACAATACGGCGACGGGCATTGTACCAGATAAAGGCCGTGCGATCGCCTGCCGGTGTGGCGACAAGAGTGTCGATGTTGTCATACGACACCGTACTGGGCGTATTCACAAGAGGCATATCGGGAGTGTAGTAGGTGGTGAAGTCGCCTCTGACAGTGTCATTCTGCTGATACGGGTCAGTAGCGTAAGCAGTGAGCCACGACAGGACATGGAATGTGGAGTCGGTGGGAAGATGCATGTTGATGGTGTGCGAGAAGGTGTGGGTTATGTTACCACCAGCAACAAGGCCGTTGGCAATCGTGTCGGAGAAGACCGTGGTGCCGCCATCAAGGCTATAGTTAACCACAAACGACGAAGCAGGCTGCTGTCCGTAGTTGTGGATATTGACCGTGACAGGTTCGGTGGAGGTAAGAGAGCAGCCCTCGGCCAGTTCAAGGTTATCAACCATTAAGTCAACCGGGGGAATGTTGGATAAAGTGATATTGACCTGGGAACGCTGACCATCGCAACCGTTGTCGAAATAAAGGATAAGGTTGTTCTCGACCTCACCGATATGCATGGGGTTGGCGTCGGTAGCCACCTGCCAAAGGGTGGCAGATGCAGTGGGAGAAGCCGAGTGGGAATTGGTAGGCCATGAAATACGGCGAGCACCGGCGGTGGGTGTATTCACTGGAGGCGTAGCCTGGCTGGCACCCTGTGCCAGATTGACAGCCGAGCCTTGCCATACGGCAGCCGGCACCTGCTGGTTTCCCCAGGTTATCACCTGCTGCGAGGTGGCGGTAATAATCTGATTGAACGGCACAGCATCGGCGATACCATGGCCATCGCGGTAAATCACTGCAAAATTGCCGTTGTAAGCCACCGAAGGAACCGCAGAACTGGGCGCGAAGATGGTGCGTGAGGAATCGGACGGGTTGTTATTGTTTCTAAACTGCAACACCAGTGTGGCACCAGGCTGGATTTCCACATTGGGCAGCACCCATATCTTAGCAGCCGAATTGGTCATAATGACAACAATGGAGTCGCCCTCGATATTAGCGGGATAGTCGCCGCAGTTGGTCAACTCCACTGCAAACTGCGTCTGGGAATTCATAAACGAGGGCATGGGATTGGTGACACCGACAGCATTGGCGGCACGGCTCACCTGCACCTCGGTAATCTTCACCAAGGGAAGGTCACGCTTCTGGGAGATGTAGAAAGAGGTATCGTGATAGAGGATTCCGGTAGTGAACGAGGGTCCATAGTGGAAACGGACCGAATCTTCCATCGAGTGATACCAAGAGATACCGGAACGCTGCTGACGTCCGTTGCCCGAAGTATAGTAGCTGATAGGCCATGAATTGATACCTGCTGTGGGGGTGATTGTGGCCTGTGTGCCATAGGGGATGGTCTGGTTAATCACCGTGGGAGCTGGAGCGGCATAGCGGGAGTTCACCGTGTAGTAACCGGTGTCGTTCATGTCGTCGGGGTCGAGGCTGCACTTCACCCACCATCTGATATTGTAGGTCTGGTCGGTATTGTTGGGACCCGAGGGCAACGCCATGGTACGAGTGGAGAGGAAATGGATGGTATCCATGGGGCCACAGCTGCGGCTGACAGTGAAATTCTGCACCGGGCCGTTGTCAATACTATAATATACCGTAATCGGAGTGGAAGCGCTGTAAGTGTAGTTGCCGTTACCTGTGTTGCGGATCGCCACCTCAACAGGAATCGAGGCAGGGGCGCCGCAATAATCGGTCAGAGGAGTGACAAACTCGACAGGAGTGAAGTCAACCGAAAGCACCGACACCTCATAGGCACCCATACTGGGAGCCGTGGCGTCGCGCGTGGTTCCGAACATATCTATTGTCACCTCGGGGACAACCACACCGACGTTACGCAGCAGGTCGCTGAACGAACGGAGGTCGACAATCGAGCCATTGGTGAAGATAGGATCACCCACCACCGAGCCCTGGTCGATGGGAACAGCCGCACGCCAACCATTCAGGTTGAAATAGTTTGTACCGGACAGCTTGTTCAACACGCCGCTTCTGGAGTAATAGCAGTTGTGGTCGACGTGCATTGTCGAGCCGTTGCTACCGGGCATATAGTTGAATGCATAGTTTGTCGTATCGAAACTGGTGATGACATTATTCTGGAAATAGATATTGCTGATGATGTCGCCACCCAGTGTAGCAGCTGCCACATTGACGAAATCGGGAGCACTCATGCGGACAGAATTGAACACCACCTTCACATACGAACCCTTGATGATATTCAACGGAGTGGTGAGCATGTTGGTCGTGTTGTCGAATGTCGACACCATCATGTTATTGGCCACGATGGAATAGTTGTTGGCAGTACCATGCATATCCGACACACCGATACAGCTGGAACCCTTGGTGGAGTAGACCTTGTTGCGGGTGATGCGGCTGCCGGCATAAATATGCTGTCCCAAAACAGTATAACTGGCGTTGGTGCGGACATCGTACACCATATTGCTGTCCACCTCCACGGCATCCTGGTTCACCACACTGATAGCGGTGTTCACCTGATTGCGGAACTCGTTGAAGTGAATCAAATTATGGGAGGCCCTGTCGTCAGGGGCGTTGCCTCGCAAATTCACGCCGACCTGGCCGCCATAGAACTGACAGTTGGTTATCGTCACCGAGTCAGACCCGTCAGCATAAATCAATGCCTCGCCCGAGCTATTCACCGTGTTACTGTCCAAAAACTGGCAGTTCTCGAACAGACAGTGGGTACTTCCTTCTCCCAGCTTTGCCAACACGGTGCAGCAGTTGTCGGAGCTTCTGCCCTGGACAAATCTGATATTACGGAAATGAATGCTTCTCGCATCTTCAAGGTCAACCAACGAGGGGACCCAGGTGATTGCATCGGGGCCACCGTGAGGACGTCGGAAGGTCACCACCGCCGATTCTGTGGCAGGCTCGAAAGTCACCCTCTGGGTGGCTGAGGTGCCGGGGATATACGGGAACTTGGTGACGCCATAGTTGCCGGCAGGCAGCTTGATGGTCAATGGGCCATTGATACCGCAACGGCTCAACACATACAAGCAGTTGTCGAGCGATGTAAAATGGTCGTTGGCTCCATTGCCCACGGTGCGCACACCACTGTAAGGACCGTCGCAAGCGGCAAAAGGAGCAAACGAAGTGTCGTTGTAAGGCTCATGGTCGCGGAAAAGGACATTGTTCACCTTGATTGAGTCGTCCACCCATGCACGCATGGTATGGTAGCCCACGGTGAACGTCTGGTTACTGTTCAGCAACACACGGACACTGTCGCCGGCGTTCAGCGACCCCACCCAATCATAATAAACAGGAGGCATATTATCCACCTTGTACCAAATCCTCACACCGTGCATCACACTCACACCGTAGTTCTTCAGCCACACCACCACCGAGTCATTACCCATGTTGCAGGGTACATCAAAGCTCGGGTATGCCAACGCAGATATGCCACAGTCGTATATCAGCGGCAGGTGCTCTGTTTCGTAAAACTGAACCCACGGGCGGGTACTGGTGACTTCACCCGTAGAGTAATTATCGTCTGACGGGTCGAAGGGATTGGTAGGCTGTTGCTCAGAAAAACCATCCGACCAGATTGACATCTTGCCCGTAGGAGCAGGGACATGTCTAACGCTTGTTGCAATCGACAAGTCGTGGAGATTGTAATACATTATCTGCACTACAAGGTCCGAACCCGCATAGAAAAAGGTGTCCTGAAAGTTGATCATCTTGTATGAGTTGGGGGCGCACTGCTCTAATAGCAAGATGGAATCATACACGACTTGCATTGCAGTGGTCGTATACGCACGAGCAGTATTTGTAGACGATCCCGGCATAACTGTATTGGTGGCATAACTTTTGTTTGCCAACTTGATCTGCACCCTTTGGCGCGTAATGTTCGACGTGTTGTTTGCAATGACAAACCTCATCTGCTTGATATACCCCGGTCCATACCCCCTTTCTGCCATCGATAGACTGTCGTAGATAAACTCGCTCTTTGACCTTGCATGTGACGGGAACGGGAAAAAGGTGCTGTTCGTCGTGTTACCCACAGGTGCACTGGTGGCCGTCCGGCCTCGCACACACTTATATTTAAGCATCTGCTGCGAATTCCTCGGGAAATAAACCGAATTATTGTTTACCGTGGAATCCTTGGCCACGATATGGTAAGACATCAGCGTGTCGAACCCATAGAAAGGAATTCTTCCCTCGTACAGGTTGTCGTGTCCAAGAGGAGTGAGATAGGTTCTGTATGTGGTATCCCTGTTGCCAACAGTATATTCGACATATACTGAGTCACTGTTGATACCCTGCGAAACAGTGGTGTATGCCTTCAATTTCAGCTTGGCTCCGCGGCTGCTGGGATAGCTGATATTATCGGGGAAAGAAATCATTGAAATGGTCGGTGTGACTATCGGCTGTCGCGAACAACGGCATTGGATATCATCGATATACCATCCGTCATGGGGAAATGTAAAGTCCCTTTTCCACACAGTAAAGCGCACCTGCAGTTTCTTGTCCACATCATTGACATTGTAGAAAAATGAGTTAAGGTTAAAACGCTCCTTCTTCCATCCGTCATTCGAAAGGGGATTGTTCTCCCAGTCTTGATAAGAACGATAATGGAAACAACCCAGACCACTGAATTCAGGAGTTCCCTGGTCTGTCAAGTCATAGTGAGTCTCATTCAGCTGGGTCCATGCCGTCTGGTCAGGGCGCTTGGCCTCAATCATACACACCTGGCTACGATAATTGCTATGCACCGAGGAGGGCCACACATAGGCTATGTGCATAAACTCCAGCGTGTAGTACTCCAATTGCGTAATCGTTGAGAAATCGATAGTATCCAATGTAATATACACAGAGTCATCCGACGACTGTGTTATTTTAATCGACCTTTGTCCGCCAGAGACGATACTGGTCGACATCGTAACCATCGTCGGATCCGAAACCGTATAGTTAACCGGTGAACCTACTTCGAAATCTTGATTGTACACTTGATAGATTTGTGCGTGCGAAACGAGCGTCGACAACGCAAAAATCAAGCCAATGAGGAAAAATCTCTTCTTCATATTATTACTTTATTATTATTTCATAACCAATTATTTACATACCCAAAAATACCGCAATCCGAGGCCGGATTGTGGACTTTTTGAACTTACAAATATACGAATAAATTACGATTCATCAACATTTTTTTATTTTTTGCATCTTTGTTAACCCAAATAACACCCCCCTTTTCACCCTCTTTTCGGCTGTTCGGGTCACCCCTTACGGGGCATCCCATCCAACACACTTTTACACTCTGCTCCGAGGAGGCTTTACATAATAGAGTCGTTGCCCCCGTTTTGGATACCCCCCAGACATGCACATTTATATTTTTTTAACACAGCAGACTTGTAGCCCCGTAGGAACATTAACAAAATCTACCTCTCCCGGCAATCGTTCGCCACAGCATTCCAACAAAAGTATAACTATCACATTTTAAACTAAATCAGTTTTTAAGCTGGACACATGTGTTGTATCTTCGTTGTAACGATACGGCGTTTTTTATTATGCAGTTATCCATACGTTGTCCGTCATCCTAACGGGCAACGGATGGACAAAATGCAGTAAAGGAATGACTAAGGAAGGACGCCACAGCGAACCTGGTTCTGGCATGAGTTTGTGATTCGGGCAGCAAAAAGCCAGATGGCGGCACCCCTCACGGGGGATTGCCACCATCTGGCCTTGCTGTTTCAAAAGCGACTCTGCCGCTAATTACCGCTACCGACGCTGACGCAGAGCCTCGTACATAAACACCGCCGCCGCCACCGAGACGTTGAGCGACTGCACCTGCCCCTTGATGGGCAGCTTGGCACGGAGGTCGGCGAGTTTGAGCAGTTCGGGACTGATGCCAGTCTCCTCGGCGCCCATGATGAGCAGCGTGGGCTTGCGGAAATCGACATCCAGATAGTCGGAGGCTCCTTTCTCGGTTGCGGCTACGATTTGCATGCCACACTGCCGGGCCAGGTTGACAACCGTTTTGAGGTTGCTTTCCCTGCACACTGGCACGCGGAGAAGGGCTCCCGACGAGGTCTTGACAGCGTCGTTGCTTATCTGGGCACTGCCGTGGTCGGGGATGACAACGGCATCGGCCCCGGCACACTCGACGGTACGCACAATGGCCCCAAAGTTACGCACGTCGGTGATGCGGTCCAGCATCAGCACCAAGGGGGCCTTGTCGCCCTCCATCAAGGCTGGGATGAGAGACAGGGCGCTATGGAACTCGATGGGTGAGATGAGCGCCACCACACCCTGGTGGTTGCCACGGGCAAGACGGTTGAGCTTCTCGACAGGCACAAACTGGTAGGGGATGCCTTTTTCGCGTATACGGGCTTTGAGGTCGGCTACAAGGTTGCCTGTCAGTCCGTTCTGCAAAAGGATACGGTCGACACGTGTGCCGCCGTCGATGGCTTCCATCACAGGACGCAGACCATAGATGGCGGTTGAGGGTTGATTGTCGGATGATGAGGCAGGGTTGTTATGTTTCTGTATCATGTGTTAGATTTGATAGAAATGATAGGAATAATGGACTATTGTTTTTCCACTTGTCCGTCGCGCAGGGTTATCTGGCGGTCGGATTTCTGGGCAAGGGTTGTGTTGTGGGTGACGATGACAAAGGTCTGGCGGTACTGCTCGCGCAGCTGGAAGAAGAGGTCGTGGAGCTCGGCGGCATGGCGGGTGTCGAGGTTGCCCGAGGGCTCGTCGGCCAACACCACGGCGGGGTGGTTGATGAGTGCCCGTGCCACGGCAAAACGCTGCTGCTCGCCGCCAGAGAGCTGGGCAGGCTTATGGTTGGCCCGAGCGGTGACGTTGAGGAAGTCGAGAAGCTTCATGGCTTCGGCGGAAGCTTCGTCCATGGTGCGTCCGGCAATGAGTGCAGGCATGCAGACATTCTCCAAGGCTGTAAACTCGGGCAACAGGTTGTGGAACTGGAACACGAAGCCCACATTGCGGTTGCGGAAACGCGAGAGGGCTTTCTCGTCGAGGGTGCTCACGTCGACGTCGTCGTAGAAGATATGTCCCGAGTTGGGGCGCAACAGGGTGCCGAGCAACTGCAGCAGGGTTGTCTTGCCGGCTCCGGAAGCACCTACAATGCTCACCACTTCGCCCTTGTCGATGGTAAGGTCGATGTCGCGGAGAACTTGGAGCGACCCGAACGACTTGTTGAGATGTTCTACCCTGATCATACCTCTTTGCCGTTAAGGAAGGTGCGAGCCACCTTGTTCTCGCCGTAGGCGTAGGGCAGGTACTCGTAGGTGGGGATAGGCTTGGTGATGTAGAAGTTGGCCTTCTTGCCAACGGCGACAGAGCCGAGTATGTCACTCACACCCATGGCGTAGGCAGTGTTCAAGGTGGTGGCGTTCAGGGCCTCTTCGGGGGTCAGGCGGTAACGTATGCAGGCCATCGAGAGGATGAGCTGCATATTGCCCGAAGGCGAGGTGCCGGGGTTGTAGTCGGAAGCCATGGATACAGGCAGACCCGAGTCAATCATCTTGCGTGCCGGCGAGAGGGGCAGGTTGAGGAAGAAGGCACAGCCCGGCAACACGGTGGGCATGGTATCCGAGCCTTTCAGACACTCTATCTCGGCGTCGCCCATCTGCTCCAGATGGTCGACAGAAATGGCTCCATATTTCACACCGACCTGCACACCGCCGGAGACAGCCATTTCGTTGGCGTGAATCTTCGGCCGCATCCCGTATTTGATGCCGGCCTCCAGAATGCGGGCGGTGTCCTCGACGGTAAAGAAACCCTGATCGCAGAAGACATCGATGAAGTCAGCCAGACCCTCGTCCGCCACTTTGGGTATCATCTCGTTGATGACCAAATTGACATAATCTTCCTGATGGCCGCGATATTCCATCGGGATGCCGTGGGCACCGAGAAAGTTCGACTTGATGGTCATGGGCGAATTCTCTTTGAGACGGCGGATTACGCGCAGAAGCTTCAGCTCGCTCTCGGTGGACAGGCCATAGCCACTCTTAATCTCGATAGCGCCCGTGCCCATACGCATCACCCCCTCGAGGCGCTGCCAGGCCATATCGTACAGTTCTTCCTCCGAGGCCGCTGCCGTCGCCTTGGCCGAGTTGAGGATACCGCCTCCCCTCTTGGCAATCTCCTCATAGCTGAGGCCACGGATTTTGTCGACAAACTCATGCTCGCGCGAGTTGGCATAGACGATGTGCGTGTGGGAGTCGCAGAAAGAGGGCAGCACCATGCACCCGGTGGCGTCGATAATGATGTCTGCATTAGTCTCTTTCAGCTCATCCATGGGGCCGAAGGCGGCAAACTTGCCGTCCTCGATAATGAGGTAGGCGTTTTTCACGGTCTCCATCTGTGCCATATCCTTGCCACAGACGCGGAGCCTGGGCTGGCGTTCCACCTGCACCAACTCCTTGATATTCTTAATCAGTGTTCTCATATCTTGTTGTTAATTCATTATTACTTTCAATGGCGGCAGGAAAGCGCATAGACCCTACAGGACTTATAGGTCTAATAGCTGTTGTTGGCCGTCGGTTTTCAGTTTGCCGAGGTGCTGGTAGGCCAACGGGGTGGCTTCGCGGCCTCGGGGGGTGCGCTGCAGATAGCCTTCCTGTATGAGGTAGGGCTCGTAGACCTCCTCGACGGTGCCGGCGTCTTCGCCCACGGCTGTGGCGATGTTGTTGATACCTACCGGACCGCCACGGAACTTGTCGATGATGGTGCCGAGGATGCGCAGGTCCATCTCGTCAAGACCGTTGCTGTCCACATTGAGGGCGCGGAGAGCATAGCGGGCGATGTCCAGCGTGATGGTGCCGTCGCCCTTGACCTGCGCAAAGTCGCGGACGCGGCGCAGGAGGAGGTTGGCGATACGGGGGGTGCCGCGGCTGCGGCGGGCAATCTCGAAAGCCGACTCGGAGGTAATCTTCACCTGCAGGAGGGAAGCGGAGCGGTTGACGATATGTGCAAGGGTTTCGGCGTCGTAATACTGCAGGCGGCAGTTGATGCCGAAGCGTGCGCGGAGTGGTGCCGTTAACATGCCGGAGCGTGTGGTGGCCCCGATGAGCGTAAAGGGTTTGAGATTGAGCTGCACGCTGCGGGCGGCAGGGCCGGACTCGATAAGGATGTCTATCTTGTAGTCCTCCATGGCGGAGTAGAGGTACTCCTCCACCACAGGCGAGAGACGGTGTATCTCGTCGATAAAGAGGACGTCGTTGGTCTCGAGCGAGGTGAGCATACCGGCCAGGTCGCCGGGTTTGTCAAGCACCGGGCCGGAGGTCATCTTGATGTTCACCCCCAGCTCGTTGGCGATGATGTAGGAGAGGGTAGTCTTTCCAAGTCCGGGGGGGCCGAAGAAGAGCACGTGGTCGAGGGGTTCGCCACGCTGCTTGGCCGCACCCACAAAGACACGGAGGTTGTCGAGCACCTGTTTCTGCCCCGCAAAGCTGTTGAAGCCCTTGGGGCGCAAAGCACGCTCGACCTCGCGTTCCTGCACAGTCTGGCTGTGGCCGGTAGCATCTAAATTGGTGTTCATTCCTGTGTACCTTTTGAATGTGCAAAGATACAAAAAAAACGGCACATAGATATTTTTTCTGCCCGACACGATAATAAAAGAGCGCCAAATGCGTTATGGTGGTATATATAAAACAATGTAGTAACATGAGATCAATAATTGTAGGAACAGACTTTTCCAAAGGGTCTCTCGTGGCTCTGGAACTGGCAACCGACATTGCCAACAAGATCCATTGTGGCATAAAAATAGTATGGGCCAAGCGCGAGAAACTGTTGATGGACGAAGAGCAGCAGACGGTGATGACCCTGCTGGCCGAGGACAAGCTGAAACAGCTTTGCGAAGAGTATCAGCCCCGAATGAAGTCCGGCAAAATACGGTGGGATATCTGTTCCGGCCGAGTGGCGGCTGTGATAGCCCGTGAGGCCCGCCACGAGAATGCCCCCATGATAGTCATCGGTACCAACGGCGCCTCGGGGTTCGAGAAATACTGGATGGGCAGCACTGCCGTGCGTATTGTGCAGGAGGCCCCAGTCCCTGTATTGACCATCCGCGAGGGCTTTAACTTCCATAAAGAACTGGAGCGCATTGTCGTCCCCATCCGTGTCAACGTCAACTCGCGCCAGAAGGTGCCACCTGCAGCGACGATGGCCAAGATGTTCGGCTCCGAAATCCATATCCTGGGACTGCAGGAGTCGGTGGAAGAGGCCGCCCAGCTGCGCGCCTACATGGTGCAGACAGCCGAGTTTCTGGACCACGAGGGCGTACGCCATGTGGCCACGGTGCAGAAATACACTAACTATAGCGATGCCGTGTTGGGCTATGCCGAGAGCATCAATGCCGACCTGGTGGTAATCAACACCGAGCAGGACCGCATCATTTCGCAGCTCTTCCTTGGCACCAACGCCCAGCAGATAGTGCATAACTCGCAGCTGCCGGTGCTGTGTGTCCATCCCGCCGACATCTTCACCCTCACCAAGTCATGAGCCGGGTGGTGATTGTGGGCGCCGGTGCTGCGGGCATGATGGCCGCAGTGGCCGCCGCCGAACAGGGGGCTGAAGTGGTGCTGCTGGAGAAGATGGACCAGGCCGGGCGCAAGCTGCGCATCACAGGCAAGGGCCGGTGCAATCTCACCAACACTGCTCCGTTGAAGGATTTCATCACCCACATAGGACCCGACAGCCGTTGGGTACGCAATTGTTTTGCCCAGATGTTCAACACACAACTGATGGCGTTCTTCGAGCAGCGGAATGTGCCGCTGGTGGAGGAACGCGGCAACAGAGTGTACCCCCGAAGCGGCAAATCGCTGGACATCTTCCTTGCATTAATCAACGATCTTGAAGCCCGCCCGAATGTGGAGATAAGGAAAAACTGCGCCGTGAAGAGCCTGACCGAGGACCGGCACGGCGTCCGCCTGCAGGATGGCTCTACCGTCCGCGGCGATGCGGTGATTATCGCTACAGGAGGTCTCTCCTACCCCACCACGGGTTCAACGGGTGTGGGATACCGTCTGGCCGAGGAGGCGGGGCACACGGTGGTACCGCAGGTGCCGTCGCTGGTGTCGCTGGTGTGCGAAGAGAAGATTCCGCAGGAGCTTGTGGGGTTTGTGTTGAAGAATGTGGGACTCACCATCACCCGTCCCGCTGCCGGAGGGAAGAAACTATACGACGGCTTCGGCGAGATGACCTTTGCCGACAATGGCCTTGACGGGCCTTTGGTTCTTTCCGCCAGCCGCCAAGTGAGCCGTTTGCTGAACAGCGGCGAATCCCTTACAGCCCATATCGACCTGAAACCCGCCCTGACCGCCGAAACTTTGGACCACCGCCTCATCAACGATTTGAATGGAAGCGGGACACGCTTGTTCCATGACGCTTTGCGCATGTGGCTGCCCGCCGAACTGATACAACTGGCCTTGGACCGGCTGCACATTGAATACTACAAAAGGCTGCACCAAATCAACAGCGGTGAACGCCACCGCTTGCTGCACTTTTTGAAGGACGTGGAATTCACCTTGACGGGAACTGGCGACTACAATACAGCCGTGGTCACCCAAGGAGGTGTGAACCTAAAGGAAATCAACCCCAAGACGATGGAGTCGCGACTGGTTCCCGGCCTGTACTTTGCAGGCGAGGTACTGGACCTGGATGCCGACACCGGCGGGTACAACCTGCAGATAGCCTTCAGCACCGGCTACGCCGCAGGCCGTGCTGCCGCCGCATTAACGGAATAAATCCCCACAGCAATACAATAATATTTCAACCTATACGTCATAGGAATTGAAAAATATTCTAACGCATAGGTTAACCCCAAATCGGTCATAAGAAAACCGCTGCAGAATCGTGCAATGCACGGGGATAAACCCTGCCCCCTACCTTCCCGCCCTGTGCCATGGAGCGGCAACGTTTTCCCCTCTCTACGGAGTGGGGTCGTTCAATCCTGCTTCGTTACAGTATCGTTATAGCATCGTTACTCGACATGATAACGGAGAACAAGCCGAGAAGCAGGCAACATCGAGCCAGGATTGAACGGCCCAAGTGGGTCGTGCGCGCCATCCGCTCAGTGCGGTTATCCCGATTGATAAGTCGGCTAACGACCGATTTGGGTTCAATCAGGAAGAGAAACTATTGGAAAACTTATGCGCCATTCACCTGCTACGGAGATAAGTGAATATTGCTTACAGACAGTCAACGCTAATTATCTAATCTAACTAGTCGGACAGCTCGACCGCAAACTTGATTACGGCCATTCACTGTTTCGTGTTTGTAGCTGAAATTACCCTTTATACTCTTCCACAGCGATGGTGGCCGTTTCCCATGCCTCCATCCGGGCATCAAGTTGGTCTTTCAGTGACTGGTACTCGGCATAGAAGTTAGCATCCTGGGCATTGCCCGAAGCCAATACAGCCTCTTTCTCGGCAATCTGCGCCTCAAGGGTCTCTATCTCTTTCTCTATCTTCTCCACGGCACTGCGCAGTTTGCGCAGCTCGCGCTCACGGTTCTTGGTCTCCTCATAGGCATGCTTGCCCGCACTGGATTTGACAGGAGGGGCTGCTGAGGATGCTGCAGCCTTGGTCTCCTGCGCCTCTTTGCTTTCGAGGAACTCGAAGATGTCGCCCCGGAACTCATGTACTCCGCCGTCGCGGAACTCGTAGAGCGAGTCGGTCAGACCCTGGAGGAAATCGCGGTCGTGCGACACCACGATAAGCGTACCGGTATACTGCAGGAGGGCATTCTTGAGGATGTCCTTGGAGTCCATGTCGAGGTGGTTGGTGGGCTCGTCGAGCACCAGCAGATTGGAGGGAGTGAGCAGCAGTTTGGCCAAGGCCAGACGGGCTTTTTCACCTCCGGACAGCACTTTGACCTTCTTCTCGCAATCTTCACTGTCGAAAAGAAAACTGCCGAGGATATTGCGGATCTTGGGACGGATGTCGCCAGTAGCGATGTCGTCGATGGTCTGGAAGACCGTCTTCTCGCCATTGAGCATGGCGGCCTGGTTCTGGGCATAGTAGCCCACCTGCACCTGCGCTCCGAGGCGGAAGCTGCCTGTGTAATCGTTAATCTCGCCTACAATGATTTTAGCCATGGTCGACTTGCCCTCGCCATTGCGGCCGACAAAGGCCACCTTCTTTCCCGACGTGAGGAGGAAGTCAACCCCGTCGAACACTTGCAGGTCGGCATAGGCTTTCCCCAGCCCCTGCGCCTCGATGACTATCTTGCCGCTATGGGGGGCGGGAGGGAAACGGAAGTGGATACTCTCGGTGCTCACCTCGTCCACCTTCACCATCTCCATCTTGTCCAACATCTTGATGCGCGACTGCACCTGCTTGGATTTGGTAGCCTTATAGCGGAACCGCTCGATGAAGGCCTCGATTTGTGCTATCTGCCGCTGCTGGGCGGTGAGTTGTGCCATCTGCGAAGCACGGCGCTCCTGCATCTGGATGACGTACTCGGAATAGGGGCATTTGTAGTCATAGATGCGCCCTGCGGTGATTTCGATGGTGCGGGTAGTGATGTTGTCGAGAAAGGTGCGGTCGTGCGACACCAGCACCACAGCTCCGGGATAGTTGGTGAGGAAATTCTCCAACCACTGGATGGAGACGATATCAAGGTGGTTGGTGGGCTCGTCGAGCAACAGGAAGTCGGGCTTTTGCAGCAGGAGCTTGGCCAGTTCGACACGCATCTGCCATCCGCCACTGAACTCGGCAACCAACCGCTGAAAATCGTCATGACGAAAGCCCAAACCCAACAGCACTTTCTCGGTCTGCTCCTGACGGCTGCCGCCTCCAAGCATGGAAATCTGTTCGGTGACCTCGTTGTGGCGGTTCAGCAACCGGGTGTAGTCGGGGCTCTCGTAGTCGGTGCGGTTGGCGATCTCGTCGGTGAGCCGTTGCTGCAGGGAGGTCAACTCGTCGATATGGCTGAAGGCCGTCATGGCTTCGTCGATGACGGTACGGGTGGAATCCGGCACCATCTCCTGTGGCAGGTATCCCACAGTCTGCCCCGAGGCCATTACCAGCGTACCCGTCTCGGGCTGTTGCCAGCCACAGAGTATTTTCAGCAACGTCGATTTTCCGGCACCGTTTTTCCCCACCAGACCGATACGGTCGTGGTCGGCGATATTGAAAGTGACATTCTCGAATAGGTTGGTACCAGTGAACTGGACCGAAAGATTATTGATTGCAAGCATTGGTAGTGATAAAAGTTTGCAGACAAATCCCTGCTGCTATGGAATCGTGAACAACGAGGGACGACTATTCATAAAAAAAGGGTTGCCGTCAGGGAAGGCAACCCTTATAGTAGATTATTTGCCGGACTGATGAGCCTCAGCAAGAAGCATTACTGAAGGTCGAAGTTGACAGGCAGGTTGAACTGTGTACGCACAGCTTTACCACGCTGTTTGCCGGGTTTCCATTTGGGCATCATCTTCACGACACGCACAGCTTCGTTTCCGCAGCCGCCGCCAATGTCACGCAGAATCTTCACCTGACCTACGCGGCCGTCCTTCTCGACAACGAACGAGACGAACACCTTACCTGTGATGTTGTTCTCCTTGGCGAGTTGGGGGTACTTGATGTTGTCGGCGATGAACTTGGAAAGTGCATCCAGACCACCGGGGAACTCGGGATCTTCCTCAACAACCAGAAAGACCTCTTCTTCAGCTTCCTCAACCTCTTCTTTCACCTCAACGCGGGTGAACTCCAAAGCCTCATCGGCTTTCGATTCGGCGTTGATGATACCTACCTCGTGGATGTCTTCAGCGTCGTTTTCCACAACGTTGAGCTCGGTAGCCACGACTTCAGGCTCTTCGGGGGGAGGTGGTGGAGGAGTATCCTCGGATGTTTGGATAATGTCGGCGTCAATCTCAACATCGGCGGTACGGGTGCTCACTTCTTTCACCTCTTTGTCGTACGACTTGATGTTGAAAGCGACCAGTGCGGCAGCCAAAATGACTGCCAAACCGATTTCAAGAAACAGACCTCTGCGATTTTCGAGGTCAGCCCTGGGGGTTTTCTTTGCTTCCATATTATTGATGTTTAAATTATTATTGCACTTTTTCAGGGTTTTCGCACCCTCTATTTTCAACCGCTAAATTAGCAAATTTTCTTGAATTATCAACAATTCGATGTAAAAAAAAAGAAAAAAAAGGGTTTTTTAACACTCCGCCCATACCCCGAAGGGGCCTGCCCGGGTCGCTCACCAAGCATCAGCCCATCCAGGCAAGGGAGAGGGTACAGGTGTATCCACCGATGCACGTCCGATAAAGAGAAAGACAGAATTGAGTCTATTCTAAAAAAAAAGTGTATCTTTGCATTTTGTTATGGACAGCAGCCGTTTCATCATCTGCCGTGCTTCTGCCGGCTCGGGCAAGACGTACACCTTGGTACGCCAGTATCTTCTGTTGGCCTTCTCGGCCAGAGAGGAGGAACTATCTTCACGGTTCAAAAGGATTCTCGCCATCACCTTTACAAACAAAGCGGCCAACGAGATGAAAGAGCGCATACTGCGCGAACTGGACAACATGTCTGCCGACGGTACCGGCACGCCCATGGGCAACGACATTGCCGAAACAATGCATCTCGACAGCAACACCCTGCAACGCTATGCCAGGGCGGTCCTGCAGGGGGTGCTTCACAACTATTCCGATTTTGCCGTTTGCACCATCGACAGCTTCATGCACCGCATTGTCCGCACCTTTGCCCACGACCTCGGGTTGCCTCTCAATTTCGATGTCCAGATAGACAATGACGACTTGATACAAAACGCCGTGGAAGACCTAATGAGCCTGGCCGGCACCGACGGCCAGGAAGAGCTGACGGAGGTGCTTTGCGACTTTGCCGAAAGCCGGATGTCCGATGGCAAGAATTACATGATAGAAAAGGAGCTGTCCGACCTGGCGAAGGAGCTCTTCAAGGAGCAGACCCCTCAATACCTGAGTCTGCTGAAAGACATCGACAGTCCCCAGTTTCGGGAAATGCAACGCCGCATGGCCACCGACAACAGAGCCTACGAACAGCAGTTACGGGTCCTGGGGCAAGAGGGGGTCGACGTCTATACCGCAGCAGGGCTGTCCGACACCGATTTCTACCACGGCGCGACAGGAGCAGGTGCTTTCTTCCGCAAGCTGGCCAACGGTGTGGCGACACAGCCCAACAGTTATGTGCTGGCCTATCTGGAAGGAGACAAACTGGGCAGTGCCAAATGCTCTGCCGCCGTGAGCGATAGACTGGCCTCGGTGAAGCCACAGCTACACGACATCTTCGAACGCATCCAGCAATTCCGCTCCACCGAAGGAGTCCTGTACAACACCCGCAAACTGCTGATGAAGAACCTCTATTCCCTTGCACTCCTCAACAAACTGAACCAACTGGTTGGTGAGTACTCCAAAGAGAACGAGATTGTCCACATCTCCGAGTTCAACCAACGCATTGCCGAAGTCGTGCAGGACGAACCCGCACCCTTCATCTACGAACGCATCGGCAACCGTTATACCAACTATCTGATAGACGAATTCCAGGACACTTCACGCCTCCAATGGCAGAACCTCGTCCCCCTCCTGGAGAACGGCGTGGGTGCCGGACACACATCGCTGGTGGTAGGCGACGGCAAACAAGCCATCTACCGATTCCGCCAAGGGGATGTGGGCCAGTTTGTGTCACTTCCGAAAGTCGACAACCCTGTGCATGGCCGCCTGCTCGAGCAGCCCGGCATCAGCACTGTGGAGCAGCTTGGACGCAACTTCCGCTCCGCACGGGGTATCGTGGAGTTCAACAACAGTTTCTTCGAGTGGGCCATCCGCCAACGCTTTGCCGACAACCCCGAATTATACAATATTTATATAGGAGACGACCAGCAGCCCTCGCTGACACAGGAGCCCGTGAAAGAAGGCGGCTACATCCAAGCCGGCTTTTGGGAGGCTGCAGACGACAACACGCAACTATGGGACCAGATGGTGAACGACATCCACGAACTAACCGGATCGTTGGGCTACAAGCTCAGCGACATCACCGTGCTGGCACGCTACAACCGCATTCTTGCCGACATCACCACCCATTTCACCCAGCAGGGCATCGCCGTAGTGTCCAACGAGTCCTTCCTCCTCTCCCAAAGCCCCACAGTGATGCTGATGCGCAGTATGCTTCAGTATCTAATCGATGCTACCGACCGCGTGGCCGCCGCGCAGGTCATCCTATACCTCAACCATCTGGGCAAGACCGACATTCAGCTGGACACCACATTCATCAACAACCGCCAGACTGTTAACCTCGACAATCTCCTTGCCAATCATGGGCTGACCCTGAACAGCCACCGGCTGCGGTCGCTCGGGCTTTACGATTGCTGCGAAGAGATGCTGCGGATGCTGCAACTGGAGGAGTGCGAAGCGGCCTACACCGCCACATTCCTCAACGTAGTGGCAAAGTACGCCTCCACTCACCGACACGACCTGACCGAATTCATCCAATGGTTCGACGAACAGAAAGACCGTCTCTCCACCAACACCGCTGCCGACATCGATGCCATCCGTCTGATGTCCATACACAAGGCCAAGGGTCTCGAAGCGCCCATCGTGCTTTATCCCGTCTTGAACGAACGCGACAGACTGGACTCCATCTGGGTGCAGACCCCGGCCACCGATGCCGTGCCACTGCCCGTGGGGCTTGTCCACCCCACCAAAGGAGAGCCCACCCTGTTCGACCAGCAATACGACGAGGAACGCCGCAAGACCGATATGGACAACCTGAACGTGCTGTATGTAGCCCTCACCCGACCCAAGGAAAAGCTCTTCCTCTACTGCCACAAGCCTAAGAAATCCGGCACCACAGCCTACACCTCTTTACTGGCTGACTATCTCGACACCCGCGGCGACACCCACGAAGTGCGTCCCGACGTACGTGCCATCGGCACGAATAATCCTAAGCATATAGCCAAAGAGGCAGACAGCCCCATTAGCACCATCAATCTGCATACCACCATCTTCCCCGACTGGACAGACCGCATTGCCATCGCCGAGCAGTCCACCGCCTCAAGACCTACCGACAACGAAGCCATCCGCCGCGGAAACCAGGTCCACGAGATACTGTCGCACATCGCTTCCACCGCCGATGTCGACAACGCCCTCGACAGCTATGCCACCCACAAACATCTCGACGACGAGACGGTGAACGCCCTCCGCCGAACGCTCTCCGCCATGATGCAGCAACCCGAAGTGGCGCGATTCTTCAATCCTGCACACATAGCAAAAAACGAATGCGACATCGCATGGCTAGGCAACGTGATTCGTCCCGACCGCATCGTCTATACTCCTGAAGCCGTATACGTCATCGATTTCAAGACTGGACAGCCCAGTGCCAATCACACTATCCAAGTGCTGCACTATTGCGACGCCCTCCGTGCCATGGGCAACCCCATCGTAAGGGGATACCTCCTTTATATCCATCCCGACCACTGTCAAGTGGTCCCATGCGAATAGTCCCCGGCAGCACCCTCAATTTCCGGCAAACACTTGAAAAAAGCAGGACTTTTACCACCCCGTAACCCATTTCTTGGTCGGCAAAGATGCGATTATTTTTTGCTATGTCGAAAAATAATCGTAACTTTGTTTGCTTAATTGTTGATAATAGAAAGACACAAGACTATGGAAGACAATAAATTATTCAGCGAATTCCCTCCAGTCCCGACCGAAAAATGGGAAGAGGTCATCAATAAAGACCTCAAGGGCGCCGATTACGAAAAGAAACTGGTATGGAAGACCATCGAAGGTTTTAAGGTGAAACCCTACTACCGCGCCGAAGACCTCGAAAACCTGGAATACCTGGAGAGCAACCCCGACCAGGCTCCTTTCACCCGTGGCAAACATGCCGACAATAACGTGTGGGACATCCGCCAAGACATCAAGGCCGACACCCTCGAGGCCGCCAACGCCTTGGCTCTCGAAGCCCTCAACCGCGGTGCCAATTCGTTAGGGCTCTGCGCCTGCAAGGTCGAAAACGTCGAGCAGATGCGCACCCTGCTGAAAGATATCCATCCCGAGGCCTGCAAAATCAACTTCACCTGCAGCAAGGACTTCCTCCACACCCTCAAACTCTTCCTCCAAGTGGTGGAAGAAGGTGGCTACGACCCCGCCAAAGTCTACGGAAGCTGCAACTTCGACATCTATGGCCGCGCACTCCTCCATGGCGACTACCGCAACGGCGAGCAGGGCGACTACCAAGAAGCTGTCGAACTGGTACGCTTTGCCAAAGAGCACCTGCCCAACTTCCGCGTCCTCGCCGTCAACGGACGCCACATCCATAACGCAGGCTCCAGCATCGTGCAAGAGCTCGGCTTCACCCTTTCTGCCGCCAACGACCTCGTGGCCCACCTCACCGACTGCGGCCTCACTGTCGAGGAAGTGGCCAGCAATCTCGTCTTCAATTTCGCCACAGGCAGCACCTACTTCATGGAGATTGCCAAGATTCGTGCCGCCCGCATGCTGTGGAGCAAAATAATGGAGCAATACAAACCCCAGTGCGACAGCTGCCTCAAGGTGTTCATCAACGCCACCAGCTCGCTTTGGAACAAATCCATCTTCGACCCCTACGTCAACATGCTCCGCACCACCACCGAGACCATGTCCGCCGCCATCGCCGGTGCCGACAGCATCACCACCAATCCCTTCGACATCGCCTTCAAAGAGTCCGACAGTTTCGGCTACCGCATTGGCCGCAACCAGCAGCTCCTCCTCAAGGAAGAGAGCTACATGGACAAGATTGTCGACCCCGCAGCCGGCAGCTACTATATCGAAAACCTCACCGACAGCATCGCCCAGTACGCCTGGCAGCTCTTCCTCGCTGTCGAGGAACAGGGCGGATTTGCCAAAGCCATTGCCTGTGGCTATGTGCAGGCCGAGGTGGAGAAAACAGCCGCTCAGCGCGACATGGACATCGCCACCCGTAAAACCACCATCCTGGGCACCAATCAATACCCCAACCTCCTCGAGAAGATGGGCGACAAGATAACCAAGGACACCTGCTGCTGCCACAAAGGCAACGGCTCCGACACCCCCATCAAACCCCTCCGCCAGTACCGCGGCGCCGAGGCTTTCGAAAAGCTGCGTCTCGCCACCGAGCGAAGCGGCATCCGTCCCAAAGTCTTCCTCCTCACCTACGGCAACCTCGCCATGCGCAAAGCCCGTTCGGGTTTCGCCACCAACTTCTTCGGTGTGGCTGGATACGAGATTATCGACAACCCCGGTTTCAAGACTGCTGATGAAGGCGTCAAAGCCGCCCTCGAGGCCAAGGCCGACATCGTGGTCCTCTGCTCCAGCGACGACGAGTATGCCGAGATTACCGAAGCCGCCTGCCAAGGCCTCAAAGGCAAGGTAAAGAGCATCGTGCTCGCCGGCTTCCCCAAAGAGATGGTCGACACCTACAAAGGCTACGGCATCGACGAATTCATCCACGTCAAGACCAACGTCCTTGAGTGCCTCACCAAGTTCCAACAAATCTTCGGCATCGGGCAAGAGTGAAATCAGTGCCAAAACTTGACAGGTACATCCTACTGAAGTACCTGAAGACCTTCCTCATGGCGATGGCGCTCATCATAGTCATCGTCATCACATTCGATGTATCGGAAAAACTCGACGACTTCCTCGGCGGCCATGCGCCGCTGGGGGAGATTGTTTTTCGCTACTACCTCAACTTCATCCCCGGCTTCGTCAACCTCTACAGCCCGCTCTTCATCTTCATCAGCGTCATCTTCTTCACCTCCAAGATGGCCGGCAACACCGAGATCATCGCCATCCTCGGCAGCGGCATCAGCTACCGCCGCCTCATGCGGCCCTACTTCTACGGCTCCGCCATTGTGGCACTGATTGTGCTGTTCTTCGGCAACTTCGTCATCCCCGTCAACAACCGCAGCCTTGCCCAATTCGAAGGCGACTATATCCACACTCGCAAGCAGAACTACTTCAGCAACATCCACTTCCAGGCCAAGCAGGGCACACAGGTTTATGCCGAGAGCTTCGATGCCCAGACCCTCCGCGTCAACCAGTTCCACCGCGATGTTTACGACGACCAATACCAGTTGGTAGACCGCATCTCATGCTCCAGCATCCAGTACGACACCCTCACCGGCAAATGGGACTGCCTCGACTTCGTCCACCGCACTATCGACGGCAACCGCGAACACCTTTCCCGCAGCGGGCAGTCGCAACGCAACCTTGGCATCACCCCCGACGACTTCAACTGGGCCGACGACGACATCACCACCATGAACTCCGTGGAACTCTACCACTATATCGTCCGCGAAAAAATGCGTGGTTCCACCACCGTCGTGGCTGCCAAAATCGAGCTCTACCAACGCCTCCTCAACCCCCTTGCCATCATCGTCATGACCTTCATCGGCCTCGGTGTCTCCAGCCGCAAGACCCGTGGCGGCATCGGTGTCCACCTCGCCGTGGGCATCACCCTCGCCTTCGGGTTCATCGTCTTCATGAAAGTATCCACCGTCTACGCCATCTTCGGCACCCTCAACCCCTTTGTCGCCGTACTCCTGCCGCAGGCCTTCTTCGGTGTCATCGCCGCCGTGATGATACGCACCGCACCAAAATAAACAAATATAAAGACTAGGAAGGCTAGTACTACTAGTTAAAACCGAAACAATATGACCATCAAAGAGATAGAACAAACCATCATCGACGAATTCGCCTGTTTCGACGAATGGCTCGACAAATACGCCTACATCATTGACCTCGGCAAGCAATGCCCCGTCATCGACGAAAAGGACAAAACCGAGAGCAACCTCATCAAAGGGTGCCAAAGCCGTGTATGGCTAAGCTGCGAACACCGCGACGGCCGCCTCTGGTTCCGTGCCGACAGCGACGCCGTCATCACCAAAGGCATCATCACTCTCCTCATTCGTGCCCTCGACGGCCAGACCCCACAGGACATCCTCGCCGCCGACCTCGCTTTCATCGACCAGATAGGCCTCAAAGAGCACCTCTCCCCCACCCGCTCCAACGGCCTCACCTCCATGGTCAAACAGATGAAGCTCTACGCCCTCGCCTTCTCACAGAAACAATCCTAACACCCCATATCTTATGCAACCCAACAAAGAAACCCTCCACGACGCCATCGTCAACTGTCTGCGCAACATCTACGACCCCGAGATTCCCGTCAACATCTACGACCTCGGCCTCATCTACAAGATAGACATCGACGACGACTTCAATGTCAAAATACTCATGACCATGACGGCACCCGACTGCCCCGAGGCCGAATACATGTTCCAAGAGGTCAAGCAGATGGTAGGATACATCCAAGGTATCAAATCCGTCGATGTCGACCTCACCTTCGACCCCCCTTGGGACTTCAACAACCTCAGCGACGAGGTGAAACTCGATCTCGGTCTCATGTAGCCCTATCCCCTCCATCAAATCCATCCCCCTTATCCCCATGACCCTCCAAACCCTGTTCAGCCGCGCCCACCGTCGCTTCCTCCGCCGGCAGGCTCCAACCCGCAGCACCTCGCTCAACGGCATGGCCTGGCAGCGTTTCCGCCGCAACGGCCTCTCCGTGGCAAGCCTTGTGGTCATCGGGCTCTTCACCCTCACCGCCCTGCTGGGCTACCTCATCACCCCCGACCCCACCCCTTACTGCAACCAGCAATACCTCGAGCTGGCCACCCTCAAGCCTTTCTCACGCATACAGTTCACCTACGTCGACGACGGCCAGCCTCCCGTGCGGCAATCCTGGCTGCGCACCATGCTCAGCGGCCACCCACTCGACGCCACCGCCATACCCACCTACAGCGTCACCCCCGTAGGCGACAGTGTCGACATCGAAGCCTACACCGGCTCCGTGCCCAACAACGGCCCTGTACGCCGAGTGGCAGCCTCGCAGATAGTGCAACAACGCACACGCACCTTCCCCTTCGGCACCGACGGCTACGGCCGCGACGTGCTCAGCATGATTGTTATCGGCAGCCGCGTCAGTCTCTCGGTAGGCTTTATCGCTGTGCTCATCGCCCTGCTCATAGGCATCACCCTCGGTGCCCTGGCCGCCTACTATGGCGGATGGGTCGACAACCTCATCACCTGGTTCATCAATGTCGTGTGGTCCATCCCCACCGTGCTGCTGGTCATCGCCATCACCTTTGCTCTGGGCAAGGGATTCTGGCAGGTGTTCATCGCCGTCGGCCTCACCATGTGGGTCGACATCGCCCGCGTGGTGCGCGGACAAGTCTACAGCATCAAGGAGAAAGAATACGTCGAAGCCGCACGCGCCCTCGGCATCAGCCCCTTCCGCACCATCTTCCGCCACATCCTGCCCAACATATCGGGTGCCGTCATTGTCGTAGCCGCCGCCAACTTCGCCAGCGCCATCCTCCTCGAGGCCGGCCTCAGCTTCCTTGGCATCGGTGTGCAGCCCCCCATGCCCTCGTGGGGTTCCATGGTCAAAGAGAACTACAGCTATATCCTGCTCGACAGCGCCTACCTTCCCCTCCTGCCCGGTGCAGCCATCATGCTCCTGGTCCTTGCATTCATGCTCCTTGGCAACGGCATCCGCGACGCCCTCGACATCAAAGACTGACCACTCCTCCTGCACCGTCACTCCTTGCCTTCGACCATAACAACACAATACAACAAAAAGAACAAAGAGAATACGACCCCAAACCCGAAGCAACACACTTGTTGAATTCTAAAAAAACATAAAAAAGACAAAAAAAAAAACTATTCAAAAAAAAAGTTGTATTTTTGCAACTTGAATAGTAATAGCACATATTAACAAATCACATTATAAACAATTTAAAATCAACACAGAAATGAAGAACATTTTCAAACTGTTTAGCCTGATGCTGGTTGCAGGTACCGTAATGGTCAGCTGCGACAAACCCAACAACAACCCCACACATCAGACCCCCAAGTACACCATCACCGTTAATGCCAACAACGATGCTTATGGTACAGTGACTGGCGGCGGCGTTTACGACTCTGCTGCTACCGCTACCCTCACCGCCACCGCTAACGAGGGTTACAAATTCGTCAACTGGACTGATGGCAATGCCAACAATCCCCGCATTGTGACCGTTACCAGCAATGCCACCTACACCGCCAACTTCGAGGAAATCTCCGGTGTAAATGTTACTTTCGGCACTGCATCATGGGCTGCCCAGTATGTTAACGGCACTTATGACCGCAACACAGTGAACGTTGCCGCCGCTCAAACCAGTGCCAATGCCTATCCTATTGTCAACCTCTTCCTCACCTGGGGCCAAAACACCCCCACCACCGGCACATATACCGACTACCCCTCTATGGAGGTCTCTGGCCAAGACGTAAGCATCAGATTTGCACAAGAGTGTGCTTATTTATGGTATTATGAAAACGGCTCTTGGGATTTACAAGGCCAGAGTGGAGTTCTCCAAACCGGCGACTGGTGGGCCAAAAATCTGACCGTTAATGTCACTGGAATTGACCTCACTGCCATGACCTTCGATGCTGTTGTCAACGCTGCTATGGCACACGTCACTGAAATGGTTAACGAAAATGGTCAATTAACCACTATCGATTTCAACTCTGTAACTTCCAAAGACCTCACTGCCACCTACACCAAAGTGGGTCTTAGTGCCAGCAAAGGCAACCATAATACTGCCATGTCCGCTACTATCATGATGAAATAACCAACACAAAAAACATATCCTATCATGAAAAAAGCTGTTAAGTTATTATCATTGGCAGTGGTTGTGGCTGGTCTTACCGTTGCTTGCAACAATAACACTCCCGCCGAGGAGGTGATTGACACCATGCCTGTTATCGACACCACTCCCGTTGAAGTAGTCGTTGACACCACTCCTGTCATCGATACTCCTGTTGTGGCTCCCGAACCCGCCAAAAAGGCTACCCCCAAGAAAAAGGCTGTAAAAAAAGAAGAACCTAAAACTGCGGTTCAAGTCGATGCCAGCAAAATGAACGTAAAGACTGCCGGCACTTCCATCACCATCAACAAGCAAGGCGGTGCCACCGTCAACACTAAGAATGGTGAAGCGAAAGTGGATGCCAGCAAAATGAATGCCAAAACCAATAGCGGTTCCGCCACTATTGGCGGCGGTGGTATCACCATTAAAACCAACTAATTTTTTGGCAACTAAACAAAAGGAGTTTGGGCAAATACCCAAACTCCTTTTTCTTTAAATGTCATTCCAAAATTAACCAATTAGAACATTTTTATGAAATATAGATTTACATTCGTAGCCTTGTCTTCAATACTGTTTTTTTTCTCCTGCAATCATGACCGGAAGGAAATACACGATGTAGCCATGGGTTATCTCAATGCCACAGGAAACTATCTTGTTGACGAAGCCATTCCCTTTGCAACAAAAGAGACTCGAGAAGTCACCATCCCTTTTATGCGTGACAAACTCATGCCACTTGTCGATTCGGCCTATATTGCCTCCGACACTCCAGCACATTTCGTCATCGACAGCATTACGGTGGAGACAGATACCGCGTGGGTATATTATACCAAGACCACCCCTATTAAGAATTTCTCCGACTGCATTCAAGTAATTAAAGAGAATGGCGACTGGCTCGTAAATGTAATACTTGATCTCCCGAAGATGCCATCCACCCACGAAACAATCACCCTTCAGGTTGCCCCCGATGCAAAAAAAAGTAAGATGTGAATTAAACAATGCTATTCCGTTGAGAGCTCTTCCAGCTGGCGGTCGAAACGCGCAAGAACGGTATCGTGGATACGTTGATAGATTTGGGGATGACGGGTGTACCAGTCAATGTTGCGCTCGAAATCCTCGCGGGTAAGGCCGTAGCCGGACAGCAGACTGTCGTAGGAGGCCAGTATCTCGGGGTACAGGGTGTCGTATTGGAAACTAGTCTCTATACCATAAAAACCCTCCAGAAGATAAGCCTCCTGCAGGAATTGGGCCATCGTTTCTTCATCCATGACATCGGACGGCCGCTTGTCGCCATGACAGCCCGAAGCAAGTGCCGCAACAATGAAAAGTGCTGCCAAAAGTGTATATCTCAGTTGATTCATGATATGCTGTGTTGTGTCGATTGATTTGCAAAAATACATTTTTTTGTCTTCACGGCAAAAAAATATTTGCCATGTCGCAAAAAGTTCGTATCTTTGCAAACGATTTCAAGCCCCTCGGGAGGCTGAGAAAACAAAACAAGGGAGTATAGCTCAGTCGGTTCAGAGCATCTGCCTTACAAGCAGAGGGTCATTGGTTCGAATCCAATTACTCCCACAAGCCAAGCAGCAGGAGGGTTCTTCTGCTGCTTTTTGCTCATACAGGGGCCAAAAAGACCGCACATCAAAGAAAAATCATAAATAACGTTAAAAAATTGCAGCATTTTGGACCTTGTGTGTCATAGGGGCAGAAAAACATAAAAAACTAAAATGTCATGACATCACTTCATCGCAAAATTAAAATCGGGAAGGTCCTGTTGATGGTCTCGTTTGTATTAGCGTGCAATCTCACCAATGCACAGGCCGATTACTGTAAAGGATTGAAAAACCCATCCTCATTCGTCATCAGCAACTCCGGAAACAGTGCCAACGCCCAATGGTATGGCTACACGGGGAGCAAGGACAACTATACGAGTACTTGCAACGACTGGGGTATGCGTCAGTGGGGAACCGTCATCGCCGCGTCACAGCTGGCTTCGACTACATCCGGCAGCAGCTGCACTAACGGCAATTCGGTCAACTACGCTGGTCAGTCGGACTATATGAACCGGTTCGTTATCAAAGGTGCCGGCACCGACCCGCTCACCTACAACCATCTGTCGTACCTGCCGCCAGACTCGTCATATGTCCGTTCCATCCGTCTGGGCAACAACTGTGGAGGCACGCACGAAGCCGAGATGCTTTGCTACGAATTTGACGTTATGCCGCAGAACGCCTTGATCTTTATCTGGTATGCCCTTTCGCTCCAGAACGGGCAGCACTCCATATCCGAAAATCCAGAGTTCGCCATACAGATTGAACGCCAAAATATCCTTACAGGCGTCTGGCAACCGATTGGTGGCGACACACTCTGCTTCATCCGTCCCACCCCGGCAGGCTCCGGCTCCGACGTATCGCCCTTCTATGTAGGCAGCACCGGCTCGCACAACTCGGGAGCCTCTTACGGATGCAATATCTACCTGCCGTGGAACAAGGTGGCTATCAACTTGAACAATTATCTGTTCGAGCGCGTACGTATCAAGATTGGTGCGGGCGACTGCAGTATGTCTGCCCATTATGCCTGCGCCTACATCGCGGGTGAATGCCAGCCGATTGAAATTAAGAGTTCTGGATGTCCCTCGGGTTCTACTCAGGTTGTGGACACCTTGCGTGCCCCCAAAGGATTGAACAGTTATAGGTGGTATAAAAGCAACTCGGGCATGGAGGGCATCAATAGCCTGCTGAGTGTTCCCGAGAGTATACAGTTCACACCGCTCACCACCAACAGTGCCGCCAACCATACCTACCTCTGCCAAAGCGACGACTTTCTCGTGACGGAAGGCTCCATGGCCGGCCAATACACCAATCTGCAGGTATTCCGCTGCGACATGACTTCGTATATGAACCCTGACATTCCCATCACCTCAAAAGTATACGTAAGCGTTAATAACACCAAGCCCTCAATGTCCATCGACACCCTCAAGAACTGCGACAAAGAGGTCATGTTCATCAACAAGAGTTACATCCCCAACATCACGCAGGGAGTGGACAAGGCGAAAACGAAATGGTGGTTCCACAACCAAGACGTCGTCGACTCTGCCATGGGCGACAGCATCACCTACCGCTTCGACCGCATCGGCGCCTACGAGGTGACCTGCCGTTCTTTCTTCTGTGATGACAACACCTGCTTCAGCGATAGCACCTACACCGTCAACGTCCTCGGTCCCCCCGACACCCGCATCCTTGCCTCGGCCCTCGAAGTCTGCGACTCCGAAGTTGTCGTCCTCCGCGACGACACTCCCGGCTCCGTACGCCGCGACTGGA
>JAFZPH010000049.1 GCA_017550405.1 Bacteroidales bacterium
CATACCTGTCCGTCTCGACCTCTTTCCACTCGTAACATCCGAGCTCTTCATTGTACACTTGTCGTGTCTGTGTCTTTTGTCTCATTTTTACTTTTAGTATTGTTCCCAAAAGTGTCAACTTTTTTCAGGTTAAGACAAGGTAAAGTGGACTTTGGATGAAGAACATGGTGGAGGCTTCAAATTGCCAGATGTAAACGGGAACCTATTTTCAGAAGAGTTTGCTTTGGAAGCAAAAAATGAAAATGCCCGTAGGTTAAAGGAGATTATAGTAGCAGCTTTACGAAAACCACAAACGAATATTCGTCTGTATGAAATTGTTTTATCAAATGAATTTCTGCCGAAACACGCAAACGAAGTGCTAAAAGAGCTACAAAAGGAGAATCCAAAGTTCCATGTTATTGATATTAACAATGGGAAACCAGCAAGAAAAGGTGCTTTTTACCTTTCCCACTCATATTATGATACTGACCCCAAAGTAGAAATGTATATCGAAAAATGAAAACTACCAAAATAGAATGGACGGACAAGACTTGGAATCCTATCACGGGCTGTGATAAAATTTCACCAGGCTGTGCGCATTGCTATGCCGAGGTGATGTCGCGTCGCTTGAAGGCTATGGGGTTGGCGAAATATGCCAACGGTTTTCAGGTTACACTTCATGAAGATTGCCTTGAAGAACCTCTCGCTTGGCGGCAACCGCATACAATCTTTGTCTGCTCCATGAGCGACCTTTTCCATAAGGATGTCCCCTTTGAGTTCATTGACCGTGTGATGGACACCATCCGTCGAACCCCACAGCACCGCTACCAGCTGCTTACCAAACGTGCCGAGCGTATGGCCGAGTACTTCCACACGCATGATGTCCCTGCCAATGCTTGGTTAGGTGTGACCGTAGAGGCGCAATCCTCCAAACCCCTCATTGATTGCCTGCGTGATTTACCTGCTCCGATACGATTCCTCTCCTGCGAACCTTTAATTGAAGACTTGGGAGAATTGAACCTCGACAATATCGACTGGGTGATAGTCGGTGGCGAGAGTGGCCCACAAGCCCGCCCCATGAAAGAAGAGTGGGTACTCTCCATCCAAGAACAGACAGAACGGCAAGGCTCCGCATTCTTTTTCAAGCAATGGGGCACATGGGGAGCTGACGGAGTGAAACGCAACAAACACAAAAATGGAAAACTAATCAATGGAAAAGTCTTTCAGACAATGCCATATCCGCGAAAACGAAAAAAATGCTTATCTTGACAATACCTTTGGGGACTTGCTACAAGAGCAGGAGATGCGTGATTACATCCGCAAGATAATAATAGAGCATTATTTGAAAGATAATACAAAGTGAATAATATATGAGCAACGAAATACAATTCATATTATACCAGCTGCCCGACGATAAAGGCAAGGTGCAGGTGGTTATCAAGGACGAAACCATTTGGGCAACGCAGAAGGCTATGGCCCAATTGTTTGACGTGGGGGTTCCTGCCATTAGCAAGCATCTGAAGAATATTTTTGAAGAAGGAGAACTGCCTGAAAGTTCAGTTGTTTCCAAAATGGAAATAACTGCTTCTGACGGCAAAGACTACCTCACTTCTTTCTATTCTCTCGATGCCATCATTGCTGTAGGCTATCGCGTATCATCGGCTCGTGCAACCAAGTTCAGGCAATGGGCAACCAAAGTACTGAATGAGTTTATCAAGAAAGGTTTTGTATTAGACGAGGAACGCCTAAAGCAAGGCAATGCTGTATTCGGCAAGGACTACTTCCGCGAGTTGCTAGAAAAGGTACGTAGCATCCGTGCCAGCGAACGACATATCTGGCAACAGATTACCGACATTTATGCGGAGTGCTCGTTCGACTACGACCGCAACTCGCCTACTACACGCGAGTTCTATCAGATGGTGCAGAACCGTTTCCACTATGCTATTACTGGTCAGACAGCTCCTGAGATTATCTATACCCGTGCAGACCACACAAAAGATCACATGGGACTGCAGATGTGGAAGAACGCGCCAGATGGCCGAGTATTACTCAGTGACACGAAGGTCGCCAAAAACTACCTGCCAGAGGTGGAGATACGTCGATTGGAACGTGCTGTGTCGGGTTATTTCGACTACATAGAGGATCTGATAGAGCGCGAAAATGCTTTTAGCATGGAGCAGTTTGCCGCTTCTGTCAACGAATTCTTGTCTTTCAGACGATACGCCCTGTTACCAGACAAGGGGAAGATTAGCCGTGAGATGGCAGATAAAAAAGCAACTGATGAGTACATACTCTTTAATCCCACTCAAAAGATTGACTCAGACTTCGATAAAGAAGTGCGAGGATTAATTGATAAGCAATAAGAACCAAAACAAAAATAAAACACCCTGAACCAGCCATTATCGAAAAAAAAGTCGTATTTTTGCAGTGTAAAACAAGAAGATTCTTATGACCGACAAACCCCATTTCGTGTTTCGCGACGGCATGACTGCCGACAGGGATTATGTGCAGTGGATAGCTGACATCAAAAGCCGTTACCGCAACAGTCAAATTAAAGCAGCCATTAAGGTGAATAGTGCGCTGCTGGAATTCTATTGGAGCGTAGGACGCGACCTTGCAGTTCTTAAAGCCGAAGAGCGTTGGGGCAGCGGAATTGTGAAACAATTCGCCTTGGATATGCGAAACGCCTTCCCCAAGGCAAAGGGTTTCTCTGATACCAACGTGAAGTATATGAAGCGTTGGTATATGTTCTATTATGAGCAAATTGCAAAAAGCCACCAAGCTGGTGACCAACTTGATGTGACAGAAAGAAGTCGGCAACTTGCCGAACAAATCGAGGTGACAGACTTCAATTTGCCCCCAACCTGAGGGCAAATTATTGCCCGATTTGCTGAAGCAGGTTCAATCACCGATATTCATGATACCTTGGGGGCATTACATACTCATCCTTAACAAGGTGAAAGGTGACGTGGACAAATTGCCGAAAGAAATGCCAATATGGCATAAAGAGACCTGAAAAAGGGAGAAGAATATAAAAGTCGGCATAATGACCGATTTGGATTTAATGTTAAAAAACAACCCAAAACAGCCATTATCGAAAAAAAAAACGTATTTTTGCAGATTAAATTATATGTAAAATACAAATGGCAAGTTACAGCTTTTCTGGCCACGAGTCCTTTGCTTGCAAGTCTTTATGGCTCAAGAAAGGATATGATTTTATAGTGCACGAACATGACTTCAATGCACCAGAAGCAGTAATACACCTTGGTGTAGGCAAAAATATGGTCACTGCTATACGCTACTGGATGAGAGTCTGTGGGATTATGGATGATGACATGTGGCTTGGGCGCTATCTTTTTGACGAACAAAACGGAAAAGACCCATACCTTGAAGACCTCGCCACACTATGGCTGTTACACTTCAACCTTGTTTTCAAAGCACAAGCTTCTATTTATAAAATCTTCTTCTGCAACTTTCAACGTGAACGCATCCGTTTCACAAAAGAGCAGCTCGCCAATCATATCAAGTACAAACTTATTGACGATGGTCAGAAAAACTCATACACCGAGAACACGGTAAAGAAAGACATCGACGTTCTAATACACAACTATGCTCTTCCTAGAAAACCTCAGTCCAATGAGGATTTCTCGGCATTGTTCATCGACCTTGATTTACTCAGAATCAATGAAGACGGCAAAGAATACTATTTCAATACTGAAGGTAAACGCAAGGCCCCAATGCAAATCTTCCTTTATGCTTTGAATAAACTCAAAGAAAAAGAAGGCGACCACACATTACCTTATGACGACATCCGCCACAATATTGGAATGACATTCTGCATGGCTGATGCTGAGATTATTGAAATGCTAAAACTAATTTCCTCCAGATATTCCAACTATCTTGCTTATAGCGACGAAGCTGGCATCCGGCAAGTACAGTTTATCAAGGATGTTTCATCCGAAGAATTATTAAACGATTACTATGAAGCGAACATTTAATCTGTCAGCCAATATCGAGAATGGCTTTGCCAAGGGTTCCCACTACATAGTAACCCCTAACGCCAAAAAAGCCATAAGCCATATAGTCAATGGATTCAAGTCTGGCGTTCATTCCTATACAATAATCGGAACTTATGGCACAGGTAAATCAAGTTTCCTGTTGGCGATGGAAAACGACTTGCTCCATGCCACCAAGAAACCATTGTTGTTTGACCCACAAACGCTTTCTGATGTTGCTGATTACGAAATACTGAATATTGTCGGCGACTATTGCGAACTTCTAACACTTTTGCAACACAAACTGAATAATGCAAGATCAGGAGAAAGTGTAATTGATACTCTTGACCGATACTACAAAGCATGTAAGAAGCAAGGTAAATTCTTGGTCATTGTTATTGACGAATTTGGCAAGATTCTTGAACATGCGGCAAAGAACAATCCTGAAAAAGAGCTATATTTCCTCCAACAGTTTGCCGAATACGTTAACGATTCATCTCGCCAGATTCTGTTTCTCACCACGCTGCATCAGAACTTTGGCTCCTACGCCAAGAACCTCACTGAGGAACAAAAGAACGAATGGAAAAAGGTAAAAGGGCGCTTTATGGAGGTCACTTTTGTCGAACCTATTGAACAACTCCTACACCTTGCCTCCGTTCAGTTGAAGGAAGAATCTAAAGCTACTGCTCTCTCCAATGCAAAGAACCTATATAAACTCGCCATTGAAAATGGATTTGTCGATAAAGATTTCGACGAACAAACAGCCTTGCAACTTTATCCATTGGACCTCTTCTCAGCCTATACCATTACTTCCGCTATACAACGCTATGGCCAAAACGAGCGTTCCCTGTTCTCTTTCCTTTCTTCAAGAGGCGAGGAATCTGTTCTTGATTTCTGTCCAGAAGAAAGACTGACATATAATTTGGCCAAAGTGTATGACTATATCACATACAACTTCCAAAGCACACTGAACGATGCTAACGCCGACTCTATGTCATGGGCTACATTGCAGCATTCTATTGAACGAGTGGAAAAGCAAAAATGGGAATCAAATGAACAGGCATTTTATGTAATCAACCTCATCAAAGCACTTGGCTTATTGAATACTTTTGGCAATGCGGGTTTCCATCTCAACATCCCACAGTTCTCAAGATATGCCAAATGGGCAATGAATATCCCACAGGCAGACAAACTGATTCGACGGCTTATCGAAATAAAGGTTGTCCGCTATGCAGAATACAAAGAACGGCTCGTATTATTCGAAGGCACAGATGTCAATCTCGAAAGCGAATTCCATGAGGCAGGTCTTATAGTTCCCCGTCCTGTATATTTCATTGATAAGTTGCGCCAGTTCTTCAATCAAAGGATAGCACCAGTCAAAGCCCACTTTTATCAAAAGGGTACACCTCGCTTCTTCGACTATAAGATTCTTGAAGCCCCCGAAAGGACTACACCCGATGGTGATATCGATGGCTATATTGAACTTATCTTCTCAACAAAGAAGAATGCACTTAAGGATTTGAAAGATTTTAGTGCTTCAACCGACATAGCCATTATATTTGCCTACTTTAAAGAGACTGAAAATCTCGTCAACCATCTCTACAACATAGATAAGTACGAATATCTTCTAAAGAATGTCGTTATTGAAACCGACAACGTGGCACGAGGCGAGTTCAAGAAGTTACTTGAGCACGAACAAGACCTACTAAACAAGGAGCTTAGCGATTGCCTCTTTTCTTACAACGATAAAGTAGAGTGGATTTACAACGGTGAAGAGCAAGACATTCATTCTCACCGTGACTTCAACAAACTGCTTTCACGTGTATGCAATGAGGTATATTGCAAGACTCCTGTGATGAACAACGAATTGTTCAACCGTCACAAACTCAGTGGAAGCATCATGTCTGCTAGAAAAAATTACCTTGCGGCACTAATTGGACATAATACAGAAGAAGACTTGGGCTTCCCAGATGATAAATTCCCTCCCGAAAAGACCATCTACTACTCGCTTTTGAAAGATACTAGGTTGCATCAAAATGGAGAATTCACTGACAATGACATCAAAAATGATTTCCAACCACTTTGGGATGCTTCTGAAGAATTTCTTCAAAGCACCATAAATAAACCACGTCGTATTTCAGAGCTGATAAACACACTATTAGTCAAGCCCTATAAGGTAAAGCAAGGGCTGCTTGATTTTTGGATTCCGACCTATCTGTTCATCCGTCGACAGGATTTCGCCCTCTATGATGCTACACGTGGCAGCTTCATTCCCAACGTCAACATGGAGTTTTTTGACCTACTACAGAAACATCCTCGCGATTTTCAGGTGAAGAAGTTCGCAGTTGATGGTGTCAAGCTCAGTTTCTTCAACCAATACCGTCGTTTTGTCAATCTCGGAGACGAGTTCTCAATATCCACACAGAGTTTTATTGAGACCATCAAGCCTTTCCTCAATTTCTATGTCCGGCTGAACGACTACACCAAACACACTCGCAAGTTCAACCACCTTTCCACAATGCATTTCCGCGACGTCCTTGCTAAAGCCAAAGACCCAGAACAAGCCTTCTTCGAAGACTTGCCAGACGCTCTAGGTTTCGACCGCTCCAAGCTGAAAGATGAACAAACCATCAACGAGTATGGACAGGTCATAGAACGAGCAATCCGTGAACTTCGCACCTGTTACACCAACTTGATTGACCGTATTGAGGAACGTCTTGTTGATGAATTCGGGCTTGATTCTGGTGACTATTCCGAGTATATCACCGAGATCCACCAACGTCTAGCCAATGTAAAAACCCACCTACTCACTGGAAAGCAGAAAGAGTTTTATCATCATGTGATGACAGAGTACGACAACCGCACTCAATGGTATCAATCCATCTGCTACACCATTCTTGACCAGCGTCTCGACACCCTGCGCGACGAGCAGGAAGACAAACTTGTCGATGACCTTGTTTATATGTTCCGCGAATGCGAAAAATACTCCGACATATCACGCAAAATAAAGGACTCCGACAATAGCGAAGCATACTCCTTTGATATGGTAACCAACCAAGGAACCAATATCCGCACACAAACCTACATCCTTCCCGAAAGGGACAGGAAACAGTCTTCCGAATTGGAAGAAAAGATAAACCGTATTCTTTCGGGAAATAACAACGTAGACATTTGTACATTACTTTCATTATTGAACAAAAAGATGAAAGGAGGCGATTAAATGAACGTAAGGCACATATTAGGCATATCTGGAGGTAAGGACAGCGCAGCGCTTGCCATCTATTTGAAGCAAAAATATCCAAATCTGAAGATTGAATACTATAATTCGGATACTGGCTGTGAATTGGAAGAGACTGAAAACCTGATAAATAGACTGGAAGCCTATCTTGGAAAAATTGTCAGGTTGAGAGCTGTTGAAACCGAGATAGAACCGACTCCATTTCATCATTACCTAAAAGCCATGGGCGGTTTTCTGCCATCGCCACAAGCCCGTTGGTGTACAAAAAAGATGAAATTAGACCGCTTTGAAGAGTTCGTTGGAGACGATTATGCGATATCCTATGTTGGCATTCGAGGTGACGAAGACAGGGACGGCTACATCTCTACTAAACCCAATATTCAAGCAATCTTCCCGTTTAGAAAGAACATCTGGAGTATCGATGTCATAAACAAAGTACTGCATAATGACAATTTAGAACAACTTATTGATTTATACAACAAGTTATGCCCTGAAGGATGGTTAAAAGACGACATTATGGATGTGGTCATGAAACCTCTTTCAAAAACATTCTTCTATTCTAAAAAAATGAATGCTTTGCTTGACTTAGATATCAAGTTATTCAATCATGTTGTTTTTGAATATTTGAAAACTACCGACTATCCCGTAGGAAAATTAGATGAGTTCCCCTTGTTAGACAATACAGATGTACTTGTAAAGGACGATATTTTTAGAATATTGAGAGAAAGCGGGGTCGGTGTTCCTGCTTACTATGATGAGATACCATTTGAGGTGGACGGCAAACAGGGAACTTATTGCCGTAGCCGTTCAGGTTGTTATTTCTGTTTTTTTCAGCAAAAGATTGAATGGATCTGGCTTCTTGAACAACACCCTGACTTGTATGCACAAGCAATGGAATTTGAAAAAGATGGTTACACATGGAATCAGAATGAGAGCCTTGCAGAACTGTGTCAACCCGAGCGTGTGCGACAAATCAAGCTTGATATAATCAAACGCCAAGAAGAAAGCAGGAAGCAAGATAAAGGCACAACTCTTGCTGACATTCTTGGTGGCGAAATAATGTGCGCAAATTGTTTTATTTGAATCCATTAAATTCAGATGCAAATGAGAGATAATGAAAACATAAAAGAAGTCGGGTTTACAGTAGACGCAGGTTTGATTCAAAGACTAGGTTATGAGTTGGTTGGGAAAGCGGAAACCGCTGTTTCAGAACTGATAAAGAACTCGTATGATGCAGATGCAACCATTGTTGATGTTAATTTTATTGACACTTCTGATGTAGGAGGCACCTTGGTTATCTCGGATAATGGCTTAGGTATGACAGAACAGCAGTTAATTAATGGTTTTATGCGTATTTCTTCTACCGATAAACTTCATAATCCAACATCTCTTCGTTTCAATAGGACGAAAGCTGGGAAAAAAGGAATAGGAAGATTTGCTGCACAACGTTTAGGGGAACGAATGGTCATTATCACACAAAATAAGGATGCTGAAAATGCAATTAGAATTGAGATTAATTGGAATGCATATACTATCGACAGAGACTTAACATCCATTACGTTCCCGATAGAGATAGTGGAAAAGGAAAAAGTAGAGGGTACAACTATCGAAATACATGGTCTTAGAGAAAAGTGGACAGAAGCAGCAATTAAACGTGTATTTCGATATGTTTTAGATTTGTTTCAGCCCGACTATTTATCCGAACGTAGTAAAACAGATAATCTTGCTGTTCAAAATGAAGAGACATTTAAAGTGAATTTTTATTTAGTATCAGGAGGTGGTAAACAATCTTTCTTGAACGAACAAATATCTATTTTCGATAAATCATTAGCAACTATTGAGGGTTATATTGACCAAAACCATTGTGGAATAATCTCAATAAAAAGTAATAGCCTTAGGCTTGATGACATTCTTGAGATTTCACATACTGAAGAAGTACCTTGCTTCCCCTCGCTTTCAGATGTATATTTCAAGATACATTATTTCATTTATGATAGACCACAATATTACGGCGATAGAATATCTGGTACTGACTTGAAGAGAATACAAGAGTTATCAAAGACGGCAAGTGGTGTTAGGCTATATAGAAATGGATTCAGGGTGTTGCCTTATGGTGAGCCAAAAGATGACTGGACGAATATTGATAAACGTTGGAGCTCAGAATCTGGGAAAACAAATATTCCTTTAAACAATCAAAATCTATTTGGTTTTGTAGAGATAATTGACCCTAAAGGTGATACCTTTGAAGAAACAGCAAGCAGAGAAGGTCTGATTGAAAACGAAGCCTTTAATCAATTGTCAGATTTCATTAATAAATCACTTGTTGCTGTCAGAAGTCGAATTGCAGAGAAGATAAAAGTGTTCAAAGAAAGACAAAATAATGATGACATTACTCAAGATTCGGATGATAAAGAACAAACGACACAAGAAATGTTTGATAAATTGAAAAACATTCTTGATGACAAATCCGATCATATTACAGATTTCTCAGAAGAAGAACAATATAAAGCTCAAAACAAAAAAGAGGGGCTTGAAATAATAAAGAAACTCGAAAACTTAATAGAAGAAGCTGGAATGCTTCGAGTGTTAGCTGGATTAGGCCTGACAATAGGAGAGTTTACGCATGAAATGAAACAGTTTCACGCATCTGTGTATAGCCATATTAGTATTTTGAAGCAATTACCTCTTAATGATGAAGCACGCGATCAGATTGATAAAATTAAATTTGATTTTGATAACTTATTTGGATATACGGATTATTTTGGAACAACAATTTCACAAAATACAAACAGGAAAAAAACACCAATTGATATATTGGCTGTTTTAGATAGATTCCAAAACACTATACAAAACGATTTGGAGAAAAACAAGATAGAATTTATTATAGATGCTTTCGATTTTGATGTGACCACAATTCCTATGCATAGTTCTGAGTGGAATTCCATTCTGTACAACTTATATACAAATTCAAGAAAAGCAATAAAGCGTGCAAATGTACTTGGTAAAATATTAGTAGAGGTGGGCATCGATGGTGATTATTCATTCATCGATTTCCTTGATAATGGAGACGGCATTCCCAAAGAGAATGAAAGCCGAGTCTTTAATGCTTTCTTTTCCACGTCAACACCGGCCAGTTTTGATGCTCCAAACGAAGAACAACTGATTGGTACTGGTCTTGGTCTTAAAATTGTAAAAGATATTATTATTTCATATAAAGGCAATATTTCCATAATACCACCTAAGATTGGTTATTCCACATGTTTTAGAATATTAATTCCCTTAAACCCTAAAAAATAATTGACCATGCCTATACAGTATTATTACATTGATGACGATCCCAAATCACAAAACAAGGTTGAAGGTTTTGATAATAAGAAAATATCAATCGTAGCCATGCAACATAAAGATTCATGGGAAGAACAATTTTCTTTCTTAAAAGAAGAAGAAGACAACTATGATGGATTAATACTTGACCTAAAACTTGACGATTTGCCAAATGAAAACAACAAACGAGCTGATTTCAGAGGCACTTCACTCGCTCAAGAAATTCGGACAAGGCAAAAAGAAGGTGTATTAAAAAGTTTTCCAATCGTATTGTTTTCTGCAAATGATAAAACCCAGCAGGCTCTAGAAAAATCTGGGAAAGATTTGTTTGATATTCTAATTGATAAATCCAAATTAAATGACAAGGCCTTTCCAATATACACTGCCCAACTCATTGATTTATCTAATGGATATAAAACGTTATCTGATTCTTCTTTAAGTATAAACAGAATATTAAATACCGATGAAGCACTACTTGACAGTAGATTTAGAAGCGAGTATTATGAAACAAAGAAATCACCAATCCACATTCAATCAAGATTTCTAATTACTGAATTTTTGACTAAACAAGGTCTGCTTATTGATGAAGATATATTAGCCGCACGTCTTGGGATAGACAAAACTCAATCTAAAGACTGGGATTTATTATTGGATTTTTTAGCTGCCACTAAATATCAAGGTATTTTTTGCAATGGTTGGCCCCGCTGGTGGGCACATTTGATAGAACAATGGTGGAAAGAAGACATGAAATCGGACACATTTCTCCGCTCAACTCATGCAAGGGATAGGGTTGATAGGATCAGACAAATAACAGGATTAACATGCTTGAATGTTGCTGATATCATTAACAGAGCCTCTAGTGATGAGTTTTGGACGATTTGCAAGGGCTTAAATCGTCCTTTGGATCCAGTTGACGGTATGCTCGTTCAAGGACAAGATAATCTCTACTCTTGGCAAGAGCCATACTATGTCTCTGTTGAAGCTGCTCTATGGCGGAAAAACATTGACAATTGGATTGATGTTGCAGATGTAGAAAAAGACAGGTATGCGAGATTAAAAGTATTGTATTCACGTAAAAGGCAATGAATATGGGTAATTATGCTGTAGAAATACAAAATATAGCAAGAATACTTCGAAGTAGGAATCTGTGTTTAGACACCTCTCCCTTAACATCTCATTTGTATAATCAAGGAATTTATAGAGTTGAAAAACTTAAGTTTGGAATTAGCGATGTCCCACGAAATACTATGCCAAAATTGATTATGTTAAATGTCCTGTTGGATATTGCTTTTGAGGAAAGTGACGATGATATTCCTGTTTCTAATTATTATTTTAGAGTGACGGCAGAAGGGTTGGACGAAAACCACATAACGAAAACTTCATCTTGGCATTTAGATTATGACAATAATGAAAATCAAGAATATATTCATCCTCATTTTCATTTGACATGGGGAGGTGACATACTAAAAGATTCGAATTTAGGAAACGTGTTGTTGTTGCCTACTCCTCGTATATCATATCCTCCTATGGATATTGTATTAGGAATTGATTTTGTTCTTTCAAATTTCATAAAGGGTGATGCCTATAAGCAAATACAAAGTGACTCTCAATATAAGTCAGCAGTAAAAAATGCTCAAGAAAAGTACTGGAGACCATATATGGTATCTTTGGCCCATCATTGGTGCAATAACCATTGCTTACAATTTGAATATAAAACAAGTAATGCCAAACATTTTCAGCCGACTTTGATAGATTAGCAGCTATGCTCAATAACGTGTCATTCCCTCCTCACCGCAGATACAAATCGGGCACAGAATGGGAACCCATTGGTTTCTTTTCTGAATGCTTGTGCAATAGTACAAGATTTGATTTGATGTTGGGTTTCTTTAGCTCTTCTGCAATAAGAATACTGGCTTCTGGTTTTGCCGTATTCCTCTATAATGGAGGAAAGATGAGAATGATTATAAACAATCTCCTGTCCCCACAAGACAAACAAACTATTATTGCCGGACAGAGCAATGCAATTTCAGACGTATTTGATTTATCAGACATCTCTTCTATCCAAAATAATCTCTCTGATGAAGGGCATCATTTCTTTGAGTGCCTTGCTTGGCTTATTTCAAATAAAAGAATTGAAATAAAAATCGTCCAACCCAAAGACCACAATGGAATTGCTCATACAAAATTTGGTCTTTTCTCTGATGGAAGCCACAGTGTCTCTTTTGAAGGTTCTTGCAACTTTACTAAAACTGCATTAGTTGACAACATAGAGAGTATCTCGGTTTCATGCAATTGGGATGGTGAGATATTTAAATCTCAAATAGAGAATATTGAGAATGACTTTGAGAGAGCATTTGAGGAGAACGACAAAAATCTCATTTATATTAATGCGGAAAAAGTAATAGACAGAATTAGTACAACTTTTGGAGGGAAAAACCTTGCTGAGTTACTTGAACAAGAGCAGCAAATATCACGAATACATATTCGGCCATCAATAATATCAGCCATTGAAACGGCCAGAAAAAAAGTTGAAAATATAGCAATAAGCGATGAATTAATAACAGGAGTTCCACATTTTCCATATCCTAGTGGTCCTCGCGACTATCAGAAACAAGCCTTTGAAAACTGGAAGGCAAATGGACAAAAAGGCCTTTTTGCGATGGCTACCGGAACTGGAAAAACACTTACGGCATTAAACTGTTTGTTAGAAATCTACAGACGAAAAGGCTACTATAAGGCTCTGATACTTGTTCCCACCTTGACCCTAGTAGAGCAGTGGGAAAACGAGTGTCGAAAGTTTGGTTACACTAGGGTAATAAAAGTTAGTTCTAAAAATTCGTCGTGGCGTGAAGAAATAAATAGAGTACAATTTGATGAAAAGCACTGTAAAGAAGATGACAATGTATCATACATTATTATTGCTACCTATAGTTCATTTGCTCGACAGAATGTATTTGACACATTGAATGGTTTCTCACGTAACCAAATGTTGCTGATAGCAGATGAAGCACACAATATGGGTGCACCTGGAATACTAAAGAAACTGGGCAGCATTAATTACTTACGAAGAATAGGACTTTCTGCAACACCTGAAAGACAATTCGACGAACAGACAAATCGCAAACTTGAACGATTCTTTGGAGCGGAAGAAAAATATACATATGAGTATTCTATGGAAGAGGCCATTAAGAAAGGTGTTCTTTGTCGCTATTATTACTATCCCCATATTGTTCAGTTAACAGACGACGAGATGGAGCATTATGCCGAATTGTCAACCAAAATATCACGTTATTTCAATTTCAACAGTGGAACATTTGACAAAAAAGACGATGTCTTGATGGCTTTGTTGTTGGCTCGTAAAAGAATAATACACAAAGCAGCCAATAAATTACCCGTTTTCCAACACATAATATCCAATCGCTTTGTAGAGAAAGGTTCTCTCAAATATACTCTAGTTTATGTACCAGAGGGAAATAATCCAAATGAACAGAGAGCAGACATTTTTGAAGACCACGAAACAATCACAGATGACATAGACGCTGAGCACCTGATTGACTTATATACACAGGTTGTTTGCGAGGTTGACAAGTACGTCACTGTAAGAAAGTTTACGGGTGACACCAAAGACCGTAATGCAATATTGGATGATTTCGCTTCTGGCAGACTCCAAGTACTTACATCTATGAAATGTCTAGATGAAGGTGTGGATGTACCTCGTAGCGAACTGGCAATTTTTTGTGCAAGTACAGGTAATCCTCGCCAGTTCATTCAACGACGCGGACGTGTTCTCAGAACACACAAAGACAAGAAATACTCTTATATTCATGACTTGGTAGTAATTCCAAAAGTAATGCCAAATACTCAAAGTTATCGTATGGAGCAAGCTCTTCTTGCTGGTGAGTTGAAACGCGTATATGACTTCTCATCACTATCTGAGAATCCATCTCATGCGCAGATGGAATTGATAGATGTGATGAATTACTATGGATTAAACATGTTTGACAATACACATATTAGCCATGACACAGAAAGATAAAATGTTGCAAATGGTACTCAACAATGAGCAACTTATGAAACAGTATGATTACACTTCTGAGCAACTGAATGAGCTAGATTTACAAGAAGCCTTACGAAGCGATAATGCTATTATTGTAAGTGTTGCTCGCATCATACGCGAACTGGATGGTTCAATGGATTCCTCGAAACAGAAAGAGGTATACAAAAAAGTTTTTACCCACCTAAATAATAATCTTTTCTTATGATAATCAAGAATATTTCAATCGAGAACTTCCGCAGTTACTATGGAAGTAATAGCATGGATGTAGGCGAAGGGCTTACCTTGATAATTGGTGCTAATGGGGATGGTAAAACAACTTTTTTCGAAGCATTAGAATGGTTGTTCGACACTGTTGACAATAAACCAAAAGTGGACATCAAGTATATATCAAAGAAAAAGATTGCCGAACTGATGCCCAATGAATCCGCAGTAGTCAAAGTCTCGATGACATATGAAAGTGACCGCAATGAGAAAATTGTAGAAAAGTCTTTCAAATTCACCAAAGCACCTGATGGTTCTGTTACAACTTCCAACTTTATGCATTGTATCTACATACAAAATGGCAATGAGAAAGAAGTATGTGAAGGCGATACTGCAAAACGGTTGTTCGACATTGACTTCTCTGTATCTATCAGGAAATATTGCCTGTTTAAAGGAGAACAGGAGCTGAATATTTTTAACAAAGAGGAGGCAATGAGCTACCTTGTAGAAACATTTAGCAAGATACGGGATTTTGATCCTTATATTAACTTTACTAGCAAAGCTCAAAAATGGTCACAGGATGCTGCAGATAATGCAATGAGAGCTGACCGAAAGAATAGCAAGGAGGCTGAACGGTTAAGATCGCTGATAAAAAATGAACTTGACTTTATTAGAGATAAAGGTGAGGAGTTAAAGAACTCTCAAAAGGAGGCCGTTAATTTCACAACCCTTTTGGATGAGTTAGAAAAAAACAAAGAATCCTCTGAGCTGCTAAACTCAACCAATAACAGAATTGAAACATTAAAGGAGAAGATTGCAAAAGCATACAATAGCATCTCAGAAAACTATACATTTCGATTGCTTGACGAGATGTGGATTCTGATGGGATTTGAACCTATAGCACGTGAATATGGCGACACGGTAGCAAATCTCGACAAAGAGCAAAGACGTATGGAACGTGAATATCAGCGTGAACAAGGTGCAAAGAAGTTGGCTGGCAAGATGCAGGAAGAAATCAATCAAGGATTTGTTCCTCTAGCATTGAATATTCCAGATGAAAACACCATGAGAGAAATGCTACACGATGAAGTGTGTAAAATATGCGGTACACCAGCACCAAAAGGTTCCGTTGCATATAACACGATGAAAAAACATCTCGATGACTATTTGGCATCACTTAAAGATACACATGATAATGAAGATGAGGAAGAAGACACTCTTTTCAAACATGAATATATTCGTGAACTAGCTAACCGCTATACAGTATTGCACAATAGTATGAACTGGCTTACTCGATTGCCAATAATAATTAAAACTGAAATTGAAAAGAATCGCAGGAGCCATGATATTGCAGACGATTTACAGGCAAGGCTAGAACAAGAAGAGGAACAAAAACGCAAAATACTGGCTCAGACAGACGGTCTTTCTGAGGAACAATTGGTATCTGCGTTTAATAATATTTCTGAGTGGTGGAGACAAAAGAATCAAGCAGAAAACAAATCCGATTTCTTAAAACGACAGATAGATGAGCATCGAAAGAAACTAGAAGAGTATCAAGAAGAATATAGTCAAATATCCGAAGAGTCCTTAGCAGCCACTTATGCTCGTACAAGCATTGCAATGCAACGAATTGCAGAGGCTTTCTTGGCTGCAAAAATACATAACAAACGGGAGTTCCTAGCTCAATTGGAGGATACGACGAACAATTATCTTGAACGCCTTAATCGTGGTGACTTTCGAGGCCAAGCCCATATTGTGGAGAAAGCTGATGAGAGTGCGGAACTGATGCTGATTGATACCGATGGTACTCGCATTTACAATCCCAATACAGCACTAAAAACTACTATGTATATGTCACTCCTTTTTGCTGTAGCTGAGCTTACAACAGTAAAGCATGAGGATGATTATCCTCTGATTTTTGATGCACCCACCTCATCGTTCACTGCTGCTAAAGAAAGTGACTTCTTTGGAGTGATTGGAGAAATAAACAAACAGACCATCATCGTCACAAAGAGTTTCTTAAACGAAAATGCCGATGGCTCTTCATCAATTGACACAAAGCGTCTTAAAGCCATCAAGGGCAAGAAATACCGTGTTGAAAAGAAACGCCCGTTTAATGACAAGAATTTGGCCACAATAGAAACTAGAATTGAACCCATAAACTAGAAAGGAGTGAAACATGGCAATAAGATATAATAGATTCGACAGTGAAAGATTTGTCTCTTTGTTTGAGCTGTGGGGACGGAAGAATCCCTCATATGAAAAACATTTCGAGGACGAAGTGATTAAGAGGCTGTGTGACTTCGGCAAAGGTACAAACGAGACCTCAGACTCAAAGGCAAAGGTTCTCGGTGCAGGCTACGAGGTGCTGATTATGGCTTTTTTCATCGGACTTTACTCTAACAAGAAACTGCCTTTGAACGAAGATTTGGATATCAAAGACCTCGGACAACCCATTCAGTATTGGGGCAACATCGATTCGAAGAAAGGCCGCAGAGCTTACCCAAAACTCAGAGAATACATGTTTATTGCATTGTTGGCAAAAACGCCCGAAATAGACTGGTACGAACTCGACAAAGGACGTTGTACACCTAGCGAAACAGTGAACGCTTTGATAATGACCATGGAGGAGTATATCAACTACGGGCTCACAGTCATCAAAGACAAAATGGATGAAGACGAGACCTATTTCATAAACCAGAACGCTTTCTTGAACCTCATCCAAGACCTCACCTTCCCTAAGAATGACACCCTCTCCCCCAAAGACGACCAGCCTGAACCGTTAGACTAATGACTGACAACTAAATAAAACCCGTATCTTTGCACCCGAAATAGAGTATAAAGATTGTGTGATTGCGTTAATTCGTTAATGTGGGAGTCTTTTTGAATGTGGGAATCTTTTTTGAATGTGGGATTGTGTGAATGTGTAAATGTGTAAGTCTTTTGAATGTGGGAATCTTTTTTGAATGTGGGATTGTGTGAATGTGTAAATGTGGGAGTCTTTTTGAATGTGGGAATCTTTTTTGAATGTGGGATTGCGTGAATGTGGAAATGCGTGAATGTGTTAGTAAATTAGTAAAATAGATTGAATGTGTAACTAAAATAAAAACCGTATCTTTGCACCCGAAAAAAACAAATAATGATAGACACAACCCCTAAAAGATAGAATAATGACCGACATCGAATTACGCAACTATTTAAAGCAATACTTTCCACAAGAAAACTCGCGCTGCGAGTGGAAAGAGTTTAAGAATTTGAAGAATGCCTTGCTCGGAAATGAGAAAGACGACGTTATTTCGTATGTCTCTGCCATTGCCAATATGAGCGGTGGTAGTTTGGTTTTGGGTGTTGTAGATAAAACTTTAGAGATTATAGGTATCAATCCATACAATTACACGGCGCAGTCGGCCACATTGACCATAAAAGAGCACTGCACAAACCTCTCCACAGAGGGACTATCCATCGATGAATATATCACTTCCGACACAAATAAATGTGTTTGGATCATCAATATTCCCAAACATTTGCCCAAACTTCCGGTATATGCTCACCGCAAGGCATGGCAGCGTATTGAGGATTCACTTGTTGAGATGTTGCCTGAACGCCTGAACGCCATCCTCTCCGAAATGGAATTACCTGATGACTGGTCGGCTGGTATTATTGAAGAGGCCACAATTGACGACCTAGATGCAGATGCTATTGCAAAGGCTCGTATTGAATTCAAGAAGCGTTATCCTTTGAAAGCAAATGAGGTGGACATCTGGGATGACATCACGTTTCTGAATAAATCACATTTCACCATCAAAGGCAAAATAACCCGCACAGCATTAATCATCCTTGGGAATGAAGAGTCTGCACATTTGCTGAGTCCCGCTGTATGCCAAATTAGATGGTCGCTGAAAAACAGCCGTAATGAAAATATCGATTATGAGATTTTCAATATTCCTATGCTGCTCGCAGTCGATCAAGTACGGGCCAAAATTCGCAATATCAAGTATCGCTATGTACGAAATGACTCACTCTTCCCAGAGGAGATGTTACGATATGATATCTTCACCATACGCGAGCCTTTGAATAACTGCATAGCCCATCAAGACTATAACAAAGGGGCAAGAATTGAGGTCGTTGAGGTAGACAACGAGAAATTGATATTCCGAAATCATGGACAATTTATCCCTGATTCTATTGAAAGTGTGATCAATGACGATTGTCCTAAGTCTATATATCGAAATCCCTTTCTTGTACGGGCCATGCGCAATGTAAATATGGTCGAGACAGAAGGTGGCGGTATCAAAAAACTGTTCGAAAAGCAACGGCAACGGCTGTTCCCCATGCCTGACTATGACCTCTCAAAGGGGATGGTGCGTGTCGAGGTGATAGGAAAAGTTATCAACGAAACATTTGCAAAAATCCTCACTGGGAATCCACTCCTTTCATTGAATGATATAATGTTGCTGGACAAAGTACAGAAACACCAGCCACTGACTGATGAGGAAATAAGATTGTTGCGCAAACGCAATCTTATCGAAGGACGAAAGCCGAACTTCTATCTTTCAGCTGTCACTGTAGCACCATTGGAAACAACAAATCTGAAACAACAATATATTCAGAATAGCAGTTTCGATGACAATTACTTCAGAGACCTTATTGTTAAATATATCACGAAGTTCAAACATGCAAATCGTGAAGCAATAGAAGGTCTCCTTCTTAACAAACTATCTTCTGTACTGAAGGAACAACAAAAGAAGGACAAAGTGACTAACCTTCTTTCCTCTTTAAAGAGAAAAAACATTATATATTACGATAAGGATAATAATTATTGGGTTCTTGTAAAGAAGAAAAAATAACAAGACATTCAGTATCACGTTTACAAGAACTATCAATATAAGCAACAGTAGTATAACTATTTAGAACACTTATATTAACAAGAAAATTACAACACCTTTATTGTAAAATCTACAAGATTAATACTTAACATATCTTTGCACCCGAAATAGAGTATAAAGATTGTGTGATTGCGTTAATTCGTTAATGTGGGAGTCTTTTTGAATGTGGGAATGCGTGAATGTGTAAATGTGGGAATCGATATTTGAATGTGTTAATTCGTTAATGTGTAAATGTGGGAATCTTTTGAATGTGGGAAGGTGTGAATCTAAAATAAACATCAACATGAGGATACGTGAGTAGAGAGAAACAATGAAACTTAAACATTAAAACAATATCCTATGCGTTTAAAAACATTATCTTTTACAAGGATTTCATTAATCACTATGCTGATGTGCTCGCAGGTGGCTTTTGCACAACAGGCTGACGGCCCCGCTCTGCGGAGCGACAATATCGACGAGGTGCTGAATGCGATGACTACGGAGGAGAAATGCGCCCTGCTGGTGGGTGGTGCAGGCATTGTGCCAGACGTCCCCAATGTGGCCGGTTACACCCGCACAATCCCCCGTCTCGGCATCCCCATGACGGCTCTCAGCGACGGTCCCGCCGGACTGCGTATCGACCCTACCCGCGAAGGCACCAGCCAGACGTTCTACTGCACCGGATTCCCCATCGGCACACTGATTGCCAGCTCGTGGGACCCCGCTATGGTGGAAGTGATGACACAGGCAATGGGCAGCGAGGTGCTGGAATACGGCGTTGATGTGCTACTCGCCCCAGGCATGAACATCCACCGCAACCCACTCTGCGGCCGCAACTTCGAGTACCTCTCAGAGGACCCACTGCTGTCGGGCCGCATCGCTGCCGCCTACGTGCGCGGGGTGCAGTCCAAGGGTGTGGGCTGCTCCGTCAAACACTTTGCCGCCAACAACCAGGAGACCAACCGGCTGGAGAACGATGCCCGCATCAGCGAGCGCGCCCTGCGCGAAATCTACCTCAAAAATTTCGAGATTGCCGTCAAGGAGGGTCGCCCGTGGACGGTGATGTCGTCGTACAACAAGCTGAACGGCGAATACACCCAGCAGAGCCACCGTCTGCTCACCACCATCCTCCGCGACGACTGGGGCTTCGACGGCCTGGTGATGACCGACTGGGGCTGCAAGGACAGCACCGTCAAGTCCGCCAAGGCTGGCAACGACTTGATGATGCCGGGATTCCAGCGGGAACGCGACCGGCTGATGGCCGCGGTGGAGAGCGGCGAACTGACCCAGGCCGAACTCGACCGCAATGTGCGCCGCGTGCTTGAGTATATCGTGAAAACGCCTCACTACAGGAAATACCCCTATTCCAACCAACCCGACCTGAAAGCCCATGCACAAGTGGCACGCAAGGCCGCCGAGGAGTCCATCGTGCTGCTCCGCAACGAGCATGGCACTCTGCCCCTGAAGGGCGGTGAAAAGGTGGCCCTCTACGGCATCAACTCGGTGGATTTCCTGGGCGTCGGCACCGGCTCGGGATTTGTCCATATGGCTCACGTCGCCAATATGCAGGAGGCGTTGACCACCGCCGGGTTCTCTTTGGACGAGGATTTGGCTAACTACTACCGCCATTGCTACGCCCTGCAGCAAGACAAAGAGCGGATGGAGGCCTCCTCCACCGACAAGCGCCACCGTTCCGAACCCGAAGTGTCGGTGAAAGCCATCGAACGGCAGGCAAAGGCAAACGATGTGGCTATTATCGTACTGGGCCGCATCGCCGGCGAGGGTGCCGACCGCGTGGTCCACGACGACTTTGAACTGACAGCCATCGAGCGCGAGCTTATCCAGAACGTCAGCTTAGTCTATCACAAGGCCGACAAGCGCGTGGTGGTGGTGCTGAACATCGTGGGTGTGGTGGAGACCGCCTCGTGGAAGGGGCTTGTCGATGCCATCATCCTCCCGTGGACACCCGGGCAGGAAGGAGCGCACGCCGTCGCTGACATCATCAAAGGCAAGGTGAACCCCTCCGGCAAGCTGCCGATGACCTTCCCCGTCAACTATATGGACAGTCCCTCGGCGGGCAATTTCCCCTACCGATGGGATATGTCCGGCAGGCGAGGCACACGGCGCAACGTCGATTTCACCGAATATGAAGAAGGCATCTGGGTCGGCTACCGTCATTTTCAGACACGCGGCGTGGAAGTGTCGTACCCCTTCGGCTACGGCTTGAGCTACACCACATTCGACTACGGCCAACCCAAGGTGAAAGCCAACCAAGAGGGCTTCACTGCCACCATCACCGTCACCAACACGGGCAAAGTGCCCGGACGTGAAGTGGTGGAGCTCTATGTCTCCGCCCCCTCCGGCGGATTGGAGAAGCCCGACCGAGAGCTGAAGGCCTTTGCCAAAACCAAGACCCTCATGCCGGGCGAGTCCGAGACCCTTACGCTGACGGTCACCACCTACGAGATGGCATCCTTCAACGAGTCGACCGCCGCATGGGAGACCGCCGCAGGCACCTACAAGCTGCTGTTCGGAGCCTCTGCCACTGACATCCGCAGGACTGTTTCCTTCAAAATGAAAAAAGCAATCGGATTTTAGAAATCCCCACCAAGAATTAGTATCAAAAACAATACCCACAATATGACACGTTATATCTTTGTAACAGGAGGTGTGGTCTCCTCCTTGGGTAAAGGCATTATTTCAGCCAGTATCGGCAAGCTTTTGCAAGCCCGTGGCTACTCCATCACCATCCAGAAGTTCGACCCCTACATCAACATCGACCCCGGGACACTCAACCCCTACGAGCATGGCGAGTGCTACGTGACGGTCGACGGCATGGAGACCGACCTTGACCTGGGTCATTACGAACGTTTCACGGGTATCCGCACTACCCATGCCAACTCGGTGACCACAGGCAAGATTTACAAAGCGGTTATTGAAAAGGAACGTCATGGCGACTATCTCGGCAAGACCATTCAGGTGGTGCCTCACATCACCGACGAAATCAAACGCCGCATCATGCACAATGACACCGTCGATTTCGTCATCTCTGAAATCGGTGGCACCATCGGCGACATTGAGTCGGCTCCATTCCTTGAAGCCATCCGTCAGTTGAAATGGGAGTTGGGCAACCGCGCCGTCTGTGTACACCTAACCTATGTGCCTTATCTGAAAGCCGCCGACGAACTGAAGACCAAGCCCACACAGCACTCTGTAAAAGAAATGCAGGGTGCGGGCATCCAGCCCGACGTTCTTGTGCTGCGCACTGAGAAGCATCTCTCCGACAGCATCCGCCAAAAGGTTGCCTCATTCTGCAACGTCGACCTTGAATGCGTGGTACAGAGTGAAGACCTGAATAGCATCTACGAAGTACCCGTCAACATGCAACGTCAAGGACTCGACGCAGCTTTGCTACGCAAATTCGGCATACCCGTGGGCGAGACTCCCATGATGGAGGACTGGAACCGTTTCCTCGAGCTACAGCGCACCGCCACCAAGGAAGTCCACGTGGGATTAGTGGGCAAATACGACCTTCAAGATGCCTACAAAAGTATCCGTGAGAGCCTCATTCTGGCAGGTATCTACAACCATGTGAAAGTAAAAATCGATTTTTTCAACAGCGAGAACATCACCAAAGAAAACGTCCCGGAGAAACTCTCCCAAGTGGCCGGCGTCATAATCTGTCCCGGATTCGGACAACGCGGCATTGAAGGCAAGATTATTGCAGCAGAATATGCACGCACCAACAACCTGCCAGCTTTCGGAATCTGCCTGGGTATGCAGATGATGGTCATTGAATTTGCACGCAACATACTGGGATACAACGATGCCAACTCAAGCGAGATGGATTCCAACACTCCCCACAATGTTATCGACATGATGGAGGAACAGAAGACCGTTACCAACATGGGTGGCACCATGCGTTTAGGCGCCTACAGCTGCGACATAAGCCCAAACAGCCGCGTGTCCGATATCTACGGCACTCTTCACATCAGCGAACGCCACCGCCACCGCTACGAGTTCAACAACCGATACAAAGAAGAGTACGAGAAAAACGGCATGATGTGTGTCGGCACCAACCCCGAAAGCGGACTGGTGGAAATTGTCGAAATCCCCAGCCACCGCTGGTTTATCGGCACCCAGTTCCACCCCGAGTACTCCAGCAACGTTCTTCACCCTCATCCATTATTCATGGATTTTGTGAAAAACGTAATCGCATGAAAAGGACAACTAACCAATAAAATTAATTATGATTGACCAAATTGTACAATACAACAAAGAGTTCGTGGCCAACAAGGGCTACGAGCAATACCGCACCGACAAGTACCCCGACAAGAAGCTGGCGGTGCTGTCGTGCATGGACACCCGCCTCACCGAGTTGTTGCCTGCGGCCCTGGGGTTGAAGAACGGTGACGCCAAAATCATCAAGAATGCTGGAGGCTTGGTTATCTCGGCCTTCGACTCGGCTATGCGAAGCCTCATCGTGGCTATCTACGAGCTGGGCGTGAAGCACGTGATGGTGGTGGCCCACTCGCACTGCGGTGCCTGCCACATGAGCTACGACCATTTCCACGACGAGATGCTGGCACGCGGAGTGACGGAACAGACGCTCGACACTATCCGCAAGTGCGGCATCGACCTTAACCACTGGCTCGAGGGTTTCAAGGACACGCCTGAGTCCGTCCGCCGCACGGTGGAGACCATCCGCACGCACCCGCTGGTGCCAAAGGACATCGAGGTGCGCGGCTTTATCATCGATTCAGAAAGCGGTGCATTGGAGGAGATTCTTTGAATGCGTTAATGTGGGAATGTGTTAATGCGTTAATTCGGGAATTCGTTAATGTGTTAATGTGTTAATGTGTTAGTGGGGGATTTTAATTTACAATACAAAAATGGGTATAATATACACTATACGATGCCGCCGATGCGGGCATGAGTTCCAACGGCGATACGGCGTGGGCTACAACGGGCAGGGGACACTCTATTGCAACCGCTGCGGCAAAGCACAAGCTGTGGACTTCGGCGGCGGCTGGGAGTTGCCGCCACCCTGCGAATGCGGCGGCACTTTCGATTCCGACGCTATGGGCCGCTGTCCTCAATGCGGCACCATGCTCACCAAGGAGGACATCGACTATGACCAGGAAATCCGCTTCTGGGAATAAAATCACAAATCTTATCAACGGATAAACAATAACACACAAATCTTATGGCAAGCAATCCAGACTTTGTACAATACATTGCCGACCAGTGCGCCAAAGCGGGCGACATCACCACCCGCAAGATGTTCGGCGACTACGCCATCTACTGCAACGGCAAGATATTCGGACTTATCAGCGACAACGGCTTCTACATTAAGCCCACCGAGGCGGGACGCCGGTTGCTGCGTACCGAAGAGATGCGCCCACCCTACGAGGGCGCCAAGCCCTACTTCTACATCGAGGAGGTGGACGACCACGACTACCTGTCGGCCTTGGTCAAGGCCACCTGCACCGAGCTCCCTGAGCCCAAGCCCAAAAGCAAAACCAAGAAGAAATGCTGAAGAACTACAGGTTAGGATTTGACCTGTGGGGAATAATCCTGTTCCTGATAACAATAGCACATCCGCCCCTCACAACGTCTGCGCCACCTGCTTGGCCAAAGGGCTGAGAGGCAGCATATAATAGACCGACATCCCGTCGCGGAAAAACTCCACCGCGCCCCAGCGTTTCCAATAGCTGTGGGTCTTCAGGTGGTGCATCACGGGGATAAAGACAAAATCGTACTCCTGCAGATCCGGCCACAACGACATGATCATATCGTAATTCAGCCGTGTGCCACGATACGCCTCAGCCACGATAAACGAAAAGACGGCAATATACCGCAGCTCGTTGAGTCGCGCCAACAGCTCCGGCCTCTCAGTGCGGATAACCTCCGTCTCTTCTTCAACGCGGTAGTCGCTCATATTCAGCAGTCCAATCACATTGCCCTCTGCATCCACTGCCTTCACACTCTTGCTCCAGTTGAAATGCAAGTGCGCCACCCACTCCTCCACCTCTTTGGGGTCAAACCCATACTGGCGGGTCATCCAAGCCACCGTCAACTGCGCATCCTCGGGGCTCATTCGTTGCAACGTGTATCCTATTGGCATCGTATGGTAAGACTATTGTATGAGAGCAGGATATGGGGGTGATAAGAGAGCTTGGACTTGCGTAGCCCTTCCAATCCCATATCCTCCTCGCGGTTCATATAGACATACTGCTCAGGCAGGTGGGCGGCAAACTGCTGGTTGATGATGTTGAACGCCCCGTCGATACGGCGGTTGGCCTTTTCGACACACACATCGAAAGTATCGTGGGTCACCGGTGCACCGTAGGTAAAGGCCACCATCTTCCCGTCGATGAAGATGCAGCCTCCCATCGCATCCAGTTGTTCCCAGTGCGAAAAAACGTTCTCCATAGCCCTTGCCTCCGCATCGGCGCTGAGGTCATAGCCAGTATCGTGCCCGTTCTCATCCACCTCGGTACGCCATAACTTAGCCAGACGGCGGCACTCGTCGAAGAGCGATGGCTCCAACGGGCGGTAAATAAAGTCGGGATAAATAGAGAGGAACTTATTGACATGATTGCGCTTGGCCTTGAGGCTGCCGCCCTTGAGCTCGGCCAGCTCCCGGCGCAGATAGATATAGTCATATTGGTTCCTTCGCGGCTCTACAGTCACACGTCTGGGCAACATGGCTGCCACCTGCGCGGCCGGTTCATCCTCCACACCGATAATCATCAAATCCCCTCCTTCGGGTGCAGCATCGGCACAGAGCATCTCCACCAACCGGGGCGAGAAAGGCTCCGCCGAACAAACCATATAGGCACGCCTCCCCTGCAAGTTGAAACGGAAGACAACGGTCTCCCGGCACAGGCAAACCTGGGTGTTGAACCAGAACTGCCACCCGATAAGGTTGGCAAAGGTATAGTTGCAGTTACGTCTGCCGGCAGCAAGTGTCACCGCCTGCACCACGCTGCGGTCGGCAACAGTCAGCGGATGAAACATCAATCGGCCTGTATCACAAGGTGTTGTCATATAACAAGTGTACTATTCAAGAATACAAAAATACGAAAAAAAACACAATCTCCGTTGATATGTTGATAAGTTTATCTGTTAAACGATGCTCACCGTATAAACGTATCAACATATCAACATGAAACAAAAATCCACTCCTATTTCATAAAACAACGTTCACAATTCAGATTATTTTTGTATATTTGCCTGTTCAAACAACTGGGTGCTACAGCTACAAGAATTTGAACGATTGGTTATTATCAATATTCTGGCAAATAGAAAACATAAAATATTACAACAATGAAAAGAATACTTATAGTTGGTGCCGGCGGACAGATTGGTTCCGAGCTGACCCGTAATCTGAGAGACATCTATGGTGACAACAATGTTGTGTGCAGCGACCTGCGTCCGCTGAAAGGCGACCCCTATGAGCGTGGTCCCGTGGAGCGCATCGATTCCACCCAGATCATGCAGATAGCCACTGCCGTGAAGCAGTACAACATCGACACCATCTACAACCTCGCCGCCATCCTGAGTGCCACCGCCGAGCTCAACCCCATGCTGGGCTGGAATGTAGGCATCGGCTCATTGGTCAACTGCCTCGAGGTTGCCCGCCTTTTCGGCTGTGCCGTCTTCACCCCGAGTTCCATCGGAGCTTTCGGCCCCAGCACTCCCCACGACAACACCCCACAGGACACCATCCAGCGTCCCAACACTATCTACGGCGTCACCAAAGTCACCGGCGAGCTGCTCTCCGACTACTACTTCACCCGTTTCGGTGTTGACACCCGCAGTGTCCGTTTCCCCGGCCTCATCAGCCACATGACCCTCCCTGGAGGCGGCACCACCGACTACGCTGTGGAGATTTACTATGCCGCAGTCAAGGGCGAGAAGTTTGTCTGCCCGCTGAAGAAAGGCACCTATATGGACATGATGTACATGCCCGATGCCCAGAAAGCCATGATTGACATCATGGAGGCCGACCCCAGCAAACTCGTGCACCGCAACAGCTTCAACGTCACCGCCATGAGTTTCGACCCTGAAATCATCTACAACACCATCAAGAAACGCTACCCCAACTTCGAGATGGTTTATGAACCCGAACCCATCAAGCAGGCCATTGCCGACAGCTGGCCCGACAAGATGGACGACAGCTGCGCCCGTAACGAATGGGGCTGGAACCCCCAGTACGACCTTGAGAAGATGACGGACGACATGATTCTCAACCTCAAGAAGAAACTGTTGTAGTAATTCTTGTGCCTACTTATATAGCAAGCAGGCGATAGGGAATAACCCATCTCCCTTTTCCAGAATCCTCTCTGGACAGTATAGAAGGAGTGGGCTACCACATTAGAAGACAACGGGCTGTAAAGTTCGTTGTCTTCCTGTTTGACGGGTGTTACTTCCGATTCTATTCTCTCTTGATATTGACTAACTTGTATGAAAAAAAAGAGAGGCAAGTAAATATGTCAAATAATATTCGTATTTTTGCACCCGAATACAACAATAAAAAGAAAAAAATGAAAACAGGTTTATTCTTGATTCCGGCGATAGTCACATGCCTGGCTGTCTTTGTCGGATGTGGAGACAAAGACAATGATTTCCGCGACACATGGTTAGGCACTTATGAGGGATATAGCGATTACCATTCCTCCACGGGGTCTGAACATCAGTTCGACACAGTATACACCAACGAGTCCTTGAAAGTCTCCAAGCAGGGAAACGAGGGATTGGTGATGGACTATCTAGGCCAGTCGTTCCAAGTGCGCTGCTCCTCGGATGGCACTTTTACCTCCACTTCTAGCAATCCTCACAGCGAATGGAATGGTTGTATCAAGGGTGACAGCCTGTTCTTTAACTACCACGATGTCTCGCAAGGCCATTCATCCTCACGCCATTTTAAAGGAAAAAAGAAATAAGTTCTGTTATTAAAACAATTATTCAAATGACAAACGCCAATCTGCCACCGAAGGGTGGCTGTGTTTGTCTTCATATATAATGAGTTAAAGTGTTTATACAATACTATATAAGGGAACTGATGGATAACATTCAGTTTAACCTTGAAAAAAACGCTTTGATTTTTGACCTTAACTCATTAAAAATAACGTGCTTAATACTCCTCTAGATAGCTTTACCCTATTGAAAACGAGGTTTTTTACGATTTAGAGATTATCATTCCAAATTTTATTCGTATATTTGCATTTCTAAATTAGTTGTAACAACAACTGGAATAAAAATATAAATAATTTATACCCATGAAAAAACTTAACTGTATTTTCGCAGCAGGCCTGTTCGCACTGAGCATGTTTGCCGTACCGACGGCCGACGCCTGCACCAATTTCCTGTTCACCAAGGGTGCCACCAAGGACGGCAGCACCATGATTACCTATGCCGCCGACAGCCATGTGCTGTATGGCGAGCTGTATTACCGCAGGGCTGCGGACTACCCCGCCGGCACGATGTTCATGCTGGTGGACTGGGACAGCGGCCGCAAGCTGTTCGAGATTCCCCAGGTGGCTCACACCTACAGCGTGGTGGGCAACATGAACGAGCATCAGCTGGCCATCGGCGAGACCACCTATGGCGGTCGCGAGGAGTGCTGGAAAGACGAGGTGAAGGGCATCGACTACGGTTCGCTGATCTACGTCACCCTGCAACGCGCCAAGAATGCCCGCGAGGCCATCTACTGGATGACCAAGATGGTGGCCGACTACGGCTATTGCAGCGAGGGCGAGAGTTTCTCCATCTGCGACCCCAACGAGGTGTGGATTCTCGAACTGATAGGCAAGCGCGGCGCTCCTGTGAAGGCCGACCTCGCCAAGAAACTGAAATATAAGTATACCGACGGTGCCGTGTGGGTGGCCCGCCGCATCCCCGACGGCTATGTGAGCGGACATGCCAACCAGGCCCGTATCACCCAGTTCCCCCAAGAGGGCAAGAAGTTCAACAAAGCCAAAGGCAAAGGTCTCCACCCCACCATCAGCAGCCTCCACATGGCCTATCTCTATGAGCCGGAAGTGGAATGCGTCTATTCCTCCGACATCATCACCTACGCTCGTGCTTGTGGCTGGTTCAACGGCAAGGACGAGGAGTTCTCGTTCTGCGACACCTACGCTCCCCTCACCTTCAGCGGCATCCGTGGATGCGACGCCCGCGTGTATGCCATGTTCCATCGTATCAACAAGGAGACTAGAAAATACGAGAAATACGCCATGGGCGACATCAAGGCCGAGCGCATGCCTCTGTGGATTCAGCCGGACCATAAGGTCGACGTACACGAAGTGATGAACCTGATGCGCGACCACTACGAGGGTACCTCCATGGACATGAGCAAGGACATGGGTGCCGGTCCCTTTGCCTGCCCCTACCGCTGGCGTCCCATGGGCTTCGAGGTGAACGGCCAGAAGTATGTCCACGAGCGCGCCACATCCACCCAGCAGACAGGCTTCAGTTTCGTGGCTCAGTGCCGCAGCTGGCTACCCAACAAGATTGGCGGCATCCTGTGGTTTGGCGTTGACGACACCTACAGCACCGTCTATTGCCCCATGTACTGCGGTATCACCAAAATCCCCGAATGTTTCCGCGAGGGCAACGGCGACATGCTCACCTACAGCCCCACCTCCGCTTTCTGGCTCTTCAACAGAGTGACCAACTTCATTTACAGCCGCTATAACGACATGATTGTGGATGTGCAGAAGGTACAAAGCGGATTGGAGACCAACTTCATCGACGAGGTGGGCCGTTTCGACGGCAAAGCCAGCCAGAGCGTCAACAGCGACGAGGCTTTAACCCATCAGCTTAACGACTTCTCCAACCGCATGGCAGACCGCATGATGAAGGCCTGGAACAATCTGGACCAGTATCTGCTGGTGAAATACATCGACGGCAACATCAAGAAAGAGAAAAACGGCCGGTTCGAACGCACCGAGACAGGCAACTGCGCTTTCCCCATGCAGCCCGAGTATCCCGCATGGTTCTACAAAATGATTGTCAATGACCACGGCGACGTCATCCGTCAAACTTTCTAATATGTCCATATCACAATATCTATCACCTATACAACCCGACTCGCTGGGGTACTACCCCAGCGAGTTCTCCGTTACACTGGGTTCGTGCATCTTCCCCTATCACCCCGGCGACGAGATTCCGCAACACAGCCTCGTGCTGCTCGGTGTTGGCGAGGACCGCAGTGCCGAGTACAATGCCGGCTGCGGCGGAGCTCCCGACGAGATTCGGCGGTACCTCTACCAGCTGGCAGTTCCACACAGCGATACACACATCATCGACCTGGGTAACATCATACTGGGGCAAACCGCTGCCGACACCTACTATGCCGTGGCGGAGATTGTTGCAGACCTGCTGGCAGAAGGCCACACCCTCGTCCTGCTGGGCGGTAGTCAGGACCTGACCTTTGCCGCCTACAAGGGCTACGAGAAACTCCACAGCATCATCAACATTACCTCCATCGACTCCCGTTTCGACCTCGAGAACAACGACGACATCACCTCCCGCACCTGGCTGCGGAACATCATCATGCAGAACCCGAACTATCTGTTCTTCAACTCCAACATAGGCTATCAGACCCACTTTGTGGGGCAGGACCATGTCCGCCTGATGGACGACCTGAAGTTTGATGCCTACCGCATAGGCGAGGTGCAGCAGGATATGTCGCGCGCGGAAGCCCTCATCCGCAACTCCGACCTCCTCAGTGTCGACATCGGGGCTATCCGCCAGAGCGATGCCCCTGCCAACGGCTACCCCTCACCCCATGGGTTCTACGGCGAGGAATTTTGCCAGATGATGCGTTTTGCCGGCATGAGCAACAAGACCAATTGCCTCGGCCTATTCGAGGTGAACCCGATGTTCGACAACCACGGACAGACCGCACACATGGTTGCCCAAGGCCTGTGGTACTTCATCGAGGGCTATTACCTGCGTAAACACGACAACCCGCTGATTTACACCGAAAACTGCAAACACTTTATCGTGAAGATGGAGGACCCCGACCTTGACATCCATTTCTACAAGAGCAAACTGAGCGACCGCTGGTGGGTACATGTCCCCTGCTTCGACAGCGAGCTGCAGGAAATCTATTCCACACAGCTAATGCTGCCCTGCACCTATGCCGACTACATGCAAGCCATGAAGGGCGAGGTGCCGGCCCTATGGATGAAATACTACCAACGGCTGAACAGCTGACAAAGAAAAAGCCCGGAAGTTGCCGGGCTTTTTTCTTACTAATTGAGATAAACTTTAATTCTCACATCCCCAAGGCGGATATTCTGAAAACACCGCGCATACTGGAGGATGTTCTGCACAACTTCGGGTGACGGTTGTACGGTTGTGCCTGCAGTTCCAAGAGATGTACTTGTGCTGTGGTTTAATTCATAGTCCTGCATCATACGCGCCAGATTAAGTTGAACAATGGGTTTATGTCTATCTTTTTATCAAACATTCAACCCCAATAACTCAGAAAGGCAACGAATATTGTGCAGGCAAATGTTAATTAACATTTAGAATGTGTTAATGTGCCAACCCGTTAACTCGTGAATGCGGTTGACACATTCACGAGTTAACGCATTTACACATTAAATTAAAGCTCGATGAACATGTTATGCTCCTCGGCCAACCGGCGTAGGTTGATGATGGCATAACGCATGCGTCCAAGGGCGGTGTTGATGCTTACACCCGTGCGGGCGGCAATGTCCTTGAAATCGCATTTGCCGTAGTGGCGGAGAATCACCACCCTGCGCTGTTCGGGAGGCAGCATTTTGACCAGCTTGCGGATATTGCTGCTCGTTTGCTGGCGCATGATGCTCTGCTCCACATTGTCGTCGTGCAGCTGCAGCGTGTCGACAATATCGTAGTCGGGACGGTTGGGGACAATGGGCATCTTGCTGTTGCGCCGGAAATAGTCCACAATCAGATTGTGGGCTATGCGCATAACCCAATGGATAAACTTGTTCTCATCCTTGTAGGCGCCGCCATTGATTGTGGCCACCACCTTGAAGAAAGTGTCCTGGAAGATGTCGTCGGCCACATCCTTGTCCTTGACGACGGAGAAAATGTAACCATACACCTTGGCCTGGTAGCGGGCAAGGAGAACATCGAAACAGGCGGCATTGCCATCCCTATAACCCTGTATCAGCTCGTTGTCGGGGAGCGTGGTAAGTGATGCGTCTATCATTCTTATCGCTGTTTAAATTGTTGAACTGATAAGTATTATCTCGATAGTGTCAGTGTTTGTTTATAATTCGTTTCGAGGTGCAAAAATACATATTTTTTTGCAATAAGCAACTTTTTCTACGTATTTTTTTTGAGTTTAGTATGTGCAGCACCATAAAAATTGCACTGTCGACGACAGAAAATCATCCGTTTTTTGTCATACATCCGCCTCCGCTTGCAATCACGGCTTCCTTCCACACCACATCCCGGACAAGTCGCGTCTTGCCTCGTGCGGTACAGGCTTGGGACCCGGCACCCACCAACGGTAGCTAAAATACCATAGTCGAGGGTCCCTGGGCGAAGTGATGAGAAGCTCCTGATACTCCAACTGATGTGCGGGTGCGGCATCGGCCACATGCACCTCGGGCAACAGGCGGATCGTTGTGCTGTCGGTAATGACCGAGATGTTGAGGTTGGCAGTCTCATCGATGAGCAGTTCCTGTTTGTAAAGCGTCAACCCACTCAGCAATACCTTCAACGTGTAGCTACCCACTGGCAGCGGGGCCACGACAAAGAACCCCTCCTCGTCGCACACCGTGCCCGCCACAAGCCGGTCTTCGTTGAGGAACTGGATGGTGCAGAAAGGCTCTGGCTTGCCGGTGCGATGGTTCGAAATGGCTCCATAGACGGCAACAGAATCCCCTCCTTCCGGCTGCTGGGCGCAGACAGGAAAGAATGCCAGCATTGCGATAACGGCGATAATGATTTTATTTGTTTTCATTGGAACGGATTTTTTTCAGTTTCTCATACAGCAGGCGCAGCGGGAGCGTGTCGGCTACCACGCTGTTGTACCGACCCCAGAACGAGGGCTCGTCGTAGCTCGCGCCGAAAGCCCCTCCGAGCGTCTGCGGACGGACGACAATGGTGTCGCCACGGACAGCGGTGTCGGAGAGGGAGAAGTCGGTCAGTGTCCAGTCGACACTGCTTTGCCACCACTGGGGTTCGTTCATCTTGTCATTCCTATAAGGACTCAGATGAAACGACTTATAATTATAATAATGTGTCAGCGTGTAATGCCCGTCGCGGACATCGTAGCTCCACAGCGACGAGTCCCTGTCGAATGTCAGCTTGTTGTATTTCACATTCACCCAATCTCCGCCGGGCCACCTTCTCTCCGTGGGGAATGTTTGGACCGACTTGATCAGCACAATGGCTAAATCCCGCTTACGGATGGTATATTCATACCGGCTGTTCCCGCCCAAGGTCTTGGATTGGAGATGGTAATATTTCTCCCCATCATCCTCAAACCCCCTTATCGCTTCAAATCTGTGTATCTCCAATATACTGCGGTTGAACAAAAGACTTGCCTGCGGCGTGTACACCGGGTCGAAGAAACGCTCGTTGTCGTCATACTCCAGCATCTCGCTCGCCCCATTCTGCCGGCCGGTCTTGTCAACGAGCAGCGGGCGGTCGTAAACAAGCAGGCGATGCTTCAAAAGCATCTTGTAGTCTGTGGGCATCTCGCGCTCATCTGCCTGAAACCGATAGCTCGACTTGTCGGCATATTCGGAGTAGCCAGCCCGTTTCATCTGTATCACCGCTTCGTCGAAGAGATACAACTCGTTGTCAACGGCCCGCCAGTCGCGGAAGAAGAAGGTTGAATAACTGCTGTCATTATGGTAGTTCTCTGCAATGCGGTCAACTGCCGCCTCAAGCAGGTCGCGCGGATACCGGTATTCCTTTATTTCCACCTCCTTCAACACCACCGCACGCTCCGACAGCCTGACACGTCCCGACCGCTTTAGCTCACCCACGGTCTTCCGCTCAGTGGAATAACCCACACAGCGGACAACCACAGTGTCCTTCTCGGTCCCCTGCGGCACCCTCAGCTCATATTCGCCCGTCTCGTTGCACGACACCCCTACAGAGGTGCCCGCCAACTGCAACGTCGCATACGGCACCCCCTTCGACCCGCATGTTACACGTCCGCTCAGGGCTATATAATTTCCCTGCGCCCAAACCGGCAACACCGGCAACACCAAGAGGAGAAAACACAATCTTTTCATTCCATGACCGTCCAACAAAATCGGTTGCAAAGATACAAAAAAAAATGAAAACACTGACAAAAGTGTCGCCAAATTACATTTATATTATCAAATACCGATTATTTTCCACACCAAACGGCACCAAAAACGTGGGACGAACCGAAAATTTAAGACCATTTAAGGGGCGTTTTGTCCCTTTACACCCCAAAACAAGGCATTCCGTCACATTTTTCGCCCATCGTCACGATTATTTTGCCACCTGCCAAAAAGTATGTACTTTTGCAATGTATTTTAACATATCAACATATAGCAAACTATGCACTACAGCATTCTTTCACGCATGATACAGTCGGGCACCAACGAAGCCCGGAAAGCCGGAGCCGTCGGCAAAGGCAGCACCGCTGACGCCAGCACGGAAAGCGTTCACCCTCCCAAGACCTATATACTGCGCATAGGCACCCATGTGGACCGCCATAACCGCTGGCTTGACCGCCGGCTGAAAGGGGTGAAGGCAGGCGATCTGGTGGTGCTCGAATACGGTGGCAACTATTGTAACTTCGACTGGGCTGCCATCTCTTCCAACCCCGACATCGACCACCTCCCCCTGTTGAAATATGGACAGTTCCGCGACTTTTACAGCAATGCCATCGCCAAGTGCCAGGCCATCGGTGCCCGTGTGGCACTGCTCACACTGCCCAACCTGCTGCCGCAACGCTATTTCGACCTCGTAAGCCGCAACCTGAACCGCGACAACCTTAAACAATGGCTGGGCGGCGACGTGTGCTCCCTCAGCCGTTGGAACGAACAATATAATGAAGAAATACTCAGCCTCGCGGCACAATACCAAGTGCCTGTTATCGACATCAACCCATCATTCCTCCGGCACCACTACCTCGAGGACTGTTACTCAGACGATGGCATGCACCCCAACAGCATCGGCCATACTGTAATAGCCGAGCTGGTGGCCGCATGGGAACGCCAGCACTAACGTGCTGCCGGCGAGATGCAGCTGGTCTTGCACAGATAGTAGGGGTGTGAGAACAGCACCCTGTCGGAACGCTCAGGGGTGATGAAGAGACTTGCCGCCGCGGCATCGGCACCACGGTTGCGCAACACATCGATAACCTCGTCGAAATTGTAGCCGCTGAAATGCACCGGACGCCCTGCAAAAAGGCTGAACCGTAGCATCATCTCCACTTCCAAACCCGTCCACACATTCTCCTTGTAGAAACTGAAAGGCGCATTGTCCGCCAGCGTGGCCACCTCAATCGGGTGCCCCTTCAAGTCAGCCAGCTCATCCATGGTAGGCATCACCACCGTGTCCAGCCGCTGTGAGCACCAACGGACTAACATATCTTCCAGTGTACCATCGGACTTAATCTGCACCAAAAAGTCGTTGAACTGCTGGCAGAGTTTCTCGTCCCTGGGGTTGAAGGCCACCGCCACATCGAATCCACCGGGCAGGTTGAAATCCACCGCCAGCCCGTGTTCGGCCATGCCGAGGGTGGTGAGGACCACCGTGTCGATAATGCCGCAGTCGGCCACACTGTCGCCGATAGCGGCAAACAGCTCCGTAGGCGTCTTGCAACGGACAAGATTGATACGGGAGAAATTGTTCGTGTCGCTCAGCAGCACATCGCTCGTGCTGCCGTTGATAACGGCCACCGAATGACCTTCCAAATCTTCCAGACAGGTGAAACCCGCCACCGTGGCAGGGACCTCGGTCTGGTTGTTGCAGCCTGTCAACAAGCTCCCCAAAAGGAGGGCGACAAGGGCACAGGCTATACCCATAAAATGTAAACGACTGTTCGCCATAGTATTATTTGCTTCAAACCATTTTAGATGACAAAGCAAAAATACACTTTTTTTTTCGATTGGCGAGGATTTGGCCTTTTATCTTTTTATTATTCCGTCAAACGGAAACGCACACGCCACGTGCCGTCGTTGAAGTCGTGGCTGATAATCCGGAAGTGGGGGATCTCACGTGTATTGCCCACATGGTCCCCGGCACAGGCACAGATATCATAGTCGCCAATGCGCACCAGCCGGAGTGTCTCGGAGGCATCGGTAGGCAGCTTGCTCAAGTCCACCTCGGGCGGCAGGTTGTCGCGGGTGGCGTACTCCACCGTCACATCCAGTTGTCGGCCTATCACCTCGTTCACCTTGTCCTCGATGGCCTGCACCTGCTCCGCCGTGGGTGCTGTGGGCAGTTGGTAGTCGCACTTGCTCTTCTTTTTTTCTATATGGGCATTCCTCGACCGCGGACAACCGAACATCCGCACCATGGTCTGGTTCAAAATATGCTCCGCCGTATGCATCGGCGGATACTCCTGTTTGTTATGGGCGTTGAGAATAGGTTCTTGTTCCATATTAGAATGTATTTATCTCATCCAACCATCCATGCGGTAGACTTTCTCCATAAGTTTGACTTCTTGGCGGGTGGCGCTGTCTCTGTGCCATACCTCTACACGCACGGCATAGTAGTCTTCCCAATCGCCCTCGTAGATGACAAACTCGCATTTCTCTACAAGTTTGGTAAAGAACTTTGTTGCCGAGCAATAAACAGAGGTGTTTCGACGCATCACATTCTCCGACAAGGGGATATTGTCACCCACCTCATAACATTTCAAAAACAGCGTACCCGCAGGCAATGCGGAGAAAGAAAAGTCATACAGATATCGCCCACCTTCAAAGTCATTCCATATCTGGAGATAACTGGCCCTAATGTTGCTGTCGACCATGGCCTCCTCATATTCAGTCACCCACTTCCCATCTACCACATCAAAATTACATTCCAATGGTATGCAATATTCTGTTCCCTCAGGTATTGGATGTTCTTTTCCAAACCCATCAGATGGGTCAATTACAGGCCATAGCACCGCAGCAAGCAACATCGTAACGAAACGCCATGTCAGCCTTATCCCGATTCTCGCCAACAAGAACCCGACAATGCCGACCGATGCCACACCCACCGCCGACGAAGCCACAAGCTTACCCCAACACCGTATCACAGCAAGGATAATGAGCTGCACCAGCAGCAATGGCACAAACAAGAGCCATCCTGCAACCACAACAGCCTGCACCCAATGGGAGTGGCTGCACCGTAAGGCAAGGACTACAGCAATAGACAAAACCACAAACAAGATGGACATGACCCACCAAAACTTGGCTATACCTTCGGTCAACCAGTGTCTCCTATTATGTGCTTTTTTACTCATACTGTTTTTGTGGTTTGCAGGACTGACATTCTTTTAAGGATGTGTCCGTCTCCGCCGTATGCATCGGTGGATACTCCTGTTTGTTGTGGGCGTTAAGAATAGGTTCTTGTTCCATTATTATTCGTTTTTTTGTTGCAGAGCAAAAAGGGCTTTCTGCCTTTCTATTTCGGCTTTAAGTTGTTCTTTCGAAGGCAAGCAGAGCAGGTATTTCGACATAAATACATTCTTGCTGTCGTTGAGCATATATCTTGCAATGTCGGCATCGGTCTCGGAACACAGGACTATTCCGAGGGTTGGATTGTCGCCGTCTTCTCGCATATTTTGGTCGTACATATTGACGTACATTTCCATCTGTCCGACATCTTGATGCGTAATCTGCCCTACTTTAAGGTCTATCAGCACAAAGCATTTGAGCTTGAAATTGTAAAACACCAAGTCAATAAAGTAATCCTTTGCCTCTGTGCGAATCAGCTTTTGCCGTTCCACAAACGAAAAACCCTTGCCCAATTCCAGAAGGAACTTCTCCAGGTTTGTCAGAATTGCTGAATCCAACTCGCTTTCCACAAAGGCTTTTGTTGGAGACATCCCAAGAAACTCTGCAACCACGGGATTCTTGACAAACTCCAATTTGTCGTTATCGAATCCTTTTGTCAAAGCCTTCATTTCCTGCTCCACAGGGGCTTTATCTTGAGAAAGAAGCAACCTCTCGTAATACTGTGTTGAGATATTTCGGTTCAAAGTGGCGTAGCTCCACATCTGCTCGGACGCTTCCTTTGCATACCATTCGCGTGCTTGTGGGTCTGAAACGTGCATAAGTCTCTTGTAATGAGACCATGTCAATATTCTCCACGATGTAGAGAATATTTCAGGGAAAGTCATAAAGAATTGACGAAAACTATATAGATTCTGCACAGAGAAGCCCTTGCCGAACTCCTCAGTTAGCGCTGTCGACAACTGTTTCAATATTTGTTTCCCATAGTCGGCACGCTCCGCCCCTCCTTGTTCCTCCTCCACAATGCGGCGGCCAATCTGCCAATAGGCTTTCACCATAGTTTGGTTCACGGCCGCATACGCTTCCTGCCGACTGCGCGCTACCAATTGCTTTATCTCTTGAACAAAGTTGTTGGAGAGCGATATCTCATTATTTACAATTGCAGTTTTATTCATAAATATCACTTTTGACAAAAGGAACGAACTTCCTGCTATATTATTGAGTCTGTGAATATTCCTTATGTACTTGTGGCAAAGAAACATCTTCTCTATAACCCAAACAAGAATCTGCCATTTAACCGCCACTTTGTAAAGAGAAACGAATGATATGCTATTTTATTGCATCTGTGGTTATAATAATAGTTTATCTTTCGATAGGGATGACTGTTTATTCCCATCAGGTTTATGCCTGCAACTCCCTTCTCTTTATTGTGCAGCGCTGTAACAAGGTTTCACCGGAGGAGGCGGCACCTGCCTTTAACAATATTTAACACCATACACCTGTAAGATTTCCACACCCACCGCGTTTATATAAACAAAGAACAACTCATAAAACCCTATCATCATGAAAAAGATTATATTCCTGCTATTTGCCGTCGCCGGAATGGCGGCACAGGCACAATTTACCCTTGGTGTCAACAGCGGATTCTCCCATTTAAACCACAATGGAGAAAAACGCAACGTATACCTCTACACCCTGTCGCCCGGCTTGATGCTGGGCTACCGCGTCGCGGACCATCTCACGGTGGGCATCACCGGCAACATTTCGTACATATGCAATGGTGACCGCTACGAGGTGCCCGAAAATCCACCGGCACAGCCAGGTGAATATCCCAACTACTATGATACCAAATACAGCTGCGACGAGGTGCTGCTTTGGAACGCCGGAGTCTATGCACGCTACGACATCCCCCTCACCAGCCACCTGTCGCTCTTTGCCCACCTCACTGCCGGCTACGGCAACACCTATTCGCGCCATGTTGCTGAAAAGCTCATATACAATCCATCCACCCAAAGTTATGACTCCCGTACCACCAAACGTAACGGCGACAACATCATCGCCTCGATGCATGCCGACCTCACTCCAGGTGTCTCATACCATTTCAACAGCCATCTCTCGGCCGATCTTTATCTCAACTTGCTGAGCCTGTCCTACTGTCACTATACCGTTAATACAAGAAAGGGTGGCAGCAGCAAGGTCTCATACAACACCACCTCTTTCGGGACACAGAACTACCTGATGTGGGTCTTCTTGATGGACAGCTACCAACTCATGACCAGCCCCGGCCAGCTTTCCAGCTTCAACGTAGGCATCAACTACACCTTCTAAAAAGCATTGACCACCGACGAGTTCATCCGCGACATCATCTCACTGCAGCCCGCCATGCGTCGCATGGCGGAGCAGCTTCTGCACGACAACGCCCAGGCCGCCGATGCTGTGCAAGAGACCTTGACACGCCTTTGGACGAAACGGTGGAAACTGGGCAGGATTGACGACAAGACCGGCTATTGCCTCCGGGCGTTGCGCAACGAGTGTTTGGATATGCTCCGGCGTAGGCACCCCACAGTAGATGCCTTTAGTCTGGCCGACACCCTGCCCGATGCTCCTCAACAGGAAGCCCTCGATGCCGAACAACGCTTCCAGCAACTCGAAAACGCCATTGCCCAACTCACGCCGGTGCAGCAACAGCTCGTGCAGCTGAAGTACATGGAAGGTCACAGCACCAAAGAGATTGCCTCCCTCACCGGTCTATCGCCCTCCAACATCGACACCATCATGAGCCGAATCTATTCCATATTACGAAACAAGATACAATGAACAGCAATCCAAATCAAGACATAGAGCAACTGTTGCAGCAGTATGCCGAAGACCGCCGACAGCAAAGCGAAGCAGCCCGGCGGGTACGCGGCATGGCTAGCCGACAACGCCGCATCGTGGCGACAGTGGCCTGCGTTGCACTGCTGGTATTGGTCGGTGTGCCGATGGTTCGTCTCATACTGACTGGACAGGACTCGCCCTCAGGCATCATTTTGGCCGAAGCAAGCCCAATGCCAGTATCCGCACCACAATCGGTGCCCTCGGCACCCCCAACAGCCTCCAATACCACAACCACCCTCCCTCATGTCAAACACACCCCTCGGTTGGTGGTTCCTGCCACTACCAAGGTACAGCCTGTCTACTCCGATACCTCCACACTGCTACCACTCGAGGCCATCCAAGCCCCCGTCGAGTCCCTGCCACCGCAGACGGAAGTCCCACCTACCGTGACCCCCGCAAAGGTTCTGCCAGTGGCACCTTCCCCCTTGCCGACGGCTGAGGTAATCCCTCCCGCTCCCCAAAGCCGCCGCCTCCACCTCACCGCACAAGTGGGCGGCTCTACTACCGCACCTTCTGGCTACGAGTACAGCTACCTCAACGCCGGTGTTGGCGTCAGTGTTGCCCTTGTCTCCGGCGGCGGCACAACATCCACTCCCCGCTACGAGATGGCGATGGGCGTGAGCGTGGACGGATACCTAAACACCCGTGCCTTCCGACATTGGGGAACAAAATACGATTATTTCTCTCCCGGATTCAATTCCATTGATGCAATCGAAGGGTACTCTTCATCCGATGAAATTATTGAGATAACATGGCTCTACCCGAACTACGCCCTCTACGCCACCCTGCCCTTCACCTTCGACCTTTACCCACGTGGTCACAAAAGCCCGGGGTATCTGTTCAGCCTCACCCCAGGGCGTGCCGTCACACCTGTCTCCAACATCATCGGTGGCCGCCGATTGAAAGGAATCAACCCCTGGAAACTGACGTTTGGCATCGGCGTCACATTCCCCAACAGTTTCCTCCACAGCCTCAGTTTTACGGCCAATCTCCTCCCCTCCTACATCGAAGGTCCATTGGAGAATGTCCACGAGGTGGGACTGGTCTTTGGATTCTGATTTTTGAATAAAGCGATTTTTTATCGTATCTTTGCATATTGGCGGTCCACTCCCGCCGATATATATTATTATTGATATTGAGATGACTAAAGTGACGATCCTTCCAAGCGAGTTTGGCCAAAGACTCGAATTGCAACTGGCCTCGGCGCTCAAAGCGGGATTCCCCTCGCCAGCCGAGGACTACGCCCACGAGGGGCTGGACTTCAACCGCGACCTGATACGCCATCCCGAAGCCACCTTCTACGGACGCGTGGACGGCGACAGCATGATTGACGCCGGCATCAACGACGGCGACATTGCCGTTATCGACCGCTCGGTCGAGGCTCAAGACGGGGATGTGGTGGTTGCCTATGTCAACAACGAGTTCACCATCAAATATCTCGACCTCTCGCACAAATCCGACGGCTATATCGAACTGCGTCCTGCCAATAAGGACTACCACCCCATACGCATCGACATTACCGACGATTTCGAGGTATGGGGTGTAGTGGTGTGGACCATCCGCGCCTGGCATCCCGGTGGCAAGGGGGAGAACTGATACCACCATGTACGGCATCATCGACTGCGACAACTGCTATGTAAGCTGCGAACGGGTCTTCCGTCCCGACCTGAAGGGGAAGCCCGTGGTAGTGCTGTCCAACAACGACGGCTGCATCGTGGCTCGCTCCAACGAAGCCAAACGCATGGGCATCAAAGCCGGTATGCCCTACTTCAAGCTCGCCGAGCAGTTCCCCGACGAAAAGATTGCCGTCTTCTCCTCCAACTACGAGCTCTACGGCGAACTGACCGCCCGCGTGGTGGACATCATCCGTCAGGAGGCCCCTCTCTATTTCCGCTACTCTATCGACGAGTGCTTTGTGATGCTGGACGGCATGGAGTCAATCGACCTGAAACAATGGGGCGAACGGCTGCACCGCCGCATAGCCCGCTCGGTGGGAGTGCCCGTCAGCATCGGCATCGCTCCCGACAAAACCCTGGCCAAGGTGGCCAGCCATTTTGCCAAACGTTACCCGGGCTACCGCCACTGCTGCCTTATCGACACCGACGAGAAACGCCGGAAAGCGTTGAAACTGTTCCCCATCGGCGATGTATGGGGAATAGGGCGCCGCTATGCTGCACGGCTGGAGAAGATGGGAATGCCCACCGCCTACGACTTCGCCTCTATGTCGGCGGAATGGGTCAACGCCGAGTTCAACAATGTGGTAATCCTCCGCACCTGGGCCGAACTCAACGGCCGAGACTGCGTGCCCGACGAGGCCATGGCCAAGAAGAAAAGCATCTGCACCAGCCGGAGCTTCAACGGCATGATTACCGACCTCGAAGAACTGAAAGTACACGTCAGCAACTACGCCGCACGCTGTGCCGAGAAACTACGCCAGCAGGACACTGTGGCCGCCATTGTGGCGGTGTTTCTCAACACCAACTTCTTCCGCGACGACCTGCCCCAGTATTGGCAGTTCCGCGAACAGACACTGCCCACCCCTACCAACTCTTCTATCCAGATAGTGAAAGCCGCCACCGACGTACTGACACAAATCTACAAACCCGGCTACAGATACAAGAAAGCGGGGGTGATAGTGATGGGCATATCCCCCTCGTCGCCGGTACAACTCAACCTCTTCGACCTCAATGCCGAGCAACTGCAACGGCTCAGAAAACTGGATGCCGTGGTCGACCGCATCAACCGCATCAACGGCACCGAGACCGTCATCCTCGCCTCCCAGCAGTATCGCCAACAGAACGACCAAGGCAAGAGCGAGGTCTTCGCCAACATCATCAAGCACGACTTCCGCAGCAAAAACCCCACCACCCGCTGGAGCGACATCATACGGCTGAAATAACTGCCGTTCCAATGGGGCCTCAAGACAAAAGAATTGAAAAGGTAACATCTAAAAATTGCTCCCCTGAAAGAGAAAATCGTGATAATCATTATCGATTATTTAACACGAATTGCCGTGTAATGACCATAAATTAATGACAATTAATGATAATTCGTGTTAAAATATACCATGAATACTCATTGCAAAGCAATGTTATAAATTGAATAATTAGAGGTTGCCAAAAGTGAAAAGTGAAAAAGTGAGGAGGCATCTCGTCATTTTTCAATTTTTCAATCTTTTTTTGTATCTTTGCACTCGATTCCGAGCGGATGGATATCGTTTAGGGGTGCTACAACTATTTGTGGCTGAGATTACACCCTCGAACCTGATCCGGATAATACCGGCGGAGGAAACAACTATGAAAAAACAAAACAACACCTGTGGCCGCTATCAATTCAAGGCCACCAGTCCCCGTGCCAAGCAGATGATAGCCTGCTGCGCACTGACCGCAACCCTATTTTGCGGCAGCCTTGCAGCCCAAACACCTCAGCGCGACACCGTGCGTACACTCGACGAGGTGATCATACGGGATGCTCGCGTGAGCAACAAGGCACCGTTGACCACTTCCACCGTTGGCCGCGACGAGCTGGACGATGCCCGCGGCAACGTGAGCCTGCCCTACATGCTGGAAACCCAGCCCTCGGTGGTGGCATCGGGCGAGAACGGCACCGTGGGTGCCACAGCACTGCGCATCCGTGGTGTCGACGCTACACGTATCAACGTCAACATCAACGGCATCACCCTCAACGACCCCGAGAGCCAGACCGTCTTTTGGTACAACATCCCCAATCTTGGGGGCATGGCCGAGAGCATGCAGATTCAGCGCGGCGTGGGAGCCTCGACGGGTGGCAGCCCCGCCTTCGGCGCAGCCATCAACCTGCAAACGCTCAACGCCCAAAGCAAGCCATACGGCTCGACCGACATCGGCTTCGGCAGCTGGAACACCAAACAGTACAACATCAATGCCGGTACGGGCATCATGAAGAGCGGCCTCAGTTTCGACTTCGCCTACAGCGGGCTGACCAGCGACGGTTTCCTGCGCGGCGGCGGGACCGACCAGCAGAGTTTCTTCGGCAGCGCTTCGTGGTACAGCAAACGCACCCTCGTCAAACTGCTCACCATCATCGGCAGCCAGACCACGGGCATCACCTGGGACGGCGCCGACAGCTCCGACCTGAACCGCGACCCGCGTTACAACCCCTCGGGCGAATACAACATGGACGGCAAAGTGATGTACTATCCCAACGAGACCGACAACTACTGGCAGCGACACTACCAGCTCTACGTGTCGCACCTGCTCACCGACAGCTGGAGCATCAAGGCAGCCTTGAACTTCACCCACGGCGACGGCTACTACGAGCAATACAAGGCCGACAAAAAATTCTCGAAATACGCTATGGACCGCAGCGGAAAGAGCGACTTTGTCACCCGCAAGCAGATGGACAACAACGGCATCACAGGCAACGTGGCGGCCAACTACAACGGCGAGAAGCTGACTTTCACGGCAGGCAACACATTGCTCTATTTCGACGGCTTCCACTTCGGCAACGTTATCTGGGTGCGCGACACGGCGGCACACATGGCGAATCCCTACGAGTGGTACCGCTACAACGGCACCAAGGTGGACAACAACGTGTACGCCAAGGCCACCTACGATTTCTCCAGCAACCTGAACGCCTACGCCGACCTGCAGCTGCGCACGGTGAACTACAAACTGCGCGGCACAGCCGACGACCTCTTCACCATGGACTTTAACCAGAACTACCTCTTCTTCAACCCCAAGGCAGGCGTGAACTACCGCATCGACGACCACCAGCGCACCTACTTCGTGGCCGGCATCTCCAACCGCGAACCCACCAAGAGCGACATCAAGGACGCCATAGGCAACGGCGACACCGTGAAGGCCGAAACCCTTCTCGACCTCGAACTGGGCTACCGGATTGCCCGCAGCCACTGGAGTTTCTCGGCCAACCTCTACGCCATGCTCTACAAAGACCAGCTGACCCCCAACGGCAACATCAGCAGCAGCGGCTACTCGCTCATGGAGAACGTCGACAAGAGCTACCGCCTCGGCATCGAACTGCAGGGTGGCGCACGGGTGACCGACTGGTTGAGCATGGACGCCAACCTCACCCTGAGCACCAACAAAGTCATCGACTACACCTTCGCCGACTTTGCCGACGGCAACGATAACCCCCACATGACCACCCGCAACACCGACCTGGCCCTCTCGCCCTCCCTTGTCGGAGCCGCCATCGCCACCTTCACCCCCTTCCGTGGCGCCAAGCTGCAGCTGATAGGCAAATACGTAGGCAAGCAATATGCCGACAACACCAGCCGCGAGTGCTACGCCATCGACCCCTACTTCCTGCTCAACCTGCGCGCCTCCTACACCTGGTACCTGCAGGGCGGCAACGAGATAGAAGCCCAGCTCACCGTCAACAACCTGCTCGACCACCACTACCGCCTCAGCGCATGGGTGGGCGACTGGAGCGACGACTGGAGCAGCGAGACAGCAGTCTACTATTACCACAGACGCGGCTGGCTGCAGCAGCCCGGCAGAAACTTTATGGCAAGAGTGCTGTACAGGTTTTAACTAATCAGTAAAACTGGCAAGATGAACCCCGTTGAAGTCATCGGAGCAGCCATCGGTCTGGCCTATATCATCAGCGAATATAGGGCAGACCGGTGGTTCTGGCCCCTCAGCCTGCTGATGTCGGTGTTCTACATCGTCATCGACTTCACCTCGGGCATCTACGCCAACGGCGCCATCTGCTGCTACAACTTCGTCATGTCCGTCTACGGTCTGCTGGTATGGCGGGGCATCGTGCAGAGCAAAGACCGCACCGAGCGTCCCGTCAGCTCCTGTCCAGCGCGTTTCCTGCCGTGGATTATTGCCGTGGTGGCAACCCTCTCCGTAGTGCTGTGGTGGGTTCTCCGCACCTTGGGCGAAAGCCAGTACCCCGTGCTCGACGGCGTCTCCTCGGCCCTCTCCATCATGGCCATGTGGATGCTCTCGCAGAAATACTGGCAGCAGTGGATACTGTGGCTCATCGTCGAGCCCATCATGATAACGCTCTTCTGGCTCACGGGCAACTATGCCTCGGCGGTGCTATATGTAGTCTTCGAGGTATTCTGCATCATGGGCATCGTCCGCTGGCGCCGCCTTGCCCGCAACCAACAGCAGTGACCGTCCGTCCTTTCGACACGATCCCTATATATGTTCTGCCTACCCGCCCTGCGCCGTGGAGCGGCAACGATTTCCCCTCGCTACGGAGAGGGGCCGTTCAATCCTGCATTGTTATAGTATCGTTATAGCATCGTTACTCGAAATGATAAAGGATATCAAGCCGGGAAGCAGGCAGCATCGAGCCGTGATTGAACGACCCAAGTGGGGATAAACCCAAATCGGTCATCAGGAAACCGAAAACACCTACAGAGTATCTGCCTAATCGTGCAATGCATGGGGAATATTCCTGCCCCGTAGGGGCTTTCGTTTAATAGCATATCACGTTGTTATACAGACATATTCTCCGTAGGAGATTTCGAATAGGTATATTCCAATGACCGATTGGGGATAAAGCAACGGGCGACAAGCCTAATCACTATTCACTTGTCACCCGTCACCAATCATACGAGCATCTTGAGGAGGTCCTGACCTATGTCGCGGCGGAAATAGCAGTCCTCCCAGCTGATTTTGGCCAATTCCTGATAGGACTTAAGCATGGCCATGGGCATGGAGTCGGCCAGCGATGTGACGCACAGCACACGTCCGCCGGAGGTGACCAGCGTGCCGTCGTCGGCCAGCTTGGTGCCGGCATGGAACACCTGGCAGTCGGTTACCTGTTCCACCCCATGGATGGGCTTGCCTTTGGCGTAATGGCCGGGATAGCCGCCGGAGACCATCATCACGCAGGCAGCTGCGCGGGGGTCGACAGTGAGCTCGGTCTGCTGAAGGTTGCCACGCCACACACGTTCGAACAAGTCGACCACATCGGACGTGATACGTGGGAAGACACATTCGGTTTCGGGGTCGCCCATGCGGACGTTGTACTCTATCACATAGGGGTCAAGCTCGCCCGTAGCCTTGTCGGCGACAGCCATCAGTCCGACGAAGATAAAGCCCTTGTATGCGATGCCGTCGCGGCTCAATCCGCGCACCGTGGGCGCCACAATGCGTTCCTCCACCTTCTGCATGAAACGCTTGTCGGCGAAGTGTACGGGACTCACCGAACCCATGCCGCCGGTGTTGAGGCCGGTGTCGCCCTCGCCGATGCGCTTATAGTCCTTGGCGGTGGGCAGGATCTTGTAATGCTTGCCGTCGGTCAGCACAAAGACACTCAGCTCAACGCCGTCGAGGTACTGCTCCACCACCACCTTCGCGGAGGCCTGCCCGAACTTACCCTCGAGCATGGCGCGCAACTCGTGCCGTGCCTCGTCGAGGTTGTCCAGTATCAGCACCCCCTTGCCTGCCGCCAGGCCGTCGGCCTTGAGCACGTAAGGCGCCTGAAGGGTGCCGAGGAACGCCTCGCCCTCCGCCGCCTCGCTTGCAGCAAACGAGCGGTAGGCTGCCGTTGGGATACCGTGGCGCTGCATAAACTGCTTGGCGAAATCCTTGCTGCCCTCCAGCTGTGCGCCCGCCTTGCCGGGGCCGACCACCATCACATTGCGGAGGTCGCTGTTGGAGGCGAAAAAGTCGGTCACCCCCGCCACCAGCGGCGCCTCGGGACCCACCACGAGCATTTCGATGTGGTGCTCATGCACCACAGTGCGCAAAGCCTCGAAATCCAACGGGTCCACATCCACATTGCAGCATTTATTCACGCGGGCCGTACCGGCGTTGCCGGGAGCCACAAACAGGGCGGAGCAGCGCTCGCTCTCCGCAATACGGCAGGCTATAGCATGTTCGCGCCCACCTGATCCAATAAGAAGAATATTCATATCGACAAGGTTAAAAACAAAATGCAAAGATACGAAAAAAAAACCGAACACAAGAAAAAAACAGCTGCCCTTTACAGCGTCAACAGCAAAATATAAAAAAGGAAAACACCTGCCAATCAAAAAAAAAGTCGTAACTTTGCAGACCGATAGCAAACAGATGGAATGGATTAAAAAACTGCTTGGAGGCTGCAAACCAGCCCCATGCGAAGAAGATAGCATGAAATACCTCATAGCGGGACTTGGCAACGTGGGCGCCGAATACCAAGGCACCCGCCACAATATCGGTTTCATGGTGGCAGATGCTTTGGCAAAACAGGCCGACGCCCCATGGTCGCTTGAACGGCGCGCCTACCGCACCGAATATCGTCTGCGCGGACGCACCGTGGTCATCATCAAACCCACCACCTACATGAACCTCAGCGGCGAGGCTGTGCGCTATTGGCTGCAGGCCGAGCGCATCCCCCTGACCAACCTGCTGGTGGTGGTGGACGACATCGCCCTGCCCTTGGGCACCCTGCGCATGAAAAAGCAGGGCAGCGGAGGCGGCCACAACGGACTCAAAAACATCGAGTCGCTCCTTGGCACCACCGACTATTGCCGCCTGCGCATAGGGGTAGGCAACAATTTCGGCCGTGGCCAACAGATAGATTATGTGCTCGGCACCTTTACCCCCGACGAGGAAGCTGTCATCCACCCCCGCATCGAGACCGCATGCAAGGCCGTGGAGGCGTTCGTCACCCTCGGTCCCGACCGCGCCATGAATTCCTACAACAAATGAACCTGACGCTCGACATAGGCAACACCCGTATCAAGTGGGCCCTCTTCCAAGGGGACACACTGGCGGACCACGGTGTCACCACCACGGAGGGGCTTGCCCTCCTCTGCGGAGAAATGGAGTGGCAACGTGCCATCGTCTGCGCCTCGGGCAATGCCGACCTGCGTCCCCTTACCCTTACCGGGCGTCCGGTGCACCTGCTTTCGCACGCCTCGAGACTGCCCATCGCCATCGACTACGCCACCCCCGAGACCTTGGGGGCCGACCGCATCGCCTCGGCTTGCGGTGCCTGGCGGCTTCACCCCCACGCCAACAGCCTTATCATCGATGCTGGCACCTGCATCACGGTCGACTTTGTCGATGCCTCCGGCACCTACCGCGGAGGGGCTATCCTGCCGGGGATTGATATGAAATTCCATGCCCTGCATACTTTTACGGCCCGATTGCCGTTATTAGAGAATGTGACAGGGGAACAAAATGTGGTAACCGGAAGAAGCACAGACCAGTCGATACTGGCTGGCGTGCTGACGGCCACCCGTTTTGCGGTAGCAGGATTCGTCCGTCACTACCGCTCCCTTCATGGCCAGGTGAACGTGCTCGTTACCGGTGGCGACGCCGAAAGGCTGGTAGAAGAAGGCACTTTGGCGCGGCTGACCGTCGAACGTCATCCCAGCCTGGTGCTGACAGGACTCAACGAGATACTGAAAGAAAATGAAAAATAGACACATACTCATTATCGCCATGGCCATTGCGGCCATAAGCCTGCCCGGTCAGGGTAAGGCGCAACACAACTTCAACATCCCGTTCTCGCAGTACGGCATAGGTCTGAGCGAAATGCCCTACAACATGCCTACGGCTTTCGGGATGGGAGGTACGGTGTATGCCCGCGCGGCCCGCAACAGCATCAATCCCTTCAACCCCGCCTCCTATGCAGCTGTGGAGACTGAGAGCTTTGTGTTTGACATCGGGCTGAACATACAGACCAGCGTGCTGCGCAAAGACGCCAACCGGCTGACCGATGCCGACGGCAACCTGGCCTACATCACTGTGGCATTCCCCATCACACAATGGTGGAAGACCTCGGCAGGCCTGCTGCCTTACAGCAAAACCAACTATGAGTCGGTGCAGACCAAGAGCGACCCCGCCGGACTGGGCAATGTGAAGACCATCTACGCCGGCAATGGAGGCGTGTCGCAGCTGTATTGGGGCAACGGATTCAATATCGGCGAACGGCTGTCGCTGGGCTTTAATGTCAATTTCCTCTACGGCAACATCACGCGTGCCATCACCTACGAGTTCCCCGGCAACGACACCACTTTCTATGTCAACTCACGCAGACAAAAGAACACCTATGTGCGCAACCTCCTCTTCGACCTCGGAGCTCAGTACGCACAGCCCCTCGGCTCCAAATACACCATGCGCCTGGGTGTCACCTGCCGTGTGCCGCGCACGATGCATGTCCAAGACCAGTCGCTCTGCTATACCTTCCACCGCCAGGCATCGATGGAATATCTGTTCGACACCATCTTCCCCGCCCGCGGCGAAAGCGACACCTACAACAGCACCCTGATACAACCCTTCACCATCGGTGCAGGCCTTGCCCTGGAGCGCAACGAGCGCTGGGAGATAGACATTGACGGATACTATTCGCCCTACAGCGGCGTGGACTACCGCGAGGACCCCTCCTACAATCTTTTCGGCTCCACCGCATTCCGGTCGGCACCCAATTACCGCCTCGCCCTTGGTGGCGAATGGAAGGGCAACCCCGGCGCCGTCACCTATTGGGGACGCATCGGTATCACGGCAGGAGTATATCACAGCCACGGTCTCCTCACCCTGCAGACCGCCTCGGCTTCAGACCCTGTGAGCATCAACGAGACGGGGTTCGGCTTCGGTTTCCGCCTGCCTATGCGCAAGGGGCGCTCGGTTCTCACCCTGAGCATGGGATACTCCAGCCTTGGCACCGCCGACCTGCTGCGCCGCGATGTGGTCACCTTCGGCATCTCCGTGGGGTCGTGCGAACGGTGGTTCGTAAAACGCAAATATAACTAACCACATGCAATAAACGAAAATAAAACAACACTAAATATCAAACAACGATAACAATTATTAGCCATGAGAAAACTGAAAATTGTCCTTATCGCAGTTGCAGCGCTCAGCATGAGCCTTGCAGCCAATGCCCAAAGCAAATGGGGCGAGACACCCGAAGACAGCGTAGCTTGCATCAGCAACGTATCACTCTATCAGGAATTCTACAAACAGAAGAGCTATACCGACTGCTACGAGCCGTGGCGTCAGATTCTTCAGCACTGCCCCCGTTTCAGCAAGACCGTCTATCAGCGCGGCTCCACCATTATCAAGTCCATGATCAACGTTGCCCAGACCGCTGAAGAACGCGACGGATACATCGACGAACTGATGCGTACCTACGACCAGCGCATCCAGTACTTTGGCGAAGAGGCCAAGGTCAAAGCCATGAAAGCCCAAGACCTGAGCACCCTCCGTCCAAAGGCAGTCAAAGAGATCTACGAGACCTATGCCGATGCCATCCGTGTGGGTGCCCACGAGCTTGACGAGAACTACGTCACCCTCTACTTCAAATCCACTGTCGACTATGTGCAGGCAGGCCTCGCCGACCCCACTCTGGTGGTTGATAACTACGACATCGCCAGCGACCTCCTCGACTCTCTCCTCACCCTCAATGTAGAGGCCGACGACAGCGTCAACGCCGCCAAAATCCGCACCTACATCGCCAGTGTCGAATCGGTCTTCTCCCCCTATGCCTCCTGCGACCAGCTGAAGGAGATCTACCAGAAGAAATTCGAGGCCGACCCCAACAACATCGCCCTCCTCAAGAAGATTACCGGCATCTTGATCAAGAAAGGCTGCACCGAGGACAACCCGCTCTTCTTCGACGCCACCGAGAAGCTGTATGAACTCGAGCCCTCGCCCAGCACCGCCATGCGCATGGGCCAGATGTGCTGGAGCAAGAAACAGTACGGCAAGGCTGTAGAATATGTGCAGGATGCTCTCAAGAGCCTCACCGACAAGAAAGACCGCTACCGTGCCTACATCATCCTCGGCCTCTCATACTCCGGCCAAGGCAGCTACAGCGCAGCCCGCACCGCCTTCCTCAATGCCGCCGAGACCGACCGCACCAAAGGCGAACCCTATCTCCAGCTGGCACAGGCCTATGCCAAGAGCAGCCGCAGCATCGACGACGGCATGGGCGGACGTTCTGCCTACTGGGCAGCTGTCGACGAACTCCGTCACGCCAAGCAGGTTGAGCCCACCGACGAAATCATCAGCTTCGCCGATAAACTGATCAGCTCATACTCCAGCTACTTCCCCAAGAAGAATGACGCTTTCATGCTCGACCTCATCGACGGACATTCCTACACTGTCCCCGGATGGATTGGACGCAGCACCATCATCCGCACACGCTAACCCACACCTCATGCCATCACGCATCGCAATGTTACTCAAGGCAAGAAGCAGGTTCGCCATCCTGCTTCTTGCCTCTTTTCTTTCGGCCTGTGGCAACGACATCGAGAAGACCCGTATCTTCGAGCCGCACACCCTGCCTGACAGCACCATCCGCAACGCCCGTATCCGCCGGAGCGAGAACGGCAGCCTGCAACTGTTGATGGAGGCTCCACTGGTGCGCCAATACAGCAAACCCGAACCCAAGACCGAATACCCAAAGGGCATCAAGATGCGCTTCTTCAATGGCTACAACAAACCCACCGGCACCCTTACGGCTCATTATGCCGTGTCGTACGACAAGCGGCAGGAGACCATTTTACGCGACAGCGTTGTCATCGTCGACCTCAAAAACGGCGACACAGTCTACCTGCAGGACCTCATCTGGAACCAGATGCAGCACAGGGTATACAGCGACAAACCCCTCCGCTCGAAGAACGGAGCCCGCATCACGTTGGGCGACCGCTTCGACAGTGACGACGAATTCCGCGAACCCCATATTATCCATCAAAGAGGCACCCTGGAATGGAAGGAGGAATGACCCGTCGTCGCGGCTATGTATGGCTCACCATCCTCTTTCTGGTGACCACAGGTGTCTTACTGGCCTTCCAGCCCAAAGGCACCAGCCCCAGCCTCCCTCCTCTACCCGACAGCCTCGTCCCCACCACCGATAGTCTTTCCGCCTCGCCCCAGCCTGACCACAGGGCATCAACAGCCTCGGCTTGGCATGCCATCCCCAAAAAGAAATCCCTCGTATTTGAGTTGAACAGTGCCGACAGCCTCGACCTTGTCCAGCTCTACAATATCGGCCCCACTATCGCCCGCCGTATCTTGAAATACCGTTCCCTGCTGGGAGGTTATTACCGCAAGGAACAGCTGCGCGAAGTCTATGGCATCGACTCCGCACGCTATGCCGACATCGCGCCACACCTCACCGTAAACCCTGCGCTGGTGACACGTCTCGACATCAACACTGCCACCATCGACCAACTGAAACGCCATCCCTATCTCGACTACTACCAAGCCAAAGCCATCGTCCGTATGCGCGAAGAGAAAGGGGCGTTCAACCAATTGTCCGACATCTTGAATATCCCTATCATCGACACCGAAACCTTTAAACGAATAGAACCTTATCTGTCATGCAATTCACAGCCAAACAAATAGCCCAAAAGTTAAAGGGCACCGTCGAAGGCGACGAAAACGCTCTTATCTGGAAACCCTGCCGCATTGAGGAGGTAGACGAAGGGGGCATCACCTTTCTTGCCAACCCCAAGTACACCCATTACATCTACGAGCGGAAGGCGGCGGCCATCCTCATCAGCCGCGACTTTGTTCTCGAGCACCCCGTCGACGCAACACTGATACGCGTGGACAACCCCTATCTTTGTGTGGCAAAAGTGCTGCACATGTTCAACTCCGCCAGCGGCCCCAAGCGGGGACGCTCGCTACGAAGCAGCATCCACCCCTCCGCACGGCTGGGCAAGAAATGCTACGTAGGTGCCTTTGCCTTTATCGGCCGCCATGTGCAGATAGGCGACAACGTGCAGATATACCCCCAAGTGTATGTGGGCGACTACTGCAAGATAGGCGACAACACCATCCTCTATCCCGGTGTGAAAATCTACCGCGAATGTCAGGTGGGCAACAACTGCATCCTCCACGCCGGCGTGGTGGTGGGAGCCGACGGCTTCGGCTTTGCACCCAAGGACGACGGCACCTACAGCAAGATTGACCAGATAGGCAACGTGGTGATCGAGGACGATGTCGAGATCGGCGCCAACACCTGCGTCGACCGCGCCACCATGGGCTCCACCATCATCCACCGCGGGGCAAAAATCGACAACCTCTGCCAGATAGCCCACAACGTCTCTTTCGGCAGCAACACCGTCATGGCCTCTCAGTCGGGCTGCGCAGGCAGCGGCAAGGTGGGCGACAACTGCATGATCGCCGGGCAGGTGGGCATTGTCGGCCACATCAAGGTGGGCGACCGTGTCACGATTGCTGCCCAGTCGGGGGTCACCCGCAACATTGGCGACGATGCCGTGGTGCTCGGCTCCCCCGCCATGCCCGCCGACAAGCAGAAGAAAATCTTTGTCATGCAGCGCAAGCTGGAGGAGATGTACAACGACATCCAGGAGCTGAAACGATTGAATAAGTGATTTTCGGAATGTGTTAACGTGTAAATGTGTTATCGTGTTAGTCGATTGACGAATTGATGAATTCAAGATGAAAGCTTGGCGGATACTGTTGTTTATGGCTGTCGTAATTGCCATGTTGGCGGGAGTGTGCTACCTCTTTCCGCAAGGGCGCTGGCATATCGGCACCGTGAATCTCCGTTTCCCCACGCTCACCAAGGTGCTCAATCCGCAGCACGAACTCGATGTAGAGGCCTACCTCCGACAACAGGACTCGCTCGCTGCCATGCTCGACTCGCTGCAGGACTCCATGGCCTGCTACCAACGCCAACTCGACAGCAGCGACATCCGTTTCTGGTTCCCCAACGACGACGACCGTTTCTTCGACACCCTCTTCGCCCAGTTGGAGAAGACCGGCAGTACGGGTCGCACCATCCGCATCGTACATTATGGCGACTCTCAGATTGAGATGGACCGCATGTCGGACCGCCTGCGGTCGCGCATGCAGACCCTCTTCGGTGGCGGCGGCCCGGGACTCGTTCCCTTTGCCACCCTCATCCCCTCCTATTCGGTCAGCACCTACGGCAGCGGCGCGTTAGTGCGCCAGTCGCCCTTCGGCGACAGCATCGTGGTGCGCGCCAACGGCAACTACGGCCCCATGGTGCAGGACTTCCATGTGGCAGGCTCGGCCACCAGCAGCATCAAGGCCACCACCCACAAGAATCGCGACAGTAGGCTCGCCCGTTTCGGCCGGGTGGGTCTGCTCTTCTGCAACCGTCCGGGTCCCCTGCATGCCACGCTGAAGGCCGGTGGCTACACTGCCGAGCAGGAGGACACCACCGCGGGTGTGCACCTCTTCAACTGGCGGCTCGACACCACCGCCACCGAGCTGCGCATCGCCGTCCAAGGCTCCGCCGACCTCTACGGCGTGATGGTGGACAACGGTCCCGGCGTGGCTGTGGACAACATCCCCATGCGCGGATGCTCCGGCCACCAGTTCTCGCAGATCAACCGCGACCAGCTGACGCAGGCCTACGCCCTGATGGATGTGGGGCTCATCATCCTCCAGTTCGGCGGCAACTCCGTCCCCTATCTCAGCAACGACCGCTCGATACAGGCTTATGCCAACGAGATGGGCAGACAGATAGACCGTCTGCACCAATGCTGCCCCGGGGCCTTGATACTCTTTATCGGTCCGTCGGACATGAGCAAACGTACCGAAGAGGGCGACCTCTTCTCCTACCCCTGGATCCCCCGCGTGGTGGAGGCGCTCCGCAATGCCGTCTGCGCCCATGGGGCCGCCTACTGGAGCATCTACGACGCCATGGGTGGCGCCAACTCGATGTCGGCATGGGTGAACCAAGGGTTGGGAAGCGGCGACTATATTCATTTCTCCCAACGGGGCGCCGACGTGATGGGCGACCGCTTGGCTACAGCTTTCGAAAATATGTACACACTTTATAAAATGAGACGGCAAACAACCATCCCCACAGAAACGGAGGTCACCGATGCCAAATAACACCTATCGCCGCACCATCCGGCATATCGTCATCCTCGCGGCACTCTGGCTTTGGGCCACAGGATGCCAGGGGCAGAACCCTTACCCCTTTATCCACAAAGAGGCCAATGTGCTGCACTACGACAGCACCTCTGCCACCCTGCTCAATTTCTTCAACAAATGGAACCGCGTGGCTGCCACCGGTCAAGGCACCATCAACATCATCCATATCGGCGGGTCGCACGTCCAGGCCGGCGTCTTCCCCAACCAGGTGCGCACACACATCATGCAGCAATACCCCAACCTGGTAGGGGGTCGCGGCATGATTTTCCCCTATTCGGCGGCAGCCAAGTGCAACAACCCCGACGACTACAAAGTACACTGCAAAGAGAAAGTCATCCTCACCCGCAACGTTTACAATGAGCCCGAATACCCCATGGGCCTCTGCGGTATCTCCATCACTGCCAAGGACACCGTCACCCGCATCCAGCTTCTTGCCGCCGACAAAAGTGTCGACTACGGTGTACGCCACATCGTGGTGCTGGGTTCCTCACCCCAGAACGTCATCCCCCTGTTGAGCTATGAGGGCCGCAACGTCTCCCCCTCCTACATCGACTCCTCCACCCACCGCTTTATCTTCAACCTGCGGCAACCCACCGACTCGTTCGACATCGTCCTGCCCTGCACTCCAGGGCAGACCTTCACCCTCACCGGTGTCTGTCTCGGCAACCGCCAGCCCGGGTTCTCATACCATTCCATCGGCGTGAACGGTGCCGCCGTTCCCGACTACCTCAAATGTCCCCTCGCTGACGACCTCCGCCTCCTGCGCCCCGACCTCGTCATCTTCGGTATCGGCATCAACGATGCTCACGAAAAGGATTTCGACACCGTGGCTTTCAAAAACAACTACCTTGCCCTGTGCGACTCCATCCGCAAGGTGAATCCCAAATGCGCCTTCATCTTCGTCACCAACAACGACAGCTACCGCAAAGTCCGTCGTCGCTATACGGTGAACACCAACGGTCCCCTCGCCCGCAAGGTGTTCTACCGGCTGGCCGCGCTGACCGGCGGTGCCGTCTGGGACCAGTTCGAGATTATGGGCGGACTCAGATCCATGGAGAAATGGCAGAAAGCCGGTCTTGCACAGAAGGACAAAGTTCACTTCACACGTGCCGGCTATCGGCTCATGGGCGACATGCTCTACGAAGCCCTCTACAACGAAATCACCCGCCGACCGCTCCCTGCCCCCAAATCATCCAAACGCTAACCCTTCTCCCAATCCGTGAACGACCTCCTCACATATCTTACCCACCTCTTCGCCTTCGACTCGGAGCATCCGCTGCTCTTCACCCAATTCCATTTCTGGGCCTTCTTCTTTATCATCTACACCCTCTTCTGCCTCATTGTCTCGCTGGGACGCAAAGGCCGTCACATGGGCAAAGGCCGGCGGCTGTGGCGCAACGGCTATCTGTTCCTGGTGAGCCTCTTCTTCTACTACAAGACCTCCGGCCTGTATGTCGGCCTGCTCATCTTTGCAACCATCGTGGGCTATTTCCTTGGCATGCGCTTTGCCCACCTCGCCAACCGCGAAGCCGTCACCGGCAAGAGCACCATCAAGCGCCGTCGTAGCCTGATGATTGCGGGCGTGGTGGTCAACCTGGGCGTCCTGTGCTATTTCAAATACGCCTACTTCTTCACCGACATCTTCAACACCATTGCCTCCACCCACTATTCCATTGCCAACGCCATTATCCTGCCTGTCGGCATCAGCTTCTTCACCTTCCAGAACATCAGCTATATTGTCGATGTCTACAAAGGCAAGGTGCGCCATGCCGACAATATCCTCGACTTCGGTTTCTACACCACCTTCTTCCCCCAGCTTGTCGCCGGCCCCATTGTCCGTGCCGACCAGTTCATCCCCCAGCTTTACAAGCCCTTCTTCCTCGGCCGACGCCAGTTCGGCATCGCCATCTTCTGGATACTCAACGGCCTCTGCAAAAAGCTTATCCTCAGCGACTGGCTGGCCGTCTCTTTTGTCGACCGTGTTTTTGAGAACCCCCTACTCTACACCTCGTTCGAAAACTTCTCTGCCCTGCTGCTCTACTCCTTGCAAGTCTATGCCGACTTCTCCGGCTATACCGACATTGCCATCGGTGTAGCCATGCTCATGGGTTTCTATCTGCCCCTCAACTTCAACTCGCCCTACAAGGCCACCAACGCCGCCGGCTTCTGGAAACGCTGGCATATCTCCCTCAGCAACTGGCTCAAGGACTATCTCTATATCCCCCTCGGCGGCAACCGCAACTCCACTCCCGCCACCTACATCATCCCGGCGGTGATGCTCGTTGTGGTGCTACTCATGGCTAAGAGCCTTTGGCTCACCTTGGTCGCAGCCTTTGCCGTGTCGCTGCTGGTGCTGCTCTATGCCGCCTCGCCCGAACGCAAGCGCGAGTTCGACACCAACCTGAACAACTTCGACACCATGCTCCTCGGCGGTATGTGGCACGGTGCCTCCTTCAACTTCATCACCTGGGGTGCCCTCAACGGCATCGGCATCTTGGTGTACAAGTGGTGGAAAGCCAAAACCCCCGCCGCCCGCATCCTCACCGTCATCCTCGTCTACCTTGCCGTGAAATGCCTCTACCATTGGTTCCCCATTCCGGTTCTCAGCATGTTCCACTTCGCCTTCCTGGTAGTGGCTGTGGCCATCATCCTGCTCAATGTGGTGCCCCTGTTGTGGGGTGGCAAATACCGTCCCTCGCGGTTCAAAGGCGGACTCGTCACCGTGTGGAACACCCTGCTCACCTTCTTCTTCATCAGCTTCACGCGTCTCTTTTTCCGCAGTGGTTCCAACCTCGACCCCGCCGAAGCCAACGAAACCGCCTGGCGTACCGCCACCCAGATGGTGGAGCGTATCGGCGGACAATGGAACTGGAGCCAAGTCCCCGCCATCCTCGACAACTATGCGCCTGTCTTCATCGTCTTCCTTATCGGCATGATCATCCACTGGCTGCCCGACCGTTTCAAACGGCGCTACCGTCTCTGGTTCGCCTCCATGCCCGTGTGGCTGATGGCCGTGGTCACCGTAGCCATTGTGTTTGTGGCTTACCAGTTCATCACCGCCGACCTCCAACCTTTCATCTATTTCCAATTTTAAATGCACCAACCCATGACCGCCTCCCGCCACCCCGTCTCGCTGCTGCGACTGCTCAACAACCTGTTGTTGGTGTATCTGCTCTACATGCTCTGCCGCGTGGTGTACATCTGCGAGTTCTGGGACCTCTACTCCGAGGGGTGGCACCGCCTCAGCATAGGCAGTCTGCTGGCAGGTGGCCTTCGGTTCGACACCTCAGCCATCCTCTATACCAACACCCTCTACATCCTGCTGGTGCTCCTCCCCCTGCCACGCAAACTGACGGCTGGCCACGTCTGGCGTACCGTCCTCAAAGTGCTTTATGTGGTGGTCAACGCCCTCATGCTTGTGCTCAACCTGGTCGACACCGTCTACTCCCGCTATAGCGGGCGGCGCACCACATGGACCTTCTTCTCCGAGTTCAGCAACGAAGGCAACCTGGCCGACATCGTGGGGGTGGAGATACTCCACCACTGGTATCTTGTCCTTATCGGACTGGCCTTCATCGCCGCCCTCGTCCTGCTCTACCGCCATCCCTACAACAACCCCTCGCCGCGCCCCCTCCGCAGTTGGCAGTACGTGCTGCTCTCCATCGGCTGTGTGTTGCTCTATGCCCCCCTGGCGGTGATCGGTATGCGTGGCGGTGCCTCCACGGCCATCCGTCCCATCACCATCAGCAACGCCAACCAGTATGTCAACCGTCCCGACGAGGCCGCCATCGTGCTTAACACCCCCTTCTCACTGCTGCGCACCATGGGCAAAACCACTTTCACCGACCCTGAATACTTCCCCAATGACCGTCTCGACGCTATCTACAGCCCCCTTCACCTCCCGGGCAACGACACAATAACACAATCACCAAACATCGTCGTCATCATTCTCGAAAGCTTCGGTCAGGAGTACTTCGGTGCATACAACGACTACCCCGGCTACACCCCCTTCCTCGACTCGCTCATCGCCCACAGCCTCACCTTCCGCCATTCCTATGCCAACGGACGCAAGAGCATCGACGGCATGCCCTCCATCCTCTCCGGCATACCCATGTTTGTCGAACCCTTCTTTGTCACCGGCTACTCGCTCAACAACGTTAGCGGCATTGCCGGCGAGCTGTCGCACCAAGGCTACACCACCGCCTTCTTCCACGGTGCCGAGAATGGCTCCATGGGGTTCCAGGCCTTTGCCCGTACCTCGGGTTTCCAGCAGTACTATGGGCGCACAGAGTACGAAGCCGACAGCCGTTTCGGCGGAGCCAACGATTTCGACGGCACCTGGGCCATCTGGGACGAGGAGTTTATGCAATACTATGCCGCCGTCATGGAGCAGCTGCCGCAACCCTTCATGACCGCGCTCTTCACCGCAACGTCTCATCATCCCTTCGCCGTACCCGAACGCTACGCCGACAGTCTCCGTGCCGACGGCCATCCGCTGCATACCTGCATCCGCTATACCGACCACGCCCTGCGCCGCTTCTTCGCTGCCGCCAGTCGCATGCCGTGGTACCACAACACCCTATTTGTCATCACTGCCGACCACACCAACATCAACGAGGAGCGCACCTACAACACCCCCCTCGGCACCTTCAGCGTGCCCATCATCCTCTTCTCCCCCTCCGGCCAGCTGCCCACCGGCATGAGCAACGCCGTGGCACAGCAAACCGACATCATGCCCACCCTCCTCGGCTTTACCGGTTGCCGCCGCCCCTACGTCGCCTACGGTGTCGACTTGCTCCACACGCCCGACAGCCTCACCTGGGCCATCCACTACAACAACGGCGTGTACCAATATGTGCAGGACGGCCACCTGCTGCTCTTCGACGGCCAGCAACCCGTGGGGTGGTACGACATCCAGGCCGACCCCATGCTGCAGCGCAACCTGCTGCCCACCGACGACCGCCGCCTAGCCCGCTACACCGAGCGAACACAGGCCATCATCCAGTCCTACATGCAGCGCATGGTGGGCAACCAGCTCACCCCTTGAACCGCCACAATCGTATGGCACGGTTTTTGATTCTACAAAGTATATGGACAAGCAAAGAATGATTTTCGAGATAGACCGCCACACCGTCACCGAGGGCGACGTGGTGGAAGTGAAGTGGGACTGCACAGGCTCGGAGCAGACCGTTCTAACCCTCGACAACGGCTTCCGCGCCACAGAGATACCCCTTGAACCCAGCGGCACGAAACGTTTCCGCCTCAACCGGTCGAAGGGGCGCACACACCTCACCATCGCCGTGACCATGGACGGCAAGACCTACCGCAAGAAGATTGCCGTGCGGGTGAAGAAGATGCCCACCCTGAAAGCGGAGACGGTGGACCATCGTGGCCGCAAAGTGAGTACCATCGGCGGTTGGTGGCAGCGCGTAATGACAAAATGGCATGATTCCCGCAGCAAGCTACACCTGGCCATGCAGGTGCTGCCCGAACGCAAACAGATGGCCGTAAAAATCATGGCCATCATGGGCGTGGGCTTGATACTGAGTGCCATCTGGCCGACGCTGTATGGGTTAATGCCGATGCTGGTTATCGGCTATCTCATCTATGTGCTGATACGCCGCTGAGCAATCCCTACCCACCGGCGGAAGCGTCAGCGCCGATTCCTTTTCGGTTTTACACTATCCAAAACAATCCTTTCCTCCCCGAAACAGAGGATACCGCCTTGCAGTGCACAGCGGCCGTCGTTGAACACGGTGTCGGCTGGCAGCACTGTGGTGGAGCGTGTGCGGCTGTGGTTCACCATCCCCTCACGCTGGAAACGTATCTCCTCCGGATTACGTGCCACAACGCTGTCGCACACCAGATAGCTGTGGCGGCCGTCGAAACATTCCACCGCCAGATGCCGGTCGGCTTTGTACACCACTACCTCATGCCGATTAGCCGCCCTTGTGTTGACCACCGTAACGCACACCGCCGCCAGCAACAGCAACGCCGAGGCTGCAGGCAACGGCCACCGCAGACTGCTGCGGAGAAAGAGTACAACGAGCAACAGCGCAACAATCAGGAGCACAAGCATGAGGGGACTGCAATAGAGGTTGTCGAGCACCGCACAGGGCAGCTCACCCACCCAAGCGGCAAGGCCGTCGGCGGCGTGGAACTCCTGCCCAGCCAACCATACCGCAGCATGTCCCAACATAGAGGCTTGCGGCAGCAACACCACAGCTAGCACCGTTGCCAGCAGGAGGCCGGCAAAAGGCACGATAAGCAGATTGGCGATGATGAACCACGTGTAGACCTCATGGAAATAGTAGAGCTGGAGCGGAAGGCAGAAAAACTGGGCGGAGAGGGTGAGACAGACCAATTCCCACACATAGCGCACAGGTGCCGTCCACCGCTTTTCGAAAGGCAGTTTGACTAGCGAACGCAAAGGGTCTTGCAAAGCCAGGATACCCACCACCGCCGTATAGGAGAACTGGAAGCCGACATCAAAAAGCAGTCCAGGGTTGACGAAGAGGAGCAGCAGAGCGGAGGTGCAAAGGTTGTTGAACACCATGGGCCGCTGCTGCGCCATGTAGCCAATCCGCAGCAGGGAGAACATCACGGCGGCACGGAGGGTGGAGGGTGCCATGCCGGTGACGAAAGTGAAGCCCCAAATAGCCAATAGCTGGACGGAGCCTTTCAGCACCCGCTGCCAGCGGAGTTTGCCCATAAAGAGAAAGAGCAGACCCGCAAGCCACGCCACAATACCCACATGCAAGCCCGACACACAGAGCAGGTGCATAATGCCCGCCTGACGGAAGTGGAGGAGGGTTGATGGGTCGAGGTCGTCGCGCCAACCCAGCAGCAGGGCTGCCGCCATGCCTTTGTGCTGCTGACTGAGGGTGGTGGCCTGCAGCCGCTGGACAAGATGCCGTTGCACCCGCTTGGACCATGCAAGGAGTCCCCTGTGGCACGCAAGGCTGTCGGGTTGCCGATACCATCCGTCTCGGGGCACATAACATTGCCATGCTATCCCTTTGCGCAATAGGTAGCGGCGGTAGTCGAACTGATAGGGGTTGATGCTGCTGTCCGGCTGTTGGGGCACAGCGTGGACAACCAGCCGGTCGCCATACCTCAGGGCGGCGGCAGTGCTGTCTTTGTGGAGATAGAGGAGGATGGGACAGTCGGCCTCCTGCCAAGCGGCACCGTCGCAGACCGCCTCGACACGGGCAGCCACTTTATAGGTGCGAGGTGCCTGGCGGGGTGTGTCGACAAGGCGTACACTGAAAAGGGCGGGCTGGCGGTCGGGGACACCCCAGCCCGACGCGGGTAACCCATCGGCTGGAGTGGTGCGATGGTGGGTGGCGGAGAGGAAGCCGAGGGCTATGAACAGCAGCCACAGGGAGGGCAGGAAGGCGGGCGTGAGCCACCGCACACGCCCCGAAGCACCTACGGCGGCCACCCCGGCAGCCAAGAGGGCAAGAAGCACGGAGGGCAACAGGCCGACAGATGGAAGCAGCTCGGCACAACCGATGCCGACTGCAAAGGCCAGCACGACACGCAGCATGGGCGTACGGCTCAGCAGCTGGGAGAAGGCCTCGGCGAGGCTGGCGGGTTGTCGAATATCAGCCATGACGTTGCAAGCTTGGTTTTCCTTACCCTTTTCGGCAACCGGACCCATAAGCCTGTATCCACCATCGGCGGGACGACTCCGTGACACAGGGGGATACCGCTCGCGACAGCACCCGATTCGATTGCGAAAAAGCTCTGCAAAGATACCAAAAAATATCGGTGCGGCAAACGATTCTTCGCCAAATGAGAAAAAAAGTGTATTTTTGCAAACTCAACACACGTTTATACCGACAGACACATGATACGCATACGCGAAATGGAACAACACCTCGACCAAGCCACCGCAGCAGCCAAACAGCTGGAGGCGGCCCTCGAGGCATACAAGGCCGCAAAGCCTTCTATCGACATGCTTGCCGCCTATCTGGGCAGCGACGACTGGCGCAAAGACCTGGCCGACGACGAGCGCGGCCTGCTTCCCGCCGACTTGAAGCGCGGTGTGCTGAGCGAGGACGGCATCTGGAACCTCCTCGAGCGCAACCGCGAACTGCTGGAGGAGATGCAACAGCTCTCCACCCAACTATTGCAGAATCCTCGGTAACCCTTATACCCAATAATGACTTTTCCTCTCATGAAGAAATACCTTTTCCTGCTGCTTCTGCTGCTGATGGCCACCCCCGCCGCCCACAGCCAGGATCCGGACACCGCTAGCCACCCCCTCACGCTGACAGGCTACGGCCTCTACGATTTCCACTATGCCACCGACGGCATCGGCGGCGGCGCCCTGATGCTCGACTGGCAGGTGTCGCCTGCCTTCAAGCTCGGCATCGGTGCCGAATATGTCAGCAGCAACCGCATTGCCGCCAAGATGGGTGGTGTGGCCACCCTGCTGACCACCGGCAACGGATGCCTGATGCTGGAGAACAGCTACCTGTGGCGACACTTCCCTTCGATCAACAAGCAGGAGTTCACCGGTGCGCTGCAGGTGGGTTGGTACTCCCGGCATGTCAACCTCCACCTGGGGCTCTGCAACCGCTACTACGCCGAGCTGGTGCAACGCAGCCACGGCGGCATGGGTACGGTGCTGGAACCCCTGAACGTGATGTTCGCCGCCGAAGGATGGTGGTACAACCAGCTTGCACCCCACCAATGGAATGTCGGCCTCCGCTGGAGCAACTACAACGATTTCATCATCGAGCGCGTAGCCAACTGGTTCTTCAGCGCCAAAGCATGGTATCGGCTGCCCAAGAACACTGCTTTCTATGCCGAGGTAGGCCTCCATCCCGTCGGCTCGCTCAATCTCACCGCCTCCTACGACGGCTGGTTTCTCCACCTTGGAGCCATCAGAACACTGTAACACAACCCAAACACTACACATCCATGACAATCCGAAAACTTCTTCCCGCCGCCATCGCCCTGCTGCTTGTCACGTCATGCAACCGTCTTGATGTGTCCGGCATGTTCTTCTCCAGCGGCACACACACCGAAGACCGCGTGGCCGAATGGCTTGCATGGAACGACAGCCATCCCGCCGTCGTCATCGCCAATGCTCCCGACCAATACAATATCTACGTCTGTTCCGACATCCACCTGGAGGGCAGCACCGACCGCGTGGAGTGCTTTCTGCGTGCCGAAGGGGCCGACGCCAACGGGCTCTTCAGCATCATCAACGGCGACATCGCCAACGAGAGCGGTCCGCGCCCCTTCCGTCAGCTGGACAGCCTGATACGTAGCGACGCAGCCGCGGACACCTGTTTCGTTACCATCGGCAACCACGACATCTACTTCGACTGCCAGCAGTATTTCCAACAGTATTTCCACACCTCCACCTACGCCGTCACCGTGCAGACCACAGGGGGCGCCAAGGACCTCTTCGTGTTCCTCGACAGCGGCAACGCCACCCACGGCCGACGCCAACTGCAATGGCTGCGCGAGCTGCTGCAACACCGCAACGAGTACCGCCACATGGTGGTCGCCACCCACACCTGTCTGTTCCGCAACTCCTATAACTACAGCACCACCCCCGCCTCCAACCTGCCCGAGGAGGAGTTCTACGAACTTGTGGACTTAATGAGCCGGAACCGGGTGAGCCTCTTCTTGATGGGACATTTCCACCACAAGGAGCAGCACACCCTGGGCGATGTACCCTACGTGATGACCAGCAACCTGAACGAAGACCCCTCCTACCTCGTGGTCACCTGCGCCGACAAGGTCTCCTACCGCTACGAGGAGATTTAGGAATGCTTGATTGTGGGAATGTGGGAATGCGGGAATGTGTTAATTCGTTAATGTGTTAATTCGTTAATGCGTTATTGCTTGAATGCGTTAATGTGTTAGTCGACTAACGAATTGACTCATTAACTCGTTAACGAATTCAAAACCGTCTCATAGGGACGCGACAACGTAATCATCTGGACGAGCACTATCCGAACTTGGGAGCCAGTCGACTAACGAATTGACACATTAACACGTTAACGAATTCATAACCGCCTCATACAGCTGCGGGAAACGCTCCGCCAGCTTCACAGGCTTGCCATTCTCCAGGAAACAATGCACACTGCGGCCCGTGAATACCAACTTGGCGCCCACGCGCATTGTGTAGCTGAAAGCAATCTTCAGCGCGCTCATTTCCGCCACCTTCACCTCAATCTCCACAATGTCCTTGAAGGTCGTGGGGTGCTTGAAACTGCACTCCACACTCACCACCGGCGACACCACCCCTTCGGCCTCCATGCGGTCGAAGCCGTAGCCTATCTGGTCCATCCAATCCACACGCGCCTCCTCCATAAAGCGCACATAATTCGAGTGGTGCGTAATCCCCATCCGGTCGCACTCATAATACTTCACTTCGTGTTGATAACATTTCATATAGCGTTCCTAATTGTTTTAATAATGATACCTCTTCCGGTTGGCGAGCAGCAACGCCGCCGACATCAGCAGCGACAGGCTCTCCGCCACAACCACCGAAAACCATATACTCCCAGCCCCGAACAGCGCCGGCAGCACGAACACCGCCGCCGTTTCGAACACCAATGCACGCACTGTGGCCAGAAAGGCGGACACCACGCCGTTGTTAAGCGCAGTGAAGAAGGCCGACGTGTAGAAGTTGAACCCCACCAACAGGTACGATGCGCCGTATATCATGAATGCCCGCCGCGTGAGCGCAAACAGCGCCTCGTCGTACCCCACAAACACTGCCGTCAACGGCCAAGCCAGTAGTTCCAGCACCGCCGTCAACAGCACCCCCAGCACCGCCATGATCCGAAGGCTGCGGACAAAGATATTGTGCAACTCGGCATAGTTCTTCGCCCCGTGGCAATAACTCACTATCGGCGACGACCCTATTGTGTAGCCCAGAAACACCGCGAAGAAGATAAACTGCACATACATAATCACCCCGTAGGCCGACACGCCGTCCTCGCCGATATATCGCATCAACTGGTAATTGTAGCACATCGCCACCACCGAACCCGACACGTTGCCGAAGAACTCGCTCAACCCGTTGGTGCAGGCCTGCAGCAGCGCCCGCCAATCCATCACCGGCCGCACCAGCCGCAGATGCGACCCGTTGGGGCAAAGGAAGTAAACCAACGGTATCAAACCGCCCGTCACCTGCGAGGCCACCGTCGCCCACGCGGCACCCAGCAGTCCCATGTGCAGCACGACGATGAGTACAAAGTCCAGCACGATATTCATCACGCCCGAGACCACCGTCACCAGCAGCCCCAGCCGCGGCCGCTCGGCCGTCACCATCAGCGACTGGAACATATACTGCATGATAGAGAACGGCAACGCCAACAGGATGATGCGGCCATACTCCACACACAAGTCTAGCATCGCCTGGTCGGCACCCAGAAACTGCGACACCTGAGGCAGGAACACAATCCCTACCGCACCGAACACGATACCCACCGCAGCTCCCGACGCCACCAACAGCGAGAACACCCGCTGCGCCCGTTCCTTCTGCCCCTCGCCCAGCATCTTGGCCACCAAGGCGCTTCCGCCCGTGCCCAGCATATACCCCACCACACCCAGCACCATCAGAAACGGGAAAATCAGATTGATGGCCGCAAAGGCCGTCTTGCCCACAAAGTTCGACACAAACATCCCGTCCACAATGCCATAGATGGACGTGAAGACCATCATCACCATCGACGGGATAGTGAACCGCAACAACTTGCGGTACCCGAAATGCTCAGAGATACTAATCGGCTGTGCCATAACCATTCAATAACGCAACAACCACTGCTTTATTGTATCAATGCTGTGCCGGACATCGTCGCGGACTGAGGGCCGCCCGACTCACTGTGCATCCGTCAGCCCGCCGTAGCTCTCCGCCGCCCGCGCCAAAGCCTCTTCGGTGGTGTACCGTTCAAACAGCGTGCAGCGCGTCGCCACCGACTGGCTTGAGCACCGTTCGCTGCTGATGCGCACCAACGCCCAGCCCGTCATCGCGTCGAGGAACTCATCCCCCACCAACGCCAGACGGCCGTCCACGCACCGCAGCGCCAACCCGCTGAACCCCGTACCCCCGCAATCGCCATCCAGCAGCAACTCCTCGGCCGTCACATACACCTTCGGCACACCCTCCTCCTCCTTCTGGCACAACCGGTACAGCCGCAGCCTGTCGCCCCGCTGCAGGTCGGCATCCGCACCGCACAGCGCCGCCGCCACATCCGCCGCCTCAGCCCCTTCGGGCAACGCGTCCTTCATCCTCACCGACGTCATCAACGCCGGCTCGCCCTCCACCTCGCCCAGGCGGTAATCCAGATCCTGCAGGAGGCCGTCGCTCACGGGCATCCCCTCCAACAGCAACGAAGCCATATTCTCATGCTCCTTCTTGGTCAGGAAAACCACCGGCAGCTTGCTCATCAACGTGCGGAAACGGGCGTAAGCCGTCACGCTGCCCGCAAACATCGGCTCCCCCGCATCGCGCAGCCTTTTCCAAAGCGTGTTGTTATGCGCCAGTCGCTGCCTGGCAACGAACTGCCCGCGTGTGCGCCGCAACGGCTGCTCGCTCTTTGCCGACCGCATAATCACCTTACCGCCACGGGTGTAAAAGGCCACCCCGTCCTTCCTCAGCGTCCCGCTGAGGGTGACACCTTTGTGCTTCAACCTAGCCATAATCCTGTACTTTTTATATTGTCACAAACTGAAAAATTATATTGTCAAAACTGAAATCCCAATCAAGGTTCGTCACATCAACGATACTTCAACGATACATCAACGATATTTCGACGATAAAATATCGTCATACAAACGTAGAAATAACGTTCTTCTATCGTTAAAACATTGACCCTACTCACAGCCCCACAACACCTTACGCCAACCTTCCCCAAAACATCCACCATGCAAATATACAAAAAATATTTTTTCCCCGCCAAAAAACCCGAAAACCCAGGAAAAATTCGTATCTTTGCAATGCGTATTATATAATTATATTTCACTATAAAAAACGGCAATGGACGGATATAAAAATATCGAAATCAAAAACTTCAGAGGCATTGACCACCTGAAGATTGATGATTTTTCGCGAGTCAATATCTTTCTCGGACAGAACAGTTCGGGAAAAAGTTCTATTTTAGAATGCCTGTTGTTAATGGTTGGCCTGTCCAATCCCGACCTGCCCCAAACCATCAATTCCATTAGGTCACGCAGCTACCACAGCAGTTTATTAGACCTTGGTTATATGTTCCATAACTACGATTTAAAGGTAAGTCCAGAGATCTCATCAGAGATGTTTGATGAAACCAAGCGTCATCTTGCTTTGAATTTGACCTATGTCTTTGACGAAAAGTCTCAAGCCGATATGCCGACCGGACAACTACCCACTTCTGAGACAAAGACTTTTCTGAATACGCTGAAGATGATTTTTGACATTGAATCCAATCAGCAGAAAAAAAGATATGAGAGCAGCATCACTGTTAACCAGCAAGGATTTAACTCGAACAAGAAACCAGCTGAGAGCTATCTCGAAAAGAACAGTGCAGTTTATTTGTCTTCTGACCTTTGGGGAAGCATCCCCGCTAATGATTTGATTGAGCTGGCAAAACGGAAGAGGAAGGATGTCGTAACCGAGCAACTGAAACTCTTCGACAGCCGCATCACCACATGGGAGATACTGAATAGTGTGGCATACGTCGGGTTGGAAGGCATTGACCAGTTGCTGGAAGTCAACATGATGGGCGATGGCCTCCGTCGTTATCTGAACATCGTTGCCGCTTCGGCTAATCCTATGAACAACATCCTTTTGATTGACGAGATAGAAAACGGCCTCCACTATTCCGCATACAAGAAACTCTGGGAAGCCATTTTCGCCCTTGCCGTGAGTACCAACAAACAAGTCTTTGTGACGACCCACAGCAAAGAGACGCTACAGAAACTCAACCAAATGCTAGAAGAACATCCCGAATACCGCAATGAAATGCGATTGTACACCTTAGAGAACACCCTGAAGAAAGGCTATCAGGCCTACAAATACACATACGAAGGCCTGAGTGGTGCCTGTGAGAATGATATTGAACTTAGAAGCATTGCCCTATGAAGAGATTTTTGATAATCGTTGAAGGCGATGCCGACAAAAAGTTCATTCGGGACTACTACCACCATCTGTTTGGTGAGGAGGCACCCGAGAACAGCATCATCCATCCTGGGAAGAACAGCGATACTGGCGGATTGGGAAAACTAAAGTCGGAGGAAACCCTACAGGCACTCCGTCAGAACACCGACCAAGGCGGGGTAAACCTTGTTATATTCGATGCCGATGAGAATCCTGCTGAGAGACGCGCCGAGCTATTGACGATAAAAGAAGCGTATGGTGTGGAATTTGAACTATTTCTCCTCCCTAACGACAAGGATGCTGGAGCGTTGGAAGACCTGTTGGAAAACATCATCAACCCCGACAACCAGCCCGTAATGGAATGCTGGCAGACATACGAAGGCGAATTGGCAAAGGTGCGGATACCCACCAAGACCCCACCCACACTGACCATCCCTGCCAAGAAAACCAAGATATACGCCTACCTCGAAACTTTATTGGGTAAATCAAGAAGCCAAAAGGAACTAATCAAAGACCGCAACCGCAACTACGAGAACACCCAGCACTGGAATCTGGATGCGGAGTATTTAGAACCGTTGAAGGAGTTACTAGAGAACATTATTATTCAAGAAGCCAAATGATTGCCAAAGAACATAAAGATTCGAAAACCAGAAAACTGAAACCACGTTTTGAAGTGGTGGATTTGTTCTGTGGCATAGGTGGATTAAGCTATGGAATGAAGACGGCGGGTTTTCATATCTTGGCAGGCTATGACCTTGATTGGACATGCCAATATGCATACGAAACCAATACCGGCGGAAGATTCAATTATCGTGATGTCAACACCATCATCGGTGAAGAAATAAACAAGCTATACTCCAAACGTAAAAACACGATACGAGTCCTTGCTGGTTGTGCCCCGTGCCAGCCTTTCTCTTCTTATTCATTTAAAAACAAGCAAAAAGACTCAAACAAGTACGATCTCCTATACCAATTTGGCCGTCTAGTCGAAGAAGTGCGTCCTGATATTGTCACAATGGAGAATGTCACTCAGATATTGAATTTCAAAGCGAAGCCAGTACTACAAGATTTCATTGACAAGTTAAAGTCTCTCGGTTACTTCGTTGATGCTAGACCCGTCTATTGTCCCGACTATGGCATTCCGCAAACTCGGAAAAGATTAGTTTTACTTGCGTCAAGACTAGGGGAAATAAAACTCATTCCACCGACACACAACAAAAAAAATTATGTCACATTGAGAGAGGTTATTGGAGACTTACCACCACTGGAAAATGGCGAATGCTCTCCGTACGACCCTCTTCATAGAGCAAAATCTTTAAGTCCAATAAACAAAAAACGTATTAAAGCAACACCCTACGGTGGTGGCTGGAGAGATTGGCCAGAAGAATTAAAACTAAAATGCCATAAGACAGAAAAGGGGGCATCTTTTGGCAGCGTCTATGGCAGAATGGTTTGGGATAAGCCTGCTCCAACAATGACCACACAGTGTACCGGTTTAGGAAATGGTAGATTCGGTCATCCCGAACAAAACAGAGCAATTACGGCACGGGAAGCTGCGTTAATACAAACTTTTCCTTTGGGATATAAGTTCTTCGAGGATGAGAAAAATGTTTCCATTGTGAAAGCATCTCGATATATTGGGAATGCCGTTCCTCCAAAATTGGGAGAGATAATTGGTATTAGTATTAAAACTCATATAAACCAAACAATATGAAACAATACAACTTCAACATTTCATTAAGCATTTTAAACCATTTGGGGAGAAATCTATATCGTAGTTTTATCACTGTCCTTGGAGAAGCTATTTCTAATTCGTGGGATGCCGATGCTCGTAATGTATATATTACAATAGACCGTGAAGCGAAACTTCTCATCGTCAGAGACGACGGAAATGGTATGAATGAGGATGATTTTCAAAACAAGTTTTTAAAGATAGGGTATTCCAAACGCAAAGACAATAAAACACATACAGATAATGGACGTCCCTTCATTGGTCGAAAAGGTATTGGCAAACTTGCCTTACTCTCTTGTGCACAGAAAATAACGGTTCTAACAAAGACAGATGAATCTACTATTGTAGGTGGTGTTATTGATAATTCTGGCCTAGACAAGGCCATAAAGGATGATATATCATCTAATGAGTATAGCCTTGAAGTACCGGAAGAAACCCTGCTTGCATCATATGATAAAATAATAGGAGAAAAGGGAACTGTTATTATTTTTGAAGATTTAAAGGATGGTATCCGAAATCGAATTGAATATATTGTTAAACTTGTTGCATTGTATTTCCGTTTCTCGCTTAAAGACACAAGTTTCAATATTTTTATTAATAATAACTTGGTAACAATTAAAGAGTTAGATGATATAAAACAAAAGACACAGTTTGTATGGATATTGAACGAAATAGATGATCCATATATTAATGATAGCGAGTTTAAAAAGAAGAAAACAATAACACTAGCAAACAATAATGTCAAAGGTTTTATAGCATCTGTAGAGACACCTTCTGATATAAAAATACGAGGAACTGAGGAAAAAATCACTATTGATTTATTTGTAAATGGCAGGTTGAGAGAGAAAGACATTCTGCGTCATATTCCCACTGCACGGATTGTTGAAAGCTACCTTTATGGGCAAATACATTTTGATGACTTGGACGATGAAAGCGATAGGTTTACTAGTAGCCGAGAGGGGGTTGTTCCGGACGATCCAAAATTTAAAGATTTGTTGAATAATTTAGAAACTGCCATAAAAACCGTAATTAACGACTGGGATGTTTGGCGTTTAGAGATCAATCAGGATGGAGATTCTGAGAATCCACGGATAACTAAGAAACAAAGGAAATCGAAAGAACTAGTTAATGTTGTAGTAGAGGACTTTATTCCGCCCAAAGACAATGATACAAGTCGAAAAAAAGTTGAAGGCTGGGTTAAAAACATCCAAGAAGACGCCGAGTTCAACCTAACATCTTATGGAGAATGTTTTATTTCCGAAAATCTTCTTAGGCAATATATATCCGAGAAAAAGATTGCCATACCTCAAGGCATACAAAATCAAATCGATAACGAATGGAAGCCAAAGGCCAATGCTGCAAAACAGCGAGCCAATATTAATTTTGACATTCGTGAGAATGACTCTGATTTGTCCTATTTAGATATGGATAGATTAGCGTCTATTGCCGACGATGAAACGGACAAAATAAAGAAAGCGACGCTACAGAGAGACGCCACAGAATATAAACCCATACGAGACGCTTTGGCCCACACCTCAAGACTCACTGCTATTGCAAAGAGTCGATTAAACATCACATATGAAAATATTAAAGCCAGGATTATTGGTCTGTTAAACAAAGCATAGATTTGACATTCATTTTATGTCAGAAACAAAGAACAATTGGTCAGAAGAACAGATTACGGTGGTGCTTTATGAGTATTGCCGGAATCCTTTTGGCCAATTCTCAGGGACTAAGCAGTTTGTTAAAGATTTAGGGCAATTACTTGGTCGTTCCCCTGGTGCTATTGTCCGTAAGGTTGGGAATCTTGCCAGTTTTGACCCTCAAATGAAAGAAAGAGGTGTTGGTGGTCTTGGCCACACTGGTAAGCTTGATGAGATTGTCTGGAATAAGTATTATGGCCATTGGGACCAACTTGCTTATGATGCAGAAGTGCTATTGGCTAAGTTCAGGAACAAGGAACTTGAAGATTCTTTGACCATTGATATTCACGATTTACCTAAAGGTACTGAGCGAACCCAAGAGGTAAAGCGAAGAATCAATCAGAGTTTCTTTAGGGATACAGTGTTATCATCGTATGAAAATAAGTGCTGTATTACTGGCATCAATAATCCCAAACTACTTCATGCTTGTCATATTATTGGCTGGAGTGAAGACGAGTCGAATAGGACTAATCCGCAAAATGGTTTATGTCTTAATGTGCTTTTCCATAAAGCGTATGATGAGTACTTAATTGGTATTTCTCCAGACTACGCGGTGTTTGTTTCCGATGAGTTTCTGGGGACCAAGTTGGATTATGTAGACGACTCTACAAGGGTATATGTAAAGAGTATAAACAACAGAAAACTGATAATGCCCAAACGATTCCTTCCCGACAAGGATTTGTTGGCCATTCATTTTGATAACTATAGAAAAAATAATGCATAGATTACCAAGACATATTCTTTTATTGGCATTTGAAGGATTTGCTCGAAACTAATAAACAACAAAAAGAATCAGATGGAAAAACTGCAAGCTATCAATAAATGGTTTAATCAGTGCTTTGAAAAAGCCTCTACTTTTAAAAAAGCACAAACCACATCAGATATCGACAAAGTAGTAAGTGATCTTATTACAAAAAAAATTCCCCAAGAAATCAGCTCATACTTGAATGATACAAAATATCTTGTCAATGGATCTGTTGGGAAAGGACGAGCTACAAAAGCACCGTGGATTGCAATCTTAGATAGAGAAATAACGACCTCTACCAGAGAAGGGGTTTACATTGTTTTCGTACTCTCATCAGATTACAAGCATGTTTACTTGACATTAAATCAAGGTACAACTGTACCTGGACAATTTGGTCCAAGATTAGGGAAAAAAGAAATTGCCAATAATACTAATCGGATTAGAAACTTGTTGAATATTAACAACCCTTTTCTCAAAACAGACGGGAATGCCGATATCGCAGACGAAAGATATAGGGTAGGAAGTATATATTATACTTTATGGGATGTGGATGATGCGCTAAAAGGAAAGAGCGTACTTGCACTATATCTAAGCATTTATAAAAAATATAAGGAGTCATTCATTACACATCCATCTCCAACAATCCACACACCTAAGACAAAGACTTTATTGCCTTTTTCTATTACACATGTTGTAGATTCAATACTCTCCACCAGTCTCATCTATTCCGATACCCTTATCAAAGGCTTTGCCTATTCGCTGATGGCCAAGCCTTTTGTTATCCTGAGTGGTTTGGCAGGGTCGGGGAAGACGCAGTTGGCGTTGGCTTTTGCCAAATGTATGAGCGAGAATATTGAGGAGCAGGTTTGCACGGTTTCCATCGGGGCGGATTGGACAAACCGAGAGCCGTTACTGGGTTATCCCAATGCGTTGAGAAGTGGCGAATATGTGATGCCAGAAAGTGGTGTACTGCAATTGCTGATGCGTGCTGAATATGACTCCACCAAGCCCTATTTCTTGATTCTTGACGAGATGAACCTCAGCGTGGTGGAACGTTACTTTGCCGACTTCCTCAGCGCTATGGAATCGAGAGAAAAAATCAAGCTTTGGGATGGTAGTGAGGAAGTACCTGCAGAAATATCGCTCCCCAAAAATGTGTTTATCATCGGCACCATCAATGTGGACGAAACCACTTATATGTTCAGCCCCAAGGTGCTCGACCGCGCCAATGTGATTGAGTTCAAGATTGCACCAGAGGAGATGGAGCATTATCTCAATGAGAAAAAAGACATCCACCTTGAAAAAGCCTACTCGGCTTGTGCTGATATGGCTGTGGATTTTGTGGAGAAAGCAAAGATGCAAATTAAGATAGAAAATGGGGAGGAAAAAGATATTTTGCTCTCGTTCTTCAAGGAATTGAAGCAGGTAAATGCTGAGTTTGGCTACCGCACGGTGAATGAAATATGCCGTTATCTTCACTATGCTGGTGAAGATACAGATGGACTACAGAAAGAAAATGCCATTGACACCGCCATCTTGCAAAAACTACTCCCCAAACTGCATGGCTCCCGGAAGAAACTGGTGCCCGTGCTAACTGCCATGTGGAAACTCTGTCTGAAAGACAGCGTGGCCAAGGAAATAGATGCTGAGTATGACGTGGCTGATTTCAAATATCCTGAGTCGGCCGAGAAGATTCAACGAATGTACCACGCTGTGGTGGACAACGGATTTACCAGTTTTGCAGAAGCCTAATAATCGATTGGAGTATGGCAAATGAAATAGTGAAAAAAGAGGTTGCGTTGCCAGATTCGGAACTGCTGACTCTTGCCGATAGGATTGTACGAGTGATTGAAGAAAGCAGATTGGCTTTGGCAATCAGCATCAATGAGACCATGAAGACAACCTATTGGAGAATAGGGCAACATATCGTGGAATTTGAGCAGCAAGGCAATGCCCGCGCCAAATACGGAACATCGCTATTGGCTAATCTATCCAAAATACTCAGAGCAAAAGTAGGGCGCGGATACAGTCGTCCCAATCTGAACAATATGCGTAAGTTTTACCTGATGTATCCAAATTTTCAGACATCTGACAAATCCGATTCAATATGTCAGATGTCTGACAAATTAACCTGGTCGCATATTTGTGAACTGCTGACGATAGATGACCCCTTAGAACGCCAATTCTACGAAAAGGAATGTGTTGCAGAGGGGTGGACGGCAGACGCTTTGCATCGGCAGAAAGAGAGCGGACTGTTCATGCGTTTGGCATTGAGCAAAGACAAAGAGGGGGTTCTTCTGTTAGCAAATAAAGGGCAGCAGCTTCAAACACCAGAAGATGTGGTAAAGAATACCTACACGCTGGAATTTCTTGGCCTTGAGGAGAAGAAACTATATAGGGAGAGTGATTTGGAGAAGCGACTAATAGACAATATGCAGATGTTCCTGTTAGAACTTGGCAAGGGATTTACTTTTGTCAAGCGGCAATATGGACTCACAATCAACAATACGCATTACCATATAGACTTGGTGTTCTATCACAGGATCCTACGTTGCTTTGTGCTGATAGACCTGAAGCGAGGAGCTGTGAAGCACAAGGATATAGGGCAGATGAACATGTATCTTGGCTATTTTGCAAAAGAGGAGAACGTAGAGGGAGACAACCCTCCTATAGGCATCATTATGAGTCATTACAAAGATGAATTGATGGTGGAATATGCCACATACGGTATGGACTCGAACTTGTTTGTATCCAAATATGAACTATATTTGCCGAATAAAGAAGAACTGCGCAAAATGGTGAATACGATACTGATGTAGTATGGATAAGCCTCTCGAAGTACCCATCAACAAACCGGAAGGTATAAAACTGATTATATACCCTCTGTCATCGAATGCGAAAGTGTTTGAGGAGGAGCAGTCTGATGATTTGGGTGAAGCGAGATGGCAGTTGGTTGAGGGGGAGGATTATGAGTATGAGTTTCAAGGTGAGCATGGGCCAGCAGTTGGGTACTACTTTAAAGAGCATGAACTTGTTCGCCCATCAAAAAGTACGCCATCGCGAGGGTTGATTAAGACAGGCATCTATGTCGGCTGCCTGACTTTGTATGTTGCCAATCAATCGGGCTTTGAGACGGAAGTGAGCTTTGAGGTGCGTTCCGTAAAAGTGGATTACAGGGAGGATTATCGAAGTATGCTTCACGACATCACTCGACACTTTACGGATTTGGTGATGATGCAGGGTTCACCTGTCACACAACGGTTTGAAGTAGATATCAATGAAGACAGAAAGACGCTATACCAGCAATTTGCTTTTATGAAGTCTTTGGTGGACAGCGAAGAGTTTGAAGAAGCCCTGAACAAGATATTCTACAATCCTATCCATAAGTGGACAGGGACGACCGTAGAGAAAGACATCTGTGCAGTAAAAAGACTTGGCCGACACGAAATAAAACAGATTGCATTCAGCAAGAACCGACTGCCATTAAGTGATAGCTTGGGGATTGATAGTGTACCCCGCAGACTGAATGTCTCCTATAAGAGAGACACAGTCGATGTGGCTGAAAACCGTTTCGTAAAATATGTATTGCAATCGTTTGCTTCGTTTTGCAGCACCATCCAGCAATGCGACAACGCTAGCCCGAGACTGAAAAACGAGGCTGAACTAACAGCCAAGAAACTGACAGGATGGCTGAGCCGCAGTTTCTTCCATGAGGTGGCTAACCTGCAGGTCATGACACTGAACAGTCCTGCATTGCAAAGGAAAGACGGCTACAGGGAAGTGTTGCAGGCCTGGATGATGTCAAAACTGGCAGCACAAATAACGTGGAAAGGCGGCGACAATGTGTATCGGGCAGGAATGCGTAATGTGGCTGCTTTGTACGAATATTGGGTGTTTTTCAAGTTGCTCGATATAGTCAAAGAGACATTCCATCTGGAACTGACAGAAGCAGATGAAAAGAAGTTGGTAAAAACCGACAAGGACAACATCAATCTTGAACTCAGACAAGGCCGCATGACAATGGTGGGTGGAGAGTTTCATGAAGCCTCCCGCACATTGAAAGTCAAGCTGTATTATAATAGAACTTTCAAGGGGTCAAGTCAATTAGATGGAAGCGGCTCGTGGACAACCGACATGCGTCCAGACTATACCCTATCGATATGGCCGGGAAGCATAAAAGAAGAGGATGCAGAAAAGCAAGACATCATCGTTCACGTTCATTTTGACGCAAAGTACAAGCTGGAAAGAATTCTGCTCAATGACAAAGACATAGATGAAGTTCATACTTTCAATGATAGTGACGATGAAGGCCTAACCGAAGATGAGCTGATTATGAATCAAGAAAAACTTGAGGAGGAAAAAGGCATTTACAAACAGGTAGATTTGCTTAAGATGCATGCTTACAAAGATGCAATCCGCCGTACCAGCGGAGCATACATTCTTTATCCCGGCACAGAAAACAAAAGACTCAGAGGCTTTCATGAGGTGTTACCCGGATTGGGAGCGTTTTGTCTCAGTCCGGACAGATTTGAACAGGATTCAAAGGAGATTGAGCACTTCTTGCACGACATATTGAAACACATGCTAAACAGAGCCTCACAGCGCGAGCGTATGGCATATCATACTTATGAAATCCATAAAGAAGAGCCATTGACGGTCAGTGAATCTTTGCCAGAACCTTATGGTGATAATCGCAGTTTGATACCAGAGGAGACTTTTGTGTTGGTAGGATCATTTCGCGATGAGAACCATTTGAATTGGATACTCAACAACAAGATATATAATACCCGAACTGGGACAAAGCACGGCTCTTTGAGATTGAAACAAGAGATCACAACAGCTAAATATGTCTTGCTGCATAACGACAGTAAACAACTCCTACTGCGGCTGGGCAACAGGGGGCCGAGGGTGATGTCGAAAGCGGTCTTGGAAAAAATGCCTTATTCTAGCTTATACTCTCCAAACTCAGACTATTATGTTGTTTTTGATATTGCTGATACAGAGCCTGAAAAAGAGTTTAAGAATGTCAGATGGAAAATTCACAAAATGAGTCTTGACGGATTATTAAAAGAAGGTCATTTGATTGCCGAACCTGAAGGAGTATCCTTAGCCACTTTAATGAAATACGTGATAAAATAATAAACCCAACCACGAAACAACTGCTACTATGGAGTGCTAGCTCTATAATCAGCAGAGGAATTTGGAGATATATTTAACTAAAGATAAGTCCCATGACCGACACAATGACAGCTGAGCAGCGGCACCGGTGCATGTCGCACATCCGCAGCCGGGACACGAAACCCGAGCTGAAGGTGCGGCGCTGGCTGTGGCACCACGGCTACCGCTACCGGCTCAACGTGAAGAGCGTGCCCGGCAAGCCGGACATCGTGATGCGGCCTTACCGCACGGCTATCTTCGTCAACGGCTGCTTCTGGCACGGACACAATGTGCAGCTTTCAGCTGCACAAATTGAAAATTCAAAATTGAAAATTGAAAAGGCTGTCTGCTCCGAGAACTCCGGTAATGTGGAAATTGAAAATTCAAAATTGAAAAGTGAAAAGGCTGTCTGCTCAGAAAACTCCGGTGGTGCACAAATTGAAAATTCAAAATTGAAAATTGAAAAGGGTGTCTGCTCCGAGGACTCCCGTGCTGTACTAATTGAAAATTCAAAATTGAAATGTGAAAAGGCTGTCTGCTCAGAGAACTCCGGTGGTGCACAAATTGAAAATGGAGAATTGAAAATCAAGAACTCCGCTTGCTGCAAGATTCCACAGTCTAACCGCGCGTTCTGGATTTCCAAAATCAAACGCAACCAGGAGCGCGACCAGCTGAACTACCAAGTGCTGCAGGAGAACGGCTGGCAGGTTATCGTGGTGTGGGAGTGCCAGCTTGTCGCCACCAAAATAGAACATACCATGCGCGAGGTGGAGCTGCTGCTCAATAACAATATGCTTGCCCGCTACAAACACTCTCCCGCCCCCTTCTCCACCGAGGAAGAGCCTCTCCCCCTCGCCGCCGAAAACACTATCAAATACCAAGACAAATGAAAGCTTCCATCCTCTTCAAACAATACGTCTGGCTGGTGGACACCATCCAGCGCTGCAAGCGCATCACCTTGGCCGACCTGAACGAACGCTGGCTGCGCACCGAGCTAAGCGAAGGCCGTCCGCTGAGCCGCACGACCTTCAACCGCCACCGCAACGAGGTGGAGGAGATTTTCGGCATCACCATCGGCTGCGACGCCGACAACCGCTACTATATCGTCAACAGCAACCTTCTCCGCACAGACACCGTACAACAATGGATGCTCAGCACGCTGACAGTGAGCAATATCGTAGGAGAGGCACGAAACCTACACGACCGTATCCTGCTGGAAAGCATCCCCACCGAAGGAGAATTGTTACGACAGATAGTGGAAGCGATGCAACGCGGCGTACTCATCAACATCACCTATCGCCGCTACGGCTCTACGACCGACGCCTCCTGGACAATAGCTCCCTATTGCATCAAACTCTTCCGCCGCCGCTGGTACCTCGTCGGAATTATTAGGAGCACAGGCTTCCAGCCTGTAAACTATGGGGATACGGGCACCCTGCCCGTATCACTGGAACCATCTACCGAAATAAAAGACTGGCACCGACGCTTCCACAGCGTCCCCCATCGTAAGAACAAGGCTCTCCAGAGCATCACTTTCCGCCTATACGACTCTCTCCCTAAAGAAGTGATCGAGGAGATTAAACTGAAGTTGGACATTAAAAAAGAAGACCCAACACGCAACAGCAAACAGTACCAACGTCTCCAACAAAAGATTGCAGAGTACGAAGACGCGGGCTATGGACAATGCTTCCTGCGGGATGAACGGATTGCCGCCATTATGCAAGACACTCTCAAACATTTCGACGGTGAAAGATATCAGCTAATCTGCTGGTGTATCATGCCCAACCACGTACATGTATTGATTGAAGTGAATGAAGGATGGTCCCTTTCAAGAATCATGCACGGCTGGCGTTCCTATACAGCCAATGAAGCAAACAGAATCCTTGGGCGCACCGGGAAATTCTGGATGGAAGAGTATTACGACCGTTATATCCGCGACGACAACCACCTACAAAATACAATCAACTATATCTTGAACAACCCTGCCAATGCCGGATTAGATGAATGGCCTTGGGTAGGCGATAGGAGCACGGGCTTCCAGCCCGTATTACAAGCCGGAGGCTTGTTTCCCGGGAGCACGGGCTCCCAGCCCGTCCTACAAGCCGGGAGCTTGTACCCCATAACGCTCTCTTTCGACCGCATCACCTCTCTTAGCCTCACCGACGAGCCCTTTACTGTTGACCCGGACTTTGACGCCGAGGCTTTCTTCTCTGAGTATTTCGGCGTGATGACCGACGACCGTATTCCGCTCCAGCGTATCGTCTTGCGGGCTTTCGGTAACGAACGCTTCGCCCTGCGCGACCTGCCTCTCCACCCTTCCCAACAGTTGGTGGAGGACAACGGTGAGTACGTCGATTTTGAATTATTCCTCCGCCCGACAAGCGACTTTCTAGCCCATATCCTCTCCCGCGGGCGGTGGGTAAAAGTCATTTCTCCCGAAAGTATTGCACAGCGTATCAGCGAAATGCACCAAGAGGCTTTATAATAATCCTGTAGTGTACCGTTTTTTGGTACAGCCGTTATGTACTTTTGCATCGTGAAACAAAAAGAAGTATTAACCCTTAAATCTCTAAAACGATGAAAGCACATCAAATGTTCTTTATGGATTGCCATCTGGCTGGCCGCAAGTATCACGATGCCGACCTTGTATGGGACTACCTGCGTGTGGGACAATCCCTGCGTCTGGAGCGCGACATGCAGAATCCGCACGACCCGAATGCCGTGCAAGTCATCTACAACAAAGACGGCGAGGACTACCTCCTTGGTTTCATCCCGAGCAGCGACAACAAGCAGCTTGCCGCCTTCCTTGAGATGGGCTGGACAGACATCTTCGACTGCCGCATCAACAGCCTCAACCCCGACACCCACCCCGAAAACCAAGTACACCTCACCATCAGCATCCGCCGAAACAGGAGCACGGGCACCCTGCCCGTATAATAACCATGACTACAGTTTGGTTGATCATCACTTTGGGGAGCACGGGCACCTTGCCCGTAAAATAACCATGACTGTAGTTTGGTCGACCATCACTTTGGGGAGCACGGGCACCCTGCCCGTAAAATAAACATGACTTTAGTTTGGTCGACCATCACTTTGGGGAGCACGGGCACCCTGCCCGTAAAATAAACATGACTGCAGTTTGGTTGATCATCACTTTGGGGAGCACGGGCACCCTGCCCGTAAAATAAACATGACTTTAGTTTGGTCGACCATCACTTTGGGGAGCACGGGCACCCTGCCCGTAAACAAACATGAATGTAGTTTAGTTGATCATCACTTTGGGGAGCACGGGCACCTTGCCCGTAAACAAACATGAATGTAGTTTGGTTGATCATCACTTTGGGGAGCACGGGCACCCTGCCCGTAAAAAAACATAACTGTAAAAAGAAAGCTCGTACTTTGCTGGCCAGTTTCTCTTTCGCCATCCTCTGATTCGCTCTTCTTATCTGGCTACTCGTCGCTACATCGTGAGCATTGTAATCCCTCGCGACAGTCTGCCACTCTATCAAGCAGAGGAAGGTTGGAAACATGTGCAGCTTACCCCCATCATGCTATGAATAATCAAAAACAAACCCCACATAAATCCTTCATCCTTTTGACGGGATGTGGTTGTCTGACCCTCGTTGTTGGGATTGTCTTCTCGATTTCTCTGCTATTTGATAAGGAATACCCTTTCACCGACCGTATTTTATGTTGTCTGGTCTCACTTTTTGCGACATGGATATTGGTTCGTGTCATCTCGTTTATTCAAAGGTTATTCAATAACGAATAGCACTTTCTGCCATAGTGTACCGCATTTTGGTACACCCGTTTTGTATTTTTGCATTGTGAAACAAAAAACAATGCCATCATGAAACCCTCAGTTATCATCCTTTCAAAAGTCGGCCTTGGCGGAGGCGGAAGTTTTGGAGCCTTCCTTTTCGCCCTTCTCGTGTTCTACTTTCTTTACCGCAAAGCATCATACGGAGATAGCGGATGCCTGGACATTCTGTTGTTCCCGTTACTGCCATTCTATTTCCTCTTCAAAGGCTTTGAGAAGCTGTACCTTTACGAACCCAAAGACGATAGATTCGATCTTCCCCCCAGTGGTTTGCTAAAAGTGATTGTTGCCCTTTCAACCATCGGTCTGTGGATAATGATGATGAGCCTTATTGAGACATACACAGATTCTTTAGGGTATGACCTCTTTTGTGTGGTTATTCTACCAATACTCCTTTGCTTCCTTTACGTACTCTGGTTGAAGCTGTTCTTCGTCTGGCTTGGTTACTTTCGTCCCAAAGTGGCAATCATCATCTGCATCGTCTCAATTCTCCTCGTCATCGCATTGACCATCGCGGCCATCAAACTCCACAACTACTACACCTCTCTGGATTATATCAAACAATACTGGGACAAGAAATACGGGTTGACCACATAGCCACAAAGATTCGTATGTTCTAAGACCGATTGCAAATCCGACACAACGAATCACGACTGGAACAACCTTTGCGACGGGTAATACAACAACGGAGTGCCACATCATGACAAACCTTTATAATAATTCTGCGATTAAACTACTCAATATGCATATTCTCCATTCTTGTTGACATAGCTTCGAGCTATGTCATAGGCTGTTTGATAATCTCCTTTTTTATTATAGTAAGCCCATGCTGAAGAAATTAATTTATATATGCCTCGACCACTATCTTCTGCATAGGGTGTTCCATTTTGTGCAACAATACCATTCATGTTAAATAATGATGCGAGATCTTGACCACACATTACCGCTGAATTCTGCACAAGGGAGTGTGCTATAGATGCAACAATCCTAAATTTGTTTTCTCTGGATGATTTATCTATTTCTTGTATGTTTTCTATTTTCCAATCCTTCTGTGATTCAGGGAATGTATCCCACACATGGTAAGTCTTTATGTCCGCTATAAGAGAATCGACAAATCGTTCTATCCCAATTCCACTATATAAGCCCATCCATGTTGGGTGAGGCAATTTAAAAATGTGAGTATTAGAATTCCTCAGATAGAGATAATCATACTTCAATTCATCATTTCTCAATTTCAATACATTTAATCTATTAGACTCATCTACACCATATATTTCGCTTAAAGAACTGTCATTTAAATAGTATTTTTCATCCACATTGCTGTAGATAATGAAAACCACTCGAGGGGCACAAGAATTAAGAATATGGTTAATGTCATCAAATGTTTTACTTGCATTTTTCACTTTAACCCAATCATCGTAGTTTGCCCCTTGACCTTCGCTTGAAACACCAAACCGCTCAATAGAATTAGTGTTAGCCCAAATAAAACTTTTCATTATAGACTTTATTTCTTCATCCGCATCATCAATGTTTCTCATTCTGTTAAAATTAACATTGAAAAACCTGGAGAAAAATTTTAGTACAAACCCCCAAAAAGTTGCATGATAGTTTGTCGCCCATCCCAAATATTCAAAATCATCAATACATTTGTCAATCTCTTGCAAATATACATTATTATCCTTAGGCAACATGGATTCCAACAAATGCCATCCATATGTTTCCATTCCACAGAACGCAAACTTATATTTTGACTCAGTATAACATTCGCCAATAGCAGGTAAGTGTGGTCCCGTAATACCATTAATGTTTAACCCTGCAACCTCTTTCTTGAATGTTTCAATAAGCGGTGCATACTCAACATTTCTTCTTTCAATGACATTCGTTAACATAGTATCAAGTATTTATATTTGTTTATACCTTTTTTTCACGGTGCAAAAATACGCATTTTTTTGAAATAGAAGCATATCTTGGAGAACCATCGAAGAGGTATCACCAAATAGTCGTTATTATCTGGCGAAACCTATCCTTTTGGACGAAGTGCTGTTAATCCTTTCTGAATCGTAGTGCGGCATCAGATTGCTGGCGGTGGGGATGGCGTCACCGTGCAGGATGGCATCGATGGCATAGTGGCGGGCGATATTCTCTATCTGTCCGCTGCTGAAGTCGTACCGTTCGGCCAGCAGGGCGGCGTCCGCATTGCTAAGGTCGGGCAGCAACTCATGCCAGATGGCGGTGCGAGTTTCCACTATGGGTTTGTCGAAGCGTATCTAAACACTGTAGGTGGGCAGCGTGGGGAAGCAGAGACTGTCCCTATGCGTGTCGAAGATACGCTACATCATGTCAATCAACAAAGTGGCGTGCCTTTGGCACGCAGAATAATAGTATCCAACCCCACCCCACACGGCACTTCGCTTCGTGTGGGGTTAATAAGATTACGAGCTTTCAGCACGTATATCGGACACTAAAAAAAATCATCCATAACAACACTATGTTTTCCAATTATTTATACACTATATCAAGACATCTTCAAACTACTTTTTTCAAAAAAAACTTGCCAATTCGAAAATTGTTTATAACTTTGCATCACAAAGTACTCTTCAATCGACATGAACAATAACGACGCAATCAACACATTAAGAGAGATTAAGGACATCATGCAGAAGTCCTCACGGTTCCAGACAATCAGCGGTGTTTCCATCATCGTCATCGGAATTTACGCCTCTGTTGTCGCCCTCGGGGCATGGATTTTGCTCGGTCAGCACGAACCCTTCAGCTGGCTGCCCGACTGGTGTGGCAATCTGCTCATCAACACCCCCTCCCGCACATGGCTTGCCATCGTCTGTGCCATAGTGCTTGTAGCCGTCTCTTTCGGCACCGTCTTCCTCATGTCCTATAATAAGACCAAACGCGTCAACCAGCGTTTCACCTTCGACCACACCGTGCGCCGCTCCCTCACGGCCTTCTTCGTCCCTGCCGTCACGGGCGGTCTCGTCTGTCTTGCCCTGCTCATGCAGGGACACTATGGTCTTACCTCCACTTTCATGCTGGTCTTCTACGGCCTGGCCTTGGTCAACTGCTCCCACTTCACCACCTCCGACATCGCCCTCCTCGGCTACGGCCAGCTGCTCCTCGGCATCATCGACTGCTTCGTGGTCAGCTACGGCATCCTCTTCTGGTTCCTTGGCTTCGGCCTGTGGCACATCATCTTCGGCATCTTCTTCACCCTCAAAAACCGGCGAACCACAGGTGGTATTAAACCCAGTGCCAACGCTGACAATCAAACTGGTTCCCCTACTAATAATCAATAAGTCATGCTTTCCACCCTCAACGACATAAACAAAGCTTTCGAGAGCAAAGCGCGACTAGGCATCATGTCGGTGCTAATGGTCAACGAGAGTGTCGACTTCTCCACCCTCAAGCAGCTCCTCGGCCTCACCGACGGCAACCTGGCCAGCCACACCCGTGCCCTCGAGGAGCTCGGCTACATCCAGTGCGATAAACGTTTCATCGGGCGCAAACCCAACACCTCCTTCTCCGTCACCCAAGCCGGCAGTAAAGCTTTCAAAGCACACCTCAAAGCCCTCGAACAGTTCCTCTCACAAACTGCATCGTAATTTTTTTCACCTCTATACTTTGTATCTCAAAGTCCTTTTTAATCGCAATTCAAACAATAGTAACATACAAAAAGTCAACAATCATGGAAAACAACCTTCTTCCCAACGCCCTGCAGGGCACAGGCAACAAAAACAATTTCCGTCTGGGCATCAAGCTCCTCGTCATTGCCATCATCAGCCTGCTGCTGCTCATCCCGCAGGCCATCATCATGGACATGGTGAACGAACGCAGCAACACCGAAGGTCTTGCCAATCTCGAAGTAAACGAGAAATGGGGCAACGGGCAGACCCTTACCGGCCCCGTGCTCTTCATCCCTGGCGACAGTGCTGCCAACAACCTCTACATCCTGCCCGAGACCCTCGACATCGACGGCAACATCAACTCCCGCACCCTCAAGCGCGGCATCTACGACTTCACTGTCTACGAAACAGCCCTCACTCTTGCAGGCAACTTCTCCCTGCCCAAAGAGCTCAAAGCCGAACAGCTGAAGAGCCTCCGTACCGACCGGGCCAAGCTCCTCTTTGCAATCAGCGACTTCAAAGGCTTCTCCGACAATCCCGCCCTCGTCCTCGGCGGTCAGCCCGTAGAACTCTCTTCCGAAGCCCTTCATCTCGGCAGCTACGATGCCCTCTCGTGCAGTGCCGACCTGCAGTCGTTCCTCGACAGCGGCACCCTCGACTACCGTCTCACCGTACCCATCAAAGGCTCCGGCTACCTCTACTTCCTGCCCGCCGGACGCACCACCTCGGTCCATCTCACCTCCGACTGCCCCACACCCAGTTTCACCGGACGCTATCTCCCCTCCCAGCGCCAGGTCACCGACCAAGGCTTCACCGCCGACTGGAAAGTGCTGGCTCTCAACCGCGACTTTGCACAGGTGCTCAACAGCCATGCCGAGTTGAAGAAAGCCCAGCCCTTCGGTGTCGACCTCAAGGTTCCTGTCGAGCAGTACCAGCAGACCACCCGCAGCATCAAGTATGCCTACCTCATCATCCTGCTCACCTTTGCCGTGGTCTTCTTTGTCGAGATTCGTCGCCAAACGCCCATCCATCCCGTGCAGTACGCCCTTGTCGGCATCGCCCTCATGCTCTTCTACACCCTATTGCTGGCCTTCTCCGAGCACCTCACCTTCCTCCTCTCCTACCTCATCGCCTCCATCATGACCATCGGACTCATCACCCTCTTCATGCGCACCCTCCTCCGCAACACCCGCGCAGCCCTCTTCATTGGTCTGCTGCTCGTGGTACTCTACACCTTCATCTACGTCATCATGCAACTCGAGAGCTACGCCCTGCTCGTAGGCAGTCTGGGCATCTTCGTCATCCTGGCCGTAGCCATGTATGCCTCGCAGAAAATCAACTGGTACCAAGAGAAATTGAAAATTGAGAATTGAAAATTAAAATCGTCAAGGAATGAAAACAACATCAACCTTCCGTCAGCGTTTCAGCCGCTTCGCTGCACTGCTGCGCACGGCCCTCATCGGCCACCCCGTCGAGCTGCTCATCCTGCTCCACGCCACCGCTTCCGCCTGTGTCGCGGCCTATCCCCAATCCCACGCATGGATGCTCCCTGCACCCTACGCCCCCTTTGCAGTTGTGGCTGCCCTCTGCCTCTCGTTTCACCGCACGGAAGGAAAAAGCTGCGCCATAGCCTATTGGGCCCTGCTGCCGCTCTATATCCATACCGCCTTCCTGCCCGCCACATGGGCATCCAGTGTAGAAATCCGCTACCTCTATGCCCTGCTGCCAGCCCTTTACCTGCTGGCACGGGGTGTATGGAGCAACGCACGCTACTCGCTCCGCTTCTACGGCATGATGCGTTCCCTCCTTATAGCCCTTGCTGTCGCCGCCTTGCTTGCAATGCTGCTACTGCTTATCCTCTACTCCGTCGAAGCGCTCTTCAGCGACAGTTTTCACATTGTCAACCATCTCTACGTCATCTGCCTTATCCTCTGCTTTGCACTTGTGGCACCCCTCGTCTTCATCGGTCTCGAGTCACAAACGGCCTCTCCCGCCGCCACACTGCTGGAGGAAATCACCGTCAACTACATCCTCACCCCTGCCCTGCTGCTCTACAACGTGGTACTCTATGCCTATGCCGCCACCATCCTCTTCCAGTGGGACTTGCCCCAGGCCTCCGTAGCCACCATGGTCATGGTCTTCGTGGCAGTACAGGTGGCCATCGACATTGTGCGGCCGCTGCTCACACGCCAGCCCCTAAAGTGGTACTTCCGTTGGTTCGGCCTCATCGCCTTGCCACTGGTGGTGCTCTTCTGGGTGGCCACAGGCTACCGCCTGTCGCAGTACGGCCTCACCTTCGACCGCTGCTATCTCCTCCTCGCCGGTCTGCTGATGACCCTCTACTGCCTCTTCACCCCCTTCCTGCGCATTAGGCCTTGGCACTGGTGCACAGCCCTGCTGGCGGCTGGAGTGCTCATTCTCGCCCTCGGCGGTCCCCTCTCAGCCCGACAGCTCTCCCTCCGTACCCAGCTGCATATCATCCGTGCCAACGCCGCGCAGGCGCACCTCCTCACCCCCCAGGGCACCATCGACACCGTCGCCTTCCGTCCCGACCCCTCCGACACCCTCTATGCACCGCAGCACCGCGCCGCCTACCAGGCCATGTGCTATATCGAGCACGACCTCGGCGACACGCTCGTGCTAGTGCGCGAACTCGGCCTCGACCGCGCCGACTATCTCGACCGCCTCAGCAACCGCACCGCCCGCCATGCACAAGCCTACCGCATCGACAACGACTGGTACCGCTACGAAGTGCAATATGCCGCACAAAACTTCTATCTCAACAACACCAGCGGCAACAGCGACATTGACATCTCAAGCTACAACCGCATGCTCCTCAACCAACGTTACAGCTCAGGCGAGAGCATCCCATACCCCGGCGGCACCATCAACGCCGACACCCTCCTTGCCGCCCAACTGGCCAAGATAGGCTACACCCTGCGCAGCAACCTCGACAAAGACAAGCTCGACAAACACAAAGACCAGCTGCTCACCTACACCAGCCCCGACGGCTCCATCCTTATCGTTTTCTCCAGAATGGAAATATCCAAAGTCGACAGTCTCAACCACATCACCTCCGCCAGCATCTGGTATGCCTTGTCGCGGTGACGATTTCGGGGAAACATAGAGATTCCAAACCCAAGGGGGGGAAAAGGTCAGGTGAAAATCCAACCGCCCGAAAGGAAGCAGTTGAAGAGGTATGCTGTCCAGTAAACATTAAGGAACAGCGTCACACCCAACAGCACGCGGTTGACCACCTTCGACCTGAAGGGAGTGAAAAGCACCAGCACAGTCATAAGAAAGACCAACAGGGTGCCCAGCGTCTGTGCCTTGAAGAGCATACCGCGGCACAGCACAGCCGCCAACACCATGAAGGCGATGACCACCCACCGCCACACTTTGGCCTCGCGGCTTGAACCTCGGAGTGCACCACTGAAGTCCATCATCAGGAAAAAGAAGAAGGGAGTGCAGGTGAGCAGCCGGGCCTGCGAGAACATGCATCCCTTTTGGGTGAACAGTGCCAGCACGATATTGCCGACAAAAAACAATACAGACAGCACACGCACGAGCCACTCATCGCGGGAGGTCACTGCGTCGGCAGCAGAGGAGTTTTGCGCCGTGGGCGTGGCCGCTCCCCGTCCACGCAAGGCATCCACTAACCTGACGCACAGCCAGCCCAAGGCAGGAAGGAAAAGCGTGAAGAGCAGGGGCTGGGTGACGCTCTTGCTCTCTTCGCTCCAGTCGGTGAGTGGCCACGTGGGCAGAGACCACTCCTTGCCCCACTCAAACTGTGCACCGGCAAAAGCAAAAAGGCCTGCATGTCCGCTGATGCTTTGAATCAGCATCACCGCAGCCACACCTGCCACGACGGGGGCGAGATGCAGGGCCAGATTGCGGAACAACTGGCGCCACGAAAGGCGGTACTGAATGACGTAGAGTATGTCGGCAATAATCCAAGCCACCAGCAGGATGCTGCCTGCCGCACGTGTCATGCAGCCCAGCATAAAGCCAATAAAGTAGAGCCAATAGCGGTTGCGCAGCAGGCCGTACAGCCCCACACTGATGCAGAGGAAGAAAAGCGCCTCGCTGTATGGGATGAGGAAGATGACCAGAAAAGGCATGCAGAGCAATACAGCGAACCGCTGCTGGACATTATCGGCAGCCTTGTTGGTAGCGGCAATCAACACCAGCAGTCCTGCAACGAACAGGACAAAGTTGAGCAGACAGATTCCTATGGGCGAGAGACCCGTGAGCCGCCACACCATGGGGAACAGCGGGAAGAATGCCACATAGCCCGGCCAGACATATTCGGGGTCGTACAAATGTTGCGACATCAAGCGGTAAATGTCGGCATCCCACTGCAGCATCTGCTCGTTTTCGATGCGGTTGAAAGGCTGCTTCTCGCGCGTGACCAACTTCGAACCGTCCTCCGCCCGCTCCACACGGTAGGTCTTCACCACACCGCTCACCGCGTTGTAGACCACCTTGTTCTGCAGCAGAGCGAAGCACAAGGCCACCGCGCATAACCAAGCGGCGCAGAGGGCTGCATTTGTGAGGAATTGCCGTTTGTGCATAAGTTTGTGCATGATCTGAAAGATTTTTGATTGCAAAGATAAAAAAAAAAAATTGTATTCGGGAAAAAAATGTATATTTGCAAAGGTAAAGTGTGTTTATTAAGACATATTACCAATTATGTATCATGCATTAATATCTTATTTATGAAAAAAAAATATTTACTATTTGCAGGTTTATACCTACTATGCCATTCTGTATTCTGCCAAACCACACTGAACGAATTTTAAGTGTCATTCAGCATGAGTGATTGCGGTTATTAAAACTCTATTAGTATGAAAAAAGGGGCAGCATTATTTATTATGGAGGTGGTTGGATGCACCATTGTCTTTGGGCAGGGAGAGGGTCTGATAGTAAAGAGATATAGCGATACCTGCTGTATAATCAACGAATGTGAAAGATATGCTTGCTGGCTCGTCAGCCAGCACTCCAAACTGTATTTTGATTTTAATAATGACGGAGTAGACGATTACCGGATTGAGCGTCTATGGGAAAAGTATAGTGGTTTTTTTTTCAGATTAATAGCAAATGACCAAAAGTACAATGAGTATTACCCCTGGGTACTGGACAATCCACCCATACGCAACGCCGTAGACAACCGATACCATTGGATAAAATATGGAGAAAGAATAGACTTGATTCCCGAAAACGCTTGGTACTGGAAGTCGGACGATGCCGTGCCCGGCTCAGGTTCTACACCAACGGGATTATTCTATGCCGCTTTCCGTATGCCTGCCAAGGGCGACAGCGGCTATTACTACGGGTGGATGCGCTTTTTGAGGGAGAATGAAATGTATCCGAATCAATGTCAATTAGTCCGATTAACGATAGAGGAAAGCGCCCTGTGCACCATACCCAACCATCCGCTGAGTGTGGGGCAGACACGGATAGACGGCGTTGAAGAGCCGAGGGTGTGGCTGTTGTACCGCCCGGAATACCTGCTGATACGCACCGAGGGGAACGAGGTGACAAGTGCGGCGGCCGTGGACATGGCCGGGAGGACTGTAGCGACAGCAGAGAGCTTTGCGAACGGCATGGCCAAATTGGAGATGCAGCGTTGTGCGACCGGGGTGTATGTGGCGTTGGTGAGACTGAAAAGCGGCAAGACTGTGAGCCGTAAATTCGTGCATTGGCAGCACTGAAATAGGCTGGCAGAAAAGCCCCTCGGACACATTGAAAGCCAACGGGGGCGCCATGCCAAGTGCTTTTCCTTCAAACGCCGAATGTGAATAGCTGCAAGAGCAATACGCTGTATATTTGTGCATTACATTCCAACAAAAAGAAGTCATGGCAGCATGGCCGAAAGGAGTGGGTAAAGTTTTTTTGTCTATATGTGAAAAAAAACGTATTTTTGCACCGCTTTTTGTAGTATAAACTGACAAAGGTTATGTTTGATTTTGAAGCCATTGTAGTGGAGATAGAAATGAAGGTTCGCAAACTGATAGGTGAGAATCGGCGGTTGCGTGTGGAGGCAGAGGAAGCAAACGAGCGTTGCCGGCAGCTGCAAGAGCAAGTGGACAAACAAAATATAGTAATTAATAATTTAAAAGAACAAAACAATAATTTAAAATTAGGGAACACGCTGACTCAAAAGGGCGATTCTGTAGAGATTAGACTTAAGATCAACCAACTGATACGAAGCATAGACAAAAGTTTGGCATTAATCAACAAATCGGAATAGTCGACAAAGAATAACAACCAAAGGCAACACAATGAGCGAACTACCGGCCACAATACGGATACTGGAAAGGCCGTACAGGATGAGAATAAATTCGGAGGACGAGCAATACCTGCGCCAAGCGGCGGCATTGATTGACTCGCAGGCCAACAGTTACGCGAAGATGTATGCCCACAACGACCGCCAGGATTTGTTGGCAATGGTGGCCCTGACCCAGATAACCCAGTTTCTGAAACTGAAGACCACACACCGGTTTGAGGACACCCAACTGGAGGACAGGCTCACCGAAATAAACCGGCTGCTCGACAGCGTTGATTAAACACTGCTGCTGGCGCGGAAGCCGGCCCCGAAACGGAACACCCGCCGAGGGAGGCCCAAACGCCACGACACCGATTAAGAAATATCCTGCATCGAATCCGAAACAGTTTGTAAACTCAACACCATTTACAAACCGAGTAAGCTCAGGGGTGGGTAGGTTGTATGGCTGAGACACCCGGCACTCAAATCCTAATAGTTCAGAGTTTACCATAACTCCCGGAGGATTTGGTGCAGGTTTTTTGAAAACTATATTGAACTGAAAGACCCGGCAAGCGGCAGACGTTCCCACTAAAAACACTTAACTACACATTATGATTGGAATAGGAATCATTATTGGAATCGTTGTAGGCGGCGGCGTGGGCGTATGGCTCGCCACTAACGCACTGCGCAACCGTCTGCTGGCCAAGAGCCAACAAGTGCTCAAAGATGCTGAAGAGAAGGGCGAGATGATAAAAAAGGACAAAATCCTGCAAGCCAAGGAGAAGTTTCTGCAACTGAAGAGCGAACACGACAAGCAGGTGAACGAGAAGAACAGCGCCATCCGCGAGCAAGAACAGCGACTGAAACAGCGCGAGCAGTCACTGAACCAGAAGGTTGAAGACCTGCAGAAGAAGAGCAACGAGCTGAAACAAGTGAGCGAGAACCTGAACGGCCAGATAGAGGTACTGCGCAAACGGCAGGCAGAAGTGGAGAAGGTGTACAACGAAAGCATCGAGAAGCTGGAACACATCGCCGGCATGTCCGCCGACGAGGCCAAGCAACACCTTATTGAAATGATGACCGACGAAGCCAAGTCGGAGGCGGCAAGCAATATCATGGACATTGTGGAGGAAGCCAAAATCACCGCCAACGAACAGGCCAAGAAGATTGTCATCCAGTCCATCCAGCGCACCGCCACCGAGAATGCCATCGAGAACACGGTGAGCGTGTTCAACCTCGAGAACGAGGAGGTGAAAGGCCGCATCATCGGTCGCGAGGGCCGCAATATCCGCGCCTTGGAAAGCCTGACCGGCGTGGAGATTATCATCGACGACTCGCCCGACGCCATCATCATCAGCGGCTTCGACCCTGTGCGCCGCGAGATTGCCCGTCTGTCGCTGCATAAGCTGGTGACCGACGGCCGCATCCACCCCGCCCGTATCGAGGAGGTGGTTGCCAAGACCCGCCGCCAGATTGAGCAGGAGATTGCCGAAGTGGGCAAGCGCACCTGCATCGACCTTGGCATCAACAACATGAACCACGAGTTGATGCGTATGGTGGGCCGTATGAAATACCGTTCGTCGTACGGTCAGAACCTGCTGCAGCACAGCCGCGAAGTGGCCAACCTGGCTGCCACCATGGCTTCGGAACTGGGCTTGAACCCCAAACTGGCCAAGCGCGCCGGTCTGCTCCACGACATCGGCAAGGTGCCCGAGACCGACCCCGAGCTGCCACATGCCATCTTCGGTATGAAACTGGCCGAGAAGTACAAGGAGCATCCCGACGTGTGCAACGCCATCGGTGCACACCACGACGAGACAGAGATGACCAACCTGATTTCGCCCATTATCCAGGTGTGCGACGCCATCAGCGGCGCCCGCCCGGGTGCCCGCCGCGAAGTTGTAGAGGCCTACATCAACCGCTTGAAGAAGCTGGAGGATATGGCCATGACCTACCCCGGCGTGGTGAAGACCTACGCTATCCAAGCCGGCCGCGAACTGCGCGTGATTGTGGGTGCCGACAAGGTGAGCGATGCCGACGCCACGAAACTGAGCTTCGACCTGTCGCGCCAGATTCAGAACGAGATGACCTACCCCGGACAGATTAAGGTGACCGTCATCCGCGAGACCCGCTCCGTCAATTACGCAAAATAATACAATACTGAATGGAAAGTTGAAGATTGAAGATTATCCGCTGCGCCAGCCTGATTTTCAATTTTCAACTTTCATTTTTCAATTTAAAAAAGATGCTGCTTAATTTCATCAATTGGAATGTCGACCCCGTGATGGTGCATATCGGTTCGTTTGCACTGAGGTACTACTCTCTGGGGTTCCTTTTTGCCTTTGTGCTGGGCTACCTTATCTTTGTCAACATGTTCAAGCGAGAGAAGGTCAGCTCGAAATACCTCGAGAATCTGTTGATATGGATGTTCGTGGCCACACTGGTGGGTGCCCGTCTGGGGCACTGCCTCTTCTATCAGCCCGACTATTTCCTGACCGCAGCCCATTGGCCGGAAATTTTCCTCCCCATTGATATGCAGACGGGAAATTTCACAGGCTATGAGGGTCTGGCCAGCCATGGTGCAGCCATCGCCATCCTGCTCACCATCTGGCTGTGGTGCCGTAAGAACAAATTCAACGCCTGGTGGCTGCTGGACCGTCTGGTGATTGTTGTGGCCTTGGGTGGTGCCTTTATCCGCCTGGGCAACCTTTTCAACAGCGAGATTTACGGTGTGCAGACTTCTCTGCCATGGGGCTTTATCTTCGAGCGCAACGGCGAGACCGTCCCCAAACACCCCACCCAGCTCTACGAGTCTTTCTGCTACCTTGTCATCTTCGCAGTGACCTATCTCGTCTACCTGCGCAAGAACGGCAAATTGCACAACGGACGCCTCTTCGGCTGGTGGATGATTGCCCTGTGGGGTGTTCGTTTCCTCATCGAATTTGTGAAGGAAGAGCAGGTCGCCTTCGAGAAAGGAATGACCCTTGACATGGGACAGTGGCTCAGCGTACCGATGATCATCGCAGGTGTGGTGATCGTAATCCTGTCGCACAAAGGGCTGCTGAAAGAAGGCATATTCACCGACAAGAGAAACAAGAAATAATCACTTGCGCATGAAGGTCTCTAACGACATGAAGACCTTCATGCCCTTAAAAAATCAAACAATAATGAAGAAACTTATCTTAGTGCGCCACGGCGAGAGTGAGTGGAATAAAATGAATCTTTTTACCGGTTGGACCGATGTAGACTTGACCCCTTATGGCATGTGCGAGGCCTATATGGCCGGCCGTCTGCTGAAAGAGGAGGGCTACCACCCCACCATGTGCTACACCTCGTACCTGAAACGCGCCGTGAAGACCCTGAACCAGATTCTCGACGCCATGGACATGGACTATCTGCCCGTGGAGAAAAGCTGGCGCCTGAACGAAAAGAGCTATGGCGCCCTGCAGGGAGCCAACAAGGCCGAGACATTGAAGAAATACGGCGAGGAGAAACTGATGCAGTGGCGTCGCAGCTATGACGTACAGCCTCCTGCACTGGACATCGACGACAAACGCAATCCCCGCAAAGACCCGCGCTACGACTCTGTAAGCGATGCCGAACTGCCCGCTACCGAGGCCCTGTGCGACACTATTGCACGACTGATGCCCTACTACGAAGGGACCATCCTTCCCGCCTTCCAACAGCACGACGAGGTGATGGTGGTGGCCCACGGCAATAGCTTACGCGGTATCGTAAAGACACTCAAAGGAATAAGCGATGCCGACATCGTTGGGTTCAATATTCCCACTGCTGTACCCTATATTTTTGAGTTCGACGACCAGATGAACCTCAAAAATGACTTCTATTTGGGCAACCAAGAGGAAATAAAGAAGAAAATAGAAGGCGTTAAGAATCAGGCAAAAAAGAAATAATTGGATGCTGAAAAGGGCAAAAAACGAAAAAAGTTTTGTTCAATCAAAAAAAAGTTCGTACTTTTGCACCCGATTTCGCTGGAGAAAAGCATAGGTTTTTCGAAGAAATCGACAGCTACGGAGAGGTGGGTGAGTGGCTGAAACCAACAGTTTGCTAAACTGTCGTACTCGATTAGGGTACCGGGGGTTCGAATCCCCCCTTCTCCGCCAAGCAAGAGAGAAAGACGTCCATGAGGCGTCTTTTTTCTTGACAAAGGCAACGGGATATGGCGTAGTCCGGTTAGCGCGCCTGCTTTGGGAGCAGGAGATCGCCTGTTCGAATCAGGCTATCCCGACAAGTGAACGTGTTAATGTGTGAATACGTTAATTTGTTAGTCAGATTTACGAATTAACACATTAACGAATTAACAAGTTCAAAAAAGCGGTTCCGTAGCTCAGCTGGATAGAGCAACTGCCTTCTAAGCAGTAGGTCCTGCGTTCGAATCGCAGCGGAATCACAAAAAAAGAACCCAATTGAAGAGTGAGTCCCCAAGAGTCGGGGCTCTCTTTTTTTGTCCCGTGGAAAAAAATGAGGTTGGGGTGTAGTTTATGGGATGGTTTGTGTGTCTAAGGGACAGAAACGAAACAAAAAGACTTTTTATGAAGAAAAAAGAACAAATTGAACGCGACTTCGAGCAGCTGGTGGAGCGGCAACGGCAGACCATCTATTCGGTCTGCTACCTGTTTGCCGACGAGCGGCAGCAAGCCGACGACCTGTTCCAAGAGACGCTCATACGCCTGTGGCAGGGCTTCGACACCTTCGAAGGCCGCAGCACCGAGAAGACCTGGATGTACCGCATCGCGTTGAACACATGCATCAACATGGACCGCAAACACCGCCGGCGCAAGGACACCTCACCCTTAGAACTGAGCGTGGACTACTTTGCCGATGCTGCCTCCTGGGACAGCAGCGAGGAACACAATCCCGCTGCCCAACGCCTGCATCGCCGCATCGGCAAGCTGCACCCCTTCGACCGCGCCCTCATCCTCCTCTGGCTCGAAGACCTGCCCTACGACGAAATCGCCGCCATCATGGGCATCACCGTCAAAAACGTAAGTGTACGATTAGTGCGCATACGCGAAAAACTCAAATCAATAACCGACTAAAACAAGCAACAATGGAAAACAATTTCGATTTAAAACAAGAGCTGCAACAAGACCTCCGCGACCTGCAGCAAGACATAGCCAATCACAGTACTTTCAACAACGAAGTATGGCGCCGCTCGGTGCGCCGACGTGTTATAGGCATGTACCGCCTAAACCTGGCGTGCTCCGTCTTTCTCATCATTTTCGTCATTGTCATCACCCCGTTTCTCTTATATGAAAACTTATGGTCATGGTGGCTGATTATAATAGTCGATTTGCTGATGATTTCCATGACCATATACAGCCTTATTGTGACCCGTGGAATGCGGCGACCCGACATGAATTCAAAATCCGGACTGCTTTCCCTGCGCGAAAGTGTTCGGAGGAGTTCCCAAACGCCCAAACGCCACAAAGCCGTCATCTATGTGGTTAGCGGTATTGTCATAGCACTCATGTTAATCGATGCCTATAAAAACAACCCCGACTTCATACCCTCCAAACTACTCGGAGGCGCTGCCGGCCTGTTTGCCGGCCTGCTGGTCGCCCGACGGCTGAAGAAACGCTATTCCAACCTCAGCGAAGAGATAGACGAACTGCTGAAAGAGGAATAAACCCAAATCACCGAAAACTCCGTAGTAATTGCCGAATCGTGCAACGCACAGGGATTAGCCCTGCCCTATATCCTTGTTCTGCCTACCCACCCTGCGCCGTGAAGCGGCAACGATTCCCCCTCGCTACGGAGAAGGGCCGTTCAATCCTGCATCGTTAAAGTATCGTTATAGCATCGTTACTCGATATGATAACGGAAAACAAGCCGAGAAGCAGGCAACATCGAGCCGAGATTGAACGACCCAAGTGGGTTTAGCTTGTCAAACGCCATGTGCAGTCAAACTTACTGTGCTGGGATACTTGTGGTGGGCTCTATATAATTCTGACATTTAGGTTATGCCCCCTGATTTTTTGCCTTACTGGTTCTTACCCGCCAGTAGGCCGCAGGCGGCCATGATGTCCTCGCCACGCGAGGCCCGGATGGTGCAGATGATGCCATGGTCGTTGAGGTAGTCGCGGAAACGCTCCATATCCTTCGGCAGGGAGGTCTTGAAAGGTGTGTCGGGCGAGGAGTGGAAGCGGATAAGGTTGACCCGGCAATACAGCCCCTTGAGCAAACGCACCAACTCGGCAGCATGACGGATGTCGTCGTTAAGCCCTTTGAACATGATATACTCGAAAGAGATTCGACGCTGGCCGCTCCAGTCGTACTTGCGGAGCAACGCCACCACATCGGCAATGGGATAAGCCCGTTGCATGGGCATAATTTCCTGTCGCTCGCTGCCAAATGGGTTGTGCAGGCTCACGGCCACATGGCACTGGCTCTCGTCGAGGAAGCGTCTCAAACCGGGGATAATGCCCACCGTGGAGACGGTGATGCGATGGGGGCTCCACCCCAGTCCCCACGGGGCAGTGAGAGCCTCGGTACTGCGCAGTATGTTGTCGAGGTTGTCCATAGGCTCGCCCATACCCATAAAGACGATATTGGTGAGACAGTCGAATTCGGGGATGGAGAATATCTGGTTAAGAATGTCGGCAGCCGACAGGTTGCCATGGAACCCCTGCTGCCCGGTAACACAGAACCGACACCCCATCTTGCATCCCGCCTGGCAGGAGACACAGAGCGTGCCCCGGTCGCCGTCGGGGATGAAGACGCTCTCGATATACTGGGAAGGGTCGTCGGACTTTTGGAAGAGATACTTCTTGGTGCCGTCGCGCGACACTTGGCATTCCACCGGGACATGACGGCCGATAACAGCTATCTCCTTCAGCCGGGAGCGGTTTTTAAGCGAGAGGTTGGTCATGGCGTCGATGCTGTCGACATGCTTGGCATAAAGCCAGTCGCATATCTGTTTGGCGGCAAAACGCGGCATGCCCTCGGCTGCACAAAGCTGCTGCAACTGGTCGAGAGACATTCCAAGCAGATGCTGCCCGTCGGGCATGGCAGAGGTATCTTGAGTCATACTGTAGGAGCGTTTAGAAATCGTATTCGGGGGCTTCGTTCAATATCTCCTGCTGGAACTGCGAACAGTCGAGCTCCACATCCAGCGGTACATTGGGACGGTCGAAATCACCCCGCGGGAACTTGAGCGATTTGTCGGTGTAGATGTTCCGCATATAATAGCCGAAGATGGGAAGTGCCTGCGCGGCACCCTGACCGTAGGTCATGTTGCGGAAATGGATGCTGCGCACCTCGCCTCCGGTCCAGATGGCGGTGGCCAGTTTGGGGGTGATGCCCACAAACCAGCAGTCGGAGTTGTTCTGCGTGGTGCCTGTCTTGCCCGCAATGGCGTTGCTGAAATCGTTGAGGTGATACTTGTAGTTGAGGCGGACACCCGTACCGCTCTGCACCACGCCTTTCATCAGTTCAATCATCATGTAGGCGGTGCGTTCGCTGATAGCCTCATGCCTTTCGGGGGTGAAACGGTCGAGCACAGTACCCTTCTTGTCCTCGATGCGCGTGATGAAGATGGGTTCCACATATTCGCCCTTGTTGGCAAAGGTGGCCATGGCCCCTGCCATCTCGTATACGGTGATTTCGGGCGTACCCACACAGATGGCAGGAACTGCATCAATCTCGCTGTTCACGCCCATCTTGCGGGCGATGGCTATCACCTGTTCGGGAGACCCTTGTTTCATCAGATATGCCGACACCCAGTTGATGGAGTGCGCCAAGGCCCATTTGAGGGTGACCATCTGATTCTCGCGTTCGTGCGACGAGTTCTTGGGGCACCAGTCCGGCTGTCCCCACACCTCGAAGCAGACCTCCGAGTTGGGCACCTGGGTACAGGGGTACATCCCCAAATCCTGCAGTGCCATGGTGTAGACAAACGGTTTGAAGGTTGAACCCACCTGGCGGTGGCTCATCACATTGTCGTATTTAAAATAGCGGTAGTTGATGCCGCCCACATAGGCCTTCACATGACCCGTGCCCGGTTCAACCGACATCAGTCCCACATTAAGGAATTTCTTGTAGTAGAGCAGCGAGTCCCACGGCGACATGACAGTGTCGACATTCCCCTTCCACGAGAAGAGACGCATCTTCACCTTCTCCCTGAAAATCTTACGGCACTCCTTCTCGCTCTTGCCCTGCACCTTGTGCAGCTGATAGTAGCGGTCGGAGCCTTTCATGGCCTGAACCAGGATTTTCTCCTGCTGTTCGGGCGAGATGTCGCAGAAGGGGTTTCCGCCACGTGCTTTCAGCTCGCGGTTGAACTGGGGCTGGACCTCCTTGCTCATGTGTTCGCGCACAGCGGCCTCGGCATAGCGCTGCATGCGGGAATCGATAGTGGTGTAGATACGGAGGCCGTCCTTATGTACATCATAGTGTTCCCCATCGTTGTTACGATGGTGTTTACACCAATCTTTCATATAGTTGCGGATATACTCACGCAGATAGGTGGCCAAGCCGTCGTTATGACTTTGGGGAGAGTAATGCGACACATCGATCTTCTCCTCCTTGAACTTCTCGTATTCCTCCTCGGTGAGATAGTTGTAACGCTTCATCTGCGAGAGGACAGTGTTCCGACGCCCTAAGGCGGCCTCGGGGTGCAGCACCGGGCTGTAAGCCGTGGGTGCCTTCAGCAGTCCCACCAGCATGGCGGCCTCGTTCACCGAAAGGTCGGCGGGAGTCTTGTCGAAGAAGGTCTTGGCAGCGGTCTTGATGCCGAACGAGTTGCTGCCGAAGTCCACGGTATTGAAATACATGGCAATAATCTCCTGCTTGGAGTAGTTATGCTCCAGTTTCACAGCCACCACCCACTCTTTGAACTTCGAAAACACCGTGCCCACGGCTCCCTTGTGCTCGCGGGGGAACAGATTCTTGGCCAGCTGCTGGGTGATGGTGCTGCCGCCACCGCTGCTGCTGTGGCGACCCAGAAGGGTCTTGAAGAACACACGGAACAGGCTTCGCGGGTCGATGCCCGAATGCTTGTAGAAACGGACATCTTCGGTGGCAATCAAAGCATTTACCAGATTGGGCGACAACTCGTCGTACGTCACGTTCGAACGGTTCTCGATACCGATAAAGCCAAGTATCTCGCCATCGGCCGAAAGCACCTCTGTGGCCTGGTTGCTCTGCGGGTTCTCCAACTCCTCGAAGGAGGGCATGAAACCCAGCCACCCCAACGACAGCAGTGTGAAGAACAAGAAGATGAATATCCACACCCCGGCGAAAATCTTCCACGCGGTGCGGATGGTGTTGCTATTGACTTTCATTCGTTTCTTTGCCATGATAACTATTCTCTTTGTTGTGTTATAGTGTGACCTTGGTGACGATGGTAGAAGTCCGGATTACAGGGAGACTCACTCATCACGCATTCACACATTCATTTTTCCATGCCGGGACCGAATTTCTCTATTCTCAGGCCGACGCTCTTCAACCCCGCCACGCAGGTGTCGCGCATGCCGTGGGCCACCTCGAAGTGGTAGTTGCCCGTGCGGGGGAAGATGACGTGCCTGCGGAAGACAAAGCGGCTGTCCACATAGCGGCCCGTGCGGCGACCGTACCAGTGTCCCTCCACATCGGCCAGAGGACACTCAAGCGTATCGTAGGCCACACTCCCGTCGGGGAACGTCGTATTGATAAAGAAGAACACGTTTGCCTTGGGGAAATGGACGCTGTTGCGCACATCCACATAGAAATCGAACAACTGCAAGGTATCCTCCACCTCCACATCAAACTCCAGACGGTCGTTCATATCCCAGCCCGTCTCGTCGACATCCTGCTGTACGGTGTAATACACGTTCTTGTCGCAGGCAGCGGTCAACACCGCTGCCGCACCCAGGAAGAGCGGTATCGCAATATGCATCAGTTTTCTCATATCAATGTTGTATTCGTTCTGTTCATCATACTAAAGTGTCCATATACCGTTTGGTTTGTGACCAGGTGTAGGCAACACCCTCGCACATCCGCAACGCTACTCTTTTCCGTCGTGGCGGTCTCTGCCCGAGCTGCGGCGGCCGTTGTGGCGACCTGCTCCAGGATTATTACGAGGACGCTGGTACTCGTCGCGGCGCGGCGAACCCGCATTCGAGCTGTACCGCCGTTCACCCTGTTCCGGGACAGTCCCCTTGGTGGGGTTGGGACGCCGTTCCTGACGCTCGCCGCGGTCGGCACGGTCGCCTCTGTCGAGACGTTCGCCACGTTCCGCTCGGTCGTTCTGACGGCCACGCCCATGCTGGCGGTCGGCGTTGCGGCCACGCCCACCGGCACCCTGCTGCTCCTTCGGCGACGACTGCGTATCCGTGTCGCCCAAATCGTCGGCCATGCGGCGCAACTCACGCTCGAACTCGGCATTGTCCGTCTCCTGGGCCAGAGCCGCTGTCGACATCAGTTCCACCTGATAATCCTCCAGCTTCTCGGCATACTCCTGATTGTGGTTCATCTCTATCAGCTTCTTGACGCTCTCGGCGGGGATGGCGTACAGGTCGCTCTCGCCCTCGTAGGCATACCACATAATGCCACGGAACACATCGGTCTTCTTATACAGTGCCAACCCCTTCTTGAAGCGGATAGGCACATTGGCCGGCGGGAACTTCTTCAGCGCGTCGGCATATACCTCGCACTCGAAGTTCAGACAGCATTTCAACTTGCCACACTGGCCTGCCAGCTTCTGTGGGTTGGGCAGAATCTGCTGTGTCTTGGCTGCACTGGTGGTCACCGACTTGAAATTGGTGAGCCACGTGCTGCAGCACAATTCGCGGCCGCAGGTACCCAGGCCGCCCACCTTGCCGGCCTCCTGGCGCACACCGATCTGCTTCATCTCGATGCGGACATGGAACTCTTCGGCCAGCACCTTAATCAATGTGCGGAAATCCACGCGGTCGTCGGCTGTATAGTAAAAGATAGCCTTGGCGTTGTCGCCCTGGTACTCCACATCGTTCACCTTCATCTCCAGATTCAAGTCCTGCGCAATGCGGCGGGTCTTGAGCAGAGCCTCGTGCTCATTCTTCAGGCTCGTTACCCAGCGTTCCAAATCGGTGCTTTTGGCACGGCGGAACAGCTTGCGGATATTCTCGTCGGCTGGGTCCACGTGGCGTTTCTTCATCTGGATACGGCACACCTCGCCCGTCAGGCTCACAATGCCTATGTCGTGACCCGGAGTCCCCTCCACAGCCACCACGTCGCCCTCAGTCACATCCAGGCCGTCGGGCAGACGGAAAAAGTCCTTGCGGTTATTCTTGAAACGCACCTCCACGCAGTCGAAAGGTCTGAGGCCGGGTTGACGGATGCCGCGCATCCAGTTGCACGACGTCACCTTGCTGCAGCTGCGTGTCTCGGTCTCGCTCACCGGCACATACGACTCGGGGCATCGTTTGCACCCGCGCGAAAGGAACACACTCTCGTCATACTTCACCCACGGCAGGGTCGGGTCGGGTTCAAGATAAGGGTCTATCGAATTCTCGGGAGCCAAGTGTTCACCGAAGATGTCCACCTCGTCATCCGGCGAACCGCCGGTAGTGTTCACCCGTCCCGATGCGGAGTGTCCTTTTTCGCTTGCAGCACTGCGGCGGCGGTCCCTGATAAACGCCTCCACCTCCTCGGCGGTAGCGGCATCGTCGTCCACCTTCTTCACATCGGGTGATTCGCCTTTAATTATCTCCGGCGATACGTTCTCGTTGGCACTGCCTTTTATTATTTCCGGCGATACGCCGGCGGTATGTTTATTTTCTTCCATATTGTTTATATTCAGTCAAAAAAATCAATTCATACATAGTTAGTTTGTCACCTGCCGGTGTTCCCGGCAGCCCTGCGCAGGTAGCGGCTCATCTTAAACGACAGCTGCATAAATGTAATCTTGGCGTATGCGTTGCGGGTGATTGCATACTGAGCCTCGTTCAGCGCCTCGCACATCGCCTCGATATTGTGGGGAGTGATCATGGCGGGGAACGACTGGTCGAACTTCGGGTCGCCAAACTCCAGCTCTCGGGTCAGCCTGATACCAGCGGCTGTCTGCAGGAAACAGGCGCGCAGAGCCTCCTGGGCATACTGCAGGAACTGCTTCTGGGTTTCACGTCCCGCGGCGGCGGTCTTGTCCACCCAAGCCGACAGCGGCTGCATATTCAGCTTAAAGAGCAGGCGCATCCACGACACGAACATATTGGCAAACTCCTCCCTACGGGCGGCGGACATCCCCACGCCCAAGTCGGGCACCACCACCTGCTGCACCCTCGACAGAATTGTGGGCAGTATCCTGTCGCGGCTCTCGGCCACCAGCAGCAGCAGTGTCTTCCCCTCTGGCTCCTCCAAAGTTTTCAGCAGCGTGTTGGCGGCGGACAGGTTCATCCGTTCGGCCATCCATACTACCACTACCTTGTAGCCACCCTCATACGGCTTCAGTCCCATCGTCCTGATGATATTGTCCGCATCCCGCTCGCGAATCTGCCCCTGCTTGTTCTCCACACCCAGAAACTCGTACCATTCATCCTCGGTGCCGCACTGGCCATGCTCGTTCAAAAACGTGCGGAACTCCTCTTGGAAATCGTCTGAGCAGGGCTTGCTGGTCACTGTGGCCGTCGTCGCGGTGGGGAACACCAGATGGAGATCGGGATGCTCCAGGGCGGCATACTTGCGGCAGCTGGGGCACACCCCGCAGCTGTCGTGCGAACCGTCCACCCTTTGCTGGCAGCAAAGATACTGGGCATACGCCAACGCCAACGCCAAGCTCCCGCTGGACGTAGGCCCCAGGAACAATTGGGCATGGCTGATGCGCCCCGAGTTGATTATTTCCGTCAGCTTGTTCGCTAAAACCTGCTGACCCTCAATATCTTTAAACTGCATAATACCGTCAAATTAATCTACAAAAATAATAAATAAATCCGACATCTCGACTTTTTCGTCAAAAAAAGTGAAGAGGTGAAGAAAGAATGCCAACTGGAACCCTTCTTCACATCCATTTTTTAATAATACAGGATTTTTGTGTAAATTTGTAGTTTGGTAGGGGGTGTGCCTCTCCAGTCAAATACATTGGTAATGAATAGAATATTGTATCTTTCCATACTTGTGGCGGGACTATGTTTCGCCGTTCAGTCGTGTGCCAAGCAGGGCTACCCGTCGGGCGGACCCAAGGACGAGACGCCTCCTGTGGTGCTGGGGACAAACCCCACGAACGGGTCGCTGAACTTCACTGCCGGGGAGTTTGTCATCCTCTTCGACGAATACGTCATCATGAAGGACCAGGGTGGCGTGCTTATCTCGCCCACCATGGCCAAGAAACCCGAGTTCAAAACCAAGGGGCATGGTCTGGTTGTGAAACTCAAGGACACCCTGCAGCCTGCCACCACCTATCTCTTCCAGTTCAAGAATGCCATCGCCGACTTCAACGAGGGCAATTTCCTGCCCAGTTTCGAATATGTCTTCTCCACCGGCAACATTATCGACAGCATGACTATCCGCGGTCGGGTGGAGGATGCCTTCACCCGCAAGCCCGTTGACGAGAAGGTCTCGGTACTGGCGTATGCCCGGAGCCAAATGGCCGACACCCTGGGCGACAGCATCGTTGCCAAGGTGCAACCGATGTATATGACCCGGCTGGACAAGGAGGGGCGTTTCGAGCTGAACCACCTGCGCGCGGGGGAATACCTGCTGCTGGCCATTGAGGACGGTGACAAGAACCTGCGCCTGTCGGACGGCGAGGCAGTGGCTTTTCTCGACACCCTGGTGTCGGCATGGAAGATGCCCCGACGTATAGCAAAGGACACCAGCGTATCGCCCGATACCAGCGTATCGCCCGACACCAACGTATCACCAGAGATGATTAAGGACAGTGCCGCCGGCATATCGCCGGAGATAATTAAAGACAGCGCTGCCGCCGACTCTTCGTTGACGGACTCGCTGCAAGGCAAGTTGCTGACAATGCGTCTGTCGTTGCAGAAGAAGGAGGTGCAACGTATTGCCAAGAGCAACTATATCGCAGAGGGACGCGTGGAGATTGTCACCACCCTGCCCCTGTCGCCCCACTACTCGCTGCGCCGCCTGTCGGACAGCGAACCGACAGACGGTGTGCCGACGCTGTGGCACCATCGCGGCCAGAAGGGCGACACCCTGAGCGTTTGGCTGGCCGACAAAGCATGCGACACCATTAGTCTCCTGCTTCGTGACACCACCGGCCTCAACGACACCCTACTGCTGAAACGCAAGAACGCTCCTGCCAACAAACCGTTGCCCAAGGGCATGGGATTGAAGGTGCCGAAGGCCAATGTGCTGATGAACGCCGTGGCCTCCAAGCACCCTTACTTCGACACACTCTGGCTGCACTTCAGCAATCCTGCCGCCGGTGTGTGCACTTCGTGGCGGCAGGCCGACACCATGGCCACCAACCCCCTCGACTCCGCCGTGACGGTGACAACCTTGAGCGACAGCTCCCAGTCGCACTGCGGCATACGCCTGCTGAAGAACCCGGCCATGGCTCCGGCCGTGGGGCTGAGGGCTTACATCGACTTTGCCGGCAAACCGGGGGAGAAATACCTGTTCAAAGTCCCCGCAGGTCTGTTCCACGACATCTGGAACAACGAGAACGACTCGCTGACCATCTCCACAGAATACACCAAGCCTGAGAATTACGGCAACATTGCCATCACCCTGCTCAGTCCGTCCCCATCCCCGGTCTCGGGACAGGACTGCACCAGCCATGCTGACAGCCAGCGATTCCCCCGACTGGTGGTGCAGCTCACCAACGAGAAGGGCGACATGGTGCTTCAACAAACCACCGACAAACCGGGCAAGCTGACTTTCCAGCACTTGAAAGGGGGCAAATACGGCCTCCGCGCCATTGTCGACACTGACGGCAACGGTGAATGGACTCCCGGCGACTACTGGCTACAGCGCCAGCCCGAAAAGGTACTCCTCTTCGAAAAGACCCTCGAACTGCGCGAGAACTGGGACATGGAGGAGAAGTGGACCATCGACGAAAACCTGTAACACGTTACAAGCCTATCGACCAAGATGCAAAAGAAACTCCTTTCCGGCCTCTTTTGGATTCTGCTGCTCAACCTTCTCATCAAACCCTTCTGGATTCTGGGCATCGAGACAGGGGTGCAGAATGCCGTGGGCCCTGAGGAGTACGGCTTTTATTTCACCATCTTCAACCTTGCCTACATCTTCAACATCCTGCTCGACCTGGGGGTCACCAACTTCAACACCCGCAACATCGCCCAGCACCCCAAGCTGATCGACAAGCACCTGCCGGGCATGCTCGGCATCAAGATTGCCCTGCTGGGACTTTATGCGGTGGTGACTTTCACCGTGGGACTGCTTTCGGGCTACGGCTCGCGCCAGTTCCTCCTGTTGGCAGTGCTCACCTTCAACCAGTTCCTTAACTCACTTATCCTCTATCTACGCAGCAACTTCGAAGGGCTGATGCTCTTCAAATGGGACAGCGTCATCAGCATCCTCGACCGCATGGTGATGATAGCCATCTGCTCGCTGCTGCTGTGGGGACCGCACGGGGGCATCTCCATCGAGTGGTTCGCCTATGCCCAGACCGTCGCCTACCTTGCCACTGCACTTACCGCCCTTGTGGTGCTGACCCTCCGCATACGGAAGGAGCACAACGCCCGCTTCACCCTCCGCAGGCTCCAAGTGTCGCTGCCCTTCTCCATTGTCATTCTCCGCAAGAGCTTCCCCTTCGCCCTGCTGGTGCTGCTCATGGCCTCCTACAACCGCATAGACCCCTTGCTGCTGGGATGGCTGCACCCCCACGGCACCTATCAAGCAGGCATCTATGCCGGTGCTTTCCGCCTGCTCGACGCGCTTACCATGGTGGCCTACCTGGTGTCGGCGGTGCTGCTGCCCGTCTTCTCGCGCATGACTGCCGAGGGCGACAGCCAGCTCGGCTCCACCACAAGCATGGTCACCAGCCTTATGGTGGTCTTCTCCTTCACCGCCGCAGCCACCTTCTCGTTCCGCAGCGGCCTGTTCATGGAGCTGTTCTACCACAGCCAGGACGCTGCCGTCGTGGACGACTATGCCCGTGTGTTCCGTATACTGGTGTGGGGCATTGTACCCATCGGCATGACATACGTTATCGGCACCCTCCTCACCGCCGCCGGACGGCTGCGGCAACTCAACACCCTTGCCGCGACGACACTGGTCATCAACATCGTTGTCAACCTTATAGCCATCCCGCGCCACGGAGCTGTGGGTTCGGCATGGGCGGCCGTCATCGCCCAGACCTTCATGGCAACGGCACAGATTGTAGTGGCCATACGCCTACTTCACCTCCACCCCGCAGGCAGCTACCTGCTCCGCCTGCTGCTGTTCGGCGGAGCAGTCGTCGCCACCCTGCTCCTGCTGCCTCCCATGCCGTGGTGGGCACTGCTGCTCAGTGTGGGCGCCGCCGCCCTTGTCGCCGCCTTCGCCTTGCGCCTCGTCGACATCAAGAACATCTTTCGCATAATACAAAACAACTAAACAACCCATCGCATGAAACACCTTTTCCCACTCTTCCTCGCCATGGCAATACTCTGCGGCCTGCCCCGTACCGCCGGGGCACAGATATACGCAGGCCTCCACGGTGGCATCACACTGCCCCAAGGCTTCTATGCCGACTCGCGCATGAGCGACCACGAATGGATGTTTGCCCAAGGGCACCAGCTCAAAGCCGGCGCCGGACGGGGGTGGACGGCCGGCCTCGACGTAACCTACCCACTACCCTTTGTCAAAGGGCTCGAAGTGCTGTTTTGTGCCGACTTCTTGCAGAGCGGCATGAACAAGGATGTGCAGGAATACTACGACAAATACCAATCGCGTCACCTGAGCAAGTGCACCGCCTACGAGATGAAACTGCCCCGCCTGCGCCACATCCCCCTGATGGCAGGCGTGCAATACAGCTTCCCCCTCACCACCACGGTGAGCCTCTACGGTCAAGCCCTGGCAGGCGTGAACCTCCGCTTCATCACCCCGTGGACCCTTGCCTATGCCGATGAAAACTGGACCGACCCATCGGCCGACGGGTCGCTAAAATACAACAACATGAAGACCTGCACCTACGCTTCGGCCACCACGCTGGCGCTGCGTCTCGGCGGCGGATTCATGGTCAAGAACGCCGTCACCCTCGGATTCAACGTCAACCTGTTCGGGGCCAGCCCCCTAGTGTGGGACGAGGAGGAGACGGTACGCTACAACGTCTACGGCAACATCAAAGAACTGTCCAACAGCACCCACGTCGAATACTACGACATCCGGCCTGTCATCGTGACCATAAGTCTGGGCTACCGGCTGAAAGTCGCCAACGCCCAGCGCCACGTGCAAGACTGGTAAAAACTCTTCCCGGAAACAAGTGCCGGCGGCTCAGAAGTCCCACGTGAACCCCCTGAAGGGATAATGCCTGTCGGCATCCTGCTGCTTCGACAACTCCTGCAGACGGCGCATGCGGCGCACGCCCCACTTCCACATCCGTATGTCGAACCACAGCAGCACCACAAAGAGGAATCCCGACACGCCGACCCGGCCGCTACCCATGCTCTCGGGAATCATCAGCAACGCATCGAACGTGCCGTGCAGCAGCATCGGAACCAAGAAAGCCAGCAGCAGGTAGCCAAAGCGGTGTTCGCTGTCGAACTTGGCCAACGCCACATAGTATCCCATCATCACACCGAAGAGGAAATGACCCGGCACCGACAGCACCGCGCGCACCGACCCCGTGGCCAGTGCATCGACAAAGGTCCCCTGCCCGAACACATACGAGACATTCTCGAAACAGGCAAACCCCAGCGACACAAAACAGGCATACACCACCCCGTCGTAATACTCATCGAAATGGCGGCTGCCCCATATCGCCAGCAGCAGGAACAGCAGCTTCCACAGCTCCTCGCTGCAGCCCGCCACCACAAAACCGGTATACAACCCGCTCAACACAGGCATGGCAGGAGTGAACATCGACAGAAACTGCTCCATGAAGGCCGCAGGCGGAATGGTTAACGCGCCGAACAAAAACGCCTTCAACAACATTCCGAAAGGCTCCTTACCGTATTTGTCGCCCTGGTACACCACAATCGCCAGCACCAACACCGGCAGCACTGCAATGGCTAAAAGATAGATATTCATAACTATTCGCGATTATTCAACTCCGGGGTAATGCCACCCCGCAGGCTGCAAAGATACGAAAAAAACCGAATATGACAGCCCTCCACCCCCTATCACTCCACCCCATGCGGCCACACCGCCTGCCCTTTCGGAACGCTCCCGGTCCGCTGCAGGGTCAGCCCCTGTCTCCCCTTCATACCCCTCGCAGCTGCTCTCCGCTATAGCTAACCCCCAGATAGGTTCGTGGTCTCCCCCTGTTTTACATCCTATCTTGCCTAGCTTATTATTACTCATTATTTACCCTATCTAAATAAAAGATAAAATAAACCTAAACTAAATAGCGAAGGCACATCGGATTGAGACAGGGCCATTTTGTAACCGAAAGAGGCCAATCAGGGTGATGGCAGATTACTATTTGGGGCTGGGGTAAAGTCCTGTAAAGAGGGTACGAACGGGGGGGAGACGGACCGAGAACCAGATTGCCACCCTGTACCGCACACTAGTGCGCGGTATCGGCATTATAATAAAAAGATTTAAAAAGAATTAAAAAGTTCAATAATCGGCAAAATATATTTATCTTTGCATTTTGTTGGGAAGAAGTTTTTTATATTTTAATATTTTATAATTAGTTCGTTACAACTTAATTTTTTATGGCAAGAGAGATAAAATTCAGTTTGGTTTACCGCGATATGTGGCAATCGTCGGGCAAATACCAACCCCGTATGGACCAACTCGTGCAGGTGGCGCCCGCCATCGTGCAGATGGGTTGCTTCGACCGTATCGAGACCAACGGCGGTGCCTTCGAGCAGGTAAACCTCATGTATGGCGAGAACCCTAACAAGTCGGTACGTGCATGGACCAAAGAGTTCAACAAAGCCGGTATCCAGACCCACATGCTGGAGCGCGCCCTGAACGGTCTGCGCATGTATGGTGTGCCGAAGGATGTACGCCAGCTGATGCCCAAGGTGAAGAAGGCACAGGGTGTCGACATCATGCGCTCATTCTGCGGACTGAATGACGTACGCAACCTTGAGCTGTCGGTGAAATACGCCAAAGAGGCTGGCATGATCAGCCAGGCCGCCCTCAGCATCACCTATTCACCCATCCACACGGTGGAATACTACATGGGCATTGTGGACAAGCTGGTGGAATTCGGAGCCGACGAGATTGCACTGAAGGACATGGCTGGCATCGGCCGCCCCACCATGCTGGGCAAACTGGTATACGAAATCAAGAAGAAATATCCCCACATCATCGTGCAGTACCACGGCCACACCGGTCCCGGCTTCGCCATGGCCTCGGTGCTCGAGGTGGCCCGCGCAGGCGCCGATGTTATCGACACCGCCATGGAGCCCCTGGCATGGGGTATGGTCCATCCCGGCATCATCGCCGTGCAGGCCATGCTCAAGGAGGACGGTTTCCTGGTCAAGGACATCAACATGAAGGCCTACATGGAGACCCGCGCCCTGACACAGTCGTTCCTCGACGACTTCCTGGGTCTGTATGTGAACCCCGCCAACCGCATCTGCACCTCCATGCTGGTAGGCTGCGGCCTGCCCGGCGGCATGATGGGCAGCATGATGAGCGACCTGAAGGGCGTACACCACGCCATCAACATGGCCCTGAAGAAGAACGGCAAACCCGAAGTCACCTTCGACGAACTGACCGTCCAGCTCTTCCAGGAAGTGGCTTATATCTGGCCCATGCTCGGCTATCCCCCACTGGTAACCCCCTTCAGCCAGTACACCAAGAACATCGCCCTGATGAACATCATGGCCCTGGCACAAGGCAAACCCCGTTTCAACCAGATCGACAAGGACAGCTGGAACATGATTCTGGGACGCGCCGGCAAACTGCCCGGCCCCTTGGCCCCCGAAATCGTCGAGCTGGCCAAGCAGAACAACTACGAGTTCTACGAAGGCAACCCGCAGGATGCCTATCCCGATGCCCTGCCTGAATACATCAAGGAGATGGAAGAGAACGGCTGGGACCGTGGCGAGGACGACGAGGAGCTCTTCGAACTGGCCATGCACGACCGCCAGTACCGCGACTATAAGTCGGGGTTGGCCAAGGAGCGCTTCGAGAAAGAGGTGGCCCAGCTGCGTGCCGAAAAAGCCGCTCCCGCTGCCAGCAAAACCTCTGTCAACACCGCCGGAGCCGTGACGCTGACACCCAACTATCTCAACGAGAAGCACGCCAACGCCATGCCCGTGGTGGCTGCCGAAGACGGACAGCTGCTGTGGGAGCTCGACTTCAACCGCTCGGTGCCTCCCGCACCCGGCCGCGAGTACAAAGAGGGCGATGTGTTCTGCATCATCCAAGCCAACTATGCACTGGTGAACGTACACATGAACAAGGGCGGACGCCTTATCGACACCTGCGTCAAACAAGGCCAGTGGGTGAAGAAGGGCGATGTCCTCGGCTGGATAGAATAACCCTTTTACTCACACATACACAGAAAAGATGGACAGGCCAACGGCTTGCCCATCTTTTTTTAATGTGTTAATGTGTAAATCAGACTAACGAATTAACACATTTACGAATTAACGAATTAAAAAAATCTTTGTATCTTTGCAGCAGCAAAATGACAGCAACATGAAACGTTTTTACATCCTCTGCACATCGATGCTCCTTGTGTTCGCAGCTGCGGCACAGTCGCCTAAACAAAGTACAAACACTTTGCAATGGGTCAACGTATTTATCGGCACCAACGGTATGGGTCACACCTTTCCCGGTGCCTGTTTCCCCTACGGCTTTGTGCAGCTGAGTCCCGACACGGACACCATTCCCCACAACATTAATGGGGTCTATCAGCCGCGTGTCTATGACTACTGCGCCGGCTACCAGCACCGTGACAGCAGCATCGTGGGCTTCAGCCACACCCACTTCAGCGGCACGGGCCACAGCGACTTGGGCGACATACTCATCATGCCCTACAGCAGCGAGACGAAGCTCAACCCCGGCACTGCCGACAACCCCGACGGAGGCTACCGCCAGCGTTTCCGCCACGAGACTGAGGTGGCCGCACCAGGCTACTATGCCGTCACGCTCGATGACGACAACATCCGCTGCGAACTGACCGCCACAAAGCGTTGCGGCGTGCACCGCTACATCTTCCCCAAAGGGGCGGCGCAGAAAATCATCCTCGACCTCAATCACGGCATCTACAACTACGACGGCAAGGTGCTGTGGGCAGAGTGCAAAGTGATCGGTACGCACAGCATCAGCGGCTGGCGCATGACCAGTGGCTGGAACCGCGAACGCAAACTATACTATTACATCGAGTTCAACAAGCCCATCAAGCAGTATGGCTACCACGACTTTGCCCCGCTGTCGTATCATGGCTTCTGGAACCGTTTTGACCAAGAGCACAACTTTCCCGAGATGGCAGGACGCAAGCCGGTGTGCTGGTTTGAGTTTGAGCCGGGAGCCCCGGCTGGCAATAAAGGCGGCAGCGATACCCTCGAAATCATCGTGGGGCTTTCGCCCAACAGCACATGGAGTGCCAGCCAGGCTGTGCAGCTCGAAGGGTGCCAGTACTCTCGTTCTGCTTCATGGGCACTTTACCGCGACAGGCCGGAAGGCGATACGCTGCTCATCGTCCATCAGGGTGACCCCAACTACCGCAGCCATTTCGACGTAGTACGTGAGCTGACACGCATCCATTGGAACCGGATGCTGGGACGCATCGAGGCACAGGGACCCGAGGATGCCTTGGCGATGCTTTATACCTCTTACTACCACACCATGATAAACCCCTCCATCTATCAGGATATTGATGAGAAGAACTATGACGGGCATACCCGTTACACCATCTTCTCGCTGTGGGATACCTACCGCGCCCTGCATCCCCTCATCAACCTCACCGATACCGCTATGAGCCGCAACCTTGCCCTGTCGCTCTATAACCACTACGACCGAAGCCCCCACCACATGCTGCCCGTGTGGAGCCATCACGGTGGCGAGAACTGGTGCATGATAGGCTATCACGGCGTTTCTGTAATGGTGGATGCTGCCGTCAACACACTCCATCACGATTCTGAGCAAGAGTTGGAAACCATGGATGCTATCTTTTCCACCACCAATGTGGACTACTACGACTTCACCGGGCTGTACAAGCAGATAGGCTATGTCCCCTTTGACAAGAGCCGCAACGGCACCTCCGTCACACTGGAGAATGCCTACGAGGACTGGTGTGTCTATTGGGCGTTGGAGAATCATCTGGAGAATGTGCTGCCCGATGTGATAGGCTATGAGGATTCCGTGCGCGAGAATTACCGGCAGCGGGCATTGAACTACCGCAACGTGTATAAGGATGGGTTTGTCCGCGCCCGCTACTCGGACGGCTCGTGGAAGACGCCCTACTCGTTATTGTCCACTAGCGGCGAGGGGCTGATAGAGGGCAACGCCTGGAACTACAGCTTTTATGTCCCCCACGACGTGAACGGCATGATGCAGATGATGGGAGGCGAGAAGGCTTTTGTGCGGAAGCTGGACACGCTCTTCACCATGCATGTGCCGGACGAGTTCTTTGCCGAGACCGAGGACGTCACCCGCGAAGGGATGCTGGGCGGCTACGTTCACGGCAACGAGCCTTCCCACCATATCCCCTACCTCTACATGTGGACCACTCAGCCGTGGAAGACCCAATACTGGGTGCGCGAGGTGATGAACAAGATGTACCGCAACCATATCGACGGCCTCTGTGGCAACGACGACTGCGGGCAGATGTCGGCATGGTATATCTTTTCAGCCATGGGCTTCTACCCCGTCTGCCCCGCCAGCGGGCAGTACGTCATTGGTGCACCCTACCTGCCTTATTTGAAGGTGCGCATGGGCAGCGGCAAATACCTTGAGATAAAGGCCCCCAAGGTGAGCGACAAGAACCGCTACATCCAGCGCGTGCTGTGGAACGGCAAGCCCTACGACAAATGCTACGTCACCTACAGCCAGCTGATGGAGGGCGGCACCCTCGAATTCCAGATGGGTCCCAAGCCCAACAAACGCCTCTTCCAAAAGCCTGACACCAAGCCCTACAGCCTAACCAAATAAGTAGCTGTATGCAGTCTGCCTACCGCCCCCGCAATCCCGGTCACAACTACTATGGTCAAGGCACCTACCTCATCACGCTGGTGGTGAGTGGCCGCGCCCACCTGCTCTCACATTTCGTGACCGATTTCGGTCACGAAGCCAGCCACAATCCCGTGGCCGTTCTCGGCCACGAATCCCTGTCCCTCACCCCTCTAGGCAAAGAGATACAGCAAGCCTGGCAACAAACACCCGCCATACAAGCCACCCATGGCAATCAGGTAGCAGTACACGCCTGTGTCTGCATGCCCGACCACTTCCACGGTGTCATCGAGGTATTAGAACCCATGGCATGGAACTTGGGCGACATCATTCAAGCCTTCAAAGCCTTCTGTACAAGCCGTTGGCAACAGTTGCAGGGCTTACTTCCCTCTACCTTACGACCGGTTTCGGTCGAAACCCTTGGTAGTGATGTCCCCGCATGGCTCCTCCAGAAGATTCATGACCACCCCGACGAAGGCTCCCTCATCCGCAACCTCTCAAAAAAACAGCGACAGGAGTACTATGCTCTTGTGAGCCGACAACAGCAACCCCTCTTCGACGACAACTACGACGACACCGTCTGTCTCGACAGCCGTCACCGCGAGGCAATGATAGCCTATGTTAACGACAATCCACGTCGTGCCCTCCTACGCCGTCTTTTCCCTGATGTCATGGAACGGTGCCTCCATGTGACGATAGGACAGCGCGATTACGGTGCCTTCGGTAACCTCTTCCTTTTGCGCTGGGCACGTAAACTGCAGGTTCAGTGCCACCGTCGCCATCCCGTCAGCCATCAGCCCTACGAGACCACCGACGACTATGCACGCCAACATGACGAATGGGTGGCGGCCTTGCTCAACGGGCAGACCATTCTCGTCACCCCGGGCATCTCGCGTGGCGAACTGATAATGAAAAACGAATGCTTGGAAAAGGGTTACCCATTGATACACCTGCAAAAAGAGCCCATCGGCCCCTATTGGAAACCCGAGCGCCGACGCTTCGAAGCCTGCCTCCAAGGGCATCTGCTTATATTAGCCCCTTGGAATATCGATGCGTTGGGTAATGTCTCCGGTGTTCCAGCCGACAGCGACTACAGTCGCTTCCACAACCTCAACAGCCTCGCCGCCGAAATCTGCGCCTTCTCCGGCGAAGCCAGAATAAAAAAACAATAAGAGATAGGCAAGAGAAGACAAACCCACCTGCCCTCACATTTCGTGGCCGATTTCGGTAACGAATAATGAGTCTTCACTCCGGTGCCCATTCTGCATTATCAACAACCAACCCAACTGTATCGCAAAATAATATTATGCCAATCCAGAAAAAATGAGTATCTTTGCAGTTTCAAAATAATGTAGAAGAGAGAGTCCATTGTATGGAACAGAACAGCTTTATCACAAATCAAAACAAACTACTATCTGAAATCATCAACGGTATTTTACCCAAAAGTAATGCTGTTGACATTTTGGTTGGGTATTTCTACTTTTCTGGATATAAGCTAATCTCCGAGAACCTTCAGGATAAGAATGTAAGAATACTGGTTGGACTTGATATCGACACCACTATCACTAAGAATCTACGAGAAATGGACTCCTTGACTAATGCGAACAAATCACGCACTCAAATCAAGGAAGAGTATTATGACAATTTTGTGCGACTGTTCAACGAGACAGACTTTTTTGACAACCAAACAAAACTTGACGGGTTCACTCTTTTCTACAACAAAATAAAAGACGGCTCTTTGGAGATTCGTAAGACAGAAGACCCATGTCATGCAAAACTCTATATCTTCAATTATAAAGATGCTGTAAGCGAGAACGGTGAAGTTCCAGGTAGTGTTATAACCGGTTCAAGCAATCTATCATACGAAGGTCTTTCTGGTAGAGTGGAAATCAATGCTCGCTTCAATGACAAGCAGTCTCACATAGACGCATCATCCATATTCAACGAGCTATGGGAGAGTTCGGTTGTCATTGCAGACAAAGAGACTATTCCATATTTTGATATAAAGGTCATCAAAAAGATTTGGTATGACCGACTTTTCAGCCCATACTTGATGTATATGCGTGTGCTGAAAGAATACTTCACCATTCCGACTATTGACTATATCATGACCCCTTACGACATCACCGACGGTCGTTTCTCAAATTTGAAATACCAAACGGATGCGGTACTGATGGCCATAAATGCCATCCGAAATCACAATGGCGTTATAGTCTCGGATGTTGTGGGTCTTGGTAAAAGTATCATTGCCTCTACCGTTGCTCGAAACCTGCGATTAAGGACAATCGTTGTTTGCCCTCCACACTTGGAAGAGCAGTGGAAATCTTACCGTGATGATTTCGGATTCACTGCAACCGTGTTTTCTTCAGGAAAACTTGAAGATGCTCTTGCTTACTATGAACGTATTGTCAAGGATAAAGAAAACTACCTGGTAATCGTTGATGAAGCACACCGCTATCGCAATGAATACACCCGAGACTATGCCATCCTTCACCAACTTTGTTCGGGGAATAAGGTGATGCTACTTACCGCCACACCATTCAACAACCGACCTGATGACATCTACGCAATGGTGAAACTATTCCAGATACCTACCAAGTCGACATTAAAGACGGTAGAGAATCTGGGAGCCAAGTTCAAAGAACTGATTAGTAAATATAAACAGTTACAAAAAGATCAACGCGATAAACGTATCTCAGACACTGAGGCAAAAGCCGAGGCCGAAAGAATTGCCAAAGAGATTCGTTCTATTATTGCGCCCTTAGTGATTCGCCGCTCTCGCATTGATTTGCAAGAAATACCTGAATATGCCGAAGACCTCCGTCAACAGAATATCCAACTTGTTATCCCCAACGACCCCGTAGAATTGGAGTACGACCTGAGCGACCTGAAAGAGTTGTACTTGTCTACATTAAACAGAATTAGTGCTGTTGATGAGAATGTAAACGACGGCACCTACCGATTTAAGGCTGCCCGTTATTCTCCTGTGTTGTATTTGAAGGAAGATTTGGTACCAGAATTGGCAAAAAAACTGGAAGAGAAAACAGGTGTAGAACTCAACCTACTGTTAGGTCGACAAGCCAACGTGGCCAGATTTATGCGTCGTTTGCTGGTGCGACGATTTGAGAGTTCTGAGCATGCATTCCGCAAGTCTCTGGAATATATGATTGAATCATCCAAGCATATACTTAAATGGATTGAAACCACCGATAAGGTTCCTATCTACAAGAAGGGCAATCTTCCTGATGTGGAAGACTTATATGGAACAGATGATGACGGCAACGAATCGGTAACTGAACTCTATGAGAAATACGAGAAGAAAGGCTTCTTTGAGATAGAATCGAAATACCTGAAAAAAGAAGAGTTTATTGCAGACATCAATGCTGACAAGAATCTATTGGAGGGCATTCTTGAACAATGGTTTGGCAATGACCAGCATATTGCAATCGACCCCAAACTGGACTCGTTCAAACAAATCCTTTCAGAGCAAATTTCAAAAGAGCCCAAACGCAAAATTATCGTTTTCACCGAATTCGCCGACACAGCCGACTATTTGGGACAAGCGTTGCAATCTTTCGGCCTCCCCGTATTCAAATATACCTCTTCTGATGCGAATACGACAAATAAAGCTATCATCAACGCCAACTTCAATGCGGGAGAAAAGAAGGCGTTCCAGAAGGACGACTATAAGATTCTCGTGGCCACCGATGCCATTTCCGAGGGATACAACCTACATCGCGCAGGCACCATCATCAACTATGATATCCCCTACAATCCCACTCGTGTCATTCAGCGTATCGGCCGCATCAACCGAGTGAACAAAAAGGTGTTTGACCAGCTTTTCATTTACAACTACTTCCCTACCGACGTGGGTGAGTCAGAAACCCGCACCAAAGAGATATCTACATTGAAGATGGCTATGGTTCACGCCATCATGGGTGAAGACACCAAAGCATTGACAAAAGACGAGGAAATCCAGTCATACTTCCTCGAACAATATCGACGCGAAAGTGCTGCCAGCGAAGAGGCCTCTTGGGATAACCGTTATTTGACGTTCCTCAACTCAATGAAGGGCACACCGGATTATGATGAAGCGATGCAAATGCCTCACCGAGCAAAGACTGGCCGCTCTGTTGACAAACCAAGCAAAGGTGTGTTGCTGTTTGGAAAAAAGGGAGATGATTTCGTGTTCAAGATTGGCAATAGTGATGGTAGCATTCATCAACTGACGGCAGAAGAGGCCATCGGCCTGTTTGAAGCCCTTCCATCTGAAAAGCCCACACCCTTGTCCGATGACTTCGACAGCATCTATCAAGCCACCAAGTCACACCTTTTCCAATCCGACAGTCAGGATAAAAACGAAAAGCAACGCATCGAAGCCTTGCAAAAGATTAAGGTGATGATGACTAAAAAGGCTTTACCTGCCGACTATCTGAAAGACTTGCAGAAGGTGATTGAAAACGATGGCCTTGCCGGATACGAGCTCCGCTTCATTAACAAACTCAAACCATCAGAGTATTCAAAACTACCTGAGCAAATTGACAATTACTATATCGCCCGTATCATCGAAACCTATAACCATGTTGACGACGGTGAGGAATCTATCATATTAGCGGAGGAATTACAATGAAAACAGCACAGGAATTATTCGAACAGCTCAATTCTACTGACGAAAATGTCAGAATAGAAGCCAAAAAAGCCTCAGAGATAGACAAGGGCATCATGGAAACGGTCTGTGCTTTTGCCAACGAACCCAATTTGGGAGGAGGATACCTGCTGTTAGGTGCGGTTCGGACAGATTTTCGTGATGGGCTTCCTGTTTATGAGCCTGAAAACATAGATAATCCGGATAAAGTCCAAAATGACCTTATCTCTAAGTGCAGTTCGATGCTGAACATGCACATTCGGCCTCAGGTTGAGGCCGAGGTTGTTGACGGAAAGACAGTAATCGTTGTGAAAATAGATGAACTGCCGGATTCTCAGAAACCAGTATTTTTTTTGAACAGAGGACTCCCAAGCGGGGCATACCGTCGAGTGGGGGCTTCCGACCAAAAATGCACGGAAGACGATATGAGGGTGTTCTATTCCTCGGCAGAGAGTTTCGATAGTACTGTTGTAAAAGGAGCGACCCTCGATGATATAGACGAGAATGCAGTTGCTCATTACCGTAAACTGCGTGCAAGGGTTAATCCTAATGCTGAGGAATTGTCCTATGACGACAAAGACCTTCTCTTGGCGTTAAGGGCGTGTGAAAAAGAGAAAAGCGGAGAGTATGTATTGACTTATACGGGTCTTGTAGTGTTTGGCAAGTCCATGTCGTTGCGTCGTTTGCTGCCGGCATTAAGAGTTGACTATATTCGAGTGCCCGGAAACAGATGGATTGAAGATCCTGACAAGCGATTTGAGGCTACGATTGATATGCGCGGACCGCTTATCTTGTTAGTCAACCGTGCTCTAAATGCAGTCAAAGACGACCTGCCAAAAGGCTTTGAACTACCCAAAGGCAAGTTGCAAGCAAACACCCCCATTGACCTGCCCGACGATGTCCTTCGCGAGGTGTTGGTCAATGCTTTTATCCATTGCTCATTCCGCCTTAACCAGCCCATCCAGATTATCAGATACTCCAACCGCCTGGAAGTAATTAATCCTGGGTTTTCATTAAAATCACCCGAAACACTTGGTGAACCAGGCTCTGTACAGCGCAACCCATTTATCAGCACCATATTCCATGATACCAATTTGGCTGAAACCAAAGGCTCTGGTATCAGGTCTATGCGTGGACACATGAAGAAAGCTGGGCTGATGCCTCCCACTTTTGAATCCAATCGCTCGGCCAATCAGTTTACCGCTCGTCTGCTGTTGCACCATTTGTTGGATAAAGAGACCCTTCAATGGCTCGCATTCTATGCCAACTATTCTCTGAACAATGAACAAAGATTGGCTCTGGTCTTTGTACGCGAAGTAGGAGCAATAGACAATATTACCTACCGACAGTTGAATAGTGATATTAACAATCAGAGAGCATCCTATGACTTGCACTATATGTGTACAAAAGGATTATTAGAACAAAAGGGCCAAAGTAGAAGCACCTACTACATCCCAGGAGAAAACTTCATTAATAATAGTAGACTTGACGGAGAAAATAGTAGAGGTGACGGTATAGAAAATAGTAGAGCTAACGGAGAAAAAAGTAATGCTGCCGGAGAAATGTGTAGAGCTAATGAAGAAATGTGTAGAGCTAACGAAGAAATGTGTAGAGGTGACGGTATAGAAAATAGTAGAGCTAACGGAGAAAATAGTAGAGGTGACAGAGAAAATGGTAATGCTGCCGGAGAAATGTGTAGAGCTAACGAAGAAATGTGTAGAGCTAATGGAGAAATGTGTAGAGCTGAAGATTTGCCGAATGAGTTGAGAAAAAGAATTGGGGAAACAGGAAAACGAATGGCCGCTAAAGACATGGAAAGTCTTATTATAGACTTATGCACTTATAGACCTTTGAGTTTAACCGAGATGGCTTCCTTATTGCATCGCGACGTGCAAGCTTTGCGTTATCATTATATCAATACCTTAATTAAACAAAATAAGCTTTTCTATACTATTCCCGAAATGTTGAACCATCCTAACCAGAAATATACTGCCGTCAAAAACAAATAGAAGTCATGGAATTCAATAAAGCATATAATCGCAACGAACTTGTAAAGTTTTTGAGGACAAGTTTCCTTCCTGAAGACTTTATTCAGGAGGAAACCCCACTTGCTAACCCAAAGCAATTCCAATACACGCAGCAAGTGACACGGCTGGGCGAATGCAAATCGTTGGAACTTGTGGTTTTTGAGGTGATGCATTCCTCTGTGAGTGATGCCCGTGTAGGTCTCACCAAAGAGGCGTTCCGTATGCTTGCCGACGAATTCTGTGAGCGGGCGTTGGTCTTCTTTGTCCCGCAGGATGACAACAGCAACTATCGTTTCTCCCTTATCGAAATTACTCTCGAGCAGAAGGAAGGCTCAGCAAAAGTGCAGCGCACCTTCTCCAATCCTCACCGCTACTCCTATTTCCTTGGCAAAGGCATCTCCTATCATACTCCCAACAAGTATCTCAACGAAGCCGGCCGAGTGGTCAATATCGAAGACCTGCGTAGCCGCTTCTCGGTCGAGGTGCTGACAAAGGCCTTCTATCAGGAACTTTCCGACTGGTATGCTTGGGCAGTCAAGGTGGTCAGGTTCCCCAACGTTTTGGATGATAAAGCAGACAACGAGGCATACAACTCTGAGGCAATGATTCGCCTCATCACCCGCCTTATCTTTGTTTGGTTTATCAAGCAGCGAAATCTGATCCCCGACGAGTTCTTCGATGAGAAATACATCAGCGATTACCTGTTGAAGAGTTTTACCCCTAATGCCAAAGTCACCCTTTTCGGTAAAGCCGACAACAGCTATTACTATAAGGGTATCCTTCAGAACCTCTTCTTCGCTATGCTCAACAGCCCTATCACTCCCGAAGGGAAGGACACCATCTCCGAGCGACGCTTCCGAAAGGATCGCAACGACTATGACAACAACAAACTGATGCGGCACAAGGATTTGTTCCAAGACCCACAGTTGTTCGTCAATTTGGCCAACAAGTATGTTCCCTTCCTCAACGGCGGTCTTTTCGACTGCCTCGATGACAAGGACAATGGCAAATACTTCGATGCTTTCACCGACCGCGAAGAGATTGCCAAACAGTTGATAGTGCCCGACTATCTTTTCTTTGGAGAGGATGTAGGCCGTAATATCGACCTCTCCGAATGGTATGGCGACAAGCGAAAGAAAAAAGTCAGTGCCCGTGGTATTATCGACATTCTGAAGCGTTACAATTTCACCGTCGAAGAAAACACACCTTTCGACCAGGATGTGTCACTCGACCCGGAGTTGTTGGGCAAAGTGTTCGAGAACTTGTTGGCCTCCTACAATCCCGAGACGCAGACCACTGCCCGCAAGCAGACAGGCTCCTTCTATACTCCCCGCGAGATTGTGCAGTATATGGTCGATGAAAGTCTTGTGGCGCACCTGAAACGCACCGTTGGCGACAACCTCGAAGCGGAATACCGCAAGTTGATACAATACACCGACGAAGAGCCCAACCTCACCGACGAGCAACGCAAAGCCATCCTGCAATCCATCTACCAGTGCAAGGTGCTCGACCCCGCTTGTGGCTCCGGAGCCTTCCCGATGGGTATGCTCCAGCAGATGGTGCATATCCTCAACCGCATCGACCCAGACAACAAGGAGTGGAAGAATATGATGGTAAAAAACGCCATCAGCGAAACCTCCGAGGCCTACCTCAATGCTACGGATGATGAACGCAAAGAGATGGTGGCCGACATCGAGCGCAGCTTCAATGAGAATGTCAACCGTCCCGACTATGCCCGCAAACTCTATCTGATAGAGAACTGCATCTATGGCGTGGACATCCAGCCCATCGCTATTCAGATTAGCAAGCTGCGCTTCTTTATCTCGCTGGTGGTCGACCAGAAGACCAACGACAACCCCGTCGACAACTTCGGCATTCGCCCACTGCCCAACCTCGAAGCCAAGTTTGTGGCGGCCAATACGCTGATTGGACTCCACAACCAGACCAATTTGTTTGTCACCGATGACATCAAGCGGATGCAGGATGAAATGAAAGTGGCGAAGCACAAAATCTTTGGGGCAAAGACTGTAAAGACCAAAAGGAAATACAAAGACAGGGTAGCACAACTGCGTATCCAAATGGTTGAAGAGCTGAATCGATTGCGGGCAGTAAGCGATGAAGATCATCTGATGCTTTTGGATTGGGATATGTTCGACCAAAACAAAGCTGCCAAGTTCTTTGACCCTAATTGGATGTTTGGAATTGATGGCGGATTTGATATAGTTATCGGGAATCCGCCTTATGTGCCGTTACAACGTATAAAAGAAAAGAGTAAGCAATATCAGACTCAAGGATTTGCAACATTCAACAAAACAGGTGACATTTATTGTTTGTTTGTCGAACAAGGGCTCAAACTTCAAAAACAAGGAGGTGTTCTGTGCTATATCATGTCAAACAAGTGGTTACAGTCAGAATATGGTCAACAACTCCGTTCTTTTATTGCGAAAAACAGCATATTGAATATTGTTGACTTTGGTGATATTCAAATTTTCGAGAATGCAACGACTTATACCTGTATCATATTGTTGAGAAAATCGAAACCCTCTGATACTTTTTGCGCATCATATCTGACGAAGTATGACCTTTCTACCATTCCCTTAGTAAAGAATGTATTCAGGACAGATGATTTTAAAGAATCAGCTTGGGTATTGTCATCCGGAAAAGGATTAAACCTCTTAAATAAAATAAAGAAGGAAAGTGTTTGTTTGCAGCAATACATAAGAGGTGATGCCTTTCGTGGTATTTTGACAGGGTTAACGGATGCCTTTCTTACAGATGCAACCTTGTCCCATAATAACAATGTAGTACCCTTTTTGCAGGGGCGTGACATTAAACCATACTCCACTCCCATCGTCAGTAAATATCTTATTCGCTTCCCAAAAGGATATACGAGAAAAATGGTGGGACTAAATACTGCATCAGAAGAAGTTGCATGGCAGAAGATAAAGGAATGCTTTCCGGACATTGCTAATAAGTTGGAACCATATGCAGAGAGAGGAAGGAACAGAGGTGACAAGGGGGATTATTGGTGGGAATTACGGGCTTGTGATTACTATGACCAATTCGACAAGCCCAAAATCATGTATCAAGCATTCCAAGTCAAGCCATGCTTTATCTATGACGAACAAGGATTGTACTGCAACAACTCAATGTGGATAATGCCTACAGACAATAAAGCATTGTTGGGAATTCTTAATTCAAAAATGGGGTGGTGGCTGATTTCTAAGTTCTGCACGCAGATACAGAATGGTTACCAATTGATTTGGAAATATTTCAGTAAAATACCCATACCTCATATTTCAGAAGACCAAAATCAACTATTAACATCTTTGGTTGACCATGTACTCTCAGTTAGGAAGAATAATCCTCAGTCAGACACAAGTACATTGGAGAATGAAATCGACAAACAAGTTTATCACATTTACGACCTAATCTACGACGAAGTCCTTATCGTCGACCCCGTAACACCTATAACCGAAGAAGAATACGAGAGATAGTCGTCTATAAATATTTTTTCACTATGGCAAAGAATGATATTGTATTAATTGATTATATCATAAAAGAAAGAATTGATCAATGTATCCCATCCAAAGATAAAGGGGAAGTCTTTGAACTTTTGGCGAATGAACAAATATTGAAAGATTTGGATCTATCAAGAGATGAGATCCTTTCCGGTATAATTGACGGGAAAGACGATGGAGGGATAGATTCTTTCTATGTTTTCATAAATGGGAATTTGCTATCTGATAGTACAGATTTTTTGTGGCCTAAACGGCATGCAGAAATAACCATATATGTGATTACATGTAAGCATCATGACACATTTATGCAAGATGTTATCAATAACGAATGCGCTACAGTTGCAGAAATCTTTGATTTGTCATTAGAGGTATCAGATTTCAAATCGTCATACAATGAAGATCTACTCCAAAAAAGAAAATTGTTCGTTGAGGCATATATGAATACTGCATCCTCGTTGTCAAGCCTAACTTTTAAGTTCTATTATGCATCAAGGGGAGATAGTAATAGCGTTGGAAAAAATATAATTGCAAGAACGGAATATCTAAAAACGACTCTTTATGATTTATTTAGCGAATGTAATGTGGAGTACGATTTTTACGGAAGTTCAGAAGTACTAGCACTATATAGGAAGAAACCTGAATACGAATTAACACTCCCTTACAAGGGGGTCATTTCTCATAAAGAACAATGCAGTATCCTTCTTTGCAATTTAGTTGATTATTACAATTTTATTAAAGATGAGTCTGGAAAACTAAGAACATATTTATTTGATTCTAATGTCCGAGATTATATGGGGAACAACCTAGTTAACTTGGATATTATGGAGTCCTTAGAACATAACCCGGACATTGACTTTTGGTGGCTAAACAATGGTGTGACCTTTTTAGCAACATCGGCTGTTGATATAGGGACAAAATTGAGGGTCCAAAATATTCAAATTGTCAATGGACTTCAAACATCTCATTCTATTTATAGATACTTCACAGAATCACAGTCTCTGCATGACGACAGATGTGTAATGATTAAGATTATAACACAAAATGATCCCGCCATTCGTGACAGTATTATCCGCTCAACTAATAATCAAACCACAGTAGAAGTTGCTTCTCTATTTGCAACGGACAAAATACAAAGGGACATTGAAGATGTCATGAAACAACATGGTTATTTTTATGAGCGTAGAAAAAATTGTTATGCAAATCAAGAAATTGAAGCTGATAAAATAGTTGATATGATGTATTTGGCAGCTGGTTATGTTTGTCTTGTTTTAAAAGCTCCAGAAAAAGCTGCTAACTTCAAGCAAAGGTTTTTTATAGATGATGTAAAGTATAAGTTAATATACAATCCCAACGATTCATTACTTATATGGCCTATAATCGCTAATGTCCTAAAAAGAACAGATAATGTATTGTCCGTTTTTTTCTCAAAGAAGAATTTTGCAAAAACCTCTAAACTATTGAAACGATCTAGAATGTTGACATCTTTTTTAGCAGTAAGTAGATCGCTCGGTAGTTATAATTTTTCATCAAAAGATCTATTGGAATTAAATACTTCTAACTTGACGGATGAAATGATAATGGAGATGTGTGAGTTTGTTAACGCAAGATATATCCCGAATAAACTATTAAAGAGGTCATTTTTATTGTCCTTGCTAAAGGAAGCTGCAGGGATATATGAGATAGCGGATTATGAAAGTGTGAAAAATCGAAAGAATGTTTTCATCACATCATCTGTCGTCTCAGCAATACTGCATATTACTATTTCTGATTCATTACTTGATGAAATTGACAAAATGTTACCCGCCCAACCATGGCCAATATCAATTCATCAAAAAGTGGCAAAGGAAATGAACTTGACTCCTGGCGTTGTACAGGCTGCTATTAAAAAATTGATTCGTTTAAAGCGGAGAAACAAACAATATGGCGGAATTGTCTATGATGAAAACCTCAATATGATTTGCTTTGATCCGCAGCGAGTGCCTGAAGATCAACTGGATTATTATATTAAAAAAGGAAGAGCAAAATTTTTAGGGGAGATGGACATGGAGAATAGTGTTGGGAGATTATAGGAAAAAGAATGGATAGTTCCTGTGGTAAACAAAACAACTATATTGATATATGAAACAAAACAATTATATCGGTTCATTATTTGAAGATGACTTTTTATATAGGTCAATAGGTAGCAGTATTGTCAGTCAACCGGATGTGGCTCTAACAGAACTTGTTGCCAACGCCTGGGATGCGGGTGCTACAGATGTCAATATTATTATACCTGACCGAAAAGGTGAATATATTTTGATTGAAGATAATGGTACAGGAATGACAAAAGAGGAGTTCGAACATAGGTGGATGAAACTAAGTTATAATCGAGAAAAAAGTCAAGGAAGAAAAGTTGAGTTCCCTCAAGGTGTTAATAGCAGCCGATATGCATATGGAAAGAATGGCGTTGGTCGACATGGATTGTTGTGTTTCAATCAAGAGTATTTTCTGACAACTAAAAAAGAAGGGAAATCTTTTGAATGCAAGGTAACAACACTTGTGCCAGAAGTTCCTTTTGCTGCGATGGATTATTCTGAAGAAGCATGTTCAAGGACAGAACATGGCACTTCTCTTAAAGTAATGGTAAATAGTAACCTTCCTGATGTAGAGAGGATTAGGAATATTTTAGCATCAAGGTTTTTGCATGACCCTAGTTTTAGAATAAGTATCAATAAGGAAGTTCTGCCATTGGACGATCTTGAGGGTTTGATGGACAAAGCCACCTTGAAAGTTGAAGAAACAAACATATCACTTGACATATGGTTTGTTGATACCCAAAAGGCTTCCAGAAAGAGTATCTATCAAGGAATTGCATTCTGGCAAGATAATAGGTTGGTGGGTGAGCCATCATGGTTTCTGGGAAACGAAATGATTCTTGATGGTAGGACAACTATGGGGAAGCAATATACAGTTATTGTATCGACAAAGGACATGTCGGATTTTGTCAAGCCTGATTGGAGCGGATTTAAAAAAACAAAAACCGTCGATAAAGTATACGATAAGGTGGCTAATTATGTTTATGATAAAATTCGGGAAATATCCATGGATAGCATAGAGTCGACAAAACAAATAGTTCGACAACAATTCAAAGAAAAATTGGACAAAGTATCGCCGGTTGTTCTTTATGAAGTGAATGAAGCAATAGAAGACATTCGAACAAATAATCCTACAATTAGACAAGATGCGCTTTTTGTGGCGGTGGACGCAATAATAAATCTGGAGAAAAGAAAAGGAGGAGTGGATTTGTTGGAAAAAATAGCTCGGTTGGATGATGCAGATATAGAGGGATTGAATCAACTATTATCAAAGTGGACAGTGAAAGATGCGTTGCTTGTTTTGAATGAAATAGACCGTAGATTGAGTATTATTGAAGCAATAAGAAAATTGTCGGATGATCCTAATACTGACGAGTTGCATGTCTTACATCCATTAATAGCAGATGCACGATGGTTGTTTGGGCCAGAATTCGATTCTTCTGAATATATTTCTAACAGACAGTTACAAACAGTAATAAAAACAATACTTGGAAATATAATAGTTCGAAATGATGACATTAATTACAAGAAGCGACCTGATATTGTCTGTTTGGAAAACTATACTATTTCAACTACAGGTACAGAAACATTCGATGAATCTAATACTCCAGCTGTAACAAAAATATTACTGGTTGAATTAAAAAGGGGCGGTTTTAAGATTACACGTGAAGAGAGAAATCAGGTTTCTGGATATGCAGAAGATTTGTTGAATCATTTTCCAAATGCACGCATCACTGCTTATGTCGTTGGAAAAGATATGGAGAAAAATTTGCAATCACAGAAGGTCGGCAATAATGACGAAGGAGTAGTGTACGTTATGACTTTTGCTAGATTGATCAGTGGGGCTGAAAGAAGACTATTTGGCCTTCGGAATAAACTAAGTTCAATGTATGATGATGTTCCTGGTATGGAATTGTACCGACAAACACAATTGAGCATTCAGTGATAAAAAAATAAATGATTTGTTTACATGACCAATCTCATCAGGAGTGTAGGGGATAGCACGTTAGTGCAGCAAAGTAAGACTAGTTTCTTTGCCTCGACCAGTCTACAGTCGGATGTGGTCATGCGGTGTTACGACTGGGCCACTACAGTGAGGAATAACAACGGGTGTATTGTCAGTGGGTTCAGTTCGCCGATGGAGCGTGATGTGCTGCATTTCTTGCTCAAGGGCAGTTGTCCTATCGTCATAGTGCTGGCACGGAGATTGTATCATGTCATTCCCGAAGAATGTAGACCTGCCGTGGATCAAGGAAGAATGTTGATTGCTTATACCTGCAATCAACAACGACAATCACATCGCTCCGCAATGGCTCGTAACCAATATATAGCCGACACATGCGATAGACTTGTGTTCGCCAGTATTACAGAGCAGAGTTCTCTGTATCCACTAACTCAATTATTCATGGGGCAAGCAGAAATACTATGAGGTTTTGATATGGGACATTTTCTGCCGATAACTTTGCATGGAGACAAGCGACTCGGGAATTGGTATATGTGGTGTTCGTCACGGGTGACACCTATATCAATCTTCTTTCGTTTGGCACCTCTGCCACCTGGCAGACACTTGATGCGGCAGGATACCATGTTGCCATCACCCAAAGGAACATCACAAAAGAAATAAAATGCAACACCAAGACATAATAGAGTGCAACAACATATGTAGCAACTACAAAAACTGAACTACTAGAATTTGAGAATTGTAAGTAAAGCAATTGGTACAGAAAAACCATGAAGAAAAAAGAGATGCAGCAGACTCAACATAGAATCGTTCTCTATCAGAACAACGACAGTAGTGTGTGTGTCAGCGTTTACTACAACTATGAGACCTTTTGGATGACACAAAAGGCTACGAATGAGTTATTTGAATGTTCAACTGACAATATCTCCCTCCGTTTGAAAAAGAACTTGTCCGAAGGAGAACTGGATAAGAATTCAGTTACCGAGAAAAACTCGGCAACTGCTTCCGATGGCAAGAACTACCTAACTACTTTCTATAATCTTGACGCTGTTATCGCTGTCGGCTATCGAGTCAACTCCCATCAGGCGACAGCGTTCCGCATTTGAGCCACCAAGACATTGAAGGAATACCTTAAAGGAGAAAAAAAGTAACAAAATATGACTGCAAAGAAATCCATTCGTTTTTATAATGACCACGAAGTGCGAGCCGTTTGGGACGAAGAGAACTCCAAATGGTGGTTTTCGGCTACGGATATTGTGCGGGCTATCAACGATGAGGAGGATTACACCAAGAGTCGAAACTATTGGAAATACCTGAAAGGCAAGATGGCCAAAGAAGGCATCCAACTGGTTAGTGTCACTAACCAGTTCAAGTTTCAGGCGCCAGACGGTAAACAGCGTGCCGCAGATGCCCTTGATGCCGAAGCTGTACAGACGTTGGCACAAAACTATCCCAATAACCGCGCAAACGCTTTCCTCAATTGGTTTATTTATAGTGACAATACCATAGACGGACAGAGCAAGAAGAAAGCATATACACTTGCGGAGAGCGGCTTGCTTGACAGCATGAAACCTGGCACAGTCGAATGCCTACAACAGATTCACGCCTACCTCTTTGGCGGCCTCTACGACTTTGCTGGCAAGATACGCACCAAGACCATCTCGAAAGGCGGCACCATCTTCTGCCGTGCGGAATACCTGATGCAGAACTTGAAGACTATCGAGCAGATGCCAGAAAATACATTTGATGAAATTGTAGAAAAGTACGTTGAAATGAATGTGGCACACCCTTTTATGGAGGGGAACGGACGTTCAACGCGCATCTGGCTTGACTTGATTTTCAAGAAACAACTGAAAATGTGTGTTGACTGGAGCAAGATTGACAAGAAGGAGTATCTGGATGCCATGCACCGGAGCGTAACGAATGCCACCCGCATCAAAGCCTTGCTGAAACAGGCTCTGACTGACCGTATTAATGACCGAGAGATATTCATGAAAGGCATAGACTATTCCTATTATTACGAGCAAGAGGAATAATCTGTTAAACCTGCCCCAATAAATCCATTCAGTGACTTCATAGAACACAAACAATATAATCAGCTACAGCAGAAACCGAAAGACCAAAAATTATAGGAACTACGAAGCCAATAAAGCTACATAAATACCATGAAGAAAAACGGTGTGATGGAATAGGGAAGATGAAAAATGTAAGAATAAAAACATATCAAAATGAAACAATACTCTATCACCGAAGGCTATATGCCGTTTATGGGCTATAAGACTTATTACCGCATCGTCGGGGAACCGTCGGACAAACCGGCACTGCTTTTGCTGCACGGAGGTCCGGGCAGCACCCACAACTATTTCGAGGTACTCGACCGCATTGCCGACACCGGCCGACAGGTGATCTCGTATGACCAGATTGGTTGCGGCAACTCTTATCTCGACGGGCATCCCGAGCTATGGACGCAGGAAACTTGGATCAACGAGCTCGTCGCTCTGCGCGAGTATCTGCACCTCGACCAAGTGCACATCCTCGGCCAATCGTGGGGTGCCATGCAGGCCATCGCCTATGTCATCGACTGTCAGCCACAAGGCGTCAAGTCGCTGATTCTTTCGTCGGGACACGCCTCAAGTTCGCTATGGGCTAGCGAACAGCACCGCCTTATCAAGTATATGTCGGAGGAGGACCAGGAGGCCATCCGCCGCGCAGAAGCCACAGGCAAGTGGGACGACCCCGACTACCTACGCGTCAACGAGCATTATTATGAGCGTTATGTCATTAGCGTCGACGAGAACTCGCCCGAGTGCTTGCGCCGTCCGAAACGTGCGGGCAACGAGGCCTATCTCTACGGCTGGGGTCCCAACGAGTACCAGCCACTGGGAAACCTGAAGGATTTTGAATATACCGACCGCCTCTGCCAAATCAAACAGCCCTGCCTGATCTGCAGCGGCACACGCGACATCTGTACCCCTGTGGTGGCGGCATCGCTCTATGAGAACATCCCCAACAGCCGCTGGGAGGTCTTCAAAGGGACCCGTCACACCTGCTTCGTCGAACAAACCGACAAGTACTGCGCTCTATTGGAGAAATGGTTGGAGGAGATTGACCTGATGCGTTAGCCTGCTGCCAAGGGCAATAAATGTTGCCGTTTGGCGATATGTAGGAAGATTGTTGAATGTTATATTAAATGTTTGCAATATGAAAAGGTTGTCAACTATTATTATTTTAGCCGCCGTGCTGCTGGCAGCGTGCGGGGACAGCGAGAAGCAGCTGGAGAAACGTGCTGCGGAACTGTGCCAGTATATTCCAGACCACGAGCTGTTGGAAAAATCAAAGGGGTATATGACCGAGGATTTTTATGCTGTATTGGATACACTGTTCTATCGGCTGCCGGAGTTTGAGGCGATGGACCACGAATGGCTTCACTACTTTGTGACGGGCAATGGAGGCACAATGGCCGATTGCAGCGTCGTCGGTGTGGAGAAAACGGACAATACCCACGCTGTGGCCACCATCAGTGTGCGGCAGAAGTGGGAGGACGGCTCGTTTGACGAGTCGACCGACATCGAGGAGCACAAGCTGTATATGGAGAAGGTGAACGGGGTATGGCTGATGTCGGACTTTGACGGTTATAAGGCCGACTGCATACGCCACATAGCCATCAGCCGCGACGAACAGGCTATGCGCGACGCCATTGGCGAATATCTGGTGAATGTGATTGGAACGCAGTACCAGCAAGGCGAGATTTGTGTGCCGACCCTCTTTGTCGTCACCAGCGAGCGGCCGGATTCTGCCTCTGTTTCTGTGCTGTGCGACTGCTGGGTGCATTGGTACAACAAAGTGGGCAACACGCTGAAATGTGTTTCTGGCGGCAACCACAGCGGTCTGATGCGTCTGGATGTGAAGAATGGAAAATATACCGTCGGGTCTTTTGAACAGACGGTAGACGGAGCCGGCAACGAGGCCAGTGCCAAGCGGATATTCGGCTCTTACTATGACGTTTATCAGAATGGCCACTCGAACGAGGCTGTACGTGAGGCTATCCGCAAGGAGCAGACGAGGGAGTACTTGCGTCGCAACAACATAGACGCAAGGTTCTATCAGGACTATGGCTGGCCAGCCGTGGACCTTTTCGAATCAGAATGAGAATATGACGATACAGCCGATGGAAACCGAACGGATACTATTGCGACCGTGGAGCAAGCAGGATGCCGAGGTGCTTTATCGACCTAGGCACACAGGCAGCATGCTGACCTGTACCGTGTTCGCAGTAGCGTCCTTCGTACTTCATTCGGTTTTCACTCTTTGGCCGCTCGTTGTCCGTCAGGATAACGGACAACGAACTGACATCTGCATTTTAATCCTGCCGCATTGATACAACGATGATACAACACGCAAGATAATCAACCCAATGACCGATTTGGGTTTAAACACTATAGATATGGAATATAAGACCTACAATAACCGCATTGCCGCAGTGGAGAACGGCGAGGAGATTGGAGAAGTGACGTTCACTGAAAGTAATGGCATTTACAACATCAACCACACCTATGTTGACAACAGACTTCGTGGACAGGGAATTGCCTCGGAGCTGGTAAGGAGGGCCGTGGAGGAAATCGAGCGAAGGGGCGGACACGTCACCGCGACATGCAGCTATGCCCTGTTATGGTTGGCACGCAACCGTGGCTACGACATCGGCGACACTCCCCTCTCCTGCCCTATCAACTAAGCCCACATAACCAATCAGGCTGACTCCGAAGTATTTATATCAGAGACTGAAACTATTGCCCCTGGGCGAGGTTTCACTATTCAGTTAGCTCCTCACCGTTGCTTGGGTCCGTCATGGTGGGGTCGCTTTCGGAGCTTTCGGCTGCTTCGGCATTGAGGGCACGGGTACTGGCGCGGCGAAGCTCGAAGTCGCGGCCGAGGTATTTCTCGCGCACGTCGGGGTCGGCGGCCATCTCCTCGGGGGTACCGTGATGGAGCACGCTGCCTTCGTAGAGGAGGTAGGCACGGTCGGTGATGCTGAGGGTTTCGTGGACGTTGTGGTCGGTGATGAGGATGCCGATGTTGCGGTCCTTTAGGTGGGCGACGATGTCTTGAATGTCCTGCACAGCAATGGGGTCGACACCGGCAAAGGGTTCGTCGAGGAGGAGGAACTTGGGGTCGTTGGCCAGGGCGCGCGCAATCTCGGTGCGGCGGCGTTCGCCACCAGAGAGTTGGATGCCTTTGCTGCGGCGAATCTTCTCAAGTCCAAATTCGGTGATGAGGGATTGGAGCTTTTCTTTCCGCTGGGCGATGGTGAGGTCTTTGCGGAACTCGAGGATGGACATGATGTTGTCCTCGACGGACATGTGGCGGAAGACCGAGGCTTCCTGCGCCAGATAGCCTACACCGAGCTGGGCCCGGCGGTACATGGGCATTTTGGTGATTTCGCGGTCGTCGAGGAACACGCGTCCGGAGTAGGGCTTGATGATGCCCACTATCATATAGAATGTGGTGGTCTTGCCGGCTCCGTTGGGACCCAGCAGGCCTACTATCTCGCCTTGCTGCACACTGACGCTGACTTCTTTTACCACGGTGCGCGAACGGTATATCTTGACTACGTTTTCGGTTCGGAGTTGCATGGGTTGATTTGTTGGTTGTTGATATGTTGATTGTTGATATGTTGATTGTTGATATGTAGCGGGGCGTTAAACTTATCAACGTATAAACGATTTTATATGATTCCCTCGCGGAGGATGTCGTGGAGGTGGAGCACGCCGAGGTAACACCCTTGACTGTCGACGACCACCAGCTGGGTGATGCTATGGGTGCGCATGAGATGGAGGGCGTTGACGGCATACTCGGTATCGACGATGGTCTTGGGGTTGCGGGTCATGATGTCGGCGGCGGTGAGCCGGTCGAACGATGTGTTGGCCTTAATCATGCGGCGGAGGTCGCCATCGGTGACGATTCCCTCTACAGCCAGACCTAGCGGACACGGGGTGACGACTACGGCGCACCCCAGCCGGCGCGAGGTCATCTCGAGGATGGTTTCGCGCACGGGTGTTTCGGGTGAAACACTGGGTTTCTCGTTCTGAAGGTAGAGGTCGCTAACCCGCATATAGAGTTGCTTGCCCAAAGCTCCGCCGGGATGGAAGCGGGCGAAGTCGCGTGCCGAGAAGTCGCGGCAGGCCATGAGTGCAATGGCCAGGGCGTCGCCCATGACCAACTGCGCGGTGGTACTACTAGTCGGGGCAAGGTTGTTGGGACAGGCTTCGTGTTCGACGGTGGTGTCGAGCACAATGTCGGCCTCGCGGGCAAGGAAGGAGTCGGTGTTGCCCACAATGGCGATAAGCTTGTTGCCGAAGTTCTTGACCAATGGGATAAGGACTTTAATCTCGGGGGTGTTGCCGCTTTTGGAGACACACACCACCACATCGGTGGGCTGAATCATGCCGAGGTCGCCGTGGATAGCGTCGGCGGCATGCATGAAGAGGGCGGGCGTGCCCGTGCTGTTGAGGGTCGACACCACCTTGGCAGCGATGTTGGCACTCTTCCCGATGCCCGTGAAGATGACGCGTCCGGAGGTGCAAAAAATCGTTTCAACGGCTGCCGAGAAGCTGTTACCGATGTGCGAAGCGAGACTTTCGACAGCTTTTTTTTCTTCTGCAATTACTTCTATTGCAATTCTCTGTATTTCTTCTTTAGTCTTCAATGTTGTTTTTTTTTTGCCATTTGAAGAAAAAATGGTATCTTTGAAATGCAAAATTACACTTTTTTTTTGAATTATGACTGTTTTGCTGACACATTTGAAAGAAATATTCGGCTTCGATAATTTCAAAGGCGAACAGGAGGCTATCATTAACAGCGTCTTGGAGGGGCACGACACTTTTGTCATCATGCCGACGGGCGGTGGAAAATCGCTCTGCTACCAGCTCCCAGCCATGATTTGCAAGGGTACAGCCATCGTTGTTTCGCCCCTCATAGCCTTGATGAAGAACCAGGTCGACGCTGTACGATACACCGCCGGACGCGACGGTGTGGCACACTTCCTCAACTCCTCTCTTTCCAAAGTGCAAACCCGCGAGGTGAAAGACGACTTGATGAAAGGGGGCACCAAACTGCTCTATGTCGCCCCCGAGACCCTCTCGAAAGAGGAGACCGTCGAATTCCTTCAACAGCTCGACATCTCCTTTTTCGCCATCGATGAAGCCCATTGCATCTCCGAGTGGGGTCACGACTTCCGCCCCGAATACCGCCGTCTGCGCAACGCCGTGGATTCCATCAACCCCCACGTCCCCATCCTAGCCCTCACCGCCTCGGCCACTCCCAAGGTTCAGCAGGACATCATCAAGAACCTGCGCATGGAGCATGCCAACCTCTTCATCTCCTCTTTCAACAGGCCGAATCTATACTACGAGGTACGCCCCAAACCCTCCGAACCAATCGAACTCCATCGTGAGATAGTGAAATTCGTCCGACAGAATGAAGGCAAAAGCGGCATCATCTACTGCCTCACCCGCAAACGCGTGGAAGAACTGGCCGAGTTGCTGCAGCTCAACGGCATCAAAGCCCTTCCCTACCATGCGGGATTGGACAACAAGGTGCGTGCCGAGAACCAGGACAAATTCCTGATGGAAGAAGTGGACGTCATCGTTGCCACCATCGCTTTCGGCATGGGCATCGACAAACCCGACGTGCGTTTTGTCATTCACCACGACATACCCAAAAGCCTCGAAGGCTACTATCAGGAGACCGGCCGCGCCGGCCGCGATGGAGGCGAAGGCCAGTGCATCGCCTTCTACTCCGAGCAGGATGTAGAGAAGCTCTACAAATTCTTCACCGACAAGAACATCACCGAGCAGGAGATGGCCAACCAGTTGGTACAGGAGGTGGTCAGCTACGCCGAGTCATCTGTTTGCCGCCGGTTGAACCTCCTGCGTTATTTCGGCGAGGACTACAACGTAGAGAACTGCGGATGCTGCGACAACTGCGTCCACCCCAAACCCCGTGTCCCTGCACGCGAAGAGATGCAATACGCCCTCGAAACCGTGCTGGCCACCAAACAGGCCTTCAAGGCAAAGGATATTGTCGATGTGATGCTGGGTAAGAAAAACAGCAACACCAAAATATACCACCAAGACGAACTAGAGCAATGGGGACAGGGTACGGACCACAACGCCCTCTTCTGGAAAGCTGTCCTGCGGCAGGCGCTGTTTGAGAAACTCCTCACCAAAGAAATTGAGATGTACGGAGTGCTCAAACTCACCCCTGCGGGTCACCGCTTCATCAAGAAGCCCTACGACATCATGGTTGCCTGCGACCACGATTACAGCCAGGCCTCTGACGAGGAGACGGGTCCCACACCTTCAGGTGGTGCCGCTGTGGGCGACGAGGCTCTCTACTCACAGCTCAAAAGCCTCCTGCGCAACATAGCACGCCACGAGAAGCTCCCCCTGCACGTCATTTTCGAGGACCGTTCCATCAACGACATGACCATCCAGTACCCCTGCACCGTCGAGGAGCTCAGCCGCTGTATGGGTGTTGGCATCGCCAAAGCTCAGAAATACGGACAGCCTTTTGTCGACCTTATCAAGACCTATGTCGAAGAAAACGATATCGAAAGGCCACAGGACATTGTCGTCCATTCCTCCGCTCGCCGCTCCGAGAACAAGATCTACATCATCCAGGCAATCGACCGCCGGAAATCACTCGACGATATTGCCCGGGGCAAAGGCATGACCCTCGATGAACTCATGGCAGAGATTGAACGCATCATTTCTTCAGGAACAAAACTCAATATCGACTACTACATCGACGAGAATATCGAACCCGAACACCAGCAGGTGCTTCTCGACTATTGGCGCGAATCGGAGAATGTCAATATGGAAGAAGCCCTCCAAGAGGCTTACGACGAATTCGCCGACGACGAAGACTACCCCCCTGAGGAGATACGCCTGATGCGCATCAAATTCATGTCCGATTACGGTCACTAATTTATAAAGTGTTAGATGTTGATATGTTTATACGGCTAGCATCATATCAACATATCAACGTTTCAACGTATCAACGTATCAACGTATCAACATATCAATAATCAAAATGATTACTCCAGGAATTAAAAACCAACTGCGACAAACCGTCACCGACCAGATGACCGCCGACCGCGTGGGCAGCGGTTTGGCACAGGTGTTTGCCACCCCTATGATGATTGCCCTGATGGAACAGACCTGCGCCGAAAGCGTGGCTCCCCTCCTGCCCGAAGGACAAAGCACCGTGGGCACACATATCAACGTGTCGCATTGCTCCGCCACCCCCATCGGCATGGAGGTATGGTGCGACAGCGAACTGATAGAAGTCGACCGCCGACGGCTCGTCTTCAATGTTAAAGCCTATGACGCTTGCGGTCTCATTGGAGAAGGGGAACATGAGCGATTTATCGTGGACAATGTCAAATTCCAAGCCAACACCGAGAGCAAAGCGAAACAAACATCCCCATGATCCAGCATCCGCGTCTCATTCGGCGTATCGCTGATGATAAGGAGGAGCGAAACACCGCTGGTTTTTCTCTTTCCCCGACCCAAGCCCACACGACACCTAAGCGATTCAAACAATCGTTGACACGCTATCTGGCGATAGTGGGCGTCTATTTACTGGGGCTGATTGTCCTCAAGGTTGTGGAGCTCCTTGCTCTGGGGGAGGGTCCTCTTGAGGCTCGTATATGGGTCAGCGCATTGTTATATAACCTAATCGTGGCTTCATGGGAGGCCGTGGCCATAGGTATTCTATACTTTCTGATACGACTGCTGTCCGAACGGGCGGCCATGATTACTGCGGCAATACTGTATGCTCTCTTGCTGCTGTCGGAAACCGGGCTGACACTCTATGTGGCACACAACGGGTTTCTGCTGGGGTGCGAACTGGCGGTACGGCCATTCAACGAAACCCTCATGGCGATAAAAGGAGCCATGGGTGTGGTATTGCCTTTGGTGATGGTGGTCGTACTGACGGGTGGCATCTCTCTCATCGCCCTATGGCGTGCCAAGCGTCCCACACGTGCCGTCTGGGCAACAGCAGTGGTTGTCGGCATATTGATAGTGCTTTCGCTTGTATTCAAAATGTCGCACCTGGTAGTAAACAACTATCGTCAATACATCCTCAACAAAACCCTGTACCTGGTCGACGACTGCCGCGTCTACTTCCATCAGTCTCGCCACAATCCCGCAAACAGCGAACAAATTGAATACAACGAACAGTACATCTCCGAACTCATCTCCACCCATCCCGAGTGGGGCACACCCATCGACCCTCACTACCCCTTGGAGCGCTCCACCCCTGTTGACACTTTTCTCACACCCTATTTCCAAACGAGCAAAGTAACACCCAACATCGTTATCATCATAGTGGAGTCGTTGGGCGCGGAAATGATGGGCTCGGGAGCCATGCCCTTTGTCGACTCGCTGGCGGCCACAGGTCTATATTGGCGCAACTGCCTCTCCACCACCATGCGCAGCTACGGAGCCGTGCCTGCCATCACCGGTTCGGTAGGCGGCCCACGTAGTTTCCAGTTCGGCATGATGCCTGACCACAACAGCCTCTTCTCACTACTGAAATCATCCGGATACAACACACGGGCTTATTATGCCGGCGACTTCCATTTCGACTGCATCTACGAATACCTTTCTGCCCAGCATCTCGACTACCTCTCACCGATGTACGAAGAGTTTGTCTCATCCCCCTCGTTTGGCGCTGCCAACTGGTGGGGGTACGATGACGACACCCTTTTTGCACGTACCCTCAACGATTTGAAAGGCTACTCCTGCCACCCTCACCAAGCCCCACACCTCTCGCTCATCACTACCCTTTCCATGCACGAAGAGCTGCGCCTGCAGGACAAGGCACTGCAAGAAGACTACCAGCGACGCGCCTCCCGACTGAAACAAACCAGCGACAAACTGGCTGCTCTGTTCCCGGCCTGCCTCTTCACCGACGACTGTCTGCGGCGGTTCATCAACGACTACCGAAAGCTCCCAGGGTACGAAAACACCCTCTTTGTCATCACCGGCGACCACGCCTCTGGCCGTCAGAAAGGCGACCACCTCTCCTCGCACCATGTGCCGCTCATCCTCTGGTCGCCCCTCGTCAAACGTCATGCCACTTTCACCCATCTCGTCACACACAACGACATCGCCCCCGCCCTCTACAGCCTCCTCACATCCCGCTTCGGGCTGAAACCCCATCCCACCGTCCATTGGCTGGGCGACGGTCTTGGCCCCACCCCGAAAACACTTGTTGTGGTCAACTATATCCACATGATACAGAATATCATCTACCACAACTACTACTATCAACCAGCCAACAGCTTCCTTTCCGAAGAATTCTACACCTTCGGTTCAGACCTGACCCTCCATCCCTGCAACGATACCGAAGCCCTGGACTCATGCAGAAGACAGATGGAACTGCTCCGATACCTCTACTCCTACACCTACCTCTCCAACCACCTTACCGCCCATCCCGTGGGCACCAGCCGATACACCACAGCAACCATCTATCTGTCCGATACCGATATCACAAGCGTCACACCCGACAATCAATCATCCTATACCGAGCACACCGTCTTCCCCTCCACTCAGCTACACGCAAAACTAGGGTACCCCACTGCGAGGGTTTCGCTCGAAGCCGATGCCACCATCGTGGGAGACCCAACCATGGAACAATACCACATGCTCACCTTTTATATATCGGGCGATAACAATCAGCAATACGACGAACCCCTCTACCGGAACTACACCAAGGGGAAACATGTGAGCATCACCAAAGCATTCCCCCTCGCAAGTGGGAACGCCATCGCGCTGAAGATAGCCCTGCATCCCCCCTACGGCCAAGCCAACTGGCTACCCGGAAGCAGCGTCACCTTGTCGAATATCAAAATCACTATCGAATATGGCAAATAACCTGAACGTTGATTGCTCTATCCGATTAGCCTAAAACATATAAACGTATCAACATATCAACGTAAAACAGATCTATGATCAGAATAATAATTCCCCTGATAGCATCGATACTAATGTTGCACGGATGCGCCTCCGTGATTACTAGCGGCGGTACGCCTCCCCCGTCGCCCTACGGCCCGTGCCCCACACCCCAGCAGGTGCGGTGGCAGCGCATGGAGATGAACATGTTCTGCCATTTCGGCCCCAACACCTTCTCCGGCCTTGAGTGGGGCGAGGGAACCGAGCCCGAAGACATATTCAACCCCGCAGCTCTCGACTGCCGCCAGTGGGTCGCCACAGCCCAGGCAGCAGGCATGAAAGGCATTATCATCACCGCCAAACATCACGACGGCTTCTGTCTGTGGCCCAATCCCGCCAGTACTCATACTGTCGCCCAGAGCAAATGGCGCAACGGTCAGGGCGATGTGCTACGCGACCTCTCCTACGCCTGCCGCGAAGGGGGCATCAAAATGGGTGTTTACATCTCCCCGTGGGACCGCAACGCCCCCGACTACGGCACCCCTGCCTACAACGAAACCTTCCGGCAAACCCTCCAGCACGCACTCAGCCGCTATGGCGACATCTTCGAGCAGTGGTTCGACGGAGCCAACGGCGAAGGCCCTTCCGGGCGCAAACAGCAATACGACTGGCCGCTCTTCAACACCACCGTTGCCAAGCTCCAGCCCCAGGCTTTAATCTTCAGCGACGTGGGGCCCGGATGCCACTGGATGGGGAACGAACAGGGCGTGAACGGCGAGACATGCTGGTCACGCCTCGACACAGCGGGCTACACCCCCGGAGCCGGTGCACCTTCGCTCGAAATACTCAACCACGGAAAGCCCGACGGCACTGTATGGATTCCCGCCGAAACCGATGTCTCCATCCGTCCGGGCTGGTTCTATCATGCCAACGAGCAACCCAAGAGCCTGCAGGAACTGTTGAGCATCTACTACACCAGCGTGGGACGCAACTCGCTGTTGCTGCTCAACGTGCCGCCCGACACACGAGGTCTCATACCCACCGAAGACTCCTTGCGGTTGATGGAATTCCGTGCCGCCCTCGACAGTATTTTCAGCCGCGACCTTGCCGCAGGTGCTACAGCCACAGCCTCCCACTGCCGGGGCAAAGGCTACGCCCCCACTCAGGTACTCGACACCAACTACCACACCTATTGGGCCGCTCCCGACAGTTGTCTCACCCCGACGCTCACCCTCGCTTTCGACCATCCCGTCACCTTCAACCGCGTCATGCTGCAGGAGTATATCCCTCTCGGCCAGCGGGTAGAGGCTTTCCGTGTCGAAACCTATAGCGACAGAAAGGGCTGGCAAACACTCATCCACGCCACCACCATAGGCTACAAACGCATCCTCCTCACCCCAAACTGCACAGCACGTGCCGTCCGCATCGTGTTCGAGAACACCCTCGCCTGCCCCCTCATCAACCGGGTGGGGCTGTTCCTCGACAACATATATACTCAATCTGACAAGAAGCACTCAACCGACACCCTCGATGTAACCGACTTTGGTGTAAAAAACGACGGGTTTACCCTCAACACCCGCTCCCTGCAAGCTGCCATCGACAGCGCCACAGCACGCTATAGCCGCCGGGGTACCATTCAAACCGTCACCTTCCCCGCAGGGGAATATGTGACGGGCACCCTCTATCTCAAAAGCGGCGTCAACCTCCATCTCGACAGCGGCACCGTCCTCCTCGGCTCGCTCAACCCCTTCGACTACCGCAAAGACCCCTACTGCCGCTGGACCGCCCTCCTCTTTGCCGTCAAGCAGCACGACATCTCCATCACCGGACGCGGCACCATCGACTGCCGTGGCTGGGAAGTGGCCAACAACACCGTCAACCTCATACACCTCGGTCTGATACAAGACCCTCTCAAATACGATCGCCCCAATGAGACAAACCGCCCCGAAAACATCCACTTCCGCGAGTGCGACAACGTCACCGTCAGCGGAATCACCCTGCGCAACCCCGCCAGCTGGAACCAGCAATACGACCAGTGCCGCCATGTGCTGATAGAAAACCAAACCGTGGACAGCAAAAGCTATTGGAACAACGACGGGGTGGACATCGTGGACTGCAGCGATGTAGTGATACGCAACTGCAATTACGATGCAGCCGACGATGCCTTTTGCTTCAAGAGCCACAGCAAAGAGGGTCTCTCCGAGAATATCCTTGTGGAAAACTGCGTAGGCCGCAGCAGCGCCAACGGCATCAAGTTCGGCACCGTTACCCGCGGCGTCTTTCGTCACTTCCGTTTCCGCAACATCCTCATCCACGACACCTACCGCAGTGCCTTCACCATCGCCAGTGTCGACGGGGCAGTCATCGAGGATGTCGTTGTCGACAGTCTCCGCAGCATCCACACGGGCAACCCCTTCTTCCTGCGCCTGGCTCCCCGCAACGTCAACCCCGCCCATCCGGCCACCCTCCGCGACGTAGTCATCAAAAACCTCTATGCCGAGGTGCCATACGAGAAACCCGATGCGGGCTACTCCTACGAAGGGCCCGTCGAGGACCAACCCCGCAACACCTCGCCCGCCATCATCTCCGGCACACCCGGCATGCGTATCAGCAATGTAACCATCCAAAATGCCGAGATCGTCTTCCCCGGCAGTGCCGACACCGCCTACGCCTTCCGTGGCACCTCGCCCGACCAGCTGGCCGCCATCCCCGAATGGGAACGCCGCTACCCCGAATTCTCCATGTGGAAAGAACTCCCCGCCTGGGGACTCTACCTCCGCCATGCCGACAGCATCACCCTCGACAACGTCACCCTCCGTCTGGACGGCGACGACTACCGTCCCGCCATCGTGGCCGACGATGCCTGCGGACTCACCCTCCGCTCCACAACCGTGGTCACCTCAGCGGCAGACAACAAACCCCAGCTGGTGGCCAACAACGTGACGGGACTGAAAAAACACCACACCCACATCGCCACACGACAGCAACGAGGCACCCGCGACAACCTCTCGGGAATCGACGCCTCCTCCACCTCCTCCGACATCATCACCGCAAACAACAACGCCTTGCCCTACGACGAAGACTCACCCCAATACAAAGCCTCACTCTTCGGCTGTAAGAGCAACGGCACCACCCTCAACACCTCCTCCATCCAGTATGCCCTCAACTACATCGCCGACCACGGTGGTGGCACACTCGTCTTCGAAGTAGGACGCTATCTCACCGGCACCCTCCACATCCCTGCGGGAGTCCATATCCACCTCAACGAAGGAGCCATCCTCGTCGGCTCGCCCAACCCCTTCGACTACGATACCGACTCCCAAGGGCGTCCCACGCTCCTCCTCGCCCCCGAAGGCTTCACCGTCACCGGCCTCGGGAGAATTGAGAATTGAGAATGATTGAATGCGTTAATGTGTGAATGCGTTATCGTGTTAGTCGATTTTGAATGTGTTAGATGTTGATATGATGGGAGCCATATAAACCTATCAACGTATAAACTTATCAACAATATTAACGAAATAACGATGTTAACGTGTGAATGCGTTAATGTGTTAATGCGTTAGTCGATTTGAATATGTTGGATGTTGATATGATGCGAGCCATATAAACCTATCAACGTATAAACTTATCAACAATATTAACGAATTAACGAGTTCAAAACATAGGTCATCCCATCCACACACACCTGACGGGACCCTATGCCGAAAACACACTGGATATTATCCGGTGTCAACCCCGCTGCAGTAGAGCCGAAATAATGTACCCGCTGCCCATGCAGCAACAGCAATCCCGGGCAATAATGCAACGCCATGTTCAAATCGTGGATGACAATCAATATAGTCTTCCCCTCGTTGCGGTTAATATTGCGCAGCAACTCCAGAATCTCATACTGGTGCGCCAGATCCAGATTGGCCAATGGCTCGTCCAGCAACATTATCGGGGTCTGCTGAGCCAATGCCCGCGCCAGCATCACACGCCTCAATTCCCCCCCGCTCATCTCGCCCGGCTTGGCGAAACGCAGATGCCACGTATTCGTCTGCTTCATGCAACGCTCCACAATATCCCAATCCTCCTCACTCTCGTTCTGCAGCCGCCGCTGGTAAGGGTTGCGCCCCATCAGCACCGTCTCAAAAGCCGAGAACTCAAAATCGGTCTGCGGATACTGCCGCACAAAAGCCATGCGCTGCGCCAACTCTCGAGCCGAATAGCTGTCCACCCGACACCCTCCCACAAGCACCTCACCCCTGTCAGGCACCAACAATCCCGCCACCAAGCGCAGCAATGTCGTCTTCCCGCAGCCGTTGGCTCCCATCACCGCATACATACCCCCCTCCTCAAACCGCACATTCAACCCCTCCAGCACCGTCTTCCGGGTATAGCCATAACTCAAATCCTTCAATTCAATCATCATTGGAATATGTTATTCTGAATACTTCAATTTGTTAAGACACATTCACACATTCAATATCGCTTCTTGTTCTTATACAGCAAATAAATAAACAGCGGAGCCCCCACCAGTGCCGTCAAGCTGCCCACAGGCAACTCCGAAGGCATAAGCACTGTCCGTGCCAGCGTGTCGCACAACAACAGGAACAGCCCTCCGGCAAAGATGGAGCAAGGCACCACCCTCCTGTTATCGGGCCCCATCACCAATCGCACACAATGCGGCACCACCAAGCCCACAAAGCCTATCACACCGCACGAAGCCACACAGAAAGCCACCATCAGCGTAGTCGACAGCAGCAGCACCCGCTTCACACGCTCCACCTCCACTCCCAGACTGCGGGCCGTCTCGCTCCCTGCCAATAGCAGATTTAAATCGCGGCTGTAATACAGCACCACGCACACTCCCGCCACCACCACCGGTGCCACAATGGCCACATCCATCCACGACGCCGAAGCGAAACTCCCCATTGTCCAGAAAATGATGCTGTCCATCTTGTCCTGCCGCAATACCATCAAAAACGAAATCACCGCCGACATCAAAAACGTGATGCACACCCCTGTCAGCAGCAACGTCGTCGTATGCATTCTGTTGCCTATCGACGCAATGCGGTAAATCGCCACCACAGTCAGCAGACCCGTCAGCAGCGCGCAGGCACCCACACCCAGCATATACGCCTCCAACCCCAGCAGGATGGCTACAGCTGCACCCACCGACGCTCCCGACGACACACCCAGCACATACGGGTCCGTCAACGGATTGCGGAACACCGACTGGTACGCCGCCCCGCACACCGAAAGCCCCGCACCCACCAGCACCGACAACACGATACGTGGTGCCCTCAGGTTCAAAAAAATGGGAGAAGCCCACATCTCATGCCAGCTGAAACGCACCACCCCCACTGTCGAGCAGGCCGCCATCGCCGCCACCAGCAGCAATGCCAGTCCCGCCGCAGCCGCGGCACCACGGCCATCCCCTTTGCCTCGCGCCCTCATCCCTTAACAGTTAGCCAGCAAATCGCGCATCGTGTAATACCCTTTGCGCCCCTTCAAAAACTCTGCCGCCAGCACAGCCCCCACTGCCAGTCCGCGGCGGCTCTTCGCCTCGTGCCTCAACGTGATGCGGTCAATCTCGCTGTCGTACACCACCTCGTGAATCCCCGGCACCTCCCCCTCGCGCACCGACACAATGGGCACATCCCCCTTGCCCGGCTTGGTGCCCTCATGCACCAGACACCAATCGTCCTTCCCCTCAACCTCGTCCACAATATCGCGGGCCAACGCAATGGCCGTCCCGCTGGGAGCGTCGAGCTTGTGGACATGGTGCGTCTCAGTAATGCCCACCGAATAATCCCCGCGGCCGTTCATCAGCTGCGCCAAACGGCGGTTCAGATCAAAGACGATATTCATGCCGATGCTGAAATTCGACGCCACGAAAAGCGACCGGCCGCGCTGCTCGCAGTCGTGCACCACACCCTCCAGCTGGCCATACCAGCCCGTCGTTCCCACCACCACAGGCAATCCCAGGTCGAAACAACGCATAATGTTGCTCACCGCCGTGCCGGGCGTGGAGAAATCGATGGCCATATCGCACCCCCTCACATCGTCCAGCCGCACCATCCAGTCGTCCTCGTCGTCAACGGTCACACCCACCGTGTGACCCCGCTCGCAGGCAGCAGCCTCCACCGCCCTGCCCATCTTGCCATATCCCAAAAGAGCTATCTTCATACAAACAGACTATTTGATAAAACAAAATGCAAAAATACGAAAAAAAAACCACATACTGCAGAATAATATCGCCAGACTCCCCCGGCGACACTCTATCCCGCACAAAGTGAAGAAAGGTTGCCAGTGGCAAGCTTACGAAAAGCCTGTGCCCCGCCGCACGCATACCGCAAGGCATTTTCAATTCCGGAAATGCAACTACGAATGCTACACCTCCCAAACCTCCATACGTCCCTGAATCCATCAAAAAAGAGGGTGTCTCAAATGTCTGAGACACCCTCTTTTACCATCTGTTTACCGTGATAATCTCAAGTCTTACGGTAACCATTTTGTGGAGTATACGGGAGTCGAACCCGTTACCTTTTGATTGCGAACCAAATGCTCTACCAAATGAGCTAATACCCCATAGTGTTATAAAAAGAGGGTCGTTTCTGCGACCCTCTTTGGTGGAGTATATCGGAGTCGAACCGATGACCTCTTGCATGCCATGCAAGCGCTCTAGCCTACTGAGCTAATACCCCTTCTTTTCTCTCGAAATCGGGTGCAAAAGTACAACCTTTTTTTGAACTGACAAAATTTTTTTTTCTTTTTACTGATTATCAGCACAATATTTTTTTCAAGACCACCTAAAAAACGCCCTTTCGAGGGCTTTTTCCCACCGTTTTTCGCCCATTATTCTGCCCAAGTGCTCCTCTTCTCTGTCATCTCGCCCTGTTTCCTACTGGTTTTCAGTACAGTATACCGAAAACCAGCAGAAAACGAAGCCGATGGGAAGGTCGGCAATGGGCGGACGGGGTCAGACGATATAGTTTTTGACGACGGGAATCTTCTTCAGCACATAGGTGACGGCGTAGCTGGAAAGGAATGCAGCTATGACGCAGAGGGCGGTCATGGGGATAGGCTGTGGGACGAAGCGATGGATACGACCCAGGATGTAGACAAGTATCCACACATGCAGCAGGTAGATGCCGAAGGTGCATTTTGAGCAGTTCTCGACCAGGGCTGCGACTCGGCCTTTGAGGTTGAGGGGATGGCGGATGCTGAAGACCAGCAGCGCGGTAGCCGTGGCGAGGACGTTGGGCGAGACGAAGCGGAAGAAGTCGCAGTCGTTATTTTGTGAGCGGATGCCCATGACGAGGGTGACGGCCAGCCCGACGATGCCGAAGATATAAATAATGCGGCTGAGGCGCTTGAGGCGCGGGGTGTCTTCGGGCTGGTCGAAGACCGAGCGGATGTAATAGGAAAATACCACGCAGCCTGCAAAGTCGACGTAAATCATGCGGTCGAGGTCGACGGGGAGGTCGGCGAAATGGCCTATGAACTGGTAGCACATGACGGCCAGCCAGGCAAAAGAGAAGTATTTGAGTACAGTGGGATTGGCTGCAACCAAGCGCAGGACGGGGATGGCGATGTAGACCCCGATGATCATGCCAAGGTACCAGAGATGGCCTTCCTGGATGCCGAGGGGGTAGAGGGTGCGATGGAGTGTGAGGCCGTAGAAGAACGACCAGAAGACGAGTGCACAGAGGATGCGGAGGATGTTTTTGGAGAAAAGGGGCTTGACCTGGACGTTGCGACGGGGGTCGAGCATGAAGAAGCCAGTGAGCATGACGAAGAAAGGCACATCCCAGCGGGTGAAGGCGTTGATGGCGAGGCACTGGTTGAACCACGAGGTGCCGGGAATGACCTGCCCGTGGGCGATGAGGGAGCCTGAGGAGTGGCATACGACAACAGCGGCACAGGCCACGATGCGCATAATGTCGAGGGTGTAGTTTCGTTGCATTGTTGCGTTTTTTTTTGATATCAACCCCGGTTCGCGGCCTGAGTGAGACGGTAACCGGGGTTAAGGTTGAAGGGGGTTATTGTACAATGGTCATTTCGTCGACCAGATGGCGGGCACCTGCGAATTTGTCGATGATAAAGAGGCAGTAGCGGATGTCGAGGCTGATGTTGCGGCAATAATTGGGGTCGAAGAGGAGGTCACTCATGGTGCCTTCCCAGCAGCGGTCGAAGTTGATGCCTATCAGCTGGCCGTCGGCGTTGAGCACGGGGCTGCCGCTGTTGCCGCCGGTGGTATGGTTGGTGGCGATGAAGGCCACGGGCATCTGGCCTGCAGCATTGGCGTAGCGGCCGTAGTCGTGGTTGTTGTAGAGCTCTTTGAGTTTAGGCTCCACCACGTAGTCGTAGATGTCGGGGTTCTCTTTCTCCATGATACCTTCGAGGGTGCTGTAGGGGGTGTAGTAGACGGCATCCTTGGGACGGAAGCCCTGCACATGGCCGTAGGCCACACGGAGGGTGAGGTTGGCATCGGGGAAGAAGTTGGAGTCGGGGTACTGCTGCATCATGCCGCGGACATAGGTGCGCATCAAGCGGTTGATTTCGCGCTTGTTCAGGTCGTAGGTGGTTTCTTTGTCGGAGGTGTAGGCGTAGGTGTAGGCGATGTTGAAGAGGTCGAGGGCGGGGTCGGCATTGGAGAGGACTTTCATCCAGTCTTTGGCTTTGTATTTCTTGAGGAATTTGTCGTACTTCGCCTTGTTGTTAAGCATCGACTTGTCGTAGATGCCTTCGAGGAGTTTTTGCACACCGGCCTCATCCTTGCCTTTCTTGTCGAGGTAGGGCGCATAGCCGGCGCGCCACATGTGGAGGAAGGTCTCGACGAAGATGGCGCGGTCGACAGGCGAGTGGAGTTCAAAGTCGGCGAAGTAGGTCTCGTTGGCGGCAAGGAGCTTGTCGCATTCCACACGCGCCAGGCTGTCGTCGTTGGTGGTTTGCCGGGCCATGCTGTAGAGCTTGTAGGCACGGTTCATGAAGTCGGAGGCCATGACGGCTTCGTTAAAGTAGACCCACTGCAGCTCGATGGGACGGATTTGCTCGAAGGCGCGTCCCATGTCGCGGAGCAGGTTTTTGTACTCAGGGCGTTTGTCGGCCCATTTCTGGAAGACGGCTTCTTGGGCTTTTTTCTGCTCAACACCCTTAAGGCGCTGGATGCCGAGGGTCTCGCCCTGCCATTTCTTCCAACCGTTGGCGATGGAGGCCACTTTGGAGGCGTATTTGAGGCGCTGCGCGGGCGACTGGTTCATGGCAGCGTTGTAGTGCTTGAGGCGGATGTCGCGCAGGGCGATGCGGATGGGGTTTTCTTCGATGGCCTGGAGTTCGACCTGATGGTGGGTGACGTAGCGCTGGGTGGTGCCGGGATAGCCGAAGACGAAAGTGAAGTCGCCCTCGTCAACACCCTTGAGCGAAATGTCGAGATGCTTAAGGGGTTTGTAAGGCACGTTGGTCTTGGAGTAGGTGGCGGGCTTGCCGTCCTTGCCTACATAGACACGGAACATGGAGAAGTCGCCGGTGTGGCGGGGCCACATCCAGTTGTCGGTGTCGCCGCCGAATTTACCGATATTGCTCGGAGGGGCACCCACAAGGCGTACATCGGTGAAGACCTCGTTGATATACATGAAGTATTGGTTGCCGTAGTAGAAGGGCTTGATGACGGCTTTGTAGTGTGTGCCGGCCACGGCTTCGACGGAGAGGATGGCGATGTTCTGCTTCACGATGCGCTCGCGTTCGGCCTCAGAGGTCTTGTCGTCGATGCCTTCAAGCACACGGTTGGTCACATCTTCCATACGCACAAGGCGGGTTGCGGTGAGGCCTTTGCAGGGTATCTCCTGACTGCGGTCCATGGCCCAGAATCCGTGGGTGAGGTAGTCGTGCTCGACGGTGCTGTTGCTGGTGATGTAGTAGTAGCCGCAGTGGTGGTTGGTGAGGAAGAGGCCATGGTCGGAGACGAACTCGCCGGTGCATCCCTGGTTGAACAGGATGACGGCGTCTTTGAGGCAGGCGTTGTTGATGTCGTAGATGTCTTTGGCGGTGATATGCATGCCTGCCTTCTGCATGGCGGCCTGGTTCTTGCCCAGAAGCATAGGAATCCACATGCCCTCATCGGCCATGGCCGCGGGCAGCAGCAACACAATCATTGTGAAAAGTGAAAAGACTTTTTTCATAGGTTTAATAGATTTTATTGTTATCTGAATTGTCTGATTATTCTGATTATTCTGAGTACTCCGATTACTCTGATTACTCCGATTAACTTGAGATTACTTTACTTTCCCAAGGGCTTGGGCGGCCGCAGTGAGGAGGGGCTTGGTGGACACCTCGCTGCCGACGGCGTGGCGCATCCAGTGCTGCGGGGTGAGGCGGCCGGCGGGGTAGATACGCATAATCTCGTCGGCGATGTTCTTGCCCCTGAGCTGCTGCTCAAGCTGGAACTGGATGATGTGGCCATAGGGGTAGTTAGGCAGGTAGAGCGGGGAATCGATCATGTGGCTGTAGATGGCCAGGATGGTGGAGTTCTCCTCGCCAAGGTAGGGGGCGAAATATTTGTTCCACACCTGCTGTGCGATGGCGATAACTTGCTCTTTGAGCTGTTGGACGGTGGCATCGGGATGGTCGTAGAGCCAACGCCATGAGTACATGTCGACAAGCGACACACCCATTATCTCGTAACATCCCCAGAAGATGTCGAGGGTCTCCATTGCTTCTTTGTCGGGATTGCTGTCCTTGTAGCCGAGCAGCTGCAGGTCGCGCGACTGGAAGACGAAAGCCAGCGCCTCAGTGAAGGCGGTGTTGGGCACCCCTTTCATGATGTAGTTGTCCACATCGTGGAGGGTAACGGTCTGCTCCACGTTGTGGCCGAACTCGTGCACAGCGATGTTGTAGCCTTTATAGTCCATGCCGTTTTGACCGATGCGGGTACGGAGGCGTGCGTTGTCGCTGCGCATGTTGCTCTCCCAGGCGTGGCCAGCGCCGCGCGAAGGGTCGACGGTGACGTGCGAGCAGATAAAGGCGGTCTTCTCAGCCGAGAAACCCAGCTGCCGCAGGATGGAGGGCATGCCCTTGGTGGCAAAGGCCTCACGGTCGGGGTAGAGCCGCTGTGTCTTCGCTGTAAGTTCATCCTCGTTGATAGTGCTGCGGCTCTTGAAGCCGTCGTACCAGATGTCGAAAGGCTCCAGTTTGCGGCCTAGACGCTGCTCGATGAAGTGGGCCACCTCGCCCACTTCGGGGGCACTGAGGAAGGAGGTGAAGAGTTGCTCTATCTCGTCGTAGCTCACCTCCATGTCTTGGTCGAACGCACGGGCGATGGCCGTGGGGTAGCGGGGGTTGAAACGGTCCACCTGCTGCATGGCGTGGAAGTTGTCGAGGAAATACCGATAGCGGGTATCGGGCTCGCGGTCGGGGTTGTCCTGCTTTTGGCCTTGCGCGTCGACTAGGGTGTTGCTGTAAGGATTCCAGCTATACTGGGCGTTGTTGATGACGCACTGGGGGATGCTCTGGTCGATGATGCGGCGCATCACCTGGTAGATCATACGCTGCTTGGCTAGACCGCTGTCGCCCTCGTTATAGTGGGTCTTGAGCTCGTCGCGCAGGCCCCAGTGGGTGATGAGGGCCATATCGGGGAAAAGGCGGTTGCCCTTGTCGTCGAGCAACTGTCCCATCATGATATTGTAGTTGGAGATGTAGTTATCGGCGGCGGCCAGCTGGTTGGCCAGCTGCTGGTTGGCCGATGCCGGCACACGCGAGGTGAAGAGGTCGCCCAGGCGGGCGTAAGCCCACTGGCGGCGGCTCCATTGGGCACCCATGCTGTTCTTCTCGTCGAGGGTGTAGAAGGGGAAGTTAAGCACCACGACAAAGGCTATCTTCTGCTGGAACATATCGTCGTCGAAATGGGCGGAAGGGTCGAACCCGCCAAACATCTCGTCGAGTGCTGTGGGTTCGGGACCCGACACATGGAGCGGGAGTTTGAGGTCGACGCTGATTTTGTTGAAACAGCCCCAAAGGCTCTCAAGGTTGGCCTGCAGGGTTTGTGCCATGCGCCACAGGGCGGCGGTGTCGGCAACAAAATGCTCAAGGCAGAAGGACTGGAACTGCTCCGGGGTGCCGTCGTCAGCTGTCCACAGAGCGGCAAGCTGGGGAATACTGCGTTCGGCACGGGCAAGGTCGGTCCCCGGATGGGCTTTGGCAATGGCCTGCAACGTCGCCTCGACAGTGACAGAGTCGATATTGCTCATAGAAGCGGTTGTGTTTTTGCGACTGCACGAGGTGCACGAAAGCAGCATGGCTACTAGCACAACACCCAGTGCAGATATGGTTTTGTGTAGTTTGAAATGATACGGATGATTCATAACAGTCATTTTAATGTTTCAATTTGCAAAGATACAAATATTTTTTCGTATCTTTGCAAATTATTTTAAAGCGGGCGGAGGCAGGTGGGACCTGCACACCGTCCGATGAATTAAATTGTCTGTACACAATGCAAGTGTTTTTTGACTATCCGTGGTATGTGGCGGTGCTGTGCGTGGCGGCCGGTGCGGCTTACAGTGTGGCATTGTACTGGCTGCACCACAAGAAGGCCGACGCCAACCGCAGGGTTACGATAGTGCTGTCGGTGCTGAGGTTTGCGACGGTTACCATCCTCGCCTTGCTGCTGATGGGACCTGTGCTGAAACGCAAAGTGAGCCGCGACGAGCGTCCCATGGTGGTGGTGATGCGCGACGTGAGCCAGTCTGTCCCCGAAGAGCAACAGGCCATTCCCACGGGTATAAAGGAGATGGAGAAGGAGTACGAAGTGGTGTACGACTCGTTCGGAGGCGGCAGCACCGATATTGCCGCCGCGCTGCAGTCGGTGGGCAACCGCTATGCAGGGCGCAATGTGGGTGCCGTGGTGCTGATGAGCGACGGCATTGTCAACCGCGGAGCAAATCCCGAAGGAGCCGCAACAGCCCTCGGGGTGCCCGTATACACCGTCGCATTGGGCGACACCACCCGCCGGCGCGATGCCTGGGTGTCGGAAGTGCGATGCAACAGGGTAGCCTATGCGGGCAGCCAATTCCCCATGCAAGTGTCTGTCCGCGCCGACCTCCTGCAAGGCGAACGCGCCACCCTGTCGGTGACGCACGAAGGCAGGACGGTAGTCTCCAAGCCCGTGACGTTTGCCGACAATGGCTATAGCCAGACGCTCGACTTCTCCCTCGATGCCGACCGCGCAGGGTTGCAGCGCTACACTGTCGCCCTGTCGCCCTGTCCCGGCGAGACCTCTACGGCCAACAACAGCCGCACGGTGGTTGTCGAGGTGCTGGACGGTAGGCGCAAAGTGGCCATTGTGGCCGCTGCTCCCCATCCCGACCTCGGAGCGTTGAAACAGGCTATCGAAAGCAACCCCAACTATGCGGTGGAGGTGTTTGCCTCGCCCCTCGGGGCCTCCACCCCCAAAGGCGAGCAGGTGAAGGACTGGGATATGGCCATCCTTCACAATATGCCCCGCGATGCCGAATGGCTCCGCTGGGTGCAGTCGCTCCCCGCCACCCTGCCCCTGGTGTACATTGTAGGCACACAGACCGACGTGGCCCGTTTCAATACGCTGCACTGCGGCATGGAGATTACCGCCAAACGGAGTGTGAAGGAGGAAGTGACAGCCAGCGGCAACGACGCCTTCACCCTCTTTGCCGTCGATGCCGACGTCCGCCGACGCATAGAATCCCTGCCCCCGTTGGCAGCCCCTTTCGGCAACTACCGCACCGCACCGGGTGTGCAGCCGCTCTTCTATGCCAAAATCGGAGGGCACGCCTCCGACCGCCCACTGATGGCTTTCGGCTCACAAGACGACAGCCGTCGGGCTTACATCATGGGCGAAGGGCTGTGGCGCTGGCGGCTGCACAGCTACCTGATGACGGGCAGCCACGACGACTTCGACCAGCTGATAGAGAAACTGGTGGTGTTCACCTCCACCTCCTCCCGCCGCGACCGTCTGCATGTGACCGCTGAACGCATCTACCGCCAGGATGAACGGGTGACTCTGCATGCCGAGTTCTACGACGACAACTGGCAGCCTACCAATCAACCCGAAGTGGGGTGCGACCTGACAAACACCGGCACAAAAGCTTCCAAGCACTACGACTTCCAACCCTCTGGCACCGGCTACGCACTGCCCCTGGGCACCCTCGAACCCGGCAACTACCTGCTCCACGCCCGCACACTCTTCGGCGGGAAAGAATATACATGGAACGGCACCTTCGCCGTCGAGGCTCTCGACCTGGAACGCCTCAACCTGGTGGCCGACCACACCCTCCTCAACACCATCAGCCATACCACCGGCGGCAGGATGCTCCTCCCCCACCAGACCGACAGCCTCACGGCGCTGATGCGCAACCGCGGCGACATGAAGGGCGTGCGCTACACCAACACCCAATACTCCCCCCTCGTCTCCCTCCCGCTTGTGCTGGTGCTTATCATCCTGCTTCTTGCCCTCGAATGGGCAGGAAGGAAATACCTGCTAAACAATGAATAGCCGGTATCATCCCAAAAAACAAATGTCGGACTAACAACAACAATAATAATAACCGATGCCGTCTCACTTCATCCGCAATTCAGGCACGCTGCTCACGGGCAACGTTGTGGCGCAAGGGCTGGCCTTTCTTGCCTACCTGCTGCTGCTGCGGCTGTTCACCCCCGACGACTTCGGTCTCTGCAACGTCTTCTTCAGCTATACCGAGGTGCTCATCATCCTCTCCACTTGCAAATACGAGATGGCCATCGTGGTGGCTCCCGACGACAACGAGGCTTCCCTCCTTGCCCGGCTGGCCTTCCGGCTCAATGCCCTCCTCACCCTCCTGCTCTTCGCCGTAGCTGTGGTCATGGCCTTGACCGGTGTCACTCTCTCCAACCTCCCCGCCATCCTGCTGCTGCTCCTCCCCCTGCTGGTCTACTTCACCGGCACCTACCGCATCTACGTCTTCCTCTGCAACCGGCACAAGGAATACCGCGCACTCGCCCTCGGCGAGGTGGTCTCCGTAAGCGGTGGCACCGTCACCCGCATACTCTTCGGCCTGCTTGCCCCCGTGCTCAACCTCTTCCACACCATCGGCCTGCCCCTCGGCTCGGTACTGGGGAAGATGGCCGGCCACGCCTACCTGCATCATGTCGTGTGTCGCAAAAACCACTACTACCACCCCACCGCAGCTCCCCTGCGTCCCATCGCCCGCAAATACATCAACTTTGCCCGCTACGTCATGCCCCGCGAGCTGGTCAGCAGCTTCTCCGCCAACCTCCCCCTCATGTGGCTGAGCCTCTATTTCGACAAACCCCTGCTCGGACTCTTCTCCCTCGCCCTCACCTTCACCCAACGTCCCGCAGGCATCCTGGCCAACACCTTCGAGAAAGTGCTCTACCAGTCCTCCTCCGTCACTGTGCAGCAGCAGCTCCCCCTGCGGCGTAACATCTGGCGCTTCGTCCTCATGCTGGGCGGCGGCGTCCTTGCTGTCGCCGCACTCGTCTTCCTCTTTGCCGAGCCCCTGTTCGTCCTGCTCTTCGGCGGGCAGTGGGTAGGCACCGGCTACTACGTCCGCTGCCTCCTCCCCTGGATGTCCATCCTCGTCATCAGCAACTCGCTCTCCTTTGTCAGCAGCATCTTCGGCACCCAACGGGTCGACTTCATCCTGCAGGTCGTGCAGCTGCTGCTGCGTGCCGTGGCACTCTATGCAGGCATCCGCCAAGGCGACTTCCAGCTGGCCGTGCTGCTGTTCTGCATCGTCAGCGCCGTCGTCCAGGCTGTCCAGCTGGCGTGGTACCTCTATCAGGTACACCGTTACGAACAACACCACACCTCCCCCTGTCACCCGCCCCGTGAATCCTGACGGCCCAACCCCCTCCAGCCACATGAAACAACGCCTGCTCATCCTCCTCCTGCTCCTCTGCGCCACCACTGCGGCACAGACGCCCGACAGCTGCCGCCCCTTTGTGCGTTGGTGGTGGAACGGCGACAAGGTCGACACCCTCGAGCTGAAACGCGAACTGCACCTGCTCCACGAAGCGGGCATAGGCGGTGTGGAAATCAACCCCATCGAGTTCCCCTCCAAGCGGTGCGAATCGTTAGGCATCCCCTCCCTCACCTGGCTCGGCGACGAATGGCTCGAGGCTTTGGGCTCCACCCTCCGCGAAGCCAAGCGGCTGGGCATGCAGTGCGACCTCCTCGTCGGCTCCGGCTGGCCCTTCGGCATGGAAACCCTCCCCATGGAATACCGTGCACAAGTGATGCTCACTTACGCAATCCCTGTGGACCTCTCCGAAAGAAAGACCTTCACCATCACCAGGCAGCAGATATTCGACGCCGTCGACCCCAAAGTGACAGAGCCCAACCCCGACCGGCAGTTCGAACTGGTAGACCTCTTCATCGTTCCCGACAGCATCACCGACATCAGGCAGATGATAAAACTGGTCCTGCCGGGAGATTCAGTCACAATGAAAATTGAAAACTCAAAACTGATAATTGCGAATTATCCAGATGCGGAAACAAACGCCAAATTCTCAATTCTCAATTCTCAATTCCAAATTCTCAATTCTCAATTCCCAATTCCCGACTCTCAATTCTACATGTACGCCCTGGTACGCTGCACCTCCTTCGCCAGCGTCATCAATGGCGCCCCCGGAGCCTCTGGACCCATCCTCGACCACATGAACCGCCAGGCGGTGCTCCACTATCTCAACCACATGTCCTCAACCCTCCAACGCCGCCTCGGCCCCATGAAGAACTGGCTGCGCGCCTATTTTGTCGACAGCATGGAGCTGGAAGGCAGCAACTGGACCGACGACTTTGCCGAGGAGTTTCGCCGCCGCAACGGCTACGACCTCATGCCGTGGCTGCCCTTTGTCCTCTTCCCCACAGGACGGCTGGGCGAGGTGACCAGCTACGACTACGGTGCACACAAATCGCCCGAAATGGAGCGGAAGATTCAAATGGCCCGGCTCCACTTCGAGCGCACCAAAGCCCAGCTTCTCCACGAGCGGTTCACCACCGTCTTCGCCGACTGGTGCAGGGGGCAAGGAGTAAAGTCACGCGGACAGGCCTACGGTCGGGGATTCTTCCCCCTCCTCAGCTCCACCGCCTACGACATCCCCGAGGGCGAAAGCTGGACCACCAACTACCTGCGCCACCGCATCGGCGAGGAGATGCCCGACAGCGACTACCGCCGCGGCCGCGCCTACACCATGATCAACAAGTATGTCAGCTCCGCTGCCCACCACAATGGCCGCCGACTCGTCAGCGCCGAAGAGATGACCAACACCTACCGCATGTTCGAGACCACCCTCGAACTGCTCAAACTGGGCAGCGACATGAGCGCCATCAGCGGCATCACCCACTCCGTATGGCATGGCTTCAACTACTCGCCCCCCCAGGCAGGCTTCCCCGGCTGGGTGCAATACGGCAGCTACCTCAACGAGCAGAACACCTGGTGGCCCTACTTCCACCTGCTCAACGAATACCGCAGCCGCATGAGCGCCATACTCCAGAATGCCGACATGCAGACCGACATCGCCATCCTCCTGCCCGTCGACAGCCTCTGGGCGCAATACGGCGTGCAGACCGAACCCTTCCCCAACTACCCCAAAGGCAGCCCCTACGACATCCCCTTCCTGCTGTGGGAGGCCGTACACAAGAACGGCGGCAACTGCGACTTCGTCACCCCCAGCCAGCTCGACACCGCCACCGTCCGCGACGGCAAGCTCATCGTAGGCAAAAGAGCCTACTCCACCTTGCTCGTTCCGCCACCCATCACATGGGACCCCTCATTCTCCATTTGCCATTTTCCATTTTCAATTCTAGAAGTTCCCGACCTCCCCGACCGCAACTACCTCGAGTGGTACCGCACCGCACAATCGGAATACAAACTCCCGCATGCCGTCGCGATAGAGGAGCCCGACCGCTACCTGCTGCAGAACCACTACCGCAACGACCGTGGCGACGACATCTTCCTCTTCGTCAATGCCTGCCTTCGCAGCGCAGTAGGCTCTACCATCCTATTCCCAAAAGAGATCTACCAGCACCGCACAGCCTGCGTTTACAATGCCGCCACCGACGAGAAACAGCTGCTGGAGCTGGACGACGGCGCTGCCTGGCTCTACCTACCCCCCGCCGAAAGCCTCTTCATCCTCTTTGAAAGCACTGACACATTAACGCATTCAAGCACCGACACATTTACACATTCATACTGGTCTCCTGCCTATCACGAAGGACAACACTATTTCCCCCTCCACACCGAGTGGCACCTCTCGCTCCACCACGCCATCGAGGGCTGGACACACGACACCGTCATGCAGCAACTCTGCGACCTCCGCGAAACAACGTTCAACGACTTCTCCGGCACCCTCACCTACACTGCACAGATTCCATTCGACAGCATCGGCCCCAACCCCATATTCGACCTCGGACAAGTGTACGACATCTGCGAACTGATAGTCAATGGCACCAGCTGCGGTGTGAAGTGGTACGGCGAAAGGATATACTACAATGCAGCCCCCCTGCTGCACCCCGGTCTCAACACCATCCAAGTCCGCGTCACCACCACCCTCAACAACTACGTCCACACCCTGACCGACGACAAAGTCATTCAGCACTACATCCTCAAACGTAACGTCCCCACCACCCCCGCCGGCCTCCTCGGCATCGATGGGCAGATAGCTGTCTTTTAGTTAGGGTTTATGCCAGGTCTGTCTAATGACCGATTTGGGTTAACACATACCGAGAGGGGCCGTTCAATCCTGCTTCGTGATAGTATCGTAATAGCATCGTTACTCGATATGATAACGGAAAACAAGCCGGGAAGCAGGCAGCATCGAGCCGTGATTGAACGACCCAAGAGGGTCGTGGCGTGACGTCCGCTGTGACTTCCCGGCACTGCGGTAAAACATGAATTATCATTAATTGTCATGAATATATGGTCATTACACGGTAATTCATGTTAAAATAAGAGGTAAAACATGAATTATCATTAATTGTCATTAATTTATGGTCATTACACGGTAATTCATGTTAAAATAAGAGGTAAAACATGAATTCTCATTACCAAGCAATGTATTATTTGGATAATTATTGGAGGTTGCCTTCAGAACACGAATGGCACGAATCAAACGAATTGTTATTCGTGCGATTCGTGTTCGTCAATATAGTAGGTGGTTGCATAAAGTGAATAGTGCATTTGGAATTGGAGACACTTCTTGACCTATACTTATTGCAGGATGAGTTTCTGCGAGGAGGAGCCTTGCGGGGAGGAGAGGGAGACGAAGTAGGGGCCGGCGGGGAGGTCACGGAGGGGGAGGGTGGCATTTGAGGAGCCTGCGGGGAGCGGGAGGGACAGGACGGTGTGGCCGGAGGCATCGAGGAGGGAGAGGGAGCAGCCGGGTAGGGGTGTTGTTTATTCTGTCAGCACGTATTTCCGTCCGTCGCTGGTGCTGATACCGGCCAGCCCCCGGTCTTTTACCACCATAAGCGTGTCAATCGTGCTTTTTGTGTATTTTCCATCGACATTTGCATAACATATTGTATCATGCAGACTACGTATCCTATCCATTTCCATTCTTCCATCAATATATGATAAATATGCTAAACAATAGCTATTTCCACCTGCCCAAATTGTTACTTGTGAATAATAGGGTTTATTATATGTAGGAGTCCACGTGACGTCATAATCATTTTCGCGCTGTCCTTCATAAAATAGCTCTATGTTGAGTTCATGGTTAGTATGGTTTATTTTACCTTCTAATTTTACATATAGGTATGGTCCACATGTTTCTTTAACTCCAAAACCAATATTGTAGGGACCATCCATCGATACACTCGTCACGTTGAGCGACAGCGAATCCCCTTCATTGCTCACAAAGGTCAATGCCTGTCCCGAGGTATATGGGAAATACGTTTGTTGCATCTGTGGGGGGAATCCTTCGCAATGCCTTAAGCAGCCACTTAAAGCCAAGGTGGCCATTATTACTGTGATAAAAAATATCTTTTTCATGATGAATACTAATTTATTGTTTAATAATACATTTTACTTCTTGCCGTCTGCGTTGCTTAATCCACCACCAGTTTTTTCATTGTGGAGCCTTGGTTGGTGGTCACTACCACCAGGTAGGTGCCTCCGCCCAGTCCTGTCAGGTCAATCTCTTCTGTCATGCCTTTGCAATCGCGGCTCAGCACAGAGCGGCCTGTCAGGTCGTAAATGTCTATGTGCCGCAGGGCGAACGAGGACATTACGTTCACGCGTTCCTTGGCGGGGTTGGGCATGAGGAAGGTGAAGCGGTCCACGCGGTTGGCGATGCTAATGGGTTCCTGGCTCATGCCGATG
>JAFZPH010000050.1 GCA_017550405.1 Bacteroidales bacterium
ACTTATGACAAACACCCCCTTATTTTATACGTACCGCATAACATAGTTGTGAATTGCTTAAAAAGAGGACATTGACACTTATGACAAACACCGCGTTCGTCGGCGGTCATTCTATTCTCCACGTTGTGAATTGCTTAAAAAGAGGACATTGACACTTATGACAAACACCCGCCCCGTAGCGGATTCGAACCACCTAAATGTTGTGAATTGCTTAAAAAGAGGACATTGACACTTATGACAAACACCTTCTGCAATGTAGACCCAAATGTCAGTTGAGTTGTGAATTGCTTAAAAAGAGGACATTGACACTTATGACAAACACCTTGCGCGAGTCTATAATGCTGCTGTGGGGGTTGTGAATTGCTTAAAAAGAGGACATTGACACTTATGACAAACACCACGATGTGAGTATCTGTCTGAATTATAATGTCCCAACACATGTCAATGTAATAAAAAATCCCGCCCAAATGGACGGGATTTTTTATTATGTGTGAGTGTTTTTCTTATTCTGATGTCAGAATAGCTCCAGTTGTTGTCCTGGCGCATTGGGTGGGACCTCTTTTTTGCAGATGTAAAGCTCGATGTCCGCAAATTGCTTGTCGGTAATGGTTAGACATCCCACTTGACCATATTGGGGCAGGAGGGATCGAACGCGTTTGAGGTGGACTTCGGCGTTCTCGCGACTTGCGCAGTGGCGTACATAAATAGAAAACTGAAACATAGTGAAACCGTCAGCCAAGAGGTGCTTACGAAAGTCGGCGGCGGCTTTGCGCTCCTTTTTTGTATCGGTAGGGAGGTCGAAGAATACAAGCAACCACATAATGCGGTATTCTGAAAAGCGGTCCATCACATGTCAGGGTAGGATATTTTGCGTATTTCGCCAGCAAAACAGCGTGCAAGGGATGCCGTGGTCTGCGAGGCGGCAACCATCAGAGGACTGCGTTGCTTGCTGATGTGTACTTCGAGGGTGGGGATCGAGAGTAGTGAGCGCTTTATGTCTGTGGTGACTTCTGCTGTGCGGGGGTGCTGCTTAATGGTAGCCACCACGAGGCGGTCTACGTAGGGCCGGTAAGGCTCCATAATGTCGTCAGCCAAACAATAAGCGTTATATCGGTTGTGGTGGTGGATGCCGAAGGTGGGGAGTAGTCCACTGCTGACCAGTGCCCGAGCTATGACTGCACGCAGTATGGCATATCCATAGTTGAGAAAGTTGTTTGGATATAGCCCATCGCGTCCGCGGTTGAATCCACCTATGTCAGGGAACATCTGGCTCCAGTAGTAAGCAGCAGCTCGCCCTTCGAGGTTGGTGCTGTCTCCGGAACGGACATCTGCAGCCCATTGGAGCATATTCCCATTCTCAGTACCATAAAGCTCATTCAGTAGGGCTGCCTGATTGAGGATTTTCTGCTGCACAGTCTGTTGCCATAGCTGTTTGCACAATGGAACTGAGGCAGATAGTTGGTCTTGGAATCGCTCACTCTGTACGGTGTGTCCTTCTAGCGGGAGCATCAGTCCCACAGGCATGTGGCTATTGTTGCAAGTGATGACAGAGGCGTTGTTTTCTAATAGCGCTGCCATCAGGCCGTGTGTGACTATGATTTGTGGGTGGTCTAATACTACCATTCCGATGTCCTCAATAGGAATGGTGGTTTGCTTGCCAGGCTCGCCGTTGTGGTCCTCTAACCGAACTGACAGTTGCCGGTTCTTCATGGATAGGTAGGCTGGATTTGAGAAACAGAGTGTCCGTTTAATCATTTTTGTCAAAAGATATTTTACCCAAGCCACTTATTGTGAAATGGATTCCTTCGATGAGCATATATCTCGTTGTTATGGACACCCTATCTTTGGGATTGGGATTAGATAAATCTATAAATGATTGCCCTCTCCCTAATTCTTTTTCAGGACGTGCCTCATTATTGTGGATAAGAATCGTTGTGCCGTTTTTTTCAAAGCTATTAATGACATATAGCCGCTTCTGTAGTTCATCATCATCCATTTCACGTAGTCGTGCAATCATTTCAGTGGGAGCATCATTCCCTTTCTTTATTTCATTTTTATCAAATACAATTACATTAGTGCCTGGTCGGATAATTGCATAGAGTGGAATATTCTCCTTTGACTTTTCGAAACTATCATGGACTGAGATGTTCCCAAATAGTTTTTTAGACTTTGTTATGTCAAATAGTGTTCTGACTTCTTTCAGCCGCTTGTCACCCATCTTTCCACTCCAGTAAATAGCCATATATGAATTAGTATTATTACCTGCATAATAATTCGTTTTGTATTCTTGCTTAGATAGGTATGTCTGTTTCTTTATCGGTAAAGGTTCTTTGTTGTCAGTTATACACCTAATGTGTCTAATGCGATTTATTTTGTTACCTCTTTTATCAAGCATGTAAATGCCTTTTGTGACAGCTTCTTTGAAAGTCACATCTTCTGGAAATTGTTTTCTTATTATTGAATATAACTCCTTGTTTACAATATTCTTCTCTAAAATCTCCCATGTCCAATTACTTCTGCCTGTAAATAGTTTGTTTAGTTCTCTTCTTACCACAAAAATAGGTTCTTCTTCATAAATTGTTTTTCCGTGTTCTCGTGAAATGATGTAGTCTCCATTATCGTCTTTCACGTATTTGGGAGGTTTGATTTTCGCCAAAAAGGTGTCATCATGTATTTTCCCACGAATGCAGTCACCTTGTGCGTAGTATGGTTCTTTGTGCTGCTTGTCTTTGTATTGAATTTTGCCGTGAATCCTTAATTTGCGTTTTGCTGGAGTAATGGTCTGATCCTTTGAGATGTGGTTTATGAGAATGTTAGTTTCAATAGTCTCTACAAGGTTTGAAACATTGCCCAATTTGCAAGATTTTATTTCATCAGACAACTTACTATTAAGTGATGCTTTTTCCGCATCAGGGGCTTCTTGCACTTGGTAGAATAGTTCAATGATGCGGTCTCTTTTTGCTGCAACGGGAATCATGGTGAGAATAGTGGCATCAACAGCGTGATGGGAATGTTTCGCACGGTCTTTTTTCTCATCGACGCTTTGTACTCCCAATATCTTGCGGAAGTCAGCTGTGATGCGACCTTTTTGGACATCGACTCTCGTGAAGACCGATTTCAGATAGTGGAATGCGTATTTTGTGATGATTCGTGTGTCTACGAGCTGCCTGTTGCGGAAACCAAGGTCAAGTTCGTCTTTCTGTATTGTGAAGGTTTTGACTTTGGTTTGCCAATAGTCCAATTCCAACTCCCAAAGATGTTTCTGCTGAATGCATTCGTCCTTGCGGTCGACGGTGGTTGCCGTTCGAGCGTTCTTTTTCCATAGTTCTATTTGGCTCTTGCAATGCTCTACCGTTTCTTCCCATGGCTTGATTCGCTCCTTAATTTCTTTGTAATTCGATAATTGGGTCGGGATAAGGTTTCCTTTTACTACTCGGTTGAAATGAGTTGAGCAGACGGTTCTGTTTGTCAAGGAATCGTTGAACGATATACTGCGTGGGATGGTGTGTTCGATATCCACTGCATTCCCGTCAAATAGTTTTGTTATACTTATGGCGTCTCCCGTGTAAAGACAGCGGAATTTCTGTTCTTTCCATAGTTTGTATTTCTGAAGGTCGAGAGCGAATCTCTCAGCCTTCTCCTTTTGGATTCGCGATGCTTTGGCGTATTTGTCAATATCGGGTTCTTTAAAGTCGCCTGATTCGATCTGCTCGAACAGTAGCCGTCCTTTCTCTATATCGTCATTTGAATAGTTGGGTCTGAAATCCTTTATGATGTTGGTGATAAGGTCATTCTCTTTTTTGCGTTCGTTCTGGTACCTCTCTATTGCCTTGCGCCAGTTAGCATCGTTCATGTCTCGTGCCGTTTCTACCACCACACGAGTGTCTTCGTCTATCATACCGTGTTTTAGTAATTCGTTCACTGCACGCCTTAGTGTGTGTAGGGTACGCATGGCTACGGGATTCTTAATCGAACCTATATTTGGAGTCCCTAGTTGATAATAGCTCCTTATGCAACCACCAATATCGCCTGTGGTTGCTTTTTGGTGTGGAAAAAGACTTATTTGGGAGTGGTGATAAAGGGCATCCCATTTTTCTTTGGGCGATATCTCAGGGAATGTTTGTGAGAGGTATTCTTTAAGAGCATCGCTTTGGTGGGGCAGTTTGTAGTAATCTCGTTTTGTCGATGAGAAGAATTGTTGGTATAGGCTTTCTACAGTTTCTTGGATGGACTGTTGTTCTTCTAATTGTAATGTATTCCAGACTTTCAGTCCGATGGAGTCAATTATGCACCTCAGAACATCCTCTTTGTCTCTGCCATCCAATTTGTATTGATAATCTCTATAGGCCTTTTGGTTTTCAATGGACAGGGATTTATAGTTGGCGATGAGGGTGTTGGCAATGTTGTATTCAGTGCGTAGCGTTGAAATCTTTGCTGAAATGCGCTTTATCTCTTCGTTGATAGTTTCTTTGCATTCAGTCCACTTCTCTTTGCCGATAATGTCAGGTATCTTGGCGACGGCTACAGCCTCGCTGTATATCATCCCTTCGCGGAGGAATGGGAGGATATTTCGTATTGCTTTCAGACTCAATGGGGCGTAACCTTCCTGCAATACGCTCCATAGCCGTTTGATGTTGCCAATCTGTTCTTCGTTTAGACCGATTCTTTCTTTTGCCAAATCTGCAAGTTCTTCGTAATCGTCGCTGTTATAGCACAGGTGCCAGATGTCTTCGTAGTTATATCTGATAGTGTGAACCTCTCCAGTCTTGTAATTGGTGCGGCATTTGTCGGTCTCTATTACTGCGGTACGCCATTCGTTGCCCACTATCTTGCTAAGTCTATTGATGACAGGGCAACCAGCCACAGTAGTATAGTCGGGGTAATTGATGGTATGATTCTTGTAGTTGAAATCGTGTCCAGGGTATTCTTTTGCAATCCAGTTTTTCACCTCTTCGAATTTAAAGGTGGCATTGGCGCGGGTGAATAGTTTCTCAAAAAGCCTGTTGCGTTGCTCGTTGGATAACTTCAGCCATTTGCCATCCTCTTCGAGGCGGAACTTGATATTGTTGATAAAGGTCAGAGCCCTGTACTCCTCATAGTCGGGATGACTTATGGGGCATCGGCGTCTCCCTTTTTCGAGTGTACACTCCCCGACATTCCCTCTTTGTGAGCGCAAGGGGCGACGGTAGAATATGGTCCCTTCTCCTTTCTTGGTGCTAATAAGGCGCGTGTATAGTTCGGGATCTTTTAGGTGTATATTCTGGCGTTTGCATATCGCGTCTACTTCTTCACGACATTGTTTCTGAACAGCTTGATATTCACTGTTTCGGACTCGTATGCCATCTCTTTCCAAAAGGGCAAAAGCACATCCTACTGTTTGCAGGTTGTGGCTTCTCATATATTCTTCAAGAACCTTCGATTTTTTTTCTTCCGATTTCTGCATGGCCTCACTTATGTCGATAGTGGAGCTGTCCTCGTCCTCATTAGCCTCTTTCAGCGTTTCGCCTTTGCTACTTTTGAAACCTCGTCGTTGCGCAATGTGGTACATAGCTCGACCAAATTTATATTTGTCGGTTTGGTCATTCCAGTCAATCAGCCTATCTATTAATTCAGCCCTTAACTGATAAGGACTGCTGTATTCGGGTATTCCGTCATAGTTGAAGTCCAGACGAACCCATTGCTCGAATTTGGTGGCATTAATTGGGTATTGCCTTTTCAAGCCTTTGGATTTGTCGTATCTGCTCCATTGGTCAAGCTCTTCAATGGTAAGGGGGCAGCAACCATATTCGATAAGTAGTCTTAATGTAGCCCAAATTCTGTATTTGCGCGATTGGTATAGTCGGCGAATGGAGCGGTATCGGGTCCTTTCGGAGGCGTATGAGAATTCTCCTTTGTCTCCATTCCCCACTCCTGATTTGAATATTATGGAGGTGTAATATTCTAGTTGGTCTGTAATATTTTCCCCATTGTCAGTGTCTCTGACGGCCAATCCTATTGAGTTGGTTCCAAGGTCTATACCTAATATTTTTCCTGCCATAGTGTTTTTTTTGTTGCTGTTTCAGATTTTGTTTGTATCTTTGCAATGCTTTTTAAGCTTTTCACAATAAGGCTATAAGCCGAAGATTCCTCGGGAGTTGCGCGTTTGCGTGCTCCCATTTTTTTATAATAATAGATGCTCTGTTTTTGCAATATTAGGGAGTTTTTTGAAAATGCAAAGATACAACTTTTTTCTGAATAATATGCTGGGTGAAGGTGTTAAATGTTAATCGTGACTTGCTCTTTTTTATTTACAATAAAGCAAGCCCGGAACTGACTATGCGGTTCTGGGCTTAAAATTGCTTGATGTGTTGGCGGCTTGTGCCTACAGGGTTGGGCAGGGCTGATTACAGCACTACGCGATGGGTGAGCATGATGTAGCCCACGCGGCGGTGCACGTTTTTCAACGAGCCGTCGGCATAGGCAGTGTTGAAGAAGTTGTGCAGGGGCATGGAGAACATGAGCATGGTTTTGTGGCGGCCTTTGGCCACGGTGCGACTCAGGGCGAAGTCGAGGCCCCAACCGCTCTGCAGCATCTCTTTGTTGCGGGCTTCCCAGGTGCCGCCGCAACCTACCACTTTGTCGTAGAACACGCCGGCCTCAAGGGAGTGTCTGTTGCCGCCCAGCACCAGTCCGGCACGCGGCTGGAAGTAGAACCCGCGCAGGCTCTCGTCGTTAGGCATGAAGCATATTTCCTGGCTCTTGAAATAGGCACCGGCATAGAGTCCGATGCTCACGGGTTTCCACGACATGTCCAAGCCGATACCGTAGTCGCCTATTCGTTTGAAGGGGTTGCTGAATGCACGGTGGTAAGGTCCGTAGATGTCGTGCATCGGTGCCTCAAAGCCGGCTTTTGCCATGCCTATCGGGAACACCAGGTCGGCACTGGGCAGGATGGACTCTACAATCAACGAATCGGTGGAGTTGCCGTCGAAGGCAAAGTGGACAACTGCACTGTGGGCCAGATTGTACAAAAGTGTGGTCCAATAGTTGGTCGACCATGCACGTGTGTTGACTGTGAATTGGCTTCTCTTTGTCTGCGCCGAAGCACCTGCGGTCAGCAGAACTGTCATGATTACAATTAATAAGGTCTTTTTCATCTTCTGTTAGTTTTATGTATTGACCATGCAAAATTAATACTTTTTTTCGAAAAAAGAGGAATCTATTAAATGGGGCATGCGGATATTTACTTTCTCAACATACGCAAATCAAAACAAATCCAGACGAATAACCCTTGTTGCCTATTTGGATTGTGCAAGTCTATACCAATTGTTCAGGGATGCCAGGAGTGCAAAGAATTATCCCCAATCGGCCAAATGACCGAATGGAGATTATGTTTTTTTGGTGGCGGTACAGGCTTTGCAATGGGTCACTTTGATGAAAAAAGGTCGCCATGTCTGAAAAAAAACGTATCTTAGCAGATTCAAAAAACATAATATTATGGTATCGTTTCCACTTGCTATTGTGCTGTTATTGCTTGGCTATCTGCTTTATTCCAAGGTTATAGAGCGGATTGTCGAAGTCGACCCCGATCGTCCCACGCCCGCCGTGGCACACCCCGACGGTGTGGACTATGTGCCCATGAAACCCTGGCGCATTTATCTCATCCAGTTCCTCAAGACCGATTTGGGTTAAAATAACACAAGCCCGCGCTTGGGGTGCGCGGGCTAGTGTTGTGATATCCGGTATGGGGTTAGAAGATGATGCGGTGGGTGAGCATGAGGTAGCCTACTTTGCGTACCTTGCCTTTCAGCATGCCGCCGGTGTAGTCTTCGTTGAGGAAGTTGTGGAGGGGCATGGAGAACATGAGCAAGACTTTGCGGGAGTTGGCATTGTTGGCGTAGGAGATGGCAAAGTCGAGGCCCAAGCCGCTTGCAATCATGTCTTTGTTGGGGGTGCCGAAAACCTGCGAGGTGCCGGTGCAGCCGACGGTGAAGTCATAGAAGACACCAGCCTCGAGGGCGGTGCGCTGACCGCCAATCACGAGTCCGGCACGGGGCTGGAAGTAGTTGCCGCGCAGGTTCTGGTCGTTGGCCATGAAGCATATTTCCTGGCTCTTGTAGTAGGCACCGGCATAGACGCCTACAATCGAGGGCACCCAGGAGGCATCGAGACCTATGCTGAAGTCGCCGAGTCGTTTGAAGGGTGTTCCGAAGGCACGGTGGTAGGGACCATAGATGTCGTTAGGGCTAGCAAATCCCTCTTTGCCCATGCCGATGGGGAAGGCGAGGTCGGCGTTGGGGATAGCGGCCTCAATTGCGGGATTGTTGTCGAAGACAAGATAGGTCACAGCATCGCGTGCGATGTTGTAGAGCAGGGTGGACCAATAGTTGGATGACCATGCACGGGTGTTGATGGTGAACTGACTTTTGGATTGAGTTTTTGTTTCTTGGGCAGAGGCTCCAGTGGCCATGATAACTGCCATTGCGACAATTAATAATGCTTTTTTCATAGTAAGATGATTAATTTGATTTCGTTTGGCAAAGATATGAAGAAAAATTGGGATTTGAATCATGAAAATAGAAATTTTCAAAAAAAATCGTATCTTTGCAACACGAAAATAGATTAAGTTATGGTTACTTTTCTTATTGCAATAGTGCTTTTAGTGCTTGGTTATTTGGTGTATTCCAAGATTATCGAGCGAATTTTGGTGGTAGATCCGAAGCGGGCTACTCCTGCAGTGGCTCACCCCGACGGGGTGGATTATGTGCCGATGAAGCCTTGGCGCATCTACCTTATCCAGTTTTTGAACATTGCCGGTGTCGGTCCCATCTGCGGTGCCATCATGGGTGCGCAGTTCGGCACGGCGTCGTTTCTGTGGATTGTCTTCGGCAGCATCTTTGCGGGTGCTGTCCATGACTTTATCGCAGGGTTTATCTCCATCCGCAGGGACGGAGCCTCGCTGCCGGAGATTCACGGAGCTTATCTCGGCAACGGCCCCAAGCAGTTCATGCGCTTCTTCACGGTGTTCCTGATGATTCTTGTCGGAGCCGTCTTTGTCAATACACCGGCTGTGCTTCTTAACAGCAACTTCACCCCCGACTGGAGCATCTTCCTTTGGGTGGGTATCATCTTTGCCTATTATCTCATCGCCACGCTGCTGCCCATCGACAAGCTTATCGGCAAAATCTATCCCATCTTCGGATTCCTGCTGCTCGGCATGGCCGTGGCCATCGTCATAGCCTTCGTCGTGTACCATCCGCCGCTGCCCGAGCTTTGGGACGGCCTCCAGAACCAGCATCCCGATGCTGCCCACAACCCCATCTTCCCCATGATGTTCATCAGCATCGCCTGTGGTGCCATCAGCGGTTTCCATGCCACCCAGTCGCCCCTTATGGCACGCTGCATGACCAACGAGAAACAGGCGCGTCCGGTTTTCTATGGTGCCATGATTACCGAAGGTATCGTAGCCCTCATCTGGGCCGCTGCCGCCACGGTCTTCTACCACGACCCCCAGCTACAGCAACTCACCGTCAACCCTGAGACCGGTGCCACCTTGGGCGGCAACGCCATGGTGGGCGTCATCGCCAATACATGGTTCCCCAAGGTCATCGCTGTCATCTGTGTGTTGGGCGTCATCTCCGCCGCCATCACCAGCGGCGACACCGCACTGCGTTCCGCACGTCTAATCGTGGCCGACTTCCTCCACTTCGACCAGAAACCTATTAAAAACCGTCTGTTCGTCGCCCTGCCCATCTTTGCCATCACTGCCGCAGTGCTGGTCTACTCCCTTATCGATGCGAAAGGCTTCGACGTCATCTGGCGCTACTTTGCCTGGAGCAACCAGGTGCTGGCCACCGTCACCCTTTGGACCATCACCGTCTATCTCTTCCTCAAGCGCAAACCCTACATCCTCACCCTTCTCCCTGCCATGTTCATGACCATGGTCACAGGCTGCTTCCTCTTCGTTGCCGAGAAAGAGGGTCTGGGGGCCGTCATCCCCCGCTGGCTCGGCTACACCATCGGCGCCGCCATCACCCTGCTCGCCACCGCCCTATTCTTTTTCTGGACAAGGAAGACCGAGTCGAAAGAACAATAGAATGCCGTCACTTTCAACGTACTGCCTAGTACCATTATAGAACAATCGCAAAGCGGGTCTCTTACTTGTTGGAAAAAGTGTGGCAACACACAATAATCAGATACCTTTTGCGTTATTGATTTTTACGGAGCGACTTGATACCTCCTGTAATGACGATGAAAAAGTATTTGACGATATTGTTGTTGATGCTGCTTGTGCTTCCGGTCCGGGCAAGCTACCTGCTCATCCCCATGGACGAAGTACAGAAAAACCACCTCAAAGCCTACGGGGTGGCCTACTATGCCCTGCAGCGCGATGTGGAGGTGACCTGGCTGCTCAATTACCGGGGAGGCAGTTTCATGATGAAATACGCCGACCTCCTCGAGAAGGAGTGCCGCTTGCGTGGTGTGAGCGCTGAAGTTATAGCCGACGGGCAGTCCACGGCCATCCTTTCCGAAATCGCCGACCCTGAAGTTAATATGGATGCCGTCAAGCTTCAAAAAGCCCCGAAGATTGCCGTCTATTCACCCAAAAACAAATTGCCGTGGGACGATGCCGTGACCCTTGTCCTCACCTACGCCGAAATACCCTACGACGTGGTTTACGACGAGGAAGTCATTGCCGGAGTGCTTCCCACCTACGACTGGCTGCACCTCCATCACGAGGACTTCACTGGCCAATACGGCAAATTCTGGGGGAACTACCGCAACCAGCAATGGTATATCGAAGATGTTCGTGCCCAGGAGGCCACTGCCAACAAACTGGGCTACTCCAAAGTCAGCCAACTGAAACTGGCCGTTGCCCACAAGATAAGAGACTTTGTCATGGGCGGAGGCTTCCTCTTCGCCATGTGTTCTGCACCCGACAGCTACGACGTAGCTTTGGCCGCGGAGAATGTGGACATCTGCGATGTAATGTTCGACGGCGACCCCATGCAGCCCGATGCCCAGAATCAACTGGACTACAATAAGACCTTTGCCTTTAAAGATTTCCGTATCAGCACCAACCCCTACGAATACGAGATCTCAACCATCGATATCGACGACCGCTCCCGTCAGCGGGCTGTAAACGAGAAGAATGACTTCTTCACCCTCTTCGACTTCTCCGCCAAATGGGACTGGGTACCCACCATGCTCACCCAAAACCATACCCGCATCATCCACGGCTTCATGGGCCAGACCACAGCCTTCCGCCGCGAGTGCGTCAAATCCTCCGCCCTCATTCTGGCTGAGAACAAGGCGCTGGGCGAAGTGCGATATCTCCACGGCGAGTATGGTAAAGGCACATGGACATTCCTCGGCGGCCACGACCCCGAGGACTACCGTCACTTTGTGGGCGACCCTCCAACCGACCTCTCCCTCTACCCCAACTCACCCGGATACCGCCTCATCCTGAACAACATCCTCTTCCCCGCAGCAAAAAAAGAAAAACACAAGACTTGAACATACCAAAAAGAAACATTCCTGCCACATAATTGTATTACACAACGCCATAAACACTTCACACATTGAAATGAAACACATCTTCACCATATTGTCCGCCATTCTGCTGACCGCAACCGCCACAGCCCAGACCTGGACCAACTACACCACAAAGAACTCCGGTCTCACGGGCAACAACATCCTTGCCGTCAATGTCGACAACCGGAACAACGTATGGGTGGGAACCACCCAAGGGCTCAACAGCTTCAAAGACGGCAACTGGACCGACTACTCCGACTTCAACGAGAAACTCAAGAACCAATTTGTCAACTGCCTTATGTCCGAGGGCAACACCCTGTGGATCGGCACCGACGACTACGGAGTCATCGAATTCAACGGCAACCGCTGGTACGAACATAATGAAGAGACGCGACGCTTGAACATGAAATACATCCGCGACATTGCTGTCGACCACGCCGGCATCAAATGGATCGGGGTCACCCTCAGCGGCTTCGTCTCCTACGACGGCGTCAACTGGAACAAATACACCGCCAACGACAGCGAACTGCTCAGCGACTTCATCCTCTGTGTCGTGGTGGACAACCGCGACCGCAAATGGATAGGCACCAACGACGGGCTCTGCATTTTCGACGGCAGCCGCTGGACCTCCTACACCACCAAGAACTCCAAGATAGCACACAACATCGTCCTCTCCATCGCCATCGACAAAAGCAATGTGAAATGGATCGGCACCCTCGAAGGGCTCTGCCGCTTCGACGGTGAAGAGTGGAAAATATACAACACCGACAACTGCCCCATTCCCGGCAATCAAGTCAATGCCCTTGCTTTCGACCGCGAAGGTCACCTATGGATGGCCACCGACGGCGGTGTCGCCGTATTCGACTGCAACGACCGGTGGGACACCTTCCGTGCCGGCGACAAACTGCCCCGCTGCATGTACCAGAATATCGCCATCGACCGCAGCGGCAACCTCTGGTTCGGCACCGACGAGAAAGGTCTCTACCGCCTTTCCGACTACAAGATGCCGGAATTGAACGTAGCCGAAGACAACACGACCCCCACCGACGAGGCCACCACTGCCGAAGCACAGCCATCCAAAAGCAAAGCCGATGCCAAATCCAACGACAGTCCACAGGTGGAAGAACGCATCAAACTGACCCCTAACCTGGAAGAAGGCTACCTCACCATCTCCATGAACTCACCCGAAGCCCAAGTCACTTTCCTTAATGCCAAGGGCGAAAAGGTGCGTACCGTACCCCGCTACATCAACGGAAGCCACATCAACATCTCGAAGATGAAAAAAGGCACCTACACCGTCAAAGTCAAAACCCAAAGCGGCACCCGCACCGCCAAATTCACACTGAAATAAAATAAATAGAACGTAATAACTTATCCATCATTCACCATGAAAAAGTTTTTATCTTTTCTGCTCGGTCTGAGTCTTGCCATCATGGCATCGGCCCAGATACAAGACCCCGCCAAATGGTCTTACCAGGTAAAAGACCTCAACGAAACTGAGTCGGAGCTGATCTTCACTGCCCAGCTCGACCAAGGCTGGCACATCTATTCCCAGCACACCGACCCCAACGGGCCCTTCCCCATCGCATTCGAGTTCACGCCTTCATCCGACTACAAACTCATCGGCCCCGTCCACGAGCCCAAGCCCCACGAGTTGTTCGACAAAGATTTCAACTGCACCGTCCGCTCATTCGAAGGCCGTGTGGTGTTCCGCCAAAAGATACAGCGCCTTGCACAGAAAGACTTTACCGTCAAAGGCACCTATAGCTACCAGTTGTGCAACAACGGCTCCTGCATCGCCCCCGACGACCGCGACTTCTCCTTCAAAGTCTCCGGTGCCAAGGCAGCCCCTGCCGACAACGTGGCTGAAGCTGCCGCTCCCGCCGAAGAGGCCGCAAGCGAGGCACTGCAAGCCAACGAAGACACCGCTGCAAGCCTGTCTGCCGCTCCCGCCGAGGCCGAACCAGACCAGCCCGAAGGGAAGAAACAATCCCTCATAGTGGTGTTCCTTCTGGCCCTGCTGGGCGGTGTCCTCACCATGTTCACTCCCTGTGTCTTCCCCATGATACCCATGACGGTCAACTTCTTCATGAACAGCACCGACAACAAGCGTGCCTCTCGCCGTCAGGCTTGGTTCTTCGGCTTCTCCATCGTCTTCCTCTTCGCCATCCTCGGTGCCATCCTCACCCTCATTTTCGGCCCCGAAGCCCTCTACTTCATCGGCACTCACTGGATACCCAACCTCATCTTCTTCATCATCTTCCTCATCTTCTCCCTGAGTTTCTTCGGCCTGTTTGAAATCAAGATGCCCGAAAAGTGGATCAACAAGTCCGACGAGCAAGCCGACAAAGGCGGCTTCCTTGCCCCCTTCTTCATTGCCCTCACCACTGTACTTGTCTCTTTCAGCTGCACCGGTCCCATCCTTGGCGCCGCCCTCGTCAGCCTCTCCACCAGCACAACCGACCGCTGGGTCTCCCTCATCACCATGCTCGGCTTCGGCATCGGTTTCGCAGCTCCCTTCACACTGTTGGCCATGTTCCCCTCGGTACTCAAGAACATGAAGTCCGGCGGCTGGCTCAACACCGTCAAAGTGGTGTTCGCCTTCCTCGAACTGGCCTTTGGTCTCAAATTCCTCTCCATGGCCGACCTCTATTGCAACTGGCACCTGCTCGACCGCGAGACTTATCTGGCACTCTGGATTGTCATCTTCGGTCTCATGGGCATCTACCTGCTGGGCAAACTCAAATTCAAAGGCGACGAGGACATCCCGCATATCGGTGTTGTCCGCCTCTTCCTGGCCATTATCGACCTCGCCTTCGTAGTCTATATGATTCCAGGCCTCTGGGGCGCACCCCTCAAAGCCATCTCGGGATTCATTCCTCCCATGGAGACGCAGGACTTCAATATCGAACGCACGGTTGAAGAGCACGCCTCCACCATTGCCTACATCCCCGGTGCCACCACCGACGACCTTGGCCCCCGGAAATATGCCGACAAACTGCACATGCCCTCCGGCTTCACCGGGTTCTTCGACCTCGACGAGGCCAAAGCCTATGCCAAGAAAGCAGGCAAACCCATCTTCATCGACTTTACCGGCAAGACCTGCGCCAACTGCCGTGAGATGGAGCACTACGTGTGGGCCGACAAAGAGGTGAAAGAGTTGCTCACCACCAAGTTCGTCATGTGCGGCCTCTACGTGGACGAGAACACCATCGACCTGCCCGAGGAGGAATGGGTGACCGACGACAACGGCCGTGTGCTGAAGACCCTTGGTCGCCGCAACCTCTACTACGAGAAAAGCATGTACAACATGAACGCACAGCCCTACTACGTCATCATCGACCCCGACGGCAAAGTGCTGACCAAAGAGAACTACAAATACGACCGCGACGTACAGAAATTCATCGCCTACCTGAACGAGGGCCTCAACAACTACAAATAGCCATCAGACAGTTGCAGGGGTAGCGGCACACACCGACACCCCTGCATCCTTCATACGCCAGCCCCTCGCCATGAAACAACTGCTGACCCTCGCCCTGTGCCTGTGCCTGTCGCTCACAGCCGCCCATGCACAAAAAGGCAACAAGGTGGACCGCTTCATCAACGAATACAAAACCTTCGTCGACGAAGTGGTGGCCACACCCTATGCCGACTTCCACGGCGACACGCTGAACCGTATGAAGCGGCAGCAACGTTGTTTCATGCGCCGGTACCGCTGGTACTTCAAAAGCCGCATGTCCGAAGAGCAACTGGAACAATTCAACCGCCAGTGCGGACGCTATCACAAGAAAAAAAGCCGTCTCCAGTCGCGCCGCCGCCTGGCAGTATGGCGGGGCAGAGTGAAAGGGCGCTTCGAAAACCTTTTCAAAAGCGATACTATCCCGCCCGACACCGTTCAATTCGACACCCTCCCAACCCTCGAAGATTAACTGGAAACCTGCCATTATTCACTGATGGACAGTACGCTATAGCGAATCCCCTCCACAATGGCATTCGACTGGCTTGCCGAGGGGTAAATTTAACAATATTCAATATCCAAAAGACCTTTTTAGCACCGAAAAGGTCTTTTCCTTTTATGTTAAACGCAACGCGTAAACATTTGATACCTATCGTTTGAATTGTTAATTGAGTCCCCTTAAGTAAAAAAAATTTGTCCATGTCGCAAAAAAGTCGTACTTTTGCAGGCGATTTCCAACAGGGAATAACAGAGTGCGGGGTAGAGCAGAGGTAGCTCGTCGGGCTCATAACCCGGAGGTCGTTGGTTCGAATCCAGCCCCCGCTACCAAGACGGACAGGTCAGTTGGCCCGTCCTTTTTTTATCTAATAAAGTCCATAAATCCCAAGTAAATCAACAAGTATAGCGTTGATTTTTGTCGTTCAGCTATTTTATATTTGAACAATTCAATATTATTTTGTATTTTTGCAAACTGAAAAATGGACACAATAGCACATACAAAATCGCTGACCGAGAGCCTTTCTCCCTACCTTTTCTGGGACATTGACAAGGACAATTTCAACGCCGAGAGAAACTCTGCGCAGTTGATAAAACGTGTGCTCGAATATGGTGAACTTGACGACTGGCGTACCATTTGCAACTATTATGGATTAGACCGCATCGCCAACGACTGCAAGACACTGCGCACTCTTCGTCCCGAAGCGCTCTCTTTTGTCTGTGTTGTCACTGACACTAAAAAAGAAGAATACCGATGCTACAACTTCAAGCAATCCTTCCCGACACTCTGGAACTCCTAAGAGAACTATCTGCACAGGCCGAGATGCAGGGCATGCGACTTGTTGGAGGCACCTCTTTGGCTTTGCAATTCGGACATCGGCAATCGGTAGACCTTGATTTCTTTGGAAAACCTGCTGTTGACCAAGACAATATTCTTTCCATGATAGAGAGGATGGGTCCGTACAAACTCAGAAATCGCACCAACAGCATCCTGCAACTCATCGTAAACGGCGTGATGGTTGACATTGTAGACTATAGTCGTTACCCATGGATTGACGAACCTGTTTGCGAGGACGGTCTGCTGTTAGCTTCTCCCAAAGATATTGCCGCCATGAAAATCAATGCCATTGAAGGACGTGGCAGCCGTAAGGATTTCATCGACATATATCTTTTGCTTCAACATTATTCTTTAGAAGAACTTCTACAGTTCTACTCACAGAAATATTCCAATCACTCCATCTTCAGAGCATTGTTGAGCCTCACCTATTTTGATGATGCAGAAAACGAGGCTATGCCTAAGATGTTCATTTCCGACACCTGGGACAATATAATGTCACATATTACCGATTCTGTCAAGAAATATCAAAGGAACTAATACTTAATACCGACATTGTCATTTTACAAACAAAGCAATCCCGAACTCATTCCAGACTATCTTATCATCACCACTTTTCGGGCTGGATGGATACCGATTTTCACAAGGTATATACCAGAAGCTGGAACGTCGAAGTGCATAGATGAATATTCGTCTTGCTTAGTCGCCAACACACGGCCATTGACATCAAACAGCCATACTTTGTTGCCCTCAACACCGTCCACTACAATCTGCCCTTGACTTGTGTATATCTTGGCATTAATCGCATCAACTTCACCCATCCCGACATAAATGGTATCGTAAATATAGATGGTGTCGTGTACAAATACTGTGTCACGCAACCATAGTGTATCAGTGGTTAAAACAACAATGGTATCGTAAACGGTGTTTGTAATGGTATCAACGACTGTATTTATAATAGTAAGGCTCGCCTATGGAAAGGCGTTTGACAAATGGAGCCGGAAATGAGGCTAAGTCTTAGAAAAGTCAGAGCTGGTTGGTCGTGACGACTTCGAAACCAGAAAGAGCGTGAGGCTTGTTGTCATAGAAACAATAGGCACCAATCGCGGACACAAGGTTCATGATAAAGTTGTTGATGGAGCGGTGACGTGAGTGGACGAGCGACTCGGTGTTCTTCAGCGTGTCGTTGATGCATTCAATGACATAGCGTTTGCGCAGCATTATCTTGTCCCACAGTGGCATGAGCCTGTTCTTCATGTTGGACTTTATGCCGGTGACGAGGAGTATGCCGTCTTCGAAGAGGTCATCGAAGAGCCTTTGCGAGATGTATCCGCGGTCGGCGAACAGCCTGCCGTACAAATCCTTTGCCAGCACTTTCCACACCTTGGGGTCGCGGTCGTCAGTGTTGGCCGTGGTGAGGCTGAAGGTGATGATTTCCGCCTGGTCGTTGCAGACGAAGTGCAGCTTGAACCCGTGGCACCAACCCATCGTCCCCTTTCCGTCGTTAGCAAACCCATTGAACACCTTGTTCATGTATCGTCTGACGTTATGGCAGACGGGTATCATGGTGGAGTCCACGTAACTCACTCTGTTGCACCTGCCGAACGCGCTCATTTTCAAGAAGAACATCATGACGAAGAACATACGGCTCTCCAACTCCACGAAACGGTTGTACGACACTGCCGTGGGGAAGAAAACCTTGCGGCTGCCAAGGATGTAGTGGATGTAGAAATGTTTGAAACACTTGTAGCACCCGAGGTGGAACATCAGCTGTACGGTCATTATCTCGCTGTCGGACATGGTCGCCTTGCGGCGGCGACGCTGCTTGCCTGAGGCCGATAGAAGTTTTTTCTCAAGTTCGGAGTCGAAATTCTTGCTGAATTCGTCCACAATACAGAATATTTCAGTAATTTTGTCGTCGGTAATCATAAGACTCGTTTCTTTTTAATATTTTGTTTTTCAGCTACAAAGACACGAATTTTCTTGTGATTACCTTCTCTTTTTCTGCTAAAGTTATTAACAAAGTTATCCCGAACTCACGTAGTTATAATAAATACAAAGTATGTCGCTATGGGACAGTGAGAGGAAATAGAACCATTTTTTATTGACCCACATCGGTCACTAGGCTAAGGGAAGAATAGGCATCTATTTAATATCCGATTTAGTATAAATAATTATCGTTTTTCAATAATTATTCCCGATAATTCATGAAAAAGTGTTATCTTTGCAACCTGTTTCTGAAGGATACGACAGTACTTCTCAACAAAAAAGCATTGAAAAAGAACTAAATAACAAAACAGGTCACTATGACGAAAATGAAGAAATACCTCTTATTAGCATTGTGTAGTGGGCTTTTGGCCGGTTGCAACGGCGGTGCCATCGACAACGGAAGCACCACCGACAGCCAAATCAGCGTACAGGGCGACACCTTGGTGGTGCCACCCACATCGACCATCGCTTCGCGCCTGGTGTGCGACACGGTGGGCGAGTCCAACTACACCGCCACCCTCGCCACTTCGGGCGTGGTGAAAGCCATCCCCTCATCCTATGCAGAGGTGTCTGCTCCTTTTTCAGGACGTGTGGTGCGTTCGCTGGTGCGTATAGGGCAAAAAGTGAAGGCCGGCACACCGCTGTTCGAAATCTCCTCGTCTGATTATTCCGAAGTGGTGAAACGGCTCCTTCAAACCAAGTCGGAACTGGATATGGCTAAACGGGGACTTGACCGTACGCAGGACCTCCACGACAACAAGGTAGCCTCAGTCAAGGAGCTGGACGAGGCGAAAACGGCCTACTCGCTGGCTGTGGAGGAATACCACCATGCCGTGGCAGTGGCCAAGGAATACCAAATCGACATCAAGAAAGCCGAGGTGGGACAACCCATGATAGTGCGTGCCCCCTTGTCGGGCGAGGTGCTGCAGAACGACCTGGTGATAGGCGAGTATCTGAAGGAGGATGCCGCCACAAAGGTGGTGGTGGCCGACCTCGACAAGGTGTGGGTGAAAGCCAATGTGAGCGAGATGGACGCCCCCTTTGTCAACGGCATCGAGGGGGTTGAAGTGAGCCTGATGGCCCGTCCCGACAGCGTGGTGACAGGCCATGTTACCTATGTTGGCGGCATCCTCGACCCCGATACCCGCACCGTGGAGACCATCATCGAGTGCAACAACCCCCGGCACCTGATGCTTCCCAACATGTATGCACAGGTGAGGATGCAGATACACAGCCGCAACTGCATTGTGATTCCAAAGCAAGCTGTGCTGCAGAGCGAGAAAGGGCGCTACGTGCTGGTGAAGACGGGAGAAAACAGATACGTGCGGCGATTGGTGGAGGTGCAATCCATCGACGAACACTACCTGCGGGTAATCAAAGGGCTGAGTAAAGGCGACGTGATAGTGAAAGAGGGCGCTTTCTACCTTATTGACAAACACTAACCCCCGTCGTTACGACGGACCACTACCGCATACACCATGGACACACAACAAAAAAAGAACAGTATAGTTGAGCGACTTGTAGGCTGGGCCATAGACCATAGGGCCATATCGATAGTAGTATTCCTGATGCTGGGCATTGCGGGCGTGATAGCCTGGAACGCATTGTCCATCGACGCCTACCCCGACATCTCCGACACTACGGTGCAGGTGGTGACACAGGTACCCGGACTGGCCACTGAGGAGATTGAACAGCAGATCTCCATCCCTGTGGAGCGGGCAGTGAGCGGCATCCCCAACCTCGTCACTATGCGCAGCAAGAACAGCTTCGGCATCTCGACCGTCGTCCTGGTGTTCGACGACGGCGTGGACGACTACTGGGCGCGGCAGCGCGTCACCGAGCGACTGGTAGGCATTGACCTCCCCTACGGGGCTGTGCCTGAACTGAACCCCCTCACCGCCCCCACCGGCGAGATATACCGCTACATAGTGGAAAGCCCCGACGGCAGCCATGACCTCCGCAGCCTGACAGATATTCACAAGTGGACCATCATCCCTTATCTGCGACAGATATCAGGTGTGGCGGACGTGAGCAACTACGGCGGCATCACCACCCAATACCAGATTGAGCTCTCGCCCGAACGGTTGACGGAGTTCGGTGTCTCGCTGAGCGACATCACCGAGAAGATTGAGCAGAACAACCTCAACGCCGGCGGCAGCATTCTGTCCGAAGGCAGCCTGAGCTATGTGGTGCGAGGTATCGGCCTGATTAGCGACCTGGAGGGACTGGGCAACATCGTGATAAAGACCGTGAACGGAACACCCGTGTACTTGAAAGAGTTGGGCGAACTGAAATACGGCAACCTGGAACGCAAGGGAGTACTTGGCTACAGCGATGACGAACGGAACTACGACGATGCCGTGGAGGGTATCGTGCAGATGCTGCGCGGTGAAAACCCTTCGGAGGTGCTGGACCGCATACATACCTCTATCGACGAGCTGAACAACGAAATCCTGCCCGAGGGCGTGGTCATCCATCCTTTCCTCGACCGCACCAGTCTGGTGGGCGAGACACTCAAGACCGTTTCCCACACCCTGCTTATCGGCATGCTGCTGGTAGTGGTGGTGCTGATGATTTTCCTGGGCAATTTCAGGGGGTCGCTGGTAGTGGCGGTCACTATTCCCATTGCCCTGTTGGTGGCCTTTGTGCTGATGAAACTGACGGGCATACCCGCCAACCTGCTGTCGCTCGGAGCCATCGACTTCGGCATCCTGGTGGACGGCGCCATCGTGATGATGGAGAATATCCTCAAGAAACGCGAGCGGCATCCCGAGCTAGAGCTTACCACCAGCGACGTGAAACAACGCGCCCGCGAAGTGGCCCGTTCCATCTTCTTCTCCACCATCATCATCATCACGGCCTATCTGCCTCTGTTTGCCTTCGAGCATGTGGAGCGCAAGCTGTTTACCCCCATGGCCTACACGGTGGGCTACGCCCTCATCGGCGCACTGCTCACCTCGCTGCTGCTCACCCCCGGCCTCTCCTATATGGCCTACCGTAAACCCCGCAAGCTGTATCACAACAAATGGCTGGAACGCCTCAACGACTCTTACACCCGTCTCATAGGCACCATCCTCGAGAAGAAACGGGCCGTGCTGATCACCCTGGCCGTCATTCTTTTGGGTTCGGTAGGCCTCTCCATAAGCGTGGGCAAGGACTTCCTGCCACCGCTGGACGAGGGCTCGATATGGGTGCAGGTTCAGCTGCCCTCGGGTTTGAGCATCGAGCAGTCGAAAAAGATGTCCGACGACCTGCGGAATGTCCTCAGCGAGTTCGACGAAACATCATACGTCATGACCCAGCTGGGACGCGACGACGAGGGTGCCGAATGCTTCTCCCTCTCGCATATCGAGTGCGGCATCGGGCTGAAGCCTTACAACACCTGGAAAAGCGGACGCACCAAAGCCGAACTGGTGGAGGCCATGGCTGCTGCCATCGAACGCATGCCCGGCTACTCGGCAGGCTTCTCGCAACCCATCATCGACATGGTGATGGACCAGATAGCCGGCACCCACAGCGACCTGGCACTGAAAATCTACTCCGACGACATCAACGAGAGCCGCCGCGTGGCCGACGAGGTGGCCAAGGTGGTGGCAGGTATCAAGGGTGCCACCGACGTGGCAGTGGACCTCGAGCCCCCCACACCCCAGTTGCAAATATCGGTCAACCGTGCCAGTATCGCCCAGTACGGGCTGAATGTAGCCGATGTGACCGAGTTGATTGAGCTGGCCATCGGTGGCCGGGCCATCTCGCAGATTTATGTAGGCAGCAAGGTGTACGACATCACCTGCCGCTATGCCGAGAAATACCGCAACACTCCGGAGGAGATCGGCAACCTCATGCTCACCACCGCCACAGGGGTGAAAGTGCCTCTCTCGGCCGTGGCCGACATCAAGATGGACCTCGGAGCCAGCACCATCATGCGCGAGATGGCCCGCCGCTACACCTTGGTGCGTATCAACCTGCGCGGTGCCGACCTCTCCACCTTTGTGGCCGAAGCCGACCGACAGATTGCCCGGAACGTACAATACGACCACGCCACCACCAACCTCCATTGGGCAGGCCAGTTCGAGAACCGCAACCGCGCATTTGGCCGTCTGGCGCTTGTCGTGCCGCTGGCACTCATGGTGATGTTCATCCTCCTCATCTTCGCCTTCGGCAAGGTGCGCCAGGCAGGGCTGCTCATGGTGGTCGTACCCCTCGCCCTCTTCGGCGGCATGGCGGCCCTCAACGTGCGGGGCATGACTCTCAACGTCTCCTCCGCCGTGGGCTTCATCGCGCTGATAGGCGTAGCCATACAGAACGGCATTATCATGATATCGCACATCAACCACCTGCGCGACAGGGGACGGGGGCTGCGCCGAGCAGTCATCGAGGGAGCCTCGCACCGCATGCGTCCCGTGTTGCTCACCGCCTCGGTGGCCGTGCTGGGACTCTTCCCCGCTTCCATCTCCACCGGCATCGGCAGCGATGTGCAACGTCCCCTCGCCACCGTGATAGTCTACGGACTCATCTTCGCCACCGTGGTCACCCTCTTCATCCTCCCCTCGCTCTACTACATGGTCGAACTGCGTGCAGAACGGCGCGCAGCCGATAAAACAGCCTCGCAACCCGACATCAACACCCACGCACAATCATGAAAACAACCACCCATACCCCCTTGCGGCACCTTGCCGCCCTCACGGCGTTCATCGTCCTGCTGACAGCCCCTGCCCTTGGCCAGCATCTGGACTACACCGCCTTCATCAACCGCGTGATGGAACACAACCCTGCTTATGCCGCCGCCAAGCTGGACCTCTCCATGTCGCAAGCCGACCTGTCCGTGGCCAAGAAGTTCACCGACCCCAGCCTCAGTGCCGAGTACGGCAACAATAGCGACTGGGACATCGCCATGGGCACCTCCTTCAGCTTTGGGCTGGAAAAGTCCGTCTCCTTCGGCAAACGCTCGGCACGTATCGCCGTTGCCCGGCACAATCTCGACGCCTCCGAGGCCGGGCTGCAACTCTTTGCCGCCACCCTTCGGGCAGAAGCCACCCTCGCCTTTATCGACGCCCTACTGGCACGCGACCTCGCCACCATCGGACAGCAGAATGCACAGAACATGGAATCGCTATATCGCAGCGACAGCCTGCGCCACGCCAAAGGCGAGCTGTCCGAAATCGATGTTCTCCAGACCCGTCTCGAAGCCAATATCGCCCGGCAAGAATACCTTGCCCAACAGGTGGAATACCGCAACGCCCTTGTTGAGCTGGACCGCCTTATGGGCGACCCCTCACGCTCCACCGCAGCCATCGAGGGCACCCTCAATGTACCCATGCGGCTCTACAGCCTCGACAGCCTGCTAAGCAATGCCGACAGCCTCCGCCCCGACATTGTACAGCAACGCCACCTCGCCCTTGCCTCCGAGAGCGAACTGACACAGGTGCGCCGCGAACGTATGCCCGACATCGACCTTGCCCTCGGCGTCAACTACAACACGCGTGTACGTAACGAGGAAGCCCCTGCCCCCGAATTCATCGGCTACACCGTGGGTGTCAGCATCCCCCTGCCCTTCTCCAACCTCAACCGCGGCGACATCCGCTCAGGCCAGTTCAAAGCCCGGCAGGCACATCTGCAGACCGACATCCTCCGGCAGCAGGCACAAGCCGAAATCATCACCGCCTACAACAACTACCGCTCAGCCGTCAGCCGACTTGCCGACTACAACAGCGTCATTCTCCACAACGCCCGCCAGGTACTCGACGGTAAGATGTATGCCTACCGGCGCGGCGAGACCTCCCTGCTCGAAGTCATCAACGCCCAGCACACCTACAACGAGTTGCAGCAAGCCTATGTCGAATGCCTACACAGCTGCATGACCGCCCGCGTGGAACTGGAACGCTGCGCTGGCACCGCCCGCTTCGGCCTATAACCCACTGAGAATTGAAAATTGAAAATTGAGAATTGAAATCATATTTCACTTTTCAATTTTCAATTTATTTTTTGTATCTTTGCATCCTGAAAAAAATGGAATCATCATGAAGAGAACCACCCTTATCCTTGCTGCGGCACTGGCAAGTACCGCTGTTTGGGCACAACCCAAGTCGCCCCAAAACAACAACGAAGGCTATAAATTCACTGTCACCAAGGAACTCCCCGTCACCTCGGTCAAAAACCAAGGCAAGGCCGGCACCTGCTGGGACTACAGCGGCATGGCATTTATCGAAGCCGAGCTGCTGCGTATGGGCAAAGGCACCTACGACTTCAGCGAGATGTACACCGCCTATTGGGACTATATGGACCGCGCCATGGCCTCCATCCGCACCCACGGCGACATCGGATTTAGCCAAGGGGGCTGCTTCGGCGACCTGCTGCACTGCATGGAACGCTATGGCCTGGTGCCCGAAGAGCTGATGCGCCCCGGTGCCATGTACCGCGACACCATCTCCAACCACAGCGAGCTCAGCTCCATGGTCAACCCCATGGTCAAAGCCGCCGCAGGCAACAGCAGTCTGCAAAGCGATGAGAACTACCAGCTGCTCTGCATGAAAGCCATCCGTGCCGTGCACGACGTCTATCTGGGCGTGCCACCCGAGCGGTTCACCTACCAGGGCAAGAGCTACACCCCGCAGTCATTCTACGCCTCAACGGGATTGAAAGCCGACGACTATATCCAAATCACCTCCTTCCTGCACTACCCCTACTACACGACCTTCGCCGTCGAGAGCCCCGACAACTGGCGCCACGACCTCTCCTACAACGTCCCCCTCGACGAGTTGCTGGCCATCACCGACTATGCCGTTGCCCACGGCTATCCCGTAGGCTGGGACAGCGATGTGAGCGAGCCCGGTTTCCGCCAGAACTCACGCAACGGCTTCTGCGTCCTCCCCGCCACCACCATGAACGCCCCTGACCTCAAAGGCAGCGACCTCGCCCACTGGACCGGCATGACCGCCAAGGAAATCCTGGACGAGTCCGCCACACGCCCCACTCCCCAACGTTGGGTCACCCCGCAGGAACGCCAGCTGGGATGGGACAACCACGAGACCAACGACGACCACCTCATGCTCATCTACGGCACCGCCAAGGACCAGCTGGGCAACGAATACTACATGGTCAAAAACAGTTGGGGAGCCTACAACGGCGACTACAAAGGCATGTTCTACGCCAGCAAAGCATACTTCCGCTACAAGACCATCACCATCCTCATCCACAAGGATGCCCTCTCGCCCGACATGAAAAAGAAACTCTCCATCAAATAACCGGAACCAACCAAACATTAACACATTAACTTATTAACAGATTTAAAGGTATGAAAAACATCATCCTGTTCGGCGCCCCCGGTGCCGGCAAAGGCACCCAAGCCACCCTGCTAGCCGAGAAATTCGACCTCATCCACCTCTCCACCGGCGAGATGCTCCGCAACGAAGTGGCGCAAGGCACTCCGCTGGGTCTCCGCGTCAAGGACATCATGAACCGTGGCGACCTGGTGGGCGACGACATCGTGGTAGGCCTCATCGCCAAAGCCCTCGACAGCGGCCGAAACGAGCTCCTCGACGAGTGGGACCAGCTGCGGCTGCGCCGCGCCTGTGGCCTCGGCCCCGACGACCCGCTGCCCGAAAAGCCCCAGCCCTCCATCATCTACGACGGTTTCCCCCGCACCGTGCAGCAATGCCAAATGCTGGAATTCCTCTTCCAGAAGAAACAACGCAAACTGGACGCCGTCATCTCCATCGACGTACCGCAGGAAGAGCTGGTGCGTCGCATCCACGAACGCGCCATGGTTTCCAACCGCAGTGACGACACCGAGGAGGTCATCCGTCACCGCTTGGAGGAATACGAGGCCAAGACCCGTCCGGTACTCGACTACTACAAAGTCTCCGGCCGCCTTATTTCCGTAGATGGCAGCGGTGAGATTTCAGAGACCAACACCCGCCTGTGCCAAGTGCTGCAATACATGCTGACACGCTAAATCGCAGGCTCCCAAAACAAAGAGAGGGCGTCCCTGATGGTTAGGGACGCCCTCTACGTTTAACCCAAATCGGTCATTAGGAAACCGAAAACACCTGCGGACTAACTGCCGAACCGTGCGATGCACGGGGATAAGCCCTGCCCCGTACCCTGTTCGGCCAACCCGCCCAGCACCGTGGAGCGGCAACGTTTCCCCCTCGCTACGGAGAGGGGCCGTTCAATCCTGCATCGTTATAGTATCGTTATAGCCTCGTTACTCGATTTGATAACGGAAAACGATTCGAGAAGCAGGCAACATCGAGCCGGGATTGAACGACCCAAGAGGGTCGTGGCGTGCCGTCCGCTGAGTGCGGTCATCCGATTGGAAAGTCGGATAATGAACGATTTGGGTTAAAACAATGGGGAGAAATCCTATTTCTTATTATTCCACCCTTCAACGCGGGCAGCCCACTCCTCCTCTGTATCGGTCAACCAAATAATGCCTTCGACAAGACCAATGATGGCAGGGATGCCCGTCCAGCAGAAGATGATGTCCAGCACACCACGCAGGGTCTGACCCGTGTAGAAGTGGCCCACGCCAAAGTCACCGAGCAGGATACTCAGGATGGCGGCGGTAGTCTGCTTGGGTTTGTCCACATAGTCGGCGAGCAAAGCCTGGACAGCCTGTTCATCGGCGAAGGAGGCGTCGGTAATCTGCATGGGCTGGCTCATGTCGACAGGCACGGCCTCGGTCAGTTCAACCATTTCGCTGTTGGTGTTCTCTTCGGCCACAGGGGTGTTGAAGGAATTCTGCGCATTGGCTACGGCAACGCCCAAGGCAAGTGCGACAATCATTGTGAGTGTTTTTTTCATTTTCAACTGCCCTGATACGTGCCGGGCGCAACCTTTAATTTAGGTATAACAATTTAATTTTAAACTTATCAAATAGTCCTGGCGTGTATTTTACACCCTGCTGACTTCAGCCTAATGAATGTACAAAAATACATTTTTTTTCTCACATGCAAAGAAAAAAACAAGAACACGGGATAACTACTTCTTATGGAAGACAATGCTGCTTATGGTCATTTCCTCCACTTCTCCGGGGCTAAGGAACAGGGTGATGGTGTTGTTTTCCGCACTGTAGTGGAACGTGTCTGCTATATCTTCATCAATATTCAACACACCGGTTTCTTTGCCGTCGAAGGTGTAGGTAAACGGCAGCGTGAAGTCCTCGTCTTCGCCACCGCCCCTCAACGAAACATCCATTTTTCCAGTCGAGTCCGTTAGAAATGACATATAGTAAGTGCCATTGAATTCTCCAACGGTCACATTACCCACCCATTGGGTGCCGGTGAGTTTAACGGTGGTGTCTTTTTTGCAGGAAACTGCCAGCAGTGAAGTGGCAACAAACAGCATGACAAATAGTTTTTTCATTACATAATCCCTTGTACGTGTCGGGTGCAACCTTTTAGTTTTGTTATTATTTAATGTGAATTAAAGCCTGATACTGATACCGGTGCGCACCTGAAGGCGGAATTTCTGCACATCGAGGAAGCCGTAGGGAAATCCTGCCGACCCGGTGCCGACATTGCCGTAGATGCAGCCCCATTTCCACGGCCAGTAGGCGAAACCGAGACCGAGGGTAATGTCAAGGTCTTGCGTGGTGGAGCCTATGCGCCCGATGGCGTAGATGTCATACCAAGGGCTGTCCGCCCCAATGAGGGGCAGCAGGTGCAGGTCTGCCTCGATGCCGAACATGGCCTGAGGTTCGTTGACATAAACTGTACGGTTGACATAGCCTTCGTAGTTGGTTGCATATACGTGGTGTTCCCCTCGTGAAGACACATGGCAGAATCGGGAACCGGCATACACCCCCAATGTCCAGTAGCGGCCAAGATCATACATCACACGGATATCGACGCTGTTGTTGGGATGGTCGAGCAGGATGGAGTTGTTGCCGAAATAGTATCCCTTGGTGATGTTGTGGACAAATTCAGTGCCCACAGTCATTTTCTTCCAGTCAAAACCTTTCTTCTCCTGTGCCTGAGCAGCAACGGCCAGCACAAGCATCAGCAGTATTGTTAAAAAGACTCTTTTTTTCATGATGAATTGTATGATTGTGTTTAAATTGACGATGTTTCTTGGTTCTAATTCCTTCATCTTTTGCTCCCTATAGCTGTATCTTGAGTCCCAGTTTCATTGGGTAGAGTCCCAAGGTGCGCTCGTCGGCCAGCACGGGCACGGTGGAGAGTTGCAGAAACACGCTCCAGTTGGCCCAGCCTACGGTCAACCGCACATCGACCTTGGCGTTGACCTTGACAGACTGCTCGTCGTGGGCATCGTAGCGAATGAAACCCCACGTGGTATCGCCTGTGACAGAGCTATAGCTATCCCACGTTTTTCCGCCGTAGCCGCTGAAATGGCGCGTCAGCGTTCCCTTTGTGGTTGCCATGCCCGGTATCACTGCCACGCCGGCATGGAATCCCTTGGTGTGGCGGCGGTCGGCATGGTAGGTGAACTGGATGGGCATTGCAAGATAGTTGGTGGTGAAACGGGTACTCCACGAGCCGGGGACTTGGTCGCGTCCCCTGTACAGCACGCCTATCTCAGGCAGGATGGTGAAGCCTGTATAGTCGTAGAGAGTGGCGTTTATCATACTGGTATGCACGGGAATGTCGGTAGCCTCGACCCACGACACGAAGGGGTGGCGCAGACTATAGCTGTTCCGCTCATAGCCGAGACCGAGACCGATGGTGTAGTGTTCGCGGGCGACAATGTCATACGACAGCTCCAGTTGCAAGTTGCCGAGATTGGTGCGCGCCGAGGCGGCGTCCTCCCAAGCGTTTCGCTCCCAGTAGGCCACATCGCGGTAGTCGAAAACGTATTCCGTTCCAGCAAGGCCGTTGAGCTGGCTGGTACCCCAGTTGTGGAAGCCGGCAAGGAGGCTGAGGTGCACCCGCTCGATGGGTTTGTATCTGACCATCGACATGCGAGTGTTGCCCAAAGTGGTCATTTCCTTTGCCGTATTATGGTCATATTCTCCATTGCGGACACCGACACGGACGATTCCATTGCCCCAATGGGCCTCCTCGTGCAAGGGGCTGGTATAACTATAGCACCGCACGAGACCGAAGTAGGAGGCTCTCAGCCTTATTGTCTCGGCGTGGACATGCCTTTCCGTCATTACGGTGGCATGGTCGTCGGCCTGCAGCGTCAGGCTGTTATAGACAAGGGAGTCCCTGTTGTTGGCCGAGGTGAGATTGACGGTGCTGTAGTCGCATGCCGAAATATAGAGGTTGTCGGTTTTCAGATGCAGCTCCACATTTAGCACTGTAGGATAGCTTGTTATCAATATATCGCCATATCCGAAATCGGAGTCCCACACTCTCATTATCCCATCGGGCAGGGTGGCAGTGTCGTCTGCGGTGCAGAGATGAAAGACCACATAGTCGTCCACGTCCTGCACAACATTGACACGCCCATTGCCAAACACACTAACAACAAGGCTTCGGTAGTGCGACACATTGAGCGGCTGCACCATTCTCACAGGCTGATATTGCGCCATGGCAGTGAGCCCTGCTATAGCAAACATGATTAATATGAGCGTCTTTTTCATTGCTTTATATGTATTGATTCTGTTCTATTATTTTCTATAGACTGGCCAGGACTGGCTCGAAGAGGGTTTCGGTGAGCGACTTGCGCTTGGGGGTGCCGTATTGCACCAGCCGCGTGGTATAGACTGTCAGGGTGTCGGTGGCTGACTGCCGGTTGGGCCATACGGTTTCTCGTGGGGAAGGAACTTGGGCCAGAAGGGTTTCGTCAGCGGCCACCTCCGCCACTGCCACAGGAACAATAAACTTTGGCGATTCCTCTATCTGTGCCGCCACACGGCTTTCGACATCCTTTTGAGCCGGAGACTCGGCTATAAGGGTTGGGGTTTTCGGAGTATTCTGAATAATCGGAATACTCTGGGTACTCTGAATACTCTGAGTTTTCTGATTATTCCGAGGTCCTTGGGCCGCTTTGGCAAGCTGTGGAGTGGCGGGCTGTGCGGGCCATTGCCACACTGCCACGGCAGCCACTATGAGCACTGCGGCCACAGCGGCGACCCGTCGCCATAGGTGCAATGGCCGTACCTCGGCTTTACGTGTGCTTTGCATGGCACGCCGCATCTCGTCCTCGCTGATGAGGCTGCGCCCCTCCAGCGCACGGCTCTGCTTCTGCCATAGCCGTTGCATTTCATCCAAATCGAAATCAGTCCTTTTCATATTGCGCCATTCTTTTAAGTTTCTCTTTTACTCGGAACATCTTTATCCTTACGTTCCCCTCCGAGATGCCCAACACCTCGGCCATCTCCTTCCCGCTCACATTGTCTATATATAGGTATACCAACTTCTGCTCCTCGTCATCCAGCCGGTGTATCAACTCATACATCCTGTCCAGCTGGCGGCTGTCGTCCTCGCCCACATAGCGTTCGGCCATCTGTGGAGTCAGCTCCTCGGTGAGAGGCAACCGCTCGTTCCTGTGGTAGTACTGGATGCCGGTATTCAGTGCCACCTTATATATCCAGGTGCTCTCTTTGCTCTCTTTCCTGAACCCCTCGTATCCCCGCCACAGGTTGCACAGGATATCCTGCTTCAGGTCCTCCACCTCGTCGCGACGCTGGCGTGTGAAGGCAAGGCACACCTTGTATATCAGTGCCTCGTTGCGCTTCACCATGGCCATAAACGCCTCTTCGGTACCCGGCTGTCCGCCGCTGTCGCTATGTGTTTTCCTGTGTATCATCTGCCTGTATTAGATGCAAAGATACCGAAAATGTTACAATCGCACGAAAAAAATCATGTAGGTTCAATAAAAAAAGATATTTGGCGTTATGGACAGAAAACTATTGTACTATGCTACAGACAGGAACCAAGGCCCCTTATTTCGAGGGCTACGACGAGAACGGGAACAAGATTTCCCTGACCGACTTTGCAGGCAAAAAACTGGTGCTTTATTTCTATCCCAAGGACAGCACGCCCGGCTGCACTGCCGAGGCCTGCGACTTGAGAGACAATTACGAGCGTTTTATGGCACTGGGCTATGCCGTGGTGGGCGTGAGCCGCGATTCGGCGGCATCGCACCAGCGTTTCAAAGAGAAATACCAGCTGCCTTTTCCACTCATTGCCGACACCGATTTGACGATTCTGAAGGCCTACGAGGCCTGGGGAACAAAGAAGATGTATGGCCGCGAGACCGAGGGCACGCTGCGCACGACGTATGTCATCGACGAGCAGGGGGTGATTGTGGATGCTATCGGCAAGGTGGACACAAAGAACCACTCGGCCCAACTGCTCAAAGACTGACCCTTAACACCACGGACCGGATATGATGACACAGGTATGGCTGAGTGCCGCAGGACTGAGTCTGGCCACGGTGATAGGCGCACTGATAGGCTTCGGAATCAAAGAGCTGCCCCACAAGTGGAATGATGCGGTGCTGGGTTTCTGCGCCGGCATCATGCTGGCGGCGGCAACGCTGGGACTAATCGTGCCAGCGGTGGAACAGGCAGGTGCCACAGGCTGGTGGCTGCCACTGATAGGTGTGGCGGTGGGTGCCCTGTTTCTGAATGTGCTGGACTGGGTGACACCTCACATGCACAAGATTACCGGCCTCGACCAGGAGGAACACCGGAATAACGCTTCCATCAACCGCATACTGCTGTTTGTCATGGCCATAGCCCTGCATAAACTGCCCGAGGGTATGGCTGCTGGCGTAGGTTTCAACGCCGAAGAGACGGCGGATGCCTGGGCGGTGACGCTGGGCATTGCGCTGCAGAACATCCCCGAGGGGATGGTGGTGATTGCCCCTCTGCTGCTTGCCGGGGTGAAAAAATGGCGCGCCTTTGTCATCTCGCTGGCCATCGCGCTGCTGGAGGTGGTAGGGGTATGGATTGGTTACGGCATGGGTGCCATTTCCACCTACCTGCTGCCTGTGATGCTGGCCTTTGCCGGTGGCGCCATGCTGTATGTGGTGAGCGACGAGATGATTCCCGAGACGCACGCCCACGGCTACCAGAAACTGGCCACCTATTCGTTGATTGCAGGATTTATGGTTTTGGCATTAATGATGAATTGATACTAGTTTATGTACACTGAGGTTATTTCCGTAGTTGTTATTCTGGGTGTGTGCTGGGTGGCACTGGCTGTGCTTGATGTGGCAGTGGCGGGACTGCTGGCATGGATTCTAGGTCTGTCGTTCAAGCGGTGTTTTGCCTGGGGACTGCTTTCGCTTGCGGTGCCTGTGCTGTTGATGGGCTATGGCATTCTGATAGAGAGGAACTGCGTGCGTGTCAAAACCGTAGAGGTGGCCTTTGACAATCTGCCCAAGGCTTTCGACGGCTACACTATCGTTCAGCTGAGCGACATCCATTCGCGGTCGTTCCGCTACCGCACAGGTACGCTGCAGCGGATGGTGGATAAGGTGAACCGTCTTGACGCCGACTTGATAGCCTTTACCGGAGATATTGTCACCATCTCGCCCAAGGAGCTGGATGCCACAGAAGAAGCCCTGCGCAGGCTGAAAGCCCGCGACGGCGTGGTGTCGATACTGGGCAACCACGACTACTGCCCATACATCAACCGGAGCGACAGCACAAAGAGTCCCGAGGAGGGCAAAGCGGAGGTAATAGCCCGCGAAAGGGCGATGGGTTGGCGACTGCTGATGAACGAACATTGGGTGCTGCACCATGGGGACGACTCGATAGCCATTGTGGGGGTGGAGAATACGAGCACCTCGCCGCATTTCCCCAAACGGGGAGACCTATACAAGGCCATGCACGGCACGGAGGGCATGTTCCACATCCTGCTAAGCCACGACCCGACGCATTGGGACATGGGGGTGATAGGCAAAGACATTCCGCTCACCCTGTCGGGACATACGCACGCGATGCAGTTCTCGCTGCTGGGTTGGAGCCCGATAGGACATTTCTACAAACAGTCGAAAGGGCTGTACCGGAAAGGGAACCAACAACTGTATATCAACATAGGACTGGGCGAGACCATCTTTCCCGCCCGCGTTGGGGCAACGCCCGAGATAACACGGATTGTGCTGAAAAGTGGCAAGAAGCAAAACTGACACTCACAGACACCCTACCTGCTGCATCATGGCGCGATAGTAGCGGGCTTTTTCTTCTATCTTCATGGGGAAGGCGCGCGAGGATGAGGGCATCCGCCAAAGGTGCATCTCGCGGCCAGCAATGACGAAGGAGCTCGTCTCTCCCATTCGTGGCACTGTCGCACCATAATCCTCACAAAGGGTTTCGGCAGATTTCTGACCAGTGCAGACTATATCATGGCAGAGGGGAATGGATTGCAACAAGGCAGGGATGTCGTTTTTTTGCACCACTTCGAGATATTTGTCGGAGGCGTTGCCCTTAAGCCGACGCACAGCCTGGGCGGTGTCGAAAATGGCGATGCCCTGCCGCAGCAACAACTGGACTATCTCGTCCTTGCGGAACGTCTTGTTCGGGACATCAACCAAGCGGGAAGCATCATTGTAAAAGACAAGCCCGAAGATTTCCCACATCATATTGGTGCGGTTGGGATAGAAGAAGTCCATGCACCAGCGCGCCTGTGGAGGCGGGAAGCTGCCGAGCATCAATAGCCTTGCCTGCGGAGGCAGGAAGGGATGGAGAGGATGGTGCTCGACGGGAGACAGCGGAAGGGTGTCACCCTTCGTGGCGGCTGGCGACATAGCTGATTTCGGATAGGTCGAGGTCTATGTCGCCCTCGTCGTTGTTGGTGATGAAGGAGTCGATGGGATAGGTGGCATAATCCTTGCTAAGCGAGGAGGGGTTGGCAAGGGTGACTTCGAGCGTTTTCTTGTTGATGGCCAGGACACATCCTGTATAGGCTTCGGGTTCGTCGAGCACGTCGCAGAGCACATTGGCAATTCTGTCTTCTAAATCGGTATCTGACATAGTAGTGATGTTTTTTAGTTTTACTTTCGACTTGCAAAGATACGAATAAAAATTGAAATTCAATTTTTTTTTTGTATCTTTGCACCACAAATAATCATGCGCATGTTGAGGAAACTGTCTATACTATTGCTTTTTATCGTTCTGAGCCATGTTGCAGCGGCACAGGATGCACCTTTGTACTCGTCCGAAACGTTCTCGCTCTACCCTCGCCAGATTGTGGAGGGGAAGAATCATGCCGACTTTATGGCGGACAATGCCTTGACGAGTACGCTGGACCATCGGAAGTGGATTCAGCAGTCGTCTACGGTGAAGTATCCGCAGTTTGCCTGCGACATGACGGTGAGCAATGCATTGTACAACCTTTCGCTGGATGAGCTGACGACCCTATGGGGCAAGGACGGCAGTCTGCACGCAAGCAAACTCCGCGACGAGGTGTGGACACGCGACCTGGGATACGGCACGTTCCTGTCGCTGGCCTTGATTGACCCCACGGCGGCACAGGCGAGCCTGATGGCCAGGGTGTGGCAGGGGAAGATTATGCAGGATGACGGCACAGGCGGCGCATGGCCAGTGTCGACAGACCGCGCGGTGTGGGTGCTGGGAGCCTGGGAAGTGTACCTCGTCACGGGCGACAGGCAGTGGCTGAAACAGTGCTATGAAATTGTGCGCCATAGCCTGATGCAAGACGAGAACATGATTTACGACAGCCAGACAGGTTTGGTGCGCGGTGAGATGTCGGTGGCGGGATGCCGCAAGGAGGTGTATCCGTTATGGATGCAGCCTGCCGACATTGCCCAGTCGGAATGCTTGAGCACCAACGCCCTGTTCTTCCGTGCCAACGAGATTGCCGCGAAGATGGCGCGCATGTCGGGCGACAACACTTCATCGAATCATTTCATGCAGACCGCACAGCGCATAAAGGACGGCATAAACAACCACCTGTGGATTGAGAGCCAAGGCTATTACGGCCAGTACCGCTATGGCCGGGTGAACCAGATAGTGTCGCAGCGCAGCGAGACGCTGGGCGAGGCAATGTGCATTCTTTTCGGCATCGCCGACCCGCAGCGGGCTGAGCGGCTGTCGCAGTCGGTGGAGTCCACGCCCTACGGCGTCACCTGCTTCGCACCCCAGATTCCCGACGTGTATGCCTACCACAATAATGCTTTGTGGCCATACATACAGGCCTACTGGCTGTGGGCTGTGGCCCAGACCAAATGCCCGCAGGCAGTAAGCTACGGCATTGCCTCCATCTATCGCACCGCCGCGTTGATGGCCACCAACATGGAGAATGCCGTTGCCACCAATGGCACTACCAACACGGCTTCCAATTCGGGCAACTCGCTGCTAACCATTGCCGCAAACCTGAGCATTCCGCTACGCGTGTTTGCTGGCATTGAGATGACGGACGATGGCATGACGTTCCGTCCATTGGTGCCCAAGGGGTGGGCCAACAACAAGCAGTTGAACAATCTGAAATACCGTAAGGCCGTTCTCGACATCAGCGTGCAAGGCTATGGCGACAGGGTGAGGGCCTGCTATATAGACGGCAAAAAGCAGAAGGACGCTTTTGTGCCTTCATCGCTGACAGGAAAACACAGTGTCCGTCTGGTGATGAACAACGAGTTTGGCCGCTACGATATGTTCGCCACCCAGGAGGTGACGTTCTCGCCGAGCACACCCAACGCATGGATGGACGGAGCGACACGCATGTCGTGGCAACAGGTGGCGGGAGCCAAGGAATACAAGATACTCCGCAACGGCAGCGTCATTGCACTGCAGCCCGAGAGCCGCATTGAGGGCAACTATTTCGACATACAAGACGAAGAGGGGTATGCCGAATACCAGGTGGTGGCTGTCGACTCCAACGGGATGGAGAGCTTTGCAAGCGAACCCTTGATACACTTCGGGGTGGGCAACGAGATGCAGTACGACATGTCGGCCTTTGCAGCCCCCTCGACATTCGAGCAGTGCCGTGGATACGGTTGCAGTGGCGCCGTGGAGATTTCCTCAACCCAGAACACCCGCATAGAGATACAGCTTGAGGTGCCTGCCGAGGGCGACTATATGGTTGACTTCCGCTACGCCAACGGCAGCGGCAGCCCCCTGTCGGGCAACAGCTGCGCCAGCCGCATGCTGTGGTGCAACGGTAAGCGTGTGGGCAGCATCGTCTTCCCGCAAAGGGGCAAGGACATCTGGAACAACTGGGGATACAGCACCTCCGTGCGCGTACACCTGAACCAAGGGCAGCAGACACTATTGCTGATTTACGAGTTGGACAATCAGAACATGAGCCCCATGGACGTGAACCGGGCCATGCTCGACCACATCAGGCTCATCCCGTTGCAGTAGGATTCCCCTAGAGATTATTCGAGACCATCCTACCCCAAAGCGAAAGGCACGGGGACAGGTTGCTTTGTGCCGCTTGGCCCCTTATGCCACGACAATACTCTCGTCGTCCTCGACACGGAGATTGCGCATGATGAACTCGCGCCGCTCGTTGCTGTTCTGCCCCATATAGAAACGGAGTACGCCCTGGGTATCGAAATCCTTGTGCAGGATGACGGGGTCGAGGCGCATGTCCTGGTTGATGAAGCCCTTGAACTCGTCGGGCGAGATTTCACCGAGACCTTTGAAGCGTGTTATTTCGGGGTTTGAGATGCTGTGGAGAGCCTCCACGCGTTCATCGTCGCTGTAGCAGTAGACGGTCTTCTGCTTGTTGCGGACGCGGAACAGGGGTGTCTGGAGGATGTATACATGTCCAGTGCGTACCAATTCGGGGTAGAACTTGAGGAAGAAGGTGAGCAGGAGCAGGCGGATATGCATGCCGTCGACATCGGCATCGGTGGCAATGACCACATTGTTATAGCGGAGGTTCTCCATGCCGTCATCGATGTCGAGGGCGTTGTGGAGCAGGTTCAGTTCTTCGTTCTTGTAGATTTCTGCCTTGCCCACCGACACCGTGTTGAGCGGCTTGCCGCGCAGGCTGAATACCGCCTGTGTGTCCACATCGCGGCTTTTGGTGATGCTGCCGCTGGCCGAGAGGCCCTCGGTGATAAAAATAGTGCTCTCCAGCCTCCGGGCGTGGTTGGTATTATAATGCACGTGACAGTCACGCAACTTACTGTTGTTCAAGCTTGCCTTCCGGCTGCTCTCCTTGGCCAGTTTTTTGATGCCGGCAATATCCTTGCGTTCCTTCTCGTTGCGCTGAATCTTTTCCAGCAGGGCGTCGGCTGTCTCGGTATGCATGTGAAGATAGTTGTCGAGATGCCGCTTGAGGATGTCGAGGATATAGGTTTTGAGGAAAGGGCTGTCGTTGGTACCGTCCTGCTTGTTGGGAGCCAGATGGGTGGAGCCCAGCTTGGTCTTGGTCTGTGCTTCGAACACGGGTTCCTGGATGCGCACACACAGCGCACAGACAAGCCCCTGGCGGATGTCCTCCGGCGAAAACTCCTTCTTGTTGTAGAACTCCTTCACCACGCGGGCATAGTCTTCGCGGAAAGCGCTCTGGTGGGTGCCGCCCTCGGTGGTATGCTGCCCGTTGACGAATGAATAGTAGTAGTCGCCATTCTGCCCATTGACATGGGTGAAGGCAGCCTCGAAATCGTCGTCCTTGATATGGATGACCGGGTAGAGGGGTTCCCCCTCCATGTTATGCTGCAATAGGTCCAGCAGCCCATTCTTGGAATAATAGCGGCGGTCGTTATAGTAGAAGGTCAACCCACGGTTCAGGTAGCAATAATTCCACACCCGGCGTTCCACATACTCGCTTATAAAGTGGTAGTTGCCGAAAAGCTTGCCGTCCGGCACAAACTCCACCAGTGTGCCCGTGGCCTCAGGTCCGTCGGGCAGCGGATGGTCCATGATGCCGCTGTCCGCCGTCAGCTTGCCCTCAGCGAACTCGGCGCTGCGCGTCTTCCCGTCGCGGAACGACTGCACATGGAACCAGCTGCTCAGCGCGTTCACCGCTTTGGTTCCCACACCGTTCAGTCCGACCGATTTCTGGAACACCTTGCTGTCGTACTTGGCCCCGGTGTTAAGCTTGCTGACCGCTTCCACCATCTTTTTCAGCGGTATGCCCCGTCCATAGTCGCGGATGCTTACCTTGCGCTCGGCGAAATTGATGGTCATGTCGATCCGTCGGCCAAACCCCGACGTAAACTCATCGATAGCGTTGTCGATCACCTCTTTTATTAGGACATATATACCGTCGTCGTGCGACGAGCCGTCGCCCAGCTTGCCTATATACATGCCCGGACGCAGCCGGATATGCTCCATATCCTCAAGATGGATAATGCTCTCATCGTTATATTCGGCGGCAGTATTAACGGGTAGTTTGTTTTCTTCTTCGATAGCCATAAGGTGTGAGTTTTTTCGAACTGCAAAATTACAAAAAAAAAACGACATAACCATTTATTTGCGATTGCAGCGTGAGAATGAACATCCAAATACAGCACCAAGAAACAAAAAAAAACATTGATTTGAAAAAAAAATGTAAATTTGCAAAGTAATGCATACGGATTGTTACGAAACAAGCCAACACTAATCAAGTATTAATCAAACAAATATATTGCAATATGAAACACCCCTATTACAAACTGATTGTCCTGACAGCCTTCCTTTTGTTGGCGAATGCGGGAGTGCAGGCGCAGGCACTCGTACACTGGAATGCCATCGGATGGCAGACCACCAACCCCGTTATCAGGGAATGGACGCCGGGGGTCGCGATAGGATACATGGAAGATTTGGCGAGAGGCGGGTATTTCTTCATCAAAGACTTCAACCCCATTGCACAGGTGGCGGAACTGCCCATGAGGAACACCGTCACCGATTTCCAGGTGAAAAACGATTCGGTGTTCTTCTGCGGTATGGACAACACCAATGGACATGGGATTGTCGGCTTTTTCGACATCAACGCCCTCTTTGCCGGAACGGGTGCCATAACTTACTGTCCACTATCATTCTCAATACCCCCATCAACCTACACCATCCTACCCACACGGATGGATGTGTACACCTTCCGCGGCATTACCCACATCGCTTTTGTGGGCGACCTGCTGACCAATGTCCCTGGCTCGCCAACCTTGGTTCCGTCAACAACTGTCGGCGATGCCTACTTTGACAATTACTTCAGTACCTGGAACATCGACTTTTACCAGAATGCTGGCTGCGACATGATATACACTGACATCGCCGCCAGCAGCGACTACGTGGTGGCGGTGGCCAAAAAGAACTTCTCCCCTGACTATTTTGTCCACGTGTTCCGGATCTCGGGCGATTTCCTGTCTTCGCCAATAGGGGCAAACAATGTGTTCCAGATAACTGGCAATGTCCCAATGGGTGACATTCTGCTGGAGGACATCTCGGCCACAGACTTTGTGCTGGCCTACCACTTTGCCGTCGCTGGTGGACCGGGCACCGAGCTGCAGCAGTTCAGGGTGGATCCCGTCACACCCACCATCATCATCCAGCTGTCGCTGCTGGCCCATCACGGAGCCTCTGTGTCCTATTCCCCAGCATGGGCCATGAAGCAGCTGAGCTTCGACGCCACAGGGATGCGTCTGCTGCTGTTGCAGGACGCCGCCACCGATATGATGCCGAGCGTGGAAAGCAATATCCTCTCCTTCACCCCCTCGGGCATAGGGTCGGGATATGTGGATGTTTCCTTTATCCCAGGAGTATCGTTGAACAGGATGGATGCCAAGTCCACCGGAGGCTATTGGGCGATAGGCGACAGCGGCGGCGTGACTGCCATAGCCGAGGAATTCTTTCCTGCCGCGCCTTCCATGTCCTGCCAAATCAGGTACACGATGGACTGCGGCACTATACCCGAAGTGCGGGTAACCAGCAGGTACCCAGACCTGCGAATTCAGTTTTTTCCCCCCCCTCATTACATGAATGTGTCACAGAAATTCGTTGAATTTTACATGTATTGCACCGAAAGGTAAACAATTGAAATACATACTGCCATGAAAAAAAATCTTATCTTAGCTTTGCTTACCGCTCTGGCGTGCTGGACAGCTCTGGCTCAGTCCTCTGGCGACACGATAGACTTCATGCCCCGCCATCCCGACTATTACTATAACGACTGGTGGGCCGACAGATGGTACGACACCACCGACGCCCGCCTTTATTTTTATGATGTAATGACTGGGTATCTCCGATATAACTATACAGACCAGCCTCTGAATATCGTGGGGCTGGCGGCAGCAATGTATGTTTTTGATTTCCACGGGCATACATTTGTTTACGACACCATGGAATGCGACGAGTACCTGCTGCTTTGCGACGCCTACCCCGATTCTTTCGTGACAAAGGCGCGGATACCATGGCACATCAGGGACAGCCACAGCTATATCCGCCTCTCTCTATTCCAGGGCTATAGGACGTCAAACTGCTGCAGATACGGCAATCCTGAGGACGTAATACTGCCATTGTATACCTATTACTTTGACAAAGCCATCACGGTGCATGATTCGTTTTATATCGGCAGCACTGCTTATTGGGCAAATCCATACCGTTTGGATCACCTAGTCAACTATCGATACGCAGCAGGCAGTTTCGCATTGGAGGGTCCTCTCTTGGACGCCGGATGCACCGGGTCTTGTGCACCCTTTATCCAGAGATATCGACAAGACAGCATTTCGCGCCCCCAAGTTATCAGACCCCACCATCGTTGCCAACAACATTTCTACACCCTGATATTCCCCATAGTGGAGCATCCCGAATGCCGAAAGGTAGGCTCGACGACGGTCGAGGAGGCGGACAGCGGAAGGGTGATCCTCCGGTGGAGCCCCGACAGCCTGCATGCCAGCTGGGAGGTGGCATGGGGGCTGGCCGAAAACCCGCCAGAATCGTGCCGCATCATACAATGCAGCTCTCCGGAGGCCGTGTTGGACAGCGTGGAAAAGGGCGTGAGGTATGTGGCCTACGTCCGCGGCATGTGCGAACACCTCGACGCCGTGTACTACAGCGACTGGTCGCCAGCTGTGGGTATATTCCTCCCCATCCTGTACGATGTGGCGGCCGAGGCAAACCACCCCGAGCGGGGCTGCGTGACCGGTGGCGGCACGTATGAGGAGGGACAAACGGCCGTGCTTACCGCACAGGCCTGGACCCCCTACCGCTTCAGACTGTGGGACGACGGCGACACCAACAACCCTCGCAGAGTCGTAGTGACACAGGACACCGCATTCACCGCCATCTTCGTCAACCCAGAAGGGATTGAGGAAACACCACCCTACGCCACAAAGTTCCTGTTGCTGCCCAATCCCGCAGGATCGGAGGTGCGATGTGTGCTACACGGCACGAATACAACAGGAGGAACCCTTACCTTGGTAGATGCTACAGGCCATGAGATTTTGCGACAGACACTGCCGACAGGTGCGACCGAAACTATTCTTCACGTGGAAACCCTTCCTAATGGCGTTTATTACGTCACTCTGACCACCAGTCAAGGCACAAGTACCCAGAAACTTGTGGTGGAACGGTAAAAAGACTCCTACTCTTATCTTGCCCTGTTTCCCCTCGCCAGATGGGTCGTTTCGCCGAGCGGGAACACTGAGAACAAAGTGTCATGAATCGCGACACCGTGTAGCGAATTCTTACGGGGGAGAACCGCCAGGAACAACCACCCAATAAAGGAAAATAGACGCGTGTATCAAAACAATGTAACAAGCTATCATACATCAAAATACACACTATTTTCCGATACCGTTTCACGCACATGACAAACAAATGTATTTTTGGCTGAGAAGAATTATTTGTCTAATCAAAAAAAAGATTGTATCTTTGCAAATCGTAATTTTGACATCAATTTACAACAATTATTAATCACATAAAACTAATATTATGGCATTTAAAGGACAAATCGTAATCGATACCGAACATTGTAAGGGTTGCGGCGTATGCCTCGCTGCCTGCCCGATGCAGTGTCTCGAGTTATCGAAAAATGTGAACGGCAAAGGTTACAACTACACCCAAACCGTAAATGACAAGTGCATCGGTTGCGCCAGCTGCGCTATGGTATGCCCCGACGGCGTTATCTCCGTCTACAAAATCAAGTGTTAAACAAGAAAAAAGAGAAATAAACATGGCAAAAGAACTGAAACTGATGAAGGGCAATGAGGCTATTGCCCGCGCTATGATTGCCAGTGGTACGGACGGCTATTTTGGCTATCCTATCACCCCGCAATCGGAAGTTATGGAAACGCTGATGGCCGAAAAACCCTGGGAGGAGACCGGCATGGTTGTCCTGCAGGCCGAATCGGAAGTAGCTTCCATCAATATGGTGTACGGCGGTGCTGCCACAGGCAAGAAGGTGGCCACCTCCTCTTCCTCCCCCGGAATCTCGCTGATGCAGGAAGGTCTCACCTACCTCGCCGGTGCTGAAATCCCCTGCCTGGTTGTCAACGTCATGCGCGGCGGTCCCGGTCTGGGTACCATCCAGCCCTCGCAGAGCGACTACTTCCAGAGCGTCAAGGGTGGCGGACACGGCGACTACCAGCTCTACACCCTCGCCCCCGCCAGCGTACAGGAGATGTACGACTTCGTCTTCGACGCCTGGGACATCGCCTTCAAATATCGCAACCCCGTCCTCATCCTCTCCGATGGTGCTATCGGACAGTGCATGGAGAAACTCTACACCCGCGACTACATTCCCCGCTGGACCGAGGAAGAACGCCGCAAGAACGCTCCGTGGGGCACCTGGGGCAAACCCGCCAACCGTCCCCACAACATCATCACCTCGCTCGAACTTGAGTCCTCTCGCCAGGAAGTGTTCAACCACAAACTGCAGGCCAAGTATGCCGAGATGAAAGAGAAAGAAGTCCGCTACGAGATGCTCAACTGCGACGATGCCGACTACATCTTCGTCGCCTACGGCTCCAGCAGCCGTATCGCCATGAAGGCCATGCAGATGGCTCGCGAAAAAGGCATCAAGGTGGGTCTGTTCCGCCTCATCACCCTCTTCCCCTTCCCGACCAAACAACTGGCCGAGGTTGCCAAGCACGTAAAGGGTATCCTCTGCGTCGAGATGAGCGCCGGCCAGATGATCGAGGACGTGAAGCTTGCCACCGCCTGCGGCGTGAAGACCGAACACTTCGGCCGTTTCGGCGGTATCATCCCCACCCCGACAGAGGTTCTTGAAGCACTTGAAAACAAAATTATTAAATAAGAAATCAATATGGCAAATACAGATATAGAGGCTCGCAAACAAGAGCTGCTGAACCAAGGTTACACCGAGGTTTACACCAAGACCAAAGTTCTCACCGATGCAGTCATGCACTACTGCCCCGGTTGCGGTCACGGTACCACCCACCGTCTCATTGCCGAGGTTATCGACGAGATGGGCATTCAGGACAAAACCGTCGGCGTGTCGCCCGTCGGATGCTCCGTTTTGGCTTACAACTATTTCGACGTGGACTTCCAGGAAGCTGCCCACGGCCGTGCCCCCGCACTGGCCACCGCTGTCAAGCGTCTGAACCCCGACACCTTCGTGTTCACCTATCAGGGCGACGGCGACCTGGCTGCTATCGGCACCGCCGAGACCATCCACGCCTGCAACCGTGGTGAGAACATCACCATGATTTTCGTCAACAACGGTATCTACGGCATGACCGGTGGCCAGATGGCTCCCACCACCCTTATCGGCATGAAGAGCGCCACCACTCCCTACGGCCGCCGCGTCGACCTCAACGGCTATCCCCTGCGCATCACCGAGCTCATCTCCACTCTGCCCGGCACCTACTATGTGACCCGCCAGAGCGTGCAGAACCCCGCTGCCGTGCGCAAAGCCAAGGCCGCTATCCGCAAGGCTTTCGAGAACCAGAAACTGAAGAAAGGCCTCAGCTTCGTCGAGATTCTGTCCAACTGCAACAGCGGCTGGAAGATGACCCCCGTTCAGGCCAACAAGTGGATGGAAGACAACATGATGCCCAACTACCCTATCGGCGACATCAAGGTCGACGGCAAACTCGTTGAGAACGTCGACGTGAACCGTCTGGCTGTTGACCACCCCTTAACAGTAATGCAATAATAAAAACAACGTCCGACAAGTCCGACAAGTCTGACAAGTCCGACATCAAAACAATCAACAACAATGACAGAAGAAATCATCATCGCCGGATTCGGTGGACAAGGAGTCCTCTCTATGGGTAAGATTCTTGCCTATTCCGGAGTAATGCAAGATAAAGAGGTCAGCTGGATGCCCAGCTACGGCCCCGAGATGCGCGGTGGCACCGCCAACGTCTCCGTCATCATCAGCGACGAGCGCATCAGCTCGCCCATCATCAACACCTTCGACACTGCCATCATCCTCAACCAGCAGTCCCTCGACAAGTTCGAGAGCAGTGTCAAGCCCGGTGGTCTGCTCATCTACGACCCCAACGGCATCACCCACGAACCCACCCGTAAGGACATCAACATCTACAAGATTGCCGCTACCGCCAAAGCCCAGGAACTCGGCATCAGCAAGGTGTTCAACATGGTTGTTCTCGGTGGCTTCCTGAAACTGAAACCCATCGTGGACAAGCAGTACATCCACGAAGGCCTTGAGCACTCCCTGCCCCAGCGCCACTGGAAACTTATCCCCCAGAACGAGGAAGCCATTGAAATCGGCAAGGGTCTCATCGAAGCCGTCCACACTATTTAATCATCACACTTTGCAGACAACTATGTCAGCATAACAAAAGAGGGTAATACTATTCTGTATTACCCTCTTTTAAAATACTATGTACCTATGACCATACAAGAAGCCATCATTGCGCGGCACTCTGTACGGCAGTACAGCAGCCAGCCCCTTTCTGAGGAACAAGCCAATGCCCTCCTTCAGCAAATTGCCAAAAGCAACGCCGCCAAAAACCTGCACATGCAGCTCGTTCAAAGCGACGCCAAAGCCCTGTCGGGCATCTTCGCCAAATTCTTGCGTTTTAGCGGGGCAACAAACTACATTGCCCTGGCAGGACACCAATCCCCCCTACTGCAAGAAAACCTCGGTTACGAGGGCGAAAAGCTTGTGCTGCTAGCACAGACCCTGGGGCTGAATACCTGCTGGGTGGGAGGTTCCTTCTCCCGAAACCGTAACGTACAGTTAGACCGCGACGAAATGTACGTAGCTGTCATCACCGTCGGCCACGGCCTGAACCAAGGCAAACAGCACACCAGCAAGCCCATCGAGACCTTTGCCGACATCAAAGGTGCTCCAGACTGGTTCCGCCGCGGCGTGGAATGCGCCATGTTAGCCCCCACGGCCATGAACAGGCAAAACTTCCACTTCACCCTCATGCCCGACAACAAGGTGAAGGCCACAGCCAAACCCGTCCCCTTCGCCGGAATGGACCTCGGCATTGCAAAGCTGCACTTCGAGCTGGGCGCAGGCAAAGAGAACTTCACTTTCGCCTAATCCATGGCCAGAAAAGCACACCTTTTCCCGCTCCTGCTGGCTATTCTGTTCCTGTCCAGTTGCAACTCCCTTGTCGGTATGATTGTCGGATACAAGGAGCTCACTCAGTTCAACGAGGAGGACTGTACATCTTTTCTAACCAAAAGCCAACAAACCCTGCCCTGCACGCAAATCATCAGCACTGTTGAGCAGACCAACGCCCGCCTGAGTCTCGACACCAACGAGTCCGTCTTCCACGACTTATACCAGCCCGTACAGGTGCTCTGCTTCGATGGCGACTCCCTCGTTTCATGGCTCGTGCAATGCTATGCCACCAAACCCGGCAGCCTCAAAGTCAACTGGAACCACGATGGACGTTTTAACCAATTTCCGCCATACGCATCGGTCCCTTTTCCCTTTGGCCACCTCGGGCTTAGCCGTTTCCAAACCATCTACCCCACCCTGCAACCCACCACGCGCTACACTGTTCTCATCATCTACACCAACATGATGCGTCGCGTCTCACGCCGCGCCGTCGAATCAGTGGCACACAGTCTTCGCCAGCACGAAAGCGAATGCACCGTCACCCTCATCAACAACGACCCTTGGTGGGTATATCTCCACAACTATCCCGACGACACCCCCTTCCACCAAGCCCACATCGAATGACATAACTTTTCACTACAACGTCTAAAAATATTCATAACTCAAAAAAAAGTTGTAATTTTGTATTTTATTATTCAGTTGTGATTAAGTATAACAATTTATCAAACAAGAAACTATGTGTGGAATAGTAGGATACATCGGGGATCAGGAAGCCTACCCCATCTTGATTAAAGGCCTCCATCGTCTTGAATATCGTGGCTACGACAGCGCCGGCATCTCCCTTATCAACAACAAAGGCGAACTGAACGTCTACAAAGCAAAAGGCAAAGTCTCTGCCCTCGAAAAATCAGTCGAAGGCAAAGACATCAGCGGCACCATCGGCATCGCCCACACCCGCTGGGCCACCCATGGCGAACCCAATACCACCAATGCCCACCCGCACTTCTCCCAGTCCAAAAACCTCTCGCTGGTTCACAACGGCATCATCGAGAACTACAAACCCCTCCGCACTGAATTGGAGAAAAACGGCATGACTTTCTGCAGCGAGACCGACACCGAAGTGCTCGTCCAGCTGGTCGAATTCATGATGGTCTCACACAAATGCGACCTCTACAACGCCGTCCAGCTCGCCCTCAAGAACGTCGTGGGTGCCTATGCCATCGCCATTCTCGAGAAGAGCCATCCCGACCAGATTGTCTGTGCCCGCAAAGGTAGTCCCCTCATCATCGGTGTAGGCAAAGACAAGACCTCCGGCCGTCCCGAATTCTACATCGGCTCCGATGCGACACCCATCATCGAATACACCAACCAAGTCATCTACCTCAACGATGAGGAAATCGCCATCATGAACCGCGCCGGCCTGCTCGACATTACCAACCTCAGCAACGTGAAGCAGACCCCGCAGCTCGTCACCCTGCAGATGAACCTCGACCAGTTGGAGAAAGGCGGCTACCCCCACTTCATGCTCAAAGAGATTTGGGAACAACCCGACGCCCTGCGCACCTGCATCCGCGGCCGTATCGACAAAGCCGAGAAAGATGTTCTCCTCAGCGGCATCATCGACCACCGCGACAAGTTCATCAACTGCCGTCGTATCATCATCTGTGCCTGTGGCACCTCTTGGCACTCAGCCCTCATCGGCAAATACTTCATCGAAGAGGCCTGCCAGATACCCGTTGAGGTGGAGTACGCCTCCGAGTTCCGCTATCGGAACCCCGTCATCCATCCCGACGACATCGTCATAGCCGTCTCGCAATCGGGCGAAACCGCCGACACTCTTGCGGCCATCCAGCTGGCCAAGGAGAAGGGAGCTTTCCTCTATGGCATCTGCAACGTCATCGGCTCCTCCATCCCCCGTGCCACCCACAGCGGCACATACCTGCACGTAGGTCCCGAAATCGGCGTCGCCTCCACCAAAGCCTTCACCGGACAGGTCATCACCCTCTGTCTCCTCGGCCTTGCCATCGCCAAAGAGAAGAAGACCCTCTCCAACGAGATGTTCCACATGCTCGTCGACGAGCTACAGCAAATTCCCGACAAAATACAGTGGACACTTGAGAACAACAAGAACATCGACCAGTTCGCCCAAATGTTCACCTACTGCAAAAACTTCATCTACTTGGGCCGTGGCTACAACTATCCCGTCGCCCTCGAAGGTGCCCTCAAGCTCAAAGAAATCTCCTATATCCATGCCGAAGGCTACCCCGCAGCCGAGATGAAACACGGCCCCATCGCCCTTATCGACGAGGAAATGCCCGTTGTCGTCATCGCTCCCAAGCACGGCATGTACGAGAAAGTCGTCAGCAACATACAGGAAATCAAATCCCGCAAGGGTAAAATCATCTCCGTCATCACCGAGGACGACACCGTTGTCAAGAACATGAGCGACTACAGCTTTGTCATCCCCGACACCCGCGACTGCTTTGTCCCCCTCCTCGCTGTCATCCCTCTCCAGCTCCTCTCCTACTACGTCGCCATCGCCAAGGGCCGCAACGTCGACCAGCCCCGCAACCTGGCCAAGAGCGTCACCGTCGAATAACCCCTCCCGGCGACCGAAAGCCTAGCTTCAAGCCCATGGCTTTTGGTCTCTGACACATACATGAATAGCCATGTCCACCATCCCCGACCCTGATCAACAAGCCGTCATCGACATTGACCAGGGTCGGCACCTTGTATTGGCACCCCCGGGATGTGGCAAGACATTCATCCTTTCGCAGCGTGTCATCCAGGCTCATGCCCGTGGCGTGGACTACACCGACATGATATGTCTCACCTTCACCAACCGCGCCAGCCGCGCCATGCGCGAGCGCATCAGCCTCCACACCCACAACCCTGTCCCCAACGACCTCTTTGTCGGCAACGTCCACCGCTTCTGCTCCAACTATCTCTTCGACCAGAAGAAAATCCCCCAGAACAGTGCCGTCATTGACGACCTCGACTCCGAAAGCATCATCACCCATCTGGCACGCCTCAGTCCCGACGAAGACCACTCACGCTACACCGCCGACATCGTCAACCTGCAGCACGCCCTCAGCCAGCAAGCCGCTGGATTCCCCCTCAAACTCATCGTCCATGCCGACCTCCTCGACCGTCTGACCGAACCCCAATGGCAGCGCAAAGCCGAAATTGCCCGCCTGTATGCCGAATACAAAGAGACCGACAGCCTGCTCGATTTCGAAGACCTGCTGGAGAAGGCCTACCTCCACGCCCTCAACGACCCCGACCACCAACGCTACCGCTGGATACAAGTCGACGAGGTGCAGGACCTCAACTTCCTACAAGTGGCCATCATCGACCTCTTCTCCGCCCCCAACGCCACCACCGTCTATCTGGGCGACGAGCAGCAAGCCATCTTCTCCTTCGTGGGAGCCAAACTCGACACCCTCGAAGAGCTCAAACACCGTTGCGGCGCCAACCTCCACCATCTGGGACAGAACCACCGCTCGCCCCACTACCTGCTCAACCTCTTCAACACCTATGCCACCTCGCAGCTCGGCATCGGCAGCGACCTCCTGCCCTCCTCCACCGACCGCACCGCGCCCCAACCCGCCGACCTCTGCACTTTCCACGCCTGCCACCACGACCTCTCCCACCTCTACCGCAAAGAGGAGCTACGCTGCTCCCACGACGGCACCCCTTGCACCCTCTGCCGCCGTCCCGTGGCCGACGAATACCGCCTGGCCGTGTCGCTGGCACGCCGCTATGCCGAACTCGACCCCAACGGACGTGTGGCCATCATCGTCCCCACCAACGCCAATGCCGACAGGCTGAGCCTTGAATTCGGCGACACACCTCATTTCAAAATCTCTGGGCGCGACCTCTTTGCTGCCCCCACCATCCAGCTTCTCTTTTCCCATCTCAACATCATCTCCAACGAAACCTGCTTCATCGCCTGGGCTCGCCTGCTCCACCTGCTCCACGTCATTCCCCAGTACGCCGTCGCCCGCAACCTCATGCGCCAGCTGCGTGCCTGCGCCGTCTCGCCCACCGACCTCCTCATCTACGACAGCAACACCTACCTGCAACACTTCGTCCAGGTGCTCGACAACGAAGAGATTGTCCTCTTCGACACCGAGACCACCAGCCTCGACATCTTCCGCGACGACATCATACAGATAGCCGCCATCAAAGTGGCCAACGGACACTATGTCGAAGGCTCCGACTTCAACATCATTATCGAGACCACCAAAGAGATTCCCCCTGTGGTGGGCGGCCATGAAAACCCCATGCTCTCCGTCTATCTCAACAGCGAGCGGCTCAGTCGCCGCGAAGGTCTCAACCGTTTCCTCGACTACTGCCAAGGCCATACCCTCATCGGCCACAACGTCGAGTTCGACTTTAACATCCTCACCCACAATGTCAGCCGCACCCTCGGCATACAGCTCGGCCACCGCCAGCGTTTCGACACCCTCAAACTGACCCGGCTTGTCGAGCCCCGGCTGCGGGTGTACAAACTCGAGCGGCTGCTCGAAACCCTCCACCTCGAAGGCACCAACTCGCACAACGCCATCGACGACGTCAAAGCCACCCTCTCCCTCCTCGCCTACTGCCGCCGCAAGGCAGAGGACTACCTGCCTGCCCAGCAGGCCCTTCTCCACACCCCGGCACTGCTCAGCCTGGCAGCAAACTTCCGCCAGACCTACCTCGGGCTTTTCCTCCACAGCAGCCAGCGGCTCTACTCCACCGAGCCCACCCCGGCCGGGGCCCTGCCGGCCATCGCCGACGAACTCAACCACATCTACCGCCACCTGCTGGACAAGGGCATCGTCGAACCCGTCGACAAATGGCAGCACATACTCGACTTCCTCACCTACGACGTAGTCGACACGGCTGTCGCACCCACTTTCCGCGAGCAGCTGGACCGTTACCTCACCGAAATCAACACCCTGCGCGAGAGCGACCTCTGCGACAGCTCGAGCATGCTCAACCACGCCTCCGAGCGTTTCTTTATCGCCACCGCCCACAAAGCCAAAGGACTCGAATTCGACAGCGTCATCGTCTTCAACGCTGTCGAGGGGTCGTACCCCTACTACTACAATGTGGTGAACAACGACCAATATCACATACGCGAAGATGCACGCCGGTTCTATGTGGCCATGTCGCGGGCACGCCTACACCTCTGCTTCACCTACTCAACCGTCAGCGGCAACGGCGCTCCCGCCCGTCCCACACCATTCCTGCGCTCCATTGCCAACCTGCTCAAACATTTTGGTTTCAACCCTGTCACCGGCAAGACAGAGCGGTTGGACTGACAATGCCCTAACTTCGTTCAATCCTGCATCGTTACAGCATACTTATAGCATCGTTATCCTTCACTATAACGGGTAACGAGCGGTTAACGATGGAGGAACGATGCTGTATTGAACGGCCCTTCAAACAAATAGCGAAACCATCGACAGAGTACAGCCTACCGCAATCTTCCCGTGGCGGTATACCACAGTTGCAGCAAGGCCTGGGTGCGCTGCAGACGGAGCGTGTCGGACAGGTAGGTCGCATCGGTTTCGGAACGGGAAATACAGTCGTAGTCCGTCACACCGGTGGTGTCGATGTAGTAAAGGCCGTTCTTGTAAGCATTGACGGCAAAGGGGCGTCGGTACGACGGGGCAAGGACATTGCGGCTGAAACGGAACGAGCTGTCGGCAAGGCCGAGCTGTGCCAGCAGTGTGGTGGCAAGGTCGGACTGGTTCATCAGCAGGTCGATGGTGCGGGGTTGCTTCACGGCTCCCCCAACCCAAAGGATGGGAATGCGCGTGGCCAGATGCTTGCCGTCGGGCTGTAGGCCATCGACAGGCACGCCGTGGTCGGCCACGACCACCACCAGCAGGCTGTCCCACGAAGGGGTGCGGCTGAGGCTGTCGAGCAGGGTGCCTAGACAGGCGTCGGTATAGGCAAAGGCGTTGCGGCGGGCATCCTGCAGGGGATTGTACTTGATGCGGGAGCCGCGGGTCTTTCCGGGCTCGGGCACATCCCAGGGTTCGTGGCTGCTGAGGGTGAGCAGGGCAGTGAGCGAGGGGTGGCGAGGGGCAGTGGGCAGCAGTCGGAAGAGCTCCTCGTCGGCCACGCCCCAGTTGGAGCGCACGCGGGCGGCAGAGAAGTATTCCTGCCCCGCAACCTGCTCGAAACCGGACTCGGAGAGGTGTCCGCGCATATTGGTGAAGTCGATGTCGCCGCCGTAGAGGAAGGCGGTGGCATAGCCTGCCCGCTGCAAGGCGCGGGCCATGGAGGGCAAGCGGCGGCCCATGTCGGCCTTTTTCATAAGCGAAGTGGTGGGCAGCGACGGCCAGCCGTTGACGATGGACACCAGCCCGCGGTCGGTACGGAAGCTGTTGGCGTAGCATTGCGAGAAGAAAACACCGCGGTCTTTCCAACGTAGGAAATTGGGCCCCACGCTGTCGTTGAGCATCATCTCGCTGCCTGCACCTTCCCATATCACTAGCAGGATGTCCGGGCGGGTGACGGTGAGGAGTGTATCGGCCGGGGTGCCGTCGACGGGATAGGCATCGGCGGTGAGGTCGGCAAGGCGCTCGGAATCGTAGAAAGGGAACTGCGCGGCGAGGTCCTCGGTCTTGAAGAGGGAGTGGGTGACATTGAAGAGGGGGTTGATGGCGGAGTGGTTGAGGAAGGGGGTGGAGGAGAAATAGGCGTAGCTGACGTTGGCGGTGGAGTCGCTCACACCGCCACGAATGCCCACGAACTGAAGCACCAGCACGACAAGCATTACCAGCGACGAGGCTGGATGCACCTTGTCGAAACCCTGGGGCGTGGCATGGCGCAGGCGGCGCAGGTAGTGGAAGACGAGCAGGCCTAGGAGCAAGGCGCCTATAATGATGGCAGGAAGGGTGAGACTGGCCAGCATATCGGCGGGATTGGCGGCATAGATGAGGTCGGCGGCATCCATCTTGGCCCCCCAGAAGCGGTACAGCACCATGTCGGCGGCAAAGGCCACGGCCATGAGCGGCGCGGCCAAGGCATAGTAGAAGGTGAGCACCCGCTTGACGGGGATTTTGTAGAGGAAAAAGGAGAGGGTCACCACCAACACGGGGACAACCATCAGGTAGCAGGCGGTGACGGAGTCGAGGCGCAGACCGTGGAGGAGCACGCCGAGCCATCCTCCCGCCGTGGTGCCCTCGGCATACGGCAGATTGAAAAGCATGAACACCAGTTTCTGGGTGACGAACAGAAGCAGCAGCGTCACATACAGGCGGAGGAGAAAAAGGAGCCGTTTAGCCATATTGTTTCAATAACAAAACGACATGCATTTTATTGTGCGAAAGGAAAAAATATAGTTGTTGATAACTTTTTATTGAAAAAAAAGTGTTTGTTTGAAAAATAGTTGTTATACTTGCACAAAAATTCACCCTTATGAATACTCACAGAACTCACAAAAAAAACCTGATAGTCAGCTACAAGAATCTTTCCGACCAACTAAAAGAATTGTTTATGGAGCGCTATCCCGAGGGATATAAAGAGCACATACAGCGATTCGAGAAACCGAACGGGGAGACAATTTTTGTTGTCCCGATGGAAACCGAGGACACCGTATACATGATAAAGTTCGATGTCAAGATCGACACCACCTATACCGACGACGAGTCGGAGAAGGACTACTTCGACGAGGAGGTGGAGAAGGCTGAAACCCAGTTTGCCCCGATACAGGAGGCGCTGGAGAAGGAAGAGGAAGACCCGACGCACCGCGAACGCGAGGTGCGGCACGGTACCTACGACGACACCATGGAGAACGGCAAACGGCGCACCACGGAGCATGGCTCTTTGGGCGAACTGGGTGCCGAGCTGCAGGAGGCCTTCAGCGACGATGTCGACACGGAAGGATACGACGACTATAGCGATGACAAAGAGGGGAACGATGTCGACCCAGACGATGAGTACGAGCCTACCGACGAGGAGTTGATGGACATTGACAGCGAGATATTCGCCAATGCCGAGATACCGCCCGAGGAACTTGCCCGTATGGCCGCCGAAGAGGCTGCGGCAAACGAGAAGGCCGCACAGGAGACCGCTCAGCCCAAACGGGTGGGAAGACCGCGAAAGAGCGAGGGAGCCACCCTGGTCACTTCGACAGCCACTCCTGAAAAGAAGAGCCGCAGCCGCAGCAAGAAAGAATAACCCCGCGACCCGGCTGCCAGCAGGCACCGCCGACCGCCACACAGGGCTCCAGCCCCATCCGTTGAGGGGTGACTGACCACCCTTGAGCGGAAAGAAAGAAGAAGGCCAAAAGACGATTTATCCCGACTTTTGGCCTTCGACTTTTTATAATCGGGGGGTTATTGCTTCTCGTAGAAGTGCATCTCGGTGAGGTATTGATAGACGGGCTCGGGGAGTAGGTAGCGGACATCGTGGCCTTGGCGTATTTGCTCGCGGATGTAGGTGGAGGAGATGTCAATCTGCGGTACCTCGACCATGGTGACATTGGGATGACTGGCGAGTTTGCAGTCGTTGTGGCCGGGACGGGGATAGACGTAAATCTGGTAGTGTTCGAGGATGAACTCCCAGTTGCGCCACCGCTCGAAAGTCTCGAGGTTGTCGGAGCCCATGATAAGGCAGAACTGCTTGTCGCGGTATTTGTCGCCGAGGTGGGCGAGGGTAAGCACGGTGTAGGAGGGAATGGGGAGATGGAATTCGACGTCGCAGGCACGCATGCGGTAGTTGTCGTGGACGGCGAGGCGGACCATCTCCAGCCGCTGCTGGTCGGCGAGGAGGGTTTTGCGCTCCTTGAGAGGGTTTTGGGGCGAGACGACAAACCACACCTCGTCGAGGTCGCAATGGGCAAGCATGGCGTTGCCGATGATGAGGTGCCCGATATGGATGGGGTTGAACGAGCCGAAGAAAAGACCTATTTTGCGCATGGCTGTAATGTTTGTTTAACAAACGAGGGGCGGTGCAGGCCACCTCCCCTCGTCAACTTTCGAATGGCCCGGAGGCTGTGAATTAATAATATTTGTAGCGGCTGACAATCTGGATGTGACGGAGTTTATTGCCTTTGAAGGTGTAGATTTCGCCCACTTCGGCGGCTCCGGCAATGACTTTCAGCACATTGATGTCGGCGGTGTAGGATTTGGGATAGCTCTTGAAGACGGTTTTGAACACCTCTTCTTTGGACATGCCGACACGGATGCCATTGTCGAGCACCACAGCGGTGTCGGTAATCTTGGCATAAATCATCTCAAGCTTGTCGGTCCAGATACTGCGGTAGAAGTTGATGTTGGTGCCGTCGAGACGTTTGAGGGTGTTAACAGCCACGGTCATGGTGTCGTAGAAGGATTTGTATCCGCTCTCGCGATACCAAAGGAGCTGGTTGTTGGTGATGAACTGTTCGACATTACTCCATTTGCCTAAGGGGTAGATGGGATAGTCGGCCAAAGAGAAGACCGTCATGGTGTCGGCATAGACTTTTACGTCTTTGACCTGGTATTCGGGACGGGCGTAAGCAAGCATACGGACTGCTTTGGCACGGGAGCTAACACGCTGAGCATTAGCAGAGAAAACCGTGAGTAGCAGTGCAGCAATCAAGATAGATTTCTTCATAATTCTTTATACATTTCGCAATGCAAAAATACGCATTTTTTGCAACATAACGAAAAAAAGTTGTTTTTATTGCCGCGCCTGGACAGTTTGGGCTGTATATAGATTCAACCTCGAAGTGCAACACCCTTGTCAAGACCATGCAGAACCTGTCAAGCTATTATCACCTTATTGCATACTGCACCAAACGTTTTTACAGCGTTATTCATAGCCCATCCCTTCGGGGTGCGCAAAAAAGTCTCCTTATTAGAAAAAAAAATTGCAGGGTGACAAAAAATATGTATCTTTGCATGTTAGAATAAACATGTGATAATTATTTAACATATTAATAATCAACATTCTTTAAAAAGCCGAGGGGTCTGATGGCTAATAACAAGACAAAGTAAAAATGAAAAAAAACTTATTAGTTGCACTTGCAGTGCTGATGTGCTCCGCCTCATTTGCACAATTCAAGGCTAAACCCATCTGCCGTGAGGCACTTCCCTCCAAAGGGGTGAATGCAATGCCCAGCTGGACACAGATTGGCACGCTATTCAACCTTGTAGACATCAATGGTGACACCATCAACGTGGCCGATACGCTGGCCGCCGGCAAAGGTGTTGTCATTGACTACTCGGCAGTATGGTGCGGCTGGTGCTGGACTATGCACGAAAATCATATTCTCGAGGCCATCCACTCGCAGTTGGGCGACCAAGTCTTTGTGATGTGGGTTGAGGCTGACGATAACACTCCCGTCGGACAAGGTATCACCGGTGGTGGTAACTCCCAAGGTGACTGGACCAACGGTGGCACTATTCCCTACCCCATCGTTGACGATGCCAATGCCGCCAGCTTCATCAATACCCCAATTGAAGGCTTCCCCACCGTCGTATTCATTTCGCCTTCCGGCTATTGGACCGATGTTTATGGTACCGACTGGGGCTTTGGTCCTTACGATGCCAACGAGGCTGTAGCCGCCATTGCCCGCCTGATGAACATCTATCCTCGTCCCAATCATGCTCCCATTGTTGAGATTGAAGGTTTTACCAGTGTTGTTCCCAACAACAGCTTCACTTACACCGCAAACTACGCCAGTATTGAGACTGTTAGCGACATTACATGGTCCGTCCCCGGTGCCACTCCCAGCACTGGTTCAGGCGAGAGCATCACGGTTGTCTTCCCCTCCGAAGGCACCTACACCGTCACCGTCAATGTCACCAACACAATCGGCACTACCACTGAGACCCTTGAGGTCAATGTTGCCGAATGGGATTGGGGCAACACCATGAGCTATGATGTTACAGGCGAATATGTCATATCTATCGGTGCTGGCAGCAACACCACTTGGGGTGTCAAATACCCTGCCGCCTTTATGGCCAACCGCAACTATTTGGACAATGTTGAGGTATATGCCCCGAACGACGGCCACTACACATTGATGGTTTATCAGACCGCCCCTGATGCCGACCCCACTCCCAACGATCTGCTCTACCAGTTCACCTACGCTGTCAGCGGTGAAACTTACAACACCTTGCCCATTTACGACAAACTCCAGCTCGACAACAACAAGGATCTTTGGATTACCTTCAAAAGCGGTGACTCATATCCCGCAGCCGCTGTGCAATTCTGTGGCGACCCCAATGGTAGCCTTGTAAACGTGAGCAACAGCTGGAGACCAATCTACGAAGTCAACCCCCAACTGCAGTACACTTGGATGATTAAAGCCACCACCAGTGCCACTGCTCCTGCATTGAGAGTTGGCATCGCCGGACCCGCCACTGCCGATTTCCGTGATGCGGTTACTTTCACCGCTGCCGGTCCTGCCGCTGCCACCTATAACTGGAGCTTCAACGGAGGCGACCCCACCACTGCCACAGGTCTCTCCGCCACCACCTCTTACGCTACTGGCGGCAACTACACAATTAACCTGACCGCCACCCTTGGTGACGAAACAGCCACTGCCTCCACCACTATCAACATCCTGTCTTATCGTGTGTTGACTCTTCCCTACAACTGCGGTTTCGAATCCTCCGACGATATTTCCGACTGGCAATTCATCGATGCTGATGGCGACGGTTACCAATGGATGAAAGGCAGCCAGGTGTTCAGTCAGCCCCCGGTCCATGGTGGCTCCGACGCTATCAATTCCGCTTCGTTCATCAACGGAATTGGTGTGCTCAATCCCGACAACTGGTTCATGACCCCCAAGATTACAGTTCCTGCCGAAGGTGCTACAATTGAATGGTGGGAGTATGGCATGGATGCTAGAGACTTTGCCGACCATTATGGAGTGTATGTCTCCACCACCAACAGAAAGCCCGAAAGCTTCACCTACACCATTTTCGAAGGTGCTCCCACTGTCGGCCAAACCTGGACCAAGCACAGCCGCTCGCTGGCAGGCTTCGCCGGACAGGATATTGTCATCGCTTTCCGTCACTTCAACATCACCAACATGTACTGGCTGATTATTGACGACCTCAGCATCACCGCTGGCAACCATGCCGGCATCGAAGAGGTGAACGACAGCCGCATCGCCCTCTACCCCAACCCCACCACCAGCATCCTCAACATTGCTGCCAATGGCGTGAAGGAAGTCAGCGTGCTTGACATCAACGGCCGCACCGTGATGACAGAACAGAACGTGAACAGCATCGACCTGTCCGAACTGGCCAACGGTGTTTACTTCGTGCGCGTCATCACCAACGACGGTGTTGCCACCGAGAAGATTGTTAAGAAATAACATTTTTCCACACACTATCGAGAGCCCGCCCTGCGGGCTCTCTTTGTCTATACGAAAAGCCCTCAGCCATGAACTACGCAACCACTATAGCAGAACAGCTTAACCTCGGTCCCCGTCAGGTGGAGAAGACCATCGAGCTGCTGGAACAGGGAGCCACCGTCCCCTTTATCGCCCGCTACCGCAAAGAGGTGACCGGAAGCCTGAACGAGGTGCAGATTACCGCCATCCGCGACCTGCTGGTCAAGCTGAAGGAGCTGGACAAACGCCGCGAGGCCATCCTTGCCTCCATCAACGATCAGGGCAAGCTCACTCCCGAGCTGGAGAAGCAGATTCTCGCCGCCGCCAATATGACCGAGCTGGAGGACCTTTACCTCCCCTACAAACCCAAACGCCGTACCCGTGCTACCATGGCCATTGAGCGCGGCCTTGAGCCCCTGGCCAACGAGTTGCAGAAGCAGTATTCCTGCAACATCAGCCAGCTGGCCGCTAAGTATATCAATCCCGACAAGGGGGTAAACACCGCCGAGGAAGCCCTGGCCGGCGCACGGGACATCATCGCTGAGCGAGTGAGCGAGAACGCGCAAGCCAGAAACCGTATCCGCAATCTCTTCCGCCGCAGTGCCCAGCTCACTTCTAAGGTAGTGAAGAACAAAGAGGAGGAGGCCGACAAGTACGAATCGTGGTTCGACTGGAAAGAGAACGCCCTCCGTGCGCCCTCGCACCGCATCCTTGCCCTCTTCCGCGGCGAGGAGGAGGGGATGCTACGCGTACACGTGATGCCCGAAAGCGACGACAGCGCCCTCGAGGCTTTGGAGCGGCAGTTTGTCAGCGGCCGCTACGAGTCGTCGGAGCAGGTGCGCTTGGCTGTCCGCGACGGCTACAAACGCCTGCTGCAGCCCTCCATCGAGACCGAGTTCCACAACCTCCTTAAGGAAAAAGCCGACAAGGAGGCCATCCGCATCTTCGCCGACAATCTTCGCCAGTTGCTGCTGGCTTCGCCACTGGGACAGAAACGCATCCTGGCCATCGACCCCGGTTTCCGCACGGGGTGCAAAACCGTGTGCCTCGATGCTCAGGGGCAGTTGCTTCACAACGAGACCATCTACCCCTTCACCTCCGTGCGCGAAGAGCGTGCCGCCATTGCCAAGCTGGAGGCTCTGGTCGAAGCCTTCCATATCGAAGCCATCGCCATCGGCAACGGCACGGCAGGCCGCGAGACAGAGGAAGTGGTAAAGCGTTGCCACTTCAAAGGCAAGGTCATCGCCGTCATGGTGAGCGAGAACGGGGCTTCGGTCTACAGCGCCTCGGAGGTGGCACGCCGCGAATTCCCTGAGTACGACGTCACCGTGCGCGGTGCCGTCAGCATCGGACGCCGCCTCATGGACCCCCTCAGCGAACTGGTAAAGATAGACCCCAAGAGCATCGGCGTGGGGCAATACCAGCACGACGTGAACCAGTCGTTGCTGCAGGACAGCCTCAACGATGTGGTGGTGAGTTGCGTCAACAGCGTAGGCGTGGAGCTGAACACCGCCAGCCGCGAACTGCTCAGCTATGTCAGCGGCATAGGTCCCGCCCTCGCCGACAAGATAGTGGACTACCGCAACCGCCAAGGGGCTTTCACGTCGCGCCAAGAGTTGAAGAAAGTGGAGCGGTTGGGCGACAAAGCCTTTGAGCAATGCGCCGGATTCCTGCGTGTAAGGGAGAGCGACAATCCCCTCGACCGCAGCGCCGTCCACCCCGAACGCTATGCGCTGGTGCAGCAGATGGCCACCGATGCCGGTGCCACAGTAGACCAGCTGATGGGCGACAAAGACCTGCGCCAGAAGATAGACATCAACCGTTATGTCACGGCCGACTGCGGCCTGCCCACCCTGCAGGACATCATGAAAGAGCTTGACAAACCCGGACTCGACCCGCGCGCCCGTTTCGAAGTCTTCGAATTCGACAAGAACATCAGCCGCATCGAGGACGTGAAGGCAGGCATGGAGCTGCCAGGCATTGTCACCAACATCACGGCCTTCGGGGCCTTCGTGGACATCGGCGTGCACCAGGACGGCCTCGTGCACATCAGCCAGCTGGCCAACCGCCGGGTGAACGACCCGTCGGAGGTGGTGACCCTCCACCAGCATGTGCGGGTCAAGGTGCTGGATGTAGACCTTCGCCGACGCCGCATTTCTCTCACAATGAAGGGTCTCTGACCCCACCCATATCCAACGGGCACCAGTCTCTATGCAGAAACTGGTGCCCGTTTGGTTTCTTCTCCCAAGGTTTTTTTATGCTTTGGGCTTCAAGGTGATGAAGGGTATCAATATCTCCTCCATCGAGATGCCACCGTGCTGGAATGTGTTTTTGTAATACTGCACGTACTGGTTGTAATTATTGGGGTAGGCAAAGAAATCGTTGCTGCGGCAGAAGATGTAAGGCGAGGTGATATGCCTGCGTGGGAGGAAAACCTTGGCGGGGTCCTTCACCTCAAACACCTCCTTGGGATTGTAGTCCAGGAGCCTGCCCTGCTTGTAACGCAGGTTGACGCTCACACTGGCATCGCCCTTCACCTTCACGGGGTTGTCAATCCTCACCGAGCCATGGTCTGTGGTGATGACCACATTCACATCGCGCCCGGCCAGGGCCTTGAACACCTCCATCAACGGCGAGTGTTCAAACCAGCTGAGGGTTACCGAGCGGTAAGCCTTCTCGTCCACAGCCAGTTCGCGCACAATATTCGAGTCGGTACGGGCATGCGACAGCATATCGACAAAGTTGTAGATGATCACATTCAGCTTGTTCTGCAAGAGGTTGGGGATGCTGTCCACCAGCTTCCGGCCATACTGGGCGTTGAGCACCTTGTTGTAGCTATGCTTGATATTGAGGCCGTGGCGTCGCAGGTTCTCGTCAAGGAGCTCGTTCTCATACTGGTTCTTGAATCCCTCCTGGTCCTCGTTCACCCAGTACTGCGGATACTTGCGTTCTATCTCCGACGGCATCAGTCCGCCGAACATGGCATTGCGTGCAAACTGCGTGGTGGTGGGGATGATGCTGTAGTACATGCCATCCTCCTCGGTGCGGAGATACTGCTCGATAGCGCTTTGCAGATACTTCCACTGGTCGTAGCGGAAATTGTCGATGACAATCAGGAACGTCGGGCGGTTCTCTTTGAGCAGGGGGAACAGCTTGTCGCGCAACACAGTGGTGGAGAGCTGCGGCTTTTCGGTGGTGGTGGCGGTGTTGACCAGCCAGTCCACATAATTACTCTCGTAATACTTGCAGAACTGCTGGTTGGCCTCCTCTTTCTGCGACGAAAATATCTGATGGATATTCTCGTCGTCGGTGCTGCTAAGCTCCAAATCCCAATACACCAACTTGCGATACAGCTGCATCCAACCTTCGTGGTCCAGCCGGCCCGACAGCTCCATGCTTATCTCGCGGAACTGTTGCTGATATGTCAGCGTCGAGCGCTCGCTCTGCAGTCGGCGGGCCTCGGTATGTTTCTTGATGGCCAGCAGAATCTGGCTTGGATTCACGGGCTTGATAAGATAGTCGCTGATTTTGCTGCCCAAGGCCTCGTCCATGATGTGCTCCTCCTCGCTCTTGGTGATCATGATGACAGGCACCTGCGGGTACCGCGCCTTTATCTGCGTCAATGTCTCCAGTCCGCTCAAACCCGGCATCATCTCGTCCAGGAAGACGATGTCCACCTTGTTGTTGTGTTCGTCCAGCTCGTCCAAAGCCTCGGTGCCACTCATCACGGGGATTACCTCATAGCCCTTCTCCTTCAGGAAAAGGATGTGCGGTTTCAACAGGTCGATTTCATCGTCGGCCCACAGTATTGTTATTTTATCCATGCCAACATAACGCAATCCAGCCCGAAATATTGTGTCCCCAAAAGCTGAAAGCGGCCGCGGACTATCCCCACCTTCTTCAACTTGCAACCTTTTCGATGCAAAACCTTCAAAACTTAAACCTTTTTTCGTATCTTTGCAAAGCTTTACAGATATGCTATTAACCGACATATATACTAATTCTCAGATTGTTGAGAAACTCAACAGCCTTATTCATTCCAGTGAAGACCGCATCCACGTCCATGGTATGACGGGGTCGCTCTCGGCCATAGTGGCCGCCACCATCGCCCAGCTCAACCCCGACCGCGACCAGCTGATTATTGCAGGCAACAAGGAGGAAGCATACTACATGCTCAACGACATCGAGATGCTGCTTGAAGAGACCGATGCCGATTTCGACCAGAAACGGGCACTGCTCTTCCCCTCCTCTTACCGCAAACCCCGCCGCAAGAGCCCACAGTCCGGTGCCCCGGACCAGCCGCCCCAGGTCGACGACGACGGCGGCGACCTCCTCACCACCGACAACGCCAACATCCTCCAGCGTAGCGAGGTGGTCAAGCAACTCAACAGCGGCCGCTCCATGACTATCGTCACCTATCCCGAGGCACTGTACGAGAAAGTGGTCTCCTCCCGCACACTTACCCGCAACACCCTCCGCCTGACCAAAGGCACCGACACCGACATCGACTTCATCGTCGACATCATGCAGGAATACGAATTCGACCGCGTCGACTTTGTGGTGGAACCCGGGCAATATGCCGTGCGCGGCGGCATCGTCGACGTCTTCTCCTTTGCCAACGAGCACCCCTACCGTATCGAATTCTTCGACACCACCATCGAGTCCCTCCGCACCTTCGACCCCGTCACGCAGCTCTCCATCAAGCAGTACGACCAAATCAGCATCCTGCCCAACATGGCCACCCGCCAGCCCGACACCGTCACTGTCGAGGAGAAAGTGCCCCTTATCCACTATTTCGGAAGCAACGACCTCGTTTGGGTGCAGGGACTCATGTTCGTCAGCGAAACCATCCAGACCCTCTTCGCTAATGCCGGACAGGACAGCCAGCACTACTGCTCCGGCAACGAGTTCCTCAAGTCGCTCCTCCGTTGCCGCATCATCGAGCAGGGCAACAGCAACTACTTCCCCAACGCCGCCACAGTCGAGACCCTCTCGCAGCCCCAGCCTCCTTTCAACAAGCAGTTCAACCTCCTTATCGACACCCTCACCCAATACCGCGACCGCGGCTACCGCACCATCATCACCGTCGCCAACGAGCAGCAGCAGCGACGCCTTGAGAAAGTCTTTGCCGGCGCCGACGCCACCAACGACCCCGTCTCCCTCGACAATGGCCGCAGCATCCACATCGACAACATCATCGACCATGTCGAGTTCCTCCAGTGCCAGCCCAACCACGGTTTTGTCGACGACACCGAGCACCTCCTCTGCTTCACCGACCACGAAATCTTCGAGCGCTACCACAAATACACCGTCCGCGACATGCGCGACACCCACCAGGCCCTCACCCTCAAGGAGCTCTTCGAGCTCAAGCCAGGCGACTATGTCACCCATATCGACTACGGCGTGGGCCGCTTCAGCGGACTGGAGAAAATCACCACCAACGGCCACACCCAGGAGGTCATCCGTCTCCTTTACAAAAACAACGACACCCTCTACATCAGCATCCACGGCCTCCACAAGATAAGCCGCTATGTGGGCAAAGAAGGCACTGCCCCCACCCTCAACCGCCTAGGCAGCAACACCTGGCAAATCCTCAAACAGAAAACCAAGAAACAGGTCAAGGACATTGCCAAGGACCTCATTGCCCTCTATGCCAAACGCAAAGCCTCGCGCGGCTTTGCCTTCAGTGCCGACAACTACCTGCAGCAGCAACTCGAGGCCTCCTTCTTCTACGAGGACACCCCCGACCAGCTCAAAGCCACACAGGATGTCAAGCACGACATGGAGGAGTCCGCCCCCATGGACCGCCTGATTTGCGGCGACGTGGGCTTCGGCAAGACCGAGGTGGCCATCCGCGCCGCCTTCAAGGCCTGCTGCGACTCGAAGCAGGTGGCCGTCCTCGTGCCCAACACCATCCTCGCCTTCCAGCACTACAACACCTTCCGCGAACGCCTCCAAGGGCTCCCCGTCAACATCGACTACCTCAACCGCTTCCGCACCACCCGCGAAAAGAACGACATCTACCGCCGTGTGGAGGAGGGCAAAATCGACATCCTTATCGGCACCCACGCCATCACCAACAAGAATCTCAAGTTCCGCGACCTCGGCCTCCTCATTATCGACGAGGAGCAGAAATTCGGTGTCAGCGCCAAGGAGAAGCTCCGCCAGATGAAGGTCAACGTCGACTGCCTCACCCTCACGGCCACCCCCATCCCCCGCACCCTGCAGTTCTCCCTCATGGGTGCCCGCGACCTCAGCGTCATCCGCACCGCACCCCCCAACCGCCAGCCCATCCAAACCGAGATATGCCCCTTCGACGAAGAGACCATCCGCGACGCCATCCGCTACGAGATGTCGCGCGGCGGACAGACCTTCTTCGTCAGCAACCGCGTCGAGAACCTGCCCGAGATGGCCGGCCTTGTCAGCCGCCTGGTCCCCGACGCCCACGTGGCCATGGCCCACGGCCAGATGGACGGCAAGGAGGTGGAGGAGACCATGATGCGCTTCCTCGAAGGCGAAATCGACGTCCTCGTCTCCACAGCCATCATCGAGAACGGCCTCGACATCCCCAACGCCAACACCATGATCATCAACAATGCCCAGCACTTCGGCCTTAGCGACCTCCACCAGATGCGCGGCCGCGTGGGGCGCAGCAACAAGAAAGCCTTCTGCTACATGCTCATCCCCTCCTACAGCGTCCTCACCGACGAGGCCCAGAAGCGCCTCAAAGCCATCGAGGAGTTCAGCACCATCGGCAGCGGCCTCAACATCGCCATGCGCGACCTCGACATCCGCGGCGCCGGCAACATCCTCGGTGCCGAGCAGAGCGGCTTCATCAGCGACATCGGCTACGACATGTACCACAAAATCCTCAACGAGGCCATCGAAGAACTCAAAGAGACCGAATTCCGCGACCTCTTCCAGCAGGAGATCGAGGAGCGTCACGAGTACGTCAAAGAGTGTGTCATCGAAACCGACCTCGAGGTGCTCCTGCCCGACAGCTATGTCACCAGCGTCAGCGAGCGCCTGCTGCTCTACAAGGAACTCAACGACCTCAGCACCGAGGAGGAACTCGACGCCTACCGCAGCCGCCTTATCGACCGCTTTGGCCCCATCCCCCCGGCCACCGAGGAGCTGGTCAAAACCATCACCCTACGCCGCATGGCCAAGGACTTCGGCATCGAGAAACTCGTCCTCAAACAGAAACGCATGGTCTGCCACTTCGTCGCCAACCAGCAGAACCCCTTCTACCGCTCCCCGAACTTCATGCAGATGATACGCTATGCCCAGGCCCACCCCGCCGACGTACACCTGCGTGAGACTCCCGAACGCCTCACCCTGGTGTGCGACAACACCGGCAGCATCGGCCAGGCCATCGCACGCCTGCTCGACCTCACCGGCTCCGCGCCCTCTGCCGCATGACAGCAGGCCGTGATAACTTTTTTTTCGTCCCCCCTGTCACATTTCCCCCCATTTTGCAACTAATCTTACATGGGAGGGAATGTTTTATTCTCCAAAAAGAACCGACAACCGTCCCGTTAAGCATACAGAGATGACAACAAACACCATAATGTAAAGCGATGGCGAACGAGACCAAACGACAAGCCGACTTCATCGACATGCTCGAGCATTGCCGGGGCAGCGTGTTGAAGATATGTCTGTACTACTCCAAACGCAACAACGAGAACTTCCAAGACCTCTACCAAGACATCCTCTGCGCACTGTGGGAAAACTGGCCAACCTTCCAGGGCATGAGCAAAGCCAACACCTGGGTCACAAGCATCGCCATCAAGGTCGGTGCCTTGAAATACCGCACCCACAAACGGATGCCCATCTTTGTCGAACTGAACGATGAGGTTTGCGGCGACATCGCCGACGAGACCGCTATCCCCTACCACGACATACTCTACGACCTCATCGAACGCCTCAGCAGCGAGGACGACCGACAGATGCTCTATCTCTACCTCGACGGGAAAAGCCACAGCGAAATCGCCAAGGCATTCGGACTCACCACCGTCAACGTGCGGCAACGCATTCACCGTATCACAAAGAAACTGATAAAACTTAATGAACAAGACCTATGAACAAAAGAAAACACCGGCGTATCGCCGGAGATAATCATCCGTCCCGTTTCGGGACGCGTATCGCCGGAGATAATCATCCGTCCCGCATCGGGACGCGTATCGCCAGAGATAATCATTCGTCCCGTTTCGGGACGCGTATCGCCGGAGATAATCATCCTTCACGTTTCGGGACGCGTATCGCCGAAGACAATCATCCTTCACGCTTCGGGACGCGTATCGCCGGAGATAATCATCCTTCACGCTTCGGGACGCGTATCGCCGGAGACAATCATCCTTCCCGCTTCGGTGACGACAGCATAACGGACAACGACACCAGCTTCGACCTCGCACAGGACGACACTATACTGGAAGAGCTGCAAGCCCATTGGGACGAACTGAACCGCCGCGTGGAGGGAATCATCGCCCGCCACAACGCCCAGCCCTACCGGGTCAAACCCGAGCTACTCCAAGCGATACGTCGACACCGACGTCAGGTCGCCGCCCACTGGGTGCTTACCGCCTGCAGCCTCTTTGCCACCCTATACTGGGCTTTTGCCATGTCACGTTACACCACATGCTCACAAGTCACCGTCGCCGCCGTGATACTCGAAGGCTTCTTCCTGCTCGTCACCGCCTACTGCCTCCACACCGCACTCAAGACCCACCGGTGGGAAGAACCAGCTCTGTTCAACCACTACATCCCGCAGATGTCCACTATCATTCTCGCCATGCTGATGATGTTCCCCCTCCTGTCGTACGGGCAGCTGGGCGACGGACTGGTCATCACACAGTCTGCGGCTTCGCCCTTCGACCATACTTCACGGGCAGAAACAATACAATCAATAGACAATATACTCAATACGATATGAAACACTCCAAAACAGGATGGATAACCACACTCATCGCCGTGCTGGTCATTGTCTGCGGCGGGATTGCCATCAAGCTATGGCCGCGAACCGTCCCCGTCGAGGAATGCAGCCCTGTCTACAAAGAATACGTGGGAAAGCCCGGCATCGAAGTCTCCTTCGTCAAAGATTACCGCATCAACGACACCACCTTTGTCGATGTGACGATAATCCAAGCCTCCACCGACTCCGCCTGGACTGTTTTGTCAAGAAAGTTTGGCATTGTCATTATACCTGCCGAATATGAAAAGATCTTTGAAAAGAACAATCCTATTGACTTTAAACTTGTCTCAAAAAATAATCCCGAAGTCCCCAAAGAGAAGGAAACTGATACTTTTGATCTATTGGTTACATATAGAAAACAGCAAAGCTTCTACATTTTCCATCTGGACAATATAAATCAATTCAACGCAATAGTTGACAACAAAGTTCATGAATTATCCCTTCAACAATAAAAAAATAATATACAAATTACTTAACACCATGAAAAAAGCAATCCTAATTCTTATCCTCATGGTTTTCGGAATGACCGCAACAGCTCAGATAGCCTATCACGACCCCACTTACCATAAAATCGGTACCTACTATTACCGCATCACCTCCGATAGCACCGTGGAACTCTCCCCCATGCAATGCGATGATAACGGCAGGTGCGACATCTTTCCCATCAACGTGGTCATTCCGGCAACTGTCACCATCGACAACCATGAATACACTGTCAACCGTATCGGAAAGAGTGCATTCAACCGTGCCTCCAGCACCAGATCCGTCAACTTGCCCCCAACCATTAAAGAAATCGGAGAGGAAGCTTTCATGGAGCTCTCCATCCCCATCAGAATCCCCGATTCCGTGCGCATCATCGAAGCCTATGCCTTCCCCTCTCGCATAGTTCGCGAAGCACCCACAATCCACATCCCCCGCTTTGTGGAACGGATAGACGAACTTGCCTTCTACGGTACATACGCCTATCGCTTTACAGTGGACAATGCCAACAGCCATTTCGTGGCCGTCGACTCCGTGGCCCTGTGCAATATTGACACCACCCTGCTCATTGCCTACGCCAACATTGAACCGTCACGGCAATACACCCTCCCCTCCACCATACGCCGCATTGCCGAAGGTGCATTTTACAACGCCGTCCACCTACGCACCCTTATCCTCCCCGACGGGCTGCGCGAAATCGGAGCATACCTCGCATTAGGCACTCCGCTCAACACCCTGCACATCCCTGCCTCCGTTTGCCGCATCGAGGGCGTCCTGCGCGACACCGCCTCCTCGTGGTTCAACCTCTCCGTCGACCCCGCCAGCACCCACTACCGCATGGACGATGGCCGATTGGTGAGCTTTGACGGCGACACCCTCATCCAAGCACTGAACGCCACGGGTGAATACACCGTGCCACAAGGCATCCGCGCATTAGGCAGAGGCCTCTTCTTTCATTCTCCCGGACTCACCAAAGTCAACCTCCCCGACGGCCTCACAACCATCGGCGGCGGTGCATTCGCCTACAGTCCGGCCAACGCAAGCCTCCCCTCCTCTCTGCAATACCTTGGCGATGACGCCTTCCGCTACAACACCGGTACCGTACACGTCTCGCTCCCCAACCTCACTTTCATGGGCAACAGGGCTTTCAGCTACAGCTCCATTCAAGTTATCGACAGCCTGATAAGCCTACGAGTAATCCCATCCTGTGCATTTGAGGAGAGTCCCCTGCGCACCATCAACATGTGCGACCAAGTGGAGGAATTTGGCGATAACGCATTCGACTACGCCCGTTTCCCCCCCAGGGCAAGAGTGATGCCCGCCTCGCTGAAACGCATCGGCATGAAAGCCTTCTTCACTAAAAACAGAATCACCGGCATCACCCTCCAAGGGCCCGTCGACTCCATCGGCTACAGCGCCTTCTATTGCCGCGTACTCCGCTTCCTCGACACAGTGGTACCATTCTGTTTTGACGGAGCCCTAAAATATGTCGACACCGTCTATACACCCTGCGGTTATGCCGAGACCTTTGAACGCGGCATCCCCCACCCCGACCATGTAGTCTTTGTCAACTGGTGCAGACCCGAGGGCATTGACTTGCCCCTATCCCCGCTTCCCGCCTTCACCCTCTCCCCCAACCCGGCCCACACCAGCGTCACCGTCACCCTTGCCGCCCCCTGCGGCTCAGGCTGCTTCCTCTCCCTCATCGACGCCTCCGGCCACACCGTCCTGTCCCTCCCGCTCCCAGCAGGCTCCTCAAATGCCACCCTCCCCCTCCGTGACCTCCCCGCCGGCCCCTACTTCGTCTCCCTCTCCACCTCGCAAGGCTCCTCCTCGCAGAAACTCATCCTGCAATAGCAACAATCACCAAGAGTCGCAAACACTAGATATACTTATCACTTCACACAACGTAACCCATCAAAAACTACGCCATGAACGACAAAGTACAACGCCCCGCGCAACCGCCTCCGCAGGCACGCGGTTGTGCCGGGGCCTGACAAAAGAATACAAAAAATGAATAATGTAATAAACCAAAAACTTTACATTTCAAAAAAAAAGCTATATTTGCAAGTAGGAACAGTCAATAAATATTTACATGAACACATAAAATCCATACAGTTATGAATAATAAAACATCTTCTCGCTTCATCTTTTTCGCATTTGCGATGCTTATGCTCTGCCAAGGGATAGTCATTGCGCAGAGCCCTACAGCCCAGAGGGACACCATCTATGGCCGCAACCCCACATACATGTACCAAAACGGATGGGCCGACCCATTCGATTCCATACAACCGCCTAACGACAGGTATGGCCATGGGCCAAGTGTTCGAAATGTAAATATCGGCCTATATTCCCACCCCACATACCCATATAACATTATTGCTCCCGAGATGGCAAGTAAATTTTATACCGACACCACAGTGAAAATCATA
>JAFZPH010000051.1 GCA_017550405.1 Bacteroidales bacterium
AACGGCAAACTCGAAGGCATCAACAATAAAATCAAAACCATGAAACGCCAAGCCTATGGCTACAGAGACATGCCTTTCTTTAAACTCAAACTCCTCTCCCTACACGACTCCGCCTATCCATTTAGCGGATGAACCATATTTTTTATACGACCAAACGGTCATACAAAATATCAGCCTGCAATTTGACTATTAGAACAAAAAATGCATTTTTTAGCCTGCAAAATGACTATTACGCCAGATTGTACCTGCTCAGAAGCTCCTACAGGGGGTGGAGGATGGAATGTGGGATTGTGGGATTGTGGGAATGCGGGATTGTGGGAATGTGTTATTGTGTGAATGCGTTAATCAGATTTACGAATTAACGAATTATTGGTAGGCACCGCCCCAGCCCAGTTTCTGGTGGATGGCGCTGAAGAAGCTCTGGTGACCCAGGCGCACAAGGCGGACGGTGAAGTCCTGCCGTGCAAGGGTGACGACGGTGCCGTAGGGCATGGCCTGCCGTCGCGAGTCCATGCCGAGATAGAACCGCTGCTGCTGGGCATGTGTGACGAGGCGCAGGATGGCGCTGTCAGGCACGATGATGGGGCGCAGGGTGAGGTTGTGGACCCCGATGGGGGTGATGACCAGGCAGCCGCTGTCGGGCGTGAGGATGGGTCCACCGCAGCTGAGGGAGTAGGCTGTGGAGCCAGTGGGCGTGGCCACAATGAGGCCGTCGCCGGCATAGGTGGCCACGAAGTCGTCGCCGACATAGAGGTCGGTGCGCAGCAGGGGGGCATCGACGAAGCGGTGGAGGTACACTTCGTTGAGAGCAAAGGTGGAGTGGCGGTCGTCGGCATGGTCGGCAGTGACATTGAGGAGGGTGCGGGGCTCGAGGGTGTAGCGGCCGGCCATGAGGTCGGAGACGAGGCTGTCGATATTGTCGCGCCCGGCGGTGGTGAGGAAGCCGAGGTGCCCAAAGTTAACACCAAGGACGGGGACATCGCGCCCGGCCAAGAGATGTACAGAGCTGAGAAGGGTGCCGTCGCCTCCGATGGAGAGGAGGAAATCGAGCGGGCAGTCGGGCAGCCGGTCGTGGACTATGTGGGTCTGCACCCCACAGTCGGTGAGGAGGGCGATAAGCCTGTTGAGCTGGGGGGCGTCGATGTGCTGCGGATGTTCCGACGCACACCCCGGCGTATTGCCGGTATTATTGCCTGTCTGGGCAGGGGGTTCGGTGGCGGTGTTGCGGAGATAGAGTGCTATGTTCATGAATTCGTGGATGTGTTAACGTGTTAATGTGTTATTCGGGCTGACGAAGTGTGTTTGATGTGACAGTGCTCACCGCAGCAGGGTGACGGTGCCGGTGTAGGTTTTGAGTGTGCCGTCGGCATGGTGGCATGTGGCGCGGTAGACATAAACGCCTTGCGGAAGGCTTTTGCCAAGGGGTGATGTGCCGTCCCAGCAGTCGCCGAGGGTGCTGGTGCTGAAGACGCGCTGTCCCCAACGGGAGAAGATGTCGAGACGGTAGCCGCGTGCCAGCGGTGCGACAAAGGTGGGACAAAAACGGCCGAGGTCGGGATGGCCGCCATAGATGACGTTGGGGAACCATGCCGAGGGTTCGGGGGGCTCCGGCAGGAGGACACAGACGGTGTCGGAGACGACGGCACGCAGGCCGCAGCGGTCGGGGACGTGAAGACGATAGGAGTAGGCCGGTGCGGTGCGGCTGACGGTGCTGTCGACATAGGTGAAGATGCCTTGGCCGGAGGGGTCGGCGGGACGCGTGCGGGAGGCTATCGGCTCGAAGGGGGACCAGTAAAGCACGTCGGGGTTGTCGGGCGAGGCGGTGGCGGTGGAGCGCATCAGCACGTAGTCGGCATCGTGGAAGTCGGGGTCTATCTCCAGCCGTAGGGATACGGCTGGGACGGTGTCGAGGTAGGCGGCGGAGAGGATGTTGGCGTAGCGGGCTGTGTCGCCATGGTCGAAACGGAAGGTCTGCACACGCGAGAACGCCATGAGGCCGCTGTCGACGGAATGGACGGTAAGATAGGCGTGGAGTTGGCGCACAGCGAGGTCGGGGATGTTGATGTCGTGAATGAAGGGGCCGTCGGGGCCTGTGCTGACGGTTTGTTCCTGGGTGCTATTGTCGAGGGTGTAGTGCAGACGGTATTCGCTGACACTGTCGGGCATATTGATATAGCGGTTCCATGAGCAACGCAGTTGCTGCGAGCAGGGCTCGGCGGAGACGCTCAGCACGGGGTTGTGATAGTAGGGCGTGAGGGGGCTGGCTTGGAAACAGCTGTCGAAGACAAGAATACGGAAGGAGTATTCGGCGTGTGCGTTCTCGTCGAGGGAGAGGTCTTCGGGGCAGAGGTATTGGGTGTTGAGTCTCCCCCAGACGGTGTCGTAGTCGCGGCAGGGCGAGCCCATGCAGATGTAATAGCCCATGACATCGGTATCGGGGCTGGGATACCAACTGAGGTGGATGCGGTTGAGGAAGGTGTCGACGGTGCAGAGGCGCAAGGTGCAGGGGGCGGTAGGGATGTTGTCCTGATAGTAGAGTCCGGCAGTGTCGGACCGGAGGGCGGTATCGCGCAGCAGTGCGGTGACGCAGTAGCTGACGGTGTCGGCGCAGACAACACGATGGAGGGTGTCGGTAAAGTGTGTGTCGGCAAGGGTGGCTATGGGCGTGAAAGCGGCTTGGTCGGGGTAACGCCGGAAAAGCTGATAGGCCGATGCACTGTCGATGCGGTTCCAACTGAGCTGCCCCGTATGGTGACTCACCACCACAGCCACGGTGAAGCGCAGCATGGCAGGCGACTGGGCGGCAAGGCGACTGGGCGACAGAGCAAAGACACAGCACACCAACAGCGTGAGTGCCGACAGTCGGCGGTGCAGGGCGATATGTTTGCTGGAGGATGACACTGGCTGCGGAGGTTGTGGGTTGTTAAGGCCGGATAGGCACTGCGTTATTATTGATTGACGATGGCCGAGGTCTGCACGAGCTGGCTGTAACGGCCTTGGCGCTGAAGGAGCTGGGCGTGGGTGCCGGTCTCCACGATGCGACCTTGCTCGATAACAGCGATGAGGTCGGCCGAGGCAACGGTGGAGAGCCGATGGGCAATGACCAAAGCCGTGCGCCCGGAGAGGATGGAGAGGAGCGCCTGGCGGACGAGGGCCTCGCTCTCGGTGTCGAGGGCGCTGGTGGCTTCGTCGAGGATGAGGATGTCGGGCTCGGAGAGGACGGCACGGGCAATGCTGATGCGCTGCCGCTGGCCGCCGCTGAGGAGGGCACCCCCGTCGCCAACGGGAGTGTCGTAGCCCTGCGGCAACTGGAGGATGAAGTCGTGGGCGTTGGCTATGCGGGCAGCCTGCTCAATCTGCTGGTTGGTGGCTTGCGGCATGCCGTAGGCTATATTGTTGCGGACGGAATCGTTGAAAAGGAAAGTGTGCTGCGCCACTACACCGATGTGCCGGCGGAGGGACGAGGTGAGATAGGACTGGATGGGGCGACCATCGATGAGTATCTGGCCGGAGGTGGGTTCGTGGAAACGCATGAGGAGGTCGGCAAGGGTGGATTTGCCGGAACCGGAACTGCCCACCAAGGCGACAGTGGCGCCACGCGGCACGGTAAGGTTGATGCCATGAAGTACCTCGGTGCCGGGGAGATAGCTGAAATGCAGGTCGCGGAATTCGATGCCGGAGGTGAGCCCGGGGAAGGGAGTAGCCTGGGGGCTGTCGGGCTGGGTCTCGAGCTGGTTGAAGAAGGACTGCAGACGATCGGTGCAAGCCTGTCCTTTCTTGATTTGCGAGATGGCCGTGGTAAGCTCTTTGGCGGGAGGTATCATGAGGACGAACATCATGATGTACGAAACAAAGAGCTCGGGGGTGATGCCCGAATCGCCCCTGATGACCATGGCGGAGCCGAAGAGGAGGATGCCTATCACCACGCTGTTGCCCAGAAAGTCGCTGACCGGCGAGGAGAGGTCGACACGCCGTAACACACGGGTACGGAGGCGCGCATAGCCGACCCCGGCCTGACTGAAACGGCGGTTGGAGAACTCGATGGCTGTGTATGCCTTGATGACTTTGAGTCCGATGATGGTCTCCTCCATGAGCGACATGATGGAGGAGCCGCGCTGCTGCAGCTCGACGGACTCGCGCCGCAGGCGGTGCGAGATGCCCGAGATGACAAAGGCCACCACAGGCAGCATGCAGAGGACAAAGAGCGAGAGCTTGACACTGATGTAGAAAAGCATGGCAGTGTAGAGCAGGATGCTGACAGCAGCCATGAAGAGCTGCTGGAGCGAGCCCAGGACACTCTCGTCGTATTCGGTCATATCGCCGGCAAAGCGGGCAAGGATGTCGCCCTTGCGATGGGTGCCGTAGTACGATAGGGGCAGCCGCAGTGCTTTGCGGAAGAGCTGGCTGCGGAGGTCGCGGACTATTCGCGAGCGGATGACCGCTATCTGCACATTGGAGAGGTAGTTGAAGATGTTTTTGCAGGAGTAGAGCACCAGCAGGATGAGCGAGAAGTAGATGAGTGCATGTTTGGGGCCGAAGGCGATAAGCCAAGTGTAGAGGCGGTCGAGCAGTTGCGAGAGCAAGCTTGCACCGGCACTGGGAACGACCAGCGAGGAGGGGTCGGGCGGGAAAAGGATTTTGACAAAATCGGCCACAGAGAGCGCTGTGGCCATGGTGAAGAGCACCGCCAGAACCACAAAGAACCCGTAAGCCGCCAAACGGGCGACATAAGGGCGCATGTGGTGGAAGGTGAACGACATACAAGTATACGTTATGAGTGGTCGGCAAAGCGTGAGGAGCGACTGGACCGTACTAGTCCCTCCACACTATTCGCCAACCACTCTCCACTAATCATTGAATAGTTTGTAGCCTAAATAATTGTGCGGAGTGATGGAGCGGATGCGCTCTTTGACGGAGGCATCGACATCAAGGGTCTCCACAAAGTCGGCAATCGTCTGGGCGGTGACTTTCTGGTTGGTACGGGTGAGTTGCTTCAAGGCCTCGTAGGGGTTGGGGTAGCCCACGGAGCGCAGGATGGTCTGCACCGCTTCGGCCACGACAGCCCAGTTGTTCTCCAAGTCGCGGGCGATGGCCTCTTCGTTGAGCAGGAGCTTGTCCAACCCTTTCTGCAGGGAAGCCAGGGAGATGAGTGTATGGGCCACGGGGACACCAATATTGCGGCTGACGGTGGAGTCGGTGAGGTCGCGCTGCAGACGGGAGACGGGCAGCTTGTGGCTGAGGTGCTCGAAGATGGCGTTGGCCAGACCGAGATTGCCTTCGGCGTTCTCGAAGTCGATGGGGTTGACCTTGTGGGGCATGGCGGAGGAGCCAACCTCGCCGGCTTTGATCTTCTGCTTGAAATACTCCATGGAGATATACGACCAGATGTCGCGGCAGAGGTCGATGAGGATGACGTTGATGCGCTTGCAGTTGTCGAAGTATGCAGCCAGATTGTCGTAGTTCTCAATCTGGGTGGTGTACTGAAGACGCTCCAGCCCCAAATGCTCTGCAACAAAAGCATTGCCGAAGCTGCGCCAGTCGACCTCGGGGTAGGCTGCAAGGTGGGCGTTGAAGTTGCCTGTGGCTCCGCCGAACTTGGCATTGAACGGTATCTGGCCGAAGTAGTCCATCTGCCGACGCATACGGTAGGCGAAGACCATGAGCTCTTTGCCCAACGACGTGGGCGAGGCGGGCTGGCCGTGGGTGTGTGCCAGCATGGGGATGTCGGCCCACTGACGGGCACGCTCCTCGATGGCGGCGAGGACCGCCTGGTATCGCGGCAGGAGCACCTGCTCGTGGCACTCCTTGAGGAGCAGCGGGACGGCGGTGTTGTTGATGTCCTGCGAGGTGAGACCGAAATGGATGAACTCCTTATAGGGCTCCAGCCCCAAGAGGTCGAAACGGCGTTTGATGAAATACTCTACAGCTTTGACGTCGTGGTTTGTGGTTTTCTCTATCTCCTTCACCTCAAGGGCATCCTGGTCGGTGAAATGGCGGTAGATGTCGCGCAACTGCTCAGCCATGCCGGGTTGACGCTGAAACAGTTCGGCCACAGGAAGCTCACGGAGGCCTCCCAGTGCTATGAAGTATTCGATTTCAACCCGGACACGGTAGCGGATAAGCGCACCTTCGGAGAAATAGGATGCAAGCTCATCCACCTTGTTACGGTAGCGCCCGTCGATGGGCGAAATGGCATTAAGGCTGTTCATCATTTATTCAGATAGATTTTGTATTGATAACCTGGTCGCTGTCCACTTGGCTGTTGAGGAATTTGTGTTTCTCCATAAGCTTGATGACCTTCTTGTCGTGCGAAGCATCGATAAGGGCTTGGGCGTAAAGCGTGTTGTGCATATCGGTGCCCAAAAATTCCACCCAGCCTTTCTCAATCATCTCGAAGGCCTTACGGCGCGAACCCTCGCCATAGAAACCTATCAAGGAGAGGATGTTGATCTGGAAATAGACCCCCATGTCCTTGAGTTTCTGCAATGCCTGCGAGGAGCTGCTGTAATAGGGATAGCGTTCGGGATGGGCGAGAATGACCTCGTAATTCTTCATCTGCAGGTCGAACATCACCTGGTCCAACCCTATCACTTGCTGGTGGAGGGAGAACTCGGTGAGGAGATATTTCCCGCCGACAAGGAGGAACTGCTCTTTCTTGATCCTGTCGGCAAACCCGCTGTCCACCCGGTATTCGCCTGCCACACCTTTCATCTGGGGAATGCCCTTGGCATCCATGCCCTTGAAGTCGAGGAGCAAGTTGTCGTAGCGTTGCAATATGTCTGATTCCTCATTGGGGAATCGGGGATATTGATAGTGGGGAGTGCAGATGACCCGTTCGAAACCTGCATCGCGCATCACCCGAAGGCAGGCCAGTGACTCCTCATTGCTTTTGGAACCGTCGTCCACCCCCGGCAGCATGTGGCAGTGTATATCCACCCCCAAAGGTGCAAAGGTAGGGATAGCGGTCTTGGGCTTTGATTTCAGAAAACTAAACATGGCTATATTTATTTTTTGCTGATTTTTAACGTGTATGTATTAACTGCGTTCACCATTTATTCCACCCTTTCAATCTCGGCTCCGAGGGCTCGGAGACGCTCGTCGATACGCTGGTATCCGCGGTCTATCTGCTCAATATTGTCAATCCTGCTGCGGCCGTCGGCCGAAAGGGCTGCGATAAGGAGGGCGACACCCGCACGGATGTCCGGCGATGACATGCGGACCCCGCGCAACCTGTGCTCGCGGTCAAGGCCGATGACCGTGGCCCGGTGGGGGTCGCAAAGAATAATCTGGGCTCCCATGTCGATTAACTTATCAACGAAGAAAAGGCGGCTCTCGAACATCTTCTGATGGATGAGCACACTGCCCCGGGCCTGCGTGGCCACCACTAGGGCGATGCTTATCAGGTCGGGCGTGAATCCCGGCCAGGGGGCATCGGCAACGGTCATTATCGACCCGTCCATGAAACGCTCAATCTCGTAATGCTCCTGCTGGGGGATAAACAGGTCGTCCCCTTTCTGCCACACCTCAATACCGAGGCGGCGGAACACCCGCGGGATGAGACCGAGATGTTCCATGCCCACATTCGGGATGGTGATGTCGCCTTGTGTCATGGCTGCCATGCCAATGAACGACCCCACCTCAATCATATCGGGCAGCAGGCGGTGGCTGCACCCGTGCAACTCCCCTACCCCATGGATGGTGAGCCGGTTGGAGCCCACACCCTCGATGCTGGCGCCCATATTGTTCAACATCTTGCAAAGCTGGTAGACATAAGGCTCGCAGGCCGCATTCATGATGGTGGTGGTACCCTTGGCCATGACCGCGGCCATGACGATATTGGCTGTGCCGGTGACAGAAGCCTCGTCGAGCAGCATATAGCAACCCTCCAGACCGTCGGCCTGCACACGGTAGCCCCCACGGCGGTAGGTGACCGTGGCCCCCAGTTTTTCCATACCGAGGAAGTGGGTGTCGAGACGGCGGCGTCCAATCTTGTCGCCACCCGGCTGCGGCACCACGGCCTTGCCGTAGCGCGACAGCAATGGACCCACTACCATGATGGACCCGCGCAACGCTGCCGCCTGCAGGGCAAACTCCTCGCTCTCCAACACGTCGAGATTGACGTCGTCGGCCTGGAACTCATAGCTGCGGCCTTCGGTGAGCAGTGCACTGTCGTCGTTCAACCGACGCACCCTCACCCCCATCAGCTGCAACAACCCTATCAGTTTGTTGACATCGCGTATATCGGGGACATTGTCGATAACCACCTTCTCGCTGGTGAGCAATACTGCGCAAATCACCTGCAGGGCCTCGTTCTTTGCGCCCTGGGGGTGAATAACGCCGTGAAGCTTGTGTCCGCCTATTATTTCGAATGATGACATCTCTTTGCCGAAGATTTATTTTTTCTTTTTCTTCTTTTTCTTGTGCGTGCCGTTGGCGCGACGCTCCTCGTCGGTGCCCTTGAGGTATTCGCGGAAATCTTTAAACTGGAAATCCTCCGGCAGGTGGAGCTTGTCGTCCGACAGCTGTTCCAGCTGCGCCGTGATGACATCGTCCTCCACCGTGTCGCTGTTCCATAGCAGATAGTCGCGTTTCATGGCGTGCGAAATCAGGGATATCAGTTCCTCGCGCTCCTCCCCTTCCGGATACTCGGCCACCTTCTGTATCATCTTCTCCATATTCATGCCATAGTGGCGGTACTGCATCTTCTCATGGTGGTAGGTCATGGCCAGGGGCTTGAATTCCACAGTCTCCTCGGGGGTGATTTCGTAGGGCATATCCACATCAAGCTCCCAATCGGCCAAAATCATCAGGTGGACCCAGAACTTGCGTTTATAGTCCTCGGCGTCTTTCGAGTCGGGACTGTTCTGCGACATGATGTCCACGATAGCCTCGGCCATGCGGGTGCGCTTTTCGCGGTCCTCGACGGTCTTGGTAAACTGGATCAGCTTGTATATGTTACGTCCGTAATCGTTTATTCTCAGTTTAGTGCGTTGTGTGTTATATTCCATTGTCTATTGATTGTCTGTTTTCAAGGCAGGGCTTTGCTTCAATAAAGCCCGTCGAAGTAATAAGGGTTGAACAAGTGCGGCATGTGGCCATATCCCACCAGCGGGGAATGCAAGCCCCACGACCCGTAACCCCCGTGCATCCATGCATCGTGGTAGAGCGCCGGCATGGTGCCGTAACGGTCGTGCACCGCAGTGAACGAAAGCTGCAGAAAGCTCTTCTCGGACAGGCGGAACGCCGCCGCTGCCGAGATGGCAGTGGCCGACACATCCAGCACCCGCCCGTTGGCCATGCCGAACAGCGGGGCATAACTGCCGCTGAGATGATACACCGCCGCCGCCAGCCACACATTCTCGCCAGCCCGGTAGACGGCTTCGGCGTGTGCCGAGACCAGACCCGTGCCCCCGTTGCGTTTGTATGGAGCCAGGTTGCGCGTGGGTCGTGTCAGCGCATAGTCGGGGTTGAGACCCATATCGGAGGTGATGCCGAAACCCGCGTTCACCGTCCATCTGTCGCTAGGACGGTATGTGAGGGAGGGCGCAACGGTGGTGAAAAGCCTGTTGTCGCCCGACGACGACCCCATGAACCCTGTGGCCACGGCAAGATGGGGCTCCCACTTGGGCAGCCGCAACGTATCGCTGCCCGTATGACGGCCAGTATATATATACTGCGCTTGCACCATTGCCGTTTGCAACAGCAACGCTGCAACGAATACAACAACCCTAATGCCTTTTCTATTCATTGTCTATAAAATAATAATATCTTTTAACGCAAGCACAACGATTTTATTGTGTCAAAGCTCCATTAATTTTAGGAATGAGGGAGGATAGGGGGTTACGAACTCCATTTTCTTGCCGGTGACAGGATGTACAAAACACAATCTGAAGGCATGCAGCGCCAACCGATTGATGGGCGAAATATCGTCCTTGTAGCCATACATCGGGTCGTGGACCACCGGATGTTTTTCCTCGCGCAGGTGGACCCTGATTTGGTTGCGGCGGCCGGTTTCAAGCCGCAACTCCAAGAGGGTGTAGCGGCGACTGCGCTTCACCACCTTGTAGTGCGTCACAGCCAGTTTACCGCCATTGTCGGTCGGGGAGGAAAGCACACAATACTCCCCATCGGTAAGCCACGAGGTGATGGTTCCCTCGGCAGAGCCTACCCTACCCCACGCCACCGCCACATAGGCGCGGTCGTATACAATTCCTTTCCAGTCCGCCTCGAATTGCTGCGACACTTTCTTCGACTTCGACACCACCATCAAGCCCGATGTATCGCGGTCGAGACGGTGGACGATGTGGGCGTTGCAATGCTGGTGGGTAAGATACAAATACTTGTTCAACACCGAGATAACAGTCACGTCGTTGACATTTTTGCTATACGACAGCAATCCCTCGTGCTTATTCACCACCAGCAGATGGGCATCCTCGTAAACAATGTCCAATTCCCGTGGTTTGTACCGTTCCTTGTATCCCACTTTCTCTATCGAAACGCACATGCCGGGCTGCAACTGGAAATTGAACTGGCTGTTCCGTCTCCCATCCACAAAAACATTGTGCGCCAAAATCTCTTTCACCTTCGAGCGGCTGCTGTCCGGCATCTTTTGCACCAGGAATTCGAGTAGCCCGCAAGGGGCTTCAACCTTATATTCTACTTGTTTCACGTGAAACATTTATTATGGGTTATCAACACTTTTTTCTTGTTTTTCAACAGCCCTTCCAGGGGTCTGTTTACCTCCGTCGGCAAAGGCATCCTTTATCAATACAAATCCAGAAATTCATACCTGTTCCCCACATTTTCGATAAACTGGAGCATGTCGTCGCGACTTATCACCAGCGAAGCCGTATTATCGTTGGGATGGAAACTGACCTTCCCGGCGTCGAGTAGCTTTTTGTCGACAAACAGAATCACCTCGTGCCCGACGTCGTTTACCAACGTGAACAGCGACACCGAGCCAGGCATGACGCCCAGATACTTCATCATCCGCTGGGGCGAAGCGAACGACAGCTTGCCTTGGTGCAATCGGTGCTCAATGTCGTGGATGTCCATGTTGTGGCGGGCATCCATTATCACCAGATAGTGCTTGTCGCCTTTGTGGTTGCGGAAAAACAGATTCTTGCACAGCACCGTGCCCTCACCCCTATAGAACTGCGACGCAATCTCTATAGTGGGGGCTTCGGGGTGCTCGTAGTAGTCGAAGGCTATGCCGAGTTTGTCCAGATAGTCGTATACCTGCTGCTGTCCCCTCATTTTATGATGCCCAATTTCTTCGACATGTCGAGCATACGGACAATCGGACGTGCCGCCGCCTCGATGGTGGCCGCGTCAAGGTTAATCTCGGGGGTCTCGTCACGCATGCACAGATAGAGTTTCTCAAGGGTGTTCTGTTTCATGTACGAGCAGTCGGCGCAATTACATTGTTGACTGGCGTCGAGCGTGATAAACTCCTTATCGGGATTGTTTTTGCGCATCTCGTAGAGGATACCCGTCTCGGTGGCGACGATAAACTTCTTGTGACCCGACTGTCCAATATAATTCAGCATGGCCTTAGTACTGCCGACGAAGTCGGCCACTTGCAGCAGCGCAGCGTTGCACTCGGGATGGGCAATGACCGCCGCATCGGGATGCTCGGCCTTGAGCTGCATCACCGTCTCGGCCTTCATCGCATCATGCACCATGCATACACCGTCCCACAACACCATGTGCCGGCCGGTGACACTGTTGATGTACGACCCGAGATTCTTGTCGGGAGCGAAGATAATCTTCTGCTCTTCGGGCAGCGACTGCACCAGTTTCTCGGCATTGCCCGAGGTGCAGATAAGGTCGGACAGCGCCTTAATCTCCGCCGTGCAGTTGACGTAGGAGATGACCATGTGGTCAGGATACTGGGCTTTGAACCGCGCAAACTCCTCGCCGGGACACGATTCAGCCAGTGAACAGCTGGCCGTGATGTCAGGCAGCAACACCTTGCGCGAAGGGTTGAGGATCTTTGCCGTCTCAGCCATGAAATGGACACCGCAGAACACGATAATGTCGTTGTCGCACTCCTGCGCCTTCTGAGCCAATGCAAGACTGTCGCCGATATAGTCGGAGAGGTCCTGTATCTCGTCACGCTGATAATAATGCCCCAGTATGACAGCGTTTTTCTCTTTTTTCAGACGAATAATTTCGTTTTTGTAAAATTCATTGTCCATATCGGATGTATTTATGTAATTATCAAACACTCCAGTTGTTGCAACGGAGTAGGTTGCAGGATGCAAATATACACATTTTTTTTGGTTTCGGAACGTTATTGTTGCATATCTTATTAGAAGAGTTCATTTTTTAAGAAATGAAAGGAAGCTAATGGCAATTTTCCGTTATAACGGCCTCAACGATTGCAGTCGGTTTTATCATTCTTCCTCCCTAGTAACTTCGTTCAATCCTGCATCGTTCTCCTATTGTTATAGCATCGTTATCTTACATCATAACGGGAAAACAATACTGTAATTAAAGGATGACAATCCAGTATTGAAGGGAGTTGGTGTTATGCAGGTGCAACCGGTATGGAGGGATGCTTTAGAATAAAAGTTATTATTATGTTTTAATATCTTATTTGTTTTATTTTGTTTGTCAGTTTTGTTGATAACCAATTATTGGATGAATCACGGCCAAACATTGTCAACAATTCTTCAACACTTTATCCTGACCGATATGGTTGAATTGCAGAGAGGTGTTGGGTTATCAACTATATGTTGAATGCGTAATAAACCGAGTTATCAATAACGCCGGATTTCGAGTTACGAAGGTTTTGGAATGTTGAAAACCGACGAAAAGAAATGCCTTTTTCAACAGTTTCGGGAGAGGGTTTTTTGTTTCAAATTTTATTGACAGGGTTGTCAGCCGATTGTCAACAAAACATGTTGATATTTATTATTGACTTGATTTCCTTGGTTATGCGGTTATGGTTAAAAAAATGTGTATAATTAAATGGTCTTTGTTGTCAGAAGTTTATATTTTTTGTGCTATCTTTGCAACACGAAAAAGTTATAAACACGCTTTGATATGAAAGAAATTATCCCTATAGCCTGCGACCATGCAGGATTTGAATTGAAAGAGGTAGTGAAAAAGTACCTCGAAGAGAAAGGTTTTGAAGTGAAGGACTTCGGCACAAACAGTGCTGAAAGTGTTGATTACCCCGATTTTGCACATCTGGCTGGCCATGCTGTGGATTGTGGCGAGTACAAACGCGGCATCGTGATTTGCGGCAGCGGCAACGGTGTGCAGATGACGGTAAACAAATATCCGAATGTACGCTGTGCTTTGTGCTGGAATGCCGAGATTGCACATCTTGGCCGGCAGCACAACGATTGCAACATGGTGTCGCTCCCGGCCCGCTTCATTCTACAGGAAACGGCATTGCAGATTGTGGATGAGTTTCTCAACACTCCTTTCGAGGGCGGGAGACATCAGCGCAGAGTTGAGAAAATCAACAAATTGATAAAGTAGTGGACACCCATTCGATGAATAGCGAGACATACGCTGCACTGAGGCAGGTTTTCACTTGTATCGATAATACCACGCTGGAGGGTAGCGACACCTGGCAACGGGTGGACAATCTTTGCCGCCGCTCGATGGAGTTGCAGGATGCGTCGAAGGGAATCGGTCATGTGGCAGCGGTGTGCGTGTATCCTGTTTTTGTACGACAAGCGGTTGATTGTCTACAGGGTAGCGGCATACGTGTTGCGTCGGTGGCGGGTGCTTTCCCGGCCGGACAGTCTCCCCTACCCGTCAAGCTGCTCGAAGTGAAGTACGCTTTGGATGAGGGTGCCGACGAGATTGATATGGTCATCTCGCGTGGCTCGTTGCTTGAAGGTGATGATAATAAGGTGTTTGACGAGATAGCAGCCATCAGGCAGGAGACAGCCGGGCGCACTCTGAAGGTGATTCTCGAGACGGGCGAATTGCAGACTGCGGAGCACATAGCGCGGGCGTCGGAACTAGCCATCGACGCGGGAGCTGATTTCATCAAAACATCCACCGGCAAGATAGCTGTTTCGGCCACTGTCGAAGCAGCCGAAGTGATGTTAAAAATCATAAAAACTCACCACACAAAAACTGGAAAATGGGTCGGGTTTAAGGCCGCTGGAGGCATATCGACTCCTGATGAAGTGTTAAAATATTATACACTTGCTGCACAAATCTTGGGTAAAGAACAAATTAAAAACCAATTTTTTAGAATTGGTGCAAGTCGGTTGACCGAAAGGCTGTTCTCGTTTTTAACAGAGCAGAATTTTGTAATATGAAATATTTTTTGTTATTTTGCATTTTTATTTTGCTGTATACAATAGATGAAACCTTTACAACAGAAACTTGCACGTTATACGGCTCCTCAGGAAGCCAAGGCAAAGGGTATTTATCCTTATTTTACACCCATTTCTTCTGAACAGAATACCGAGGTTCTTGTCAATGACAAAAAGGTGTTGATGTTCGGGTCCAATTCTTATCTTGGTCTCACCAATCACCCCAAGATCAAAGAGGCTGCCAAAGCCGCTATTGATAAATACGGTACTGGCTGTGCGGGTTCGCCTTTCCTCAACGGTACGCTCGACATCCACATCCAGCTCCAGGACGAGTTGGCTGAATTCATGGGCAAGGACGGTGTGATGCTGTTCTCGGCTGGTTTCCAGGCCAATTCAGGTACTATCCCGTGTGTCACGGGCAGAAGCGACTATGTGCTGTTCGACGAACTCGACCACGCGTCGATTATGGAGGGTAAGCAGATTACCTTTGCCACCACCATGAAGTACAAACACTGCAACATGGACGACCTTGAGCGCCAACTTCAGAAATGCCCCCTCGAGGCAAGCAAACTGGTTGTGACTGACGGCGTTTTCTCGATGGAAGGCGATGTGGCACCCATCGACAAGATGGTGGAATTGTGCAACAAGTACCAGGCCACCCTTATGGTGGACGAGGCCCACGGCCTTGGTGTTTTCGGCCGCGAAGGACGCGGTACCTGCGACCACTACAATAAGTTGCCGGATACCGACATTGTTATGGGCACCTTCTCCAAATCGTTGGCATCGATAGGCGGTTTCATCGCTGCCGATAAGGAGACCATTAACTACATGAAACACAGTGTGCGTCCTTATATCTTCACCGCCTCGATTGCTCCTGCGGCCACTGCTGCCGTAATAGAAGCCCTCCACATCATGCGTACGGAGCCTGAGCGCAACGAGGCCCTTTGGGACAACACCCGATATGCCATGAAGGCTTTCCACGACCTTGGATTTGAAATAGGTCATACCCAGTCGCCTATCATCCCTCTCTTTATCCGCAACGGCGAGAAGACGTTCATTCTCACACACATGATTTTCGAGGAGGGTGTGTTTGTGACACCGGTTATCCCGCCGGCAGTCCCCTCCGAGGATACGCTCATCCGCTTTGCCTTGATGGCTACCCATACCCACCAGCAGATTGATTACGCTGTAGATAAAATCTACAAGTGTTTCAAGAAAATGGAAGTGCTGAAGTAAAATAGATTGTTATGGAAGCAATTGAAATAAAAGAAGTTGTAGGACGCTCAGCATTACGCGCCTTTATTCAGTTCCCCAACAAGCTTTTCAAGGATGTACCTACATACATCCCACCCCTGATAAACGATGAGTTGGGTCTTTTGACCAAGAAAAACCCCTCGCTCGACCATTGCGACCTGAAACTGTGGCTTGCCTATCGCGGCAAGAAAGTGGTGGGCCGTGTGGCCGGAATTATCAACTATTCGGTCAATGAGCGCTGGAATAAGAAGGCCGTGCGTTTCGGCTGGTTCGACTTTATCGAGGACTATGATGTCTTCACCCGTCTGCTCGACACGGTGGTGGCATGGGGCAAGGAAAAGGGAATGAACGAGATAGAGGGTCCTTTCGGCTTTACCGACATGGATAAGGAATGCTGGGTGATTGAAGGCTTCGACCAGCGGCAAAATATCAGCACACTGTATAACCCGAAGTATTATATCAACTTCATCCAGCGTGCCGGTTACGAGATGCCTTGCCAATGGGCTCAATATCAAATCCATGCTTCCCAGCCCATCCCCGATAAGGTGGCCCGTATCAACCAGCTCATCATGCAGAAGTACAACTTGAGGATGCTCCATTTCAAGTCGCGCAAGGAGGTGTACCCCTACGCCCGTAAGTTCTTCTACACGATTAATGCGGCTTTTAAGGATTTGTACGATTTCGTCCCCCTAACCGAAAAGGAAATCAATGTGTATATCAACCAGTACTTTCCTTTCATCAATCTCGACTTTGTGGGTTTTGTGGTTGACCAGGAGGACAATCTGGTGGCTTTCGGTCTCAGCATTCCCGACCTCAATGATGCTTACAAGAAGGCCAACGGTCATCTCTTCCCCTTTGGCTGGTACCACATACTGAGGGCTTTGCATAAGTTTACCGACATCGACTTGCTGCTCAACGGTGTACATCCCGATTGGCAGAAACGCGGTGTCCACTCCATCTATTATGCCTACTTGAGTTCCAGTGCCATACGGCTGAATACACGTTGGGCTTACTCCAACCCCCAAATCATCGGCAACGAGGCGCAACGTATATGGGATACCACCTACAAGTCCACCCCCATCATCAAGCGGGCAGTGTTCAAGAAAAGTTTCTAAACGGTTATAAATAATTGATAAACAGAACGGGCAGTGGAGATGATCTCACTGCCCGTTCTGTTTTGCGCATGGAGGGGTCTCAGGGTTTGGATTTATAATAGCTTATCAAGATGTTGACAAACCAGTTGCCCGGGATGAATCGTTTGAGCGCCACCGAGAGCCATTGTTCCAAATTGGCCACTACATAGCGGAGTCTCGGATGGCGGGATTCAACAATTTTCTCGATTTTTTGCGCCAACACATCGGGTTTCAGACCCCCGTTTTCCTCCTTTTCTATCAGTCCCAGAGAGCGTTTGAATATGGGGCCGTAGTCGGGGTCGTCCAGCGTGGCTTGCGAGTTCCTGCGGCTGGAGGTGAAGTTTGTGGCGAAGTCGCCAGGTTCAACCATGGAGACGGAGATGCCGAACCCTTTCACTTCGGCGCTCAGAGCCTCGGAAAAGCCCTCTATGGCGAATTTCGAGGCGGAGTAGTACCCTTGGTAGGGTAAGCCCATAATTCCGCCGATAGAGCTTAAATTTATGATTTTCCCACTGCGCTGGCGACGCATATACGGCAGCACTTCCTGGCACATGTTCACGCATCCCATAAAGTTGGTGCCCATCTGTACCTGGATTTCCTCGGTGGTGGCAAGTTCCAGTGAGCCTCCTATGCCCATGCCGGCATTGTTTATCAATACATCTATGTGTTTCTCTTTTTCATATATTGTATTGATTATTTGTTTGATATGTTCCTTGTCGCGGATGTCGGCCTGCATATAATTGATGGTGGGGTGGCTCATCTCCCTGCGGCAAATGCCGTAGACGGTGTGCCCCTTTTTGGCAAGCCTTTCGGCTGTGGCTTTGCCGAATCCCGATGATGCACCGGTGATGATGATTACTTTGTTCATAGCTGATGGATTATTGTGCAAAAGTACGAAATTTTATTGGATTGACGATAAACGAATTATTTTTTGTATCTTTGCAAGTTCATTTGGTCATGTGAAAGAAACAGGAACAATACGCGACAATCTCAACCGTTTCATCCGTAAGTATTATAAAAACAGGATGATAAAGGGAATAATCTATTCCCTGGCTTTGTTGTTGTCGCTGTTTTTGGTCGTATCACTGCTGGAATATTTTGGTTACTTCGGAACGGGCGTGAGGGCATTTCTTTTTTGGTTTTATCTGGTTTCGGCTGCGGCAATATTGTGTTTTTATGTGGTATTGCCTCTGGCCAAGATGTTCCGGTTGGGAAAGGTAATGAGCTACGACGAAGCGGCGCGAATTGTTGGTGGCCATTTCCCCGAGGTTAAGGATAAGTTGCTAAACCTGTTACAACTACAACAGCAAGAGATTGCCTCGGACGATAGTTTGCTGGTTTCCGCCATCGAGCAGAAGACGGCCCAGCTAAGTCCCCTACCCTTCCATCAAGCCATTGATTTGAAGGCCAACAAGCGGTATGTGAAATATGCGGCAGTTCCTCTGCTGATCGTGCTGGTGTTGCTGTTGGTTTCCCCTGCTTTGCTCATCTCCTCGTCGCATCGTATTACCCACTACAATACTTATTTCGAACGCCCTGCCCCTTTCTCATTTGTGGTTGAAAACAATGTGCTTGAGATAGCCCAACACGATGATTTCGAGCTGCATGTGTCGGTTGAAGGCGAGTCGGTTCCTGCAGAGGCTTTCATTAATGTGGAGGGGAATGTGTATAAGATGACACAGGTCGACAAGACCCATTTCTCTTATGTCTTCAAGACTGTGCAGCGGTCGTATACATTCTTCATGCAGGGAGCCGATGTCCGTTCGGCCGACTATGAGCTGACAGTGATTCCCAAGCCTGCCATTGTCGATTTCCTGGCAGCCCTCTCCTACCCTGTTTATACATCGAAAAAGAACGAGTCGCTGGCCAATGAGGGAGATTTGGTGGTGCCTGAAGGGACCTATATCAAATGGCTTTTCAATACCCAGAATGTTGACTCGCTTTACCTTGTGGTTGAGAATCAAAAGCTGGTCGTTGTGCCGGATGAGAACGGTCGCGCCTCGTTGACCTACAGGGCTTTGCACTCGTTCGACTACTGTTTTTATGCCGATAACAAGTTCAACCTCTCTTCCGATTCGTTGAAGTATGCTGTCTCCACTATTCCCGATGCTGTTCCTATCATTTCGGCAGTCGAGTTGCGCGATTCCGCATTGTTCGACCGTCTGCTGTTTCAGGGCAAAATAAAGGATGATTACGGTTTCAGCAGACTCGTGTTCAAGATGGTGAAAACCAACGAGAATGACACTTCCATCAAGGATATCACAACTGTCGATTTAGCGTTGAAAAAGGATGTGGTGCAGGATTTCTATTACTCTACGGACTTGTCGGAGATTGAGTTGGCACCGGGCGACAAACTGGTCTATTTCTTTGAGGTTTGGGATAACGATGCCATTCATGGTCCCAAATCTGCCAGTTCGCAGAAATTTGAGGTCTCCATCCCGTCGGCAAAAGAATTGGATAATATTTTGGAACGCAACTCTTCCGAAGCACAACACAATGCCCAGAAGTCTATCTCCGAGTTGAAGAAGATGCAGGAGGACATTAATGAGCTGATGCGGAAGATGGTTGACAAGAAAGATTTGGATTGGCAAGATAAGAAGGATTTTGCAGAACTGGCTAAGAAACAGAAGGAAATCAAGCAGATGCTCCAGCAGATACAATCGCAGTTGATGGAGAATAAGCAGTTGGAGCAGAAGTTCAAGGATCAGAGCGAACAGCTGTTGCAAAAGCAGCAGGAGCTTGACAGGCTCATGAACGAGGTGCTCAACGACGAGATGAAGAAGATGATGCAAGAGATGGATAAGTTAATGCAGGAGATGGATAAAAAGAAGGTCCAGGAGCAGCTTGAGAAGATTAAAATGGATAACGAGAATCTCGAGAAACAGATTGACCAGAATATCGAATTGATGAAGCGTCTCGAGATAGAAAAGAATGTCGAAGATGCTATCCAAAAAGCTGAAACATTAGCTAAGGAACAGCGCAAACTGGCCGAAAAGACGGAGCAGGCCAGGAGCAAAGATGAGAAAGATAATCTTGTAAAAGAGCAACAGCGTTTGTCGCAGGAATTCGAGGGTTTAAAGAAAGAAATTGATAAGATTCAAGCCGATTATAAAAAGCTAGACGAAAGCATTGATTTCAAGGTTGATAAAGAGCAACTGAAGAAGATTGACGACAACCAGCAAAATGCTGAGAACAACACCCAGAAAGGGAAGTACAAAGATGCTTCGAAACAGCAGAAACAGGCTGCACAACAATTAGATGAACTCTCGGAACAGTTGGCAGAGGCACAGCAGGATATTGAGCAGCAGGATCTGGCAGAGGATGCCGAGCAGATTAGGATGCTTTTAAAGAATCTGGTCACCTTGTCTTTCAATCAGGAATCGTTAATTGGTCAGATAAACAACATATACATCCAGGACCCGAAATATCAATCGGTGATAGTGTCACAGAATAAAATTAAGGACGATTTCCGTGGTGTGGAGGATTCCCTTAGGGCGATAGCTAAGCGACAAATTGCTGTGGCCAAAGTGATTAATAATAATATTGGTGATGTGAACAACAACCTCTCCCGCTCCCTCAATGGTTTGTTGGAGATGAATCAGTCGTTCTATGGGTCATATAAGAATTCGCAGTCGTCACAATTCATGCAATATGCTATGACTTCGTTCAATAACCTGGCGTTGGTTATGGCTGAGTCGCTGGATCAGATGCAGAACCAAATGCGTCAGAATCAGCAGAAAAAGAACAGTGGCAGTTGTAAGAATCCTGGCATGAAAATGAAGAGCAACTGTAGCAAACCGGGCAATGGCAAACCCTCGCCAAAGTCGATGAAACAGATGCAGCAGGAGCTGAACAAGCAGATGGAAGCTTTGAAGAAACAGCTTGATAAACAGGGAAAATCTAAACCTAATGGTCGTAAGAAAATAGGTGATCATTCCAGCACTCAGATTAGTGAGGAGTTTGCTAAAAGGGCTGCTCAACAGGAGATGATTCGTCGCATGATGCAGGAATATGGCCAGGAAATGAAACAACAAAATGGGGGTAATTCTAAGTTGACGCGTGAAATAGACCAGTTGATTAAACAGATGGAACAAACTGAGACAGACCTTGTTAATCGTGTCATATCGCAGCAGACAATCAATCGGCAACAGCAGATTATGACCAGGTTGCTGGAGCATGAGAAGGCAGAAATGCAGCGGGAGAAGGAGGAGCGTCGCGAGAGCCGTGAAGGGGTTGATAAACCCCATCAGACTTCCCAAAGTGATTTGGAGAAACTTAAGAAGCTGCAAAACAATTCTTCCGACCTCTTCCGTACCCTTCCTCCATCGCTTTCCCCCTATTACAAAGCAAAAGTCCAAGACTATTTTTACAAATTCTGAATGTATATCGGAAAAAAGTTGTATCTTTGTAAACACTAAAGTCTCAATATCTCAATGGAAAACACTGTTATACAGATAGGTAGTAATTCTGTCAGAAGGGTTGAAGACCTCGTGGCATCAGTATGCTATGATAATCATCTGGCCAATTATCATGCCATCATTTCTGTCCCTGTTCTTGCTACTATCCAGTCTTTTTTTCATAAGTATCCTGATGACACTTTGCTTCTTGCATGCAACTATTGCCGTAAAGGTCTTTATTTCGACATAACAGTTTCCACTGACGCTCTCCCTGCAGGTGTGAATCAAACGGAGCTCCCCTCCCCTATTCTCTCTTCCGATGTCCAATCGTTGGTCAACCAGTTGGCGGATGAAGTTGAGATTTCCGACAACACTGTTCGCCTCCTTTTTTGTCTGAATGGAATCGGCGACAATGAATCCGAAAGACGTAGATCTGTCCTCGCCCGTTTTTATCAACCTGTCTTGATAGAGTCCTAATGTGACGATTTTTCTATTGTGATAACTCGACGAGATTTTAATCCATAAGGTGATTTATCTACCTGTTCCGGAATGATGTGTTCTAAACGAGCAATAATGGGCAAAAATCTATTGTATGTGGTTGATATAAAGTGTTTTCATGTGTAATAGCCCAAGTACAAATGTTGTTTCCTAAAAAGTCAATACCCCGTCCGCAAACGTAAAAAGTTTAATATGGCCATCTCCTTCGCACAACAAATCGATTCTTTTAACATCCCGAATGAACAACTGCTCAAAAAATGGATTACAACAGTTGTTTCCAGTCATGGGAAAAGACTGGGCGTCATATCATATCTCTTCTGTGATGACGAATATGTTTTATCCGCCAATCAATCTTTTTTAAATCATGATACCTATACCGACATCATTACTTTCGATTATGTTGAAGGCGATGTCATCTCGGGTGATATTATGATTAGTGTCGACCGAGTAGCCGAGAATGCAGTATCGTTTGGCACTACGTTTGAACAAGAGCTGCTGCGGGTCATTATTCACGGAATATTACATTTATTGGGGCAAGGCGACAAAACCGATGAGGATGCTGCCGAGATGCGGAGACGCGAAAACCTTGCTTTACAATTATGGAATACAATTAATTAGATATGCTGTTCCTCATGAAACATCTCTTCTCCCCTACCCTATTGCTCACTCAAATATCAGCTCTTTATCTTTCCCATCCTTGTTATGAATAGTATGCAGTTTGATGTTGTCGTTGTTGGCGGAGGACATGCAGGAGCCGAAGCAGCAGCTGCTGCAGCCAAATTGGGTGCCGAAACGCTCCTCGTCACGATGAATATTGATACAATCTGTCAGATGTCTTGCAACCCGGCAATGGGTGGAGTGGCAAAAGGTCAGATTGTTAGAGAAATCGACGCTTTGGGTGGAATGTCCGGCATAGTGACTGACCGCTCGATGATTCAGTTCAGGATGCTCAATCTCTCAAAAGGTCCTGCTATGTGGAGCCCGCGAGCACAGTGCGACAAAATGCTCTTTTCCCTCAACTGGCGGAAAGTTTTGGAGAATACCCCTCATCTCAGCATTTGGCAGGATGAGGTGGTGGATGTCATCATCAGCGGTGGAGTTGTGCAGGGCGTTCGCACACGATTGGGACTTGACATTTCGTCCAAAGCGGTAATCCTCACCAATGGCACCTTCCTCAACGGGATTATCTATATCGGCGACAAGTCCTGGTCGGGAGGTAGGATAGGGGAGAGGCCTGCTCAAGGTCTTTCCGATTCGTTGCATGAGTATGGGTTCGCTATGGATCGGCTCAAGACGGGTACGCCTGTCCGTATTGATGGCAGAACAATCGATTTTGAGAAATTGGTTGAGCAGCCGGGTGATGAGCATCCCCAGACCTTCTCTTATCTCAATACCCAATCGCTCACTCGCCAACGCTCCTGCTATTTGGCTTATACAAACTTGGGCACCCATGAGATACTCCGTACTGGCTTCGACCGTTCTCCTCTCTACACCGGACGTATTCAAGGACATGGTCCTCGCTACTGCCCATCCATCGAAGATAAGATTGTGCGCTTTGCCGGAAAAGATCGCCATCAGCTCTTTGTCGAACCCGAAGGGTGGGAGACCAATTCCTATTACCTCAATGGCTTTTCATCTTCACTCCCGCTCGACGTGCAGGTGGATGCGCTCCATACCATCAATGGCTTTGAGCATGCCCGGATATTGAAGCCTGGCTACGCCATAGAGTATGATTACTTCCCTCCAACGCAATTGAAGTACACCCTCGAGACAAGTCTCGTCGAAAACCTATACTTTGCTGGACAAATCAACGGCACCACAGGTTACGAGGAGGCAGCGTGTCAAGGGCTCATGGCGGGCATCAATGCCGTACTCAAGATACAAGGGAAGCCCGCATTCGTTCTCAATCGGACACAGGCGTATATAGGAGTGCTGATTGATGACCTTGTCACCAAAGGGGTCGATGAGCCCTACCGGATGTTCACCTCTCGTGCCGAATACCGAATCTTGCTCCGTCAGGACAATGCTGACACCCGACTCACCCCGTTGGGGTATGACATAGGACTTGCGTCCGAAGAGCGTATGAAGAGGGTAGGGGAGAAGCAGGAGTATACTGATCGGGTTGTCCAAGCAATCAAGGATACCCCTGTCACTCCTTCTCAGGCCAATACTATGCTCGAAAGTTTGGAGACGCCTCCTTTACAGCAGCGGGTGAAGTTGGTCAATCTTCTGCTGAGGCCTGAAGTCAACATCCATTTTATACGCACCATTTCGCCCGAGTTGGAGGAGCTGTTCCTTTCCGTTCCCGAAGGGTTGAGGGATGAGGTCTTCAGCTCTGCTGAGATACTGCTCAAGTATCAACGTTATATTGAGAAGGAGCATGATGTGGCGGAGCGGATACTGAAATTCGAAGACATTCCGTTGCCTTCAGGATTCGATTATTACTCTTTGACGGCACTGTCATACGAGGCGCGGGAAAAGCTGAGCAAAATGCAACCCAGCACGATTGGTCAAGCTTCTCGCATTAGTGGCGTTTCTCCAGCCGATGTGTCGGTACTCCTTATCCATCTCCAGCAGGGAAAATAGTACCCCTGTTTCACGAGAAACGAATGTGCTAACAAGCATGTTCCATGCCAATTACATCTCTTTTTTGGTAACTTTGGCTTGTTTCACGTATGGATAACATTAGTTGTCATGTTCCATGGTAATTACGTATGGAATGTGGGTAATGGAGCAGACTTTGCCCTTATTGGATGGATAGGAGGTAGCTTTTTGCTTCGGGACCGAGATTAAACAGCAAATCGATAACGCTAAGGTTAGGAAGGAACCCGTGGCGGTTCTCGAACACCTGGCTATAGTGCGGATAGGTATTATCTGGGTTATCCCTCTTGGCCGTCAGGCTATCCCTCAAATCTATATAGGATTCCGTCTCTCTGATAAACGTCTGGCTATATTCCAGTTGGCATGTAATCTTCAGTTTCTTCAACAGGTAATGGAGCAGGGCTTCGTTCAGATGGAGCAAATGGTCGTACCGATGCATCAAGATCTCATCCAGCTCATCCTTATAGTAAAGGAAGTAGGGTGCAGCATTATATGCCGACGCGATGGCTCGCCAGTGTCTTATGTTCCATGGTTCGTGATAGCTAACTACCATTTCGGCTGTCGTGGTGTGGTTGCCCGAAGGGCGCGATACCGGCACATTCAGCATCATCAAACCGTTGCCTGTCGCTATCGTTGTGCGGTTTCGGAAGGTCTGTTTCGGAAAGGTCTCGTGCTGCTCTATGATGGCGGCACCATATTTAGCCAAGACGGACATATATCGTACCGTGGGTAGATATGCCGTGGAAATCAGAGGTTTATATGTTGGCATTGTGCTTATCTGCCTATTATCACCGATAGCAATTCATCGTCTTCGAAGTAGAAATCAATGTTTCCTTCACCGAATGTGATGCGCCGTTCCCCCCAAATCTCGTTGTCGATGTCCTGTTCGAAATACTGGTGGTTCACCATCAGGCGTACAATCTCTTTCTCGCCCATTTCAAATACTTTCTCGCCAAAGAGAGTGGCCTCCTCGTCGGTAATGTCGATGCACGATAGGGTAGGGCAGTCGCCCTCGAAAAAGAGGGTCATCCTGTCGGTATAGCGTAGTATTGTAGTGGTTTCGTCAGCTGCGTTGTCGATGGTTTCGCATTCGTCTGCCTCACCAAGTATCGCCACTACTTCTTCAATGGGCATCTCGAAGACAACCTCTCCGAAACCGTGTTTTATTTGTATGTCGGGATTCATGATTTTTGTGATTTTTGAAAAAACAAAGGTACGAATTATTTATTGATTGGCCAAATATTTTATTCTTAAAAAAAATATTGAGTCAACTATTCACCTGTAGAACAGTGTGTTAGTTTGCAAAAGAATAGTGGTGAAATAAAAACTTTTTGCCGAAAGAGAAAAAAGTTGTACTTTTGCAAACTCAAATTTGAGATGACTAAGTAGCTCAGCAGGTAGAGCACATCCCTTTTAAGGATGGGGTCCTGGGTTCGAATCCCAGCTTAGTCACAGATATGGCTCGACTAAGTAGCTCAGCAGGTAGAGCACATCCCTTTTAAGGATGGGGTCCTGGGTTCGAATCCCAGCTTAGTCACGATTGTAGCACCGGGAGACCCCTTTCCGGTGCTTTTTATAAGATAGATGCACCATGACAACGTTCCTGTCACATAAGCGGTGGTTGGTGTCGCTTGCCTTCCTCCTGTGTCTCCTCCCAACGTGCCGTGCCCAGCAGACGCAGGAACAGTTAGCCGCACACTACTATTCCAGCGGGCAGTTCGAACAGGCTGCCGAGTGCTACGAAACCCTCTATAACCGCGCCCCCAACAAATTCTATTATCAGATGCTCTTCCGTTCCTATTTGGAGTTGGGCAGCTTCAAAAGTGCTGAACGGTTGGTGGAGAAGCGTATCAAGATGTATCCCAAGGATTTGTATCTTCATGTCGACCTCGGTCGTGCTTATGAGATGCGCGGTGAAAAGCGCAAGTCCACAAAGACCTACGACGCTGTTGTAGAGATGGTAGGCTATGATACCAAGCAGATTGCCGAGCTGGCGCAAGCTTTCGAGACCGCCGGTCACCCCGAATACGCCATCCGTGTCTATCTCACTGCCCGCAGCAAGATGAAGAACGAGTTCGTCTACGTCAGCGAGTTGGCCACACTCTACGAGCGCACAGGCAATTACGAAGCCATGATGCAGGAATACTTCGACCTTCTCGACAAGTCACCCAACATGATGGGCTCCATCCAGATCAACCTGCAGCGCGTGCTCAACGAAACCTCCAACCCTAAACTTGTCGACGGCCTCCGCAACACCCTCATCCAGCGTGTACAACAACACCCCGACAACAAGCAGTATATCGAGATGATGCTCTGGTTCTCCTTGCAGCAGAAAGACTTCCAGTTTGCTATGGTGCAGGCCAAAGCCATCGATGCCCGTTTCCCCGACCTGGAGGGCGAACCCCTGATGCGGGTGGCCTCCATCGCCCGTTCCAACGGCGACTATGATGTCTCCCAGCAATGCTATGCCGCTGTGGTGAAAAAAGGCGCTCAGAGCCCCAATTATTTCGCCGCTAGGGTAGGGGAGCTCGATGTGGCTTTCGCGCGTATAAACCGCCTTTTCCCCATCGAGAACAAGCGTCTGATGCAGCTGCTCGACAACTACCGCTCAGCGTTCGACGAGCTGGGCAAGAACTACCAGACAGTGCCGCTGATGCGCAACTATGCCGACCTGCTGGCCTATTATGCCGACAGTGTCCAGGCCGCCGCCGACATCCTCTACGACATCCTCGACCTCCCCAAGCTCTCGCCCAAGGAGCGCGATGAGACCAAGCTCGCCCTTGGCGACCTTCTTCTCTTTGCTGGCGAAGTGTGGGATGCCTCCCTCCTGTATATGCAGGTCGAGAAAGCCAACAAGAACGATGTGCTGGGCGCTCAGGCTAAGTTCAAGAATGCCAAGCTCTCCTATTACAACGGCGACTTCCTCTGGGCCAAGTCGCAGCTGGATGTCCTCCGCGCCTCCACCTCTAAGCTTATCGCCAACGATGCGATGGAACTGTCGCTCCTTATCAGCGACAACATGGAGGACGACAGCACGTTCGGAATGCTTGCGCGCTACGCCGAAGCCGACCTTCTGCTCTACCGCAACCTCCTCGATTCCGCCTGGACCGCATTCGACAACATCTCCAGCAGCGCGCTCTCCCATCCGTTGTTCGATGAGGTGTTGTATCAAAAAGCCCGCATCCGCATCCAGCAGCAGCGTTATGCCGAGGCCGACACCCTTCTCCAGCAGCTTGTCGATTTCTACCCCGACGACCTGTTGGCCGACGATGCCCTTATGCTCCTCGCCCAACTTAATGAGGAACATCTGAATAACCCCGCTCGGGCCCGCAGTTGCTACGAGAAAGTCATCCTCGACCACCCCGCCAGCCTTTATGTCGACCAGGCACGCCGGCGATACCGTGCGCTCCCTCAGCCTGAATCCAACGAAAACGAACCGTTATAGCCCCTTGTTATGGAAGTACGAGCAAAGAAATTCCTCGGTCAGCATTTCCTCAAAGACGAGAACATCGCCCGCCAGATAGCCGACAGCCTTACCGGGCTCACCCCCCATGTCCTCGAAATAGGGCCGGGCATGGGCGTCCTCACCAAATATCTCTACGACAAGGAGGGCATTGATTTCCACGCTATTGAAATCGACCGCGAGTCTGTTGCCTATCTCCACGACCACTACCCCTCGCTGCATGTCATTGAAGGGGATTTCCTCGCGCTCGACCTCTCCTCCCTTTTCTCCGAGCCCTTTGCCGTCATAGGCAACTTCCCCTACAATATCTCGTCGCAGATCCTCTTCAAGGTCTTCGACAACCGAAACCGTGTCCCCGAACTCGTGGGCATGTTCCAGAAAGAGGTTGCCGAGCGTGTCGCCGCCAAGCCGGGCAGCAAAACATACGGCATCCTCAGTGTCTTGCTTTCAGCCTTTTACGATATAGAATACCTCTTTACCGTCCACGAGCATGTCTTCAACCCTCCCCCCAAGGTCAAATCGGCCGTCATCCGACTTCGCCGCAACGCTGTAACATCCTTGGAATGTGACGAAAACCTGTTCGTCAAGGTGGTCAAGATAGGCTTCAACCAACGGCGCAAAACCCTCCGCAATGCCCTGCGTCAGCTCGACCTGCCCCTCGACCGTGTGCCTGAGCAGTTCCTCTCCCTCCGTGCCGAGCAGCTCTCCGTCAGCGACTTCATAACAATAACGAAATCATTGTCATAACATCATGTCTGTCTTAGAGTATATCATCCTCTCCTTCGCACTCACCGTCCCCGTGATGGTCACCCTGCGGGCCTGTGCATTGAAAAACCCCATCCGCCTAACCCGAGGTCTGGGAGTGTCGTTTCTTGTGGCCATAGTACATGTACTGCTCATACTTGCAGGAATTTATATCGGCAATCTATTGCGTTTCGAACTTCCCGAATACGACAGTCTCATCTATCTTGGTCTGCTCGTCGTGGTGGCCCTGCGGATGTTCTTCCCCGCCTTCCGCAAAAAGGAGAAGGAACTCCCCGCCTACGACATCTCGCGTTGGCTCACGGTCCTCCTACTGGGTATAGCCACAGGCACCAATACCTTTTTCGTAGGTCTTGGACTTGGATTTCTTGTCTCGTTCCAAACCGATGTATGGCGGGTTGCCATCCCTTTGCTTGTGGTCATGTTCCTGTTCTGCTACCTAGCCATCATGCTTGGCCGTACCGGCAAGAACATCCGCGCCCGTCGCTGGCAGCTCATCGCCGTCCTCTTCCTGCTTGTTTTCGCCATCAAGGGCGCCTTCTTCGCCGACTGAATATATCTCAATATATTAGTGTCCGATATACGTGCAGAAAGCACGTAATCTTAGAAGCTGTTTAACCCAAATCTGTCAACCAGTTCCAGGGAAAGTCAGGGAAAGTCAAATGCATTCGTAAAAATTGGCACACCCAAATCACAATGTTGCACCATGAAAAGTAGACACGGAAGGGCGGAAAAAAAAAATTTACGATTGCAGAATGGAAATTATTTCATATCTTTGCACCGTGAAGCCAAATCCGCCAGAAAGGAATGCTTTTTATGGGAAAACATTACAATCCAT